>NZ_JAQWXX010000026.1 GCF_029254265.1 Algoriphagus sp. | reverse complement strand
GATAAAAACCTAACTGAAATGCTTTCCTGATTTCTTTAGAATCTCTTGCCGTATAAATAATTCGCAATCCAGAGTCAGTGAATTCATCTTTGATTGATATCATGTTTTTTCTCATTCGTTGGTAATTCTAATATTCTCTTGATTTAGATCAACCTTTAGGCAAGCATCAGGTTTTTTTTTAATGATATTGAGTAATTCTTGTTCAGTGAGTTTAGAAGTGTCAACAATCGAATGATCACAAACGCTACAGACTCTACTTTTTTTTCCGTCTTTGCTTGCAGCTAATGAGGACCATTTAATCTGAAACGGACAATCCAGTTTTTTGATTAGGTCGCCTGAATCGGTGAAGAGTGACTTTGTTATAGGATTAAAAATCATGTAAAGAATTAAGAAGCAGAAGTTGTTAAAATTTGGTCAACGATTTTTGAAAAAATATCTGGTTTCTTACCTATTCCTTTTATTCTAATTTGCTCCTCTAAAAAATATCCAAATGGTCTCATTTTCCTATAGAAATCATCCTCTGAATGAATCTTACTCATATTAAATCTATGGAAATCATCTATAAAATCTGATAGAGGCTTTGTTGTTTCAAGTACTTTTTGATATAAAAGCAACGAATCAATATTAACAATTGTAAGAGGTTGAATTCTATTCACATTAAACCCTTCCTCTTTCAAAATTAACAGTTCTTGATTATACCACTGGTCTACAAAATCTTTGAAGCCTAAAACTTCATATTGGAGATCATGAAGAACAAGAATCGGATAAACTTTAACCTCTTTCTGATTTATCCCCTTATCAAAAGGAAAATCCTTTCTTAGTACTCGAGTAACATTTTTAATTAATTGCAAAACGGCTCCATTTTTTAAACTACCATTGGCTTTCTCTTCAAAGTCAAGAGTTTTACCAAATTCTTCATCATAAACATTATAGTCAAACGAGAACTTTTTGTCTGCACGAATTAAAAAGTCTTTTGATTCAAATAACAGAACTTTATTTCCTATTCTTAAATAGTAGTCAGGTGCAGAATTAATCCCCATGTCATCAATTTGTTTTCCAGAGTATTGAATAGCCTTAGGATAAATTGATTCAATTGATTTATACAATAAAATCTTTTCTGAAAACTCCAGTCCATACATCCCCTTTAAATCTGGAATTCTGTTCTTTTCTAATAAGTCATTTATCTCCCTTAGCTTAAAGTACAATCCTTTGAAAATCAATTCAGTAGCAAAGATGTCAAATATGATACGATATTTCCCTTCGCTAGTTTTTAAAATTGGTTTAGACCTTAATGTCAAAAAGTCACTTTCATTTGTTGAATCATAAGGTGTGACAATTAGTTTTTCTAAAAACTTTACATTTTTGTCATAGGAATCATCTTTAGAAACAATTAGGTCTGTGTTCCCTTCCACTGCCCTATTTATTACATTTTGAGTTATCGGTAACAGGCTCTCTAGGTATTCTCTCCAATCCTTTACCTCATAGTATTTGCAAAATTCATTCAGTAATGGTTTTGTGTTCTCGTATGACTCTAGAAATTCAAAAAATAGAAAAGCCTTTATAACTTGAGCCATCCAGATTTTTTCAAGTTTATAATTTGATTTATCAAAAACCGCATAATGTGCTGTGAATGTTAATATCTGAATTCTAATCTTCTGATCAATGTCATTGGTAGTTTCAATTGCTTTCATCTGTCTATTTGAAAACTCTGTATTCAGGACTAATAAGGATTTAAATAAATCCCTCTCTAATTTGCCGTTATCATAAGCACCTTCAATTCTCACAGCGCCTAATGCAATTTCTATTACCCTTAGTCCAGAGTATTCATGAAAAACACCTACAGGTTTTCTAGCCCTTTTTCTCATTTCAATCATATGCTGTAGAATATTTTCTTTGAATGCATTATTCTCTTCTGAAAAGAAAATATCAAGGAATGATTTTGGGTCTTCTAATTTTTCCCGATTTACATTGTAAGTCAATAAAAATGAAGATGCTTTGATCAAAAATTCTGTGCTTATTTCAGCTAGGTATTCTTCTGCTGCTAGCATTTTTTCATTTGGAAAAGCATCTTCAAAACATAAAATGAGTCCCATTGAAAAGGAGTCGTAGTTTCTGGTCATTTATTAGAATTAAATTGGTTTACTAATTTTAATATAGAGGTACGGTTTTTTACTATCAAATAGGAAATGAGTTTCAAAAGGTTTTTTCTCCAAGAAATCTAGGAGTTTAGTGGTGAAGAAAGGGTTGTTAATCCTTCTAAAGAATTCTCGGTGGCGAAAATCAATTTTTTAAAGTTATTCTAAAAATAGAGTATACCCTTGGATGTGATTTTTTTTAGCCCTTTTTCAGGGAGGTAATTGTCTAAAAATGAAACATTTATCACAAAAATAGAGTATATGTATATGTAATTTAAAATTGTGATAATATGAAAATCCTTTACACCCGTGTTTCGTCCATTGACCAAAATCTTGACAGGCAGAAAACAGATACAAACTTTGACCTTGTCCTGGAGGATAAATGTAGTGGAGCCATTCCATTTTTTGACAGAAATGGTGGAGGTGAAATTCTAAAATATATAAATCATGGAGTTCTTAAAGAATTGCACGTGTGGGAAATTGATAGGCTTGGACGAAATCTTAGAGACATCCTAAATACCATCCACTTTTTCACTGAGAAGCGAATACCAATATTTTTCATCAATCAGGGTATTCGAACTATTGATGCTGATGGAAAGGAGAACAGTATAACTAAGCTTATGATATCAATCTTGGGTACCGTTGGAGAGATGGGTAGATTGCAATCCAAGGAAAATCAACAAGCTGGGATTGCGATTGCAAAGCTAAAAGGCAAATATAGAGGTCGTAAACTGGGTGCAAAAGAAACAATTCTTGACTTTTTGTCCAAACCACAAAGCAAACAGGTTCTGGATTATTTGAAAAAGGGATACAAAGCAAAAGAGGCGGCTAAACTTGCTGGAGTGCACATTAACACTGTCACGAAAGTTAAAAAGCTTGGATTGAATACATAAGAATGTCTATTGATTTGACCTTGTTGAATCATTTAATATTTAGTCCTTCCTTACCTCAGTACACCGTAAAACTTTTAGATTTTACATTCCAATAGAGGACTAAATTTTGGTGAGGTTTCAAAAAGTAGTATGCACATTGAGGGTAGTCAAGCATCGGTTGTGAACTAAAAAACATTGTATAATATATCTACTCCCTACCCAGTACGTATCTTCCCGTTGCCTAGGGGGGGATTCGGGGAGGTCTTCTAGACCCACGCAGGCATGCATGAATTGGTTTTTTGAAAAAAATTTTTCTAGAAAATTTTCACTATTACCATTTTTAACTTTTTTAATTGAATATCAATGGATTAGATCAAAATATTTTTTTGATTTAAAAATTAAATTTTAGCAATTTTCTTCACCTATCCGTTGAACCATAGAAATTTTAAAGATATGGAAAAATCAGCTTTCAAAATTGAACTTGAATCAAGAGAAGAATTTTTCCTTGTTGAAGGAAAGAATTTCCAATGTGATCAATTGGTTAGAAGAAGTGCTGAATTAATTACAATGATCGACATGGTGGATAAAGAGATTTGGTGGTACGGAAATGATAACGATTTCTTTCTTGCACTTCATTCCAAAAAAAGAAATGAATCCAATTTTATTGAGCTTGAGGATTGGGGGTACCTAGATTTTTTTGTAGAGAGTTTTGGAGTTGAATTCCGTGCCTTCAAGCTCAATTAATGTCTTAGGAGTAAAATAATTTGAAGTTTTTTTAATTTTTTTTAGAGGGTAGAAAATGATATTAATTTAATAATAGGTGATTAGCTAATTTTTTAAAAGTCTGTTTCTAGCTAAATATGGCACTTTCTTGAATAAGTGGAAAAGAAAATATTTACCATATTAATATGATATTTTTATATTAATTGAATTATAATATTCTGTTTTTCCGAGTGAAACCAAATTATCCCTTTTTATGTATAACTGATATATGAAACAAAAAATGGGATTGGAGACCCTAAGCCGAGATGGTTTAGGCTCCGCAGTAAAAGGGAAATATTCCCTAGAAAGAGAAAGGCAAATAGACTTTCGATTTCTAATGGTGGCTAGTAAAAAACCTAAAAACGCTTGCGAGTATAGCAATGGTTTTAGAGGTGATTTCAGCTTGAAAAAAACATATCAAAAGGCTCAAAAAAGGGATTTTTCAATGATAGGTGCGAGTACCTATGCATTTTATTATTTTCCCTCTTTTGCTATTCAATCAAAACTATCAATCTCATGGTAAAAAAGCTTAATTTTCCTTCTTTGACCTTCAAAAAGAAGAAATTCTATTTGAATGGTCCCTATGAGTTGATTAGACAAAAGATTAAATCTGTCTTGTCTAACTATTTTGATGATGATGTGAAAATTGAATCTCATTTGAGATATCATTTCATCAAGTACATCTATGTAATTGATCGAATCCTAAGAGCTAATAGGTATTGGAATAAATCATTGACTGGTTTCCATTACTTAGATTATAAGTCCTTGTTTCAAATTACTAATCATAGGTCATATGAGCTTAAAGATAAATCTAAGATGACCATGGCTAGGATGGTTACAAGGGTACTAGAAGAAGCAGGTCTTCTTGAAAGGTCAAAGAGATTCTCAAGAAAAAAGAATTTGAGTTATGAGTATAAGGTCTTAGAAATTCCAGGTCATCAATTCGAATTATTTGATTTAGAAGATTTGGATTTAAATCAACATGACCAAATATTCTTAGAAAAACTTGAAGATTATCAAAAAACTAAGTTTCACCTTGATTCTGATATTGCTGAAAAAATGACTATTTGGATGCAAAGTTTAGATTTTTCAAGAGTGAAAACCTTTAAGTTATCCAGAAATCATTTTGAATATCTACTTCTCTTTGAAGAGTCTAAATTTCAGGTTCTTGCTGGTACAGGAAGAATTTACAACAGTTTCACAAATTTACCTAAGACAATTAGAAAGGATGTTTTGATTAATGGTGAGTACTTAGGAGACTTGGATATTGCGAATGCTCAAGCAATTTTCTTATGTAAAATAGTAATTGATAGACTAATAGCAAAGAATAAAGTACTTACTGAAACCACAAGTGAGTTTAAAACATGGGCTGAATTGGGTAAGGCATTTGAATTTCTGAATGGAAAGGAAAATTTCAAGTTTAGTCAAACGAGAGAAGCATTTAAATCTGCATTCTGGAGTCTTCTGATGGACAAATCTTCTAAATCTCATACATACGCTATTTATTCAAAGGTTTTTGAAAAAATACCTCAAATAATGGAAGTGGTTGATGAAATCAAAAAGAAAGATCATAGAGTAATGAGTCACCTTTTGCAAAGGGAAGAATCTAGGGTGATGATGAGATGCTACGAAGAAATTATGAATGATGTAATCAGTAGTCCTATTCATGATGCATTATTCTTCCCTTTCAGTCAACGGGATTTAGTTATCCAGAAAGTATTAGAAACCCTTGGAGCTATGGGAATAAAATGTACGATTAAATGGCAGGGTAATTTTAATGATGGAAAATGGAAATCTGGTATTGAAATGACCTTTACGCCTGAATTAGAACATTCAGAAGTCATGTATTACCACGCCACCATGTTCAAATGGTACCCTGCAAAGTACAAATCGATGGATAGTAAGAACAATGATAAATCTTCAATACTCCCAGTATACCGAATAGTATCATAATTAAAACAAACTAATAATTAAATAATTTAAACAATAAGAAAAATGAAAAAATCAGAAAAAGTACTGAGAATCAACAATGTTGATGAATTATCACCGAAGAAAATGCTTCAGCTAGATGATTCGATTTATGAAGGGAAAGTAAAAACCATCCTACTGGATGGAGTAGAGGTGACATTCTCTCTACTGCTATGTGCCCATATCAAGTCCTTGATGGAAAAAGATAAGCTAATCGAGGGGTTTTATCCTTGCTTGCTCATTGAGAATAATATTGAGGAAATTTTGGGATTGGTCTTTAATGACGGATTTCTTCCTGATGAAATATTCGCAATGGGTGCAGGGATTTATCAATTTGATGATCAAGATGAATATCTTTTGGCTTACCCTGAAAATCCTTATAGAAGACAATTTTCTCTGGAAGAGTCTTGGATTCAAAGATTAAAAGCAAAAAAAGGCTTTTTACGCATTCAAATTTCTGAACTCCAAAGGCATTTTCGAAACGATGGTCATATACTCGAAACAGACGCATATTACGAAAATTCATTTCCAATATTTAACTATTGTGGATTTGAGGATTACTTCCTGAATTGGCTAAGAGGACACGATTTCATTTTGGAGGAAGGGAAATTTATTGTACGCAATTCGGATTTCGATCAAGTAGCATAATGACTTTTAGATGAGGCCTATTTCAGCATAAAAGAGGTCTTTACCAGCACGAGCACTAAGCTCAACAAATAATCATAAATATCTGGTTTATAAATACCTGCATTTCTTCTCGAAATGCATGCTGGGTAGGCTTTGTCTAAAATTTCTTAAAGAAATTCAAATAATGATAACATTAGAAAAATATAACAACGTATTAAATACTGGGTGCCCAGGAAAGTATTCCAGAGAGCAAGTGATTCAATTAAAGAGTTGGATCGAAGAATTGGTTTTCATAGAGATTGAAATACTTGAAAATCAATTAACTGAATCAAAAAGTATAAATATTAATAAACAAAAATATGCAGCATAAAGGAATGAATATAATAGCTTATTGTAGGGTATCAACTGACGAGCAAGCAGAAAAGGGGTTTTCCTTAGGGTACCAAGAAGAAGCATTGAAAAGATATTGCGATCAAAACGGTTATAATCTGATTGATGTATATAAAGAGGATTTTACAGGGTTTAAAGACTTCAACCGTCCTCAATGGTTAAAAATTGAAAAATTTGTAAAAAACAATAAAGGCAAAATTCAAGGTATTCTTTGTCTTCGATGGGATAGGTTTTCCAGAAATGAACCTGAAGCATCAAGTAAATTAAGAGAATTTAAAAAGAAGGGTATTGAGATTTTCATGACAGAATCTTACGCAGACCCCAAGAGTATTGAAGGTGATTTTCTTAATTCTATCCATATGCATATGGCTCAGATGGAAAGTAAAAAGATTTCTCAACGAACTAAAGAGGGTATGAGAAGAGGGATGATTGAAGGATACTGGATGTATAATGCTCCTTTCGGTTACATGAAAATAAAAAATGATTCAGGGAAATCTATCCTGTCCCCACATCCCAAACAATCTTTGGTAGTTCAAGAGATTTTTAAAAAAATGGCTTCAGGCTTATATAGTGCTGGGGAATTAAGAAAGATGTATTTCCTAGAATTGAATAGAATGAGTAAAACTAACTTTCATTATCTCCTCAAGAGGATTGTTTTTACAGGACAAATTGAGGTTCATGCAACTGAAAATGAGCCTAAAAGAATTGTTAGGGGTGTTCATCCTCCTATAATTACTGTTGAAACTTTCAATCGGGTCCAAGATATTCTTGAGGGTAAGAAAATAAAGCCGAGGTCTGTATTGCAAAATGTTGAGATGTATCCACTTAAATCTTTCATTCATTGTATTGATCATAATAGATCATTCACAGGTAGTGGATCAACTAGTAGATCAAAAAAAATATACCACTATTATCACTGCAATATCAGCAATTGCAAACATCGTTTTTCGATTAAAAAAATTGATGAAATTTTTATTGGATTCCTTTCACAGCTACAATTCCCAAATGAGATAGTATGTCTTTATAGTGAGGTACTTGAAGATGCTCTCGAAAAAAGGAGAGAATCTGGTGCTTTCGATAAGAAGGAATTAAAGATAAAAATGGAAAAGTTGTCTTCAAGACTTTTATTCCTCAAAGACCAATATTTTGATCAAGAAATAGATTCTCAAAATTTTCTTGCTCTTAAAATTGAAATAGAAAGTGAAATTCAAGTTTTAAAATTGGAAGAGGAAAACTGTAAATCTGTGTTCATTCCCTTTAAAAGTCTATTTGATGATAGTTTAAGGATTTTGCCAGATTTGGTAAGGTACTACAGAGAGGCTGATGGGTTGACCAAACAAAAGTTGGTTGGTTCAATCTTTTCTGGGAAAATTGAATTTTCTGATAATGAAGTTCGAACCATTCCCTATAAGGATTTTATTGCTCGAATATTTCTGATTTCCAGTGAATTACAATCCTATAACATGAAAAAGGCTGACAAAAATGTCAGCCTATTCAGTCTTGCTCCTCCTCAAGGACTTGAACCTTGGACCCTCTGATTAACAGTCAGATGCTCTAACCAACTGAGCTAAGGAGGAATTTTGTGTTTCATTCGGAGCTTCTTCCGAATTGGTGATGCAAATGTAGGAGGCTAAGTTATTTAATCCAAATCCCTTTTTGAAAAAAAATTAGATTCCTTAAGTTCAAGCTCACTTCTGTTTCGCTTTCAGGCACTTATTTTTTTAACTTAATAAATTTTCTTTTACCGAATCGTCTACATGGATTCATCTGGCAGATAAAAACAGATTTATCTCCTTAGATATTTAGACTATTTTTTTTAACTTTTATTGCCACTAATCAGGAAATACACATGGAGGAATACGCGATTACAATAAATGGAAAGAAAGTTTCGGTTCAAGCTGAAGCTGATATGCCCCTACTTTGGGTCTTACGAGATCTACTCTCAATGAAAGGAACCAAGTTTGGATGCGGTCAGGCACTTTGCGGGGCTTGCACGGTTCATCTGGATGGTCAGGCCGTCAGATCCTGTAGTTTGCCGATTTCTCAAGTAGGTGATGGGAAAATAACCACGATTGAGGGACTGTCGGAAAAAGGAGATCATCCACTTCAGGATGCTTGGGTAAAACATGTTGTGCCTCAATGCGGCTATTGCCAAGGGGGGCAGATCATGACTGCTGCCGCCTTGTTGGCAGTAAACTCTAGTCCATCTGATTCGGAAATAGAAACCGCTATGCAAGGGAATCTTTGCAGGTGCGGAACTTACAACCGAATCAAAGAAGCCATCCTTACTGCCTCCAAATCCCTGTAATCCCTATCAGCTATGAAAAATTTTATTCCATTTTTAAAAAATAGAAACAAGGAAGATCAGTCAAAGATTTTTGTTCCTTCCCGAAGAGATTTTCTAAAATTCAGCTCTTTAACAGCCGGTGGATTCCTTTTGGGAGTCAATTTCCAATGCGCAGGACCTAAAGGCGAAACCATCACTTTTGCACCCAGTGTCTATATCTCGCTTACCTCTGATAATGAAGTAACTCTGATTGCCCATCGATCTGAAATGGGAACAGGAATCCGAACTTCCCTGCCAATGATTATGGCGGATGAGTTGGGTGCTGATTGGAGCAAAATCAAAATCGTGCAAGCAGAAGGAGATGAAGATAAGTACGGCAATCAAAATACCGATGGCTCTTTTTCAGTTCGGATGTTTTACGAACCGATGCGAAAAGCAGGAGCTACCGCCAGACATATGTTGATTAATGCCGCTGCTACAAAGTGGGGAGTTGATCCTTCCGAATGTATTACTGAAAATTCTCAAGTGCTTTTGAAAGAAAGTGGGAAGAAAGTCGATTTTGGAGAGCTGATCGAAGCACTTCAAACCATGGAATTGCCAGATCCCGAAAGTATCAAACTCAAGGATTTTTCTGAATATAAGCTCATTGGAACTGATGTGGCCATCTATGATGCTCGCGCGATCGTAACTGGTCAGGCAAAATTTGGTGCAGATATAGATCTGCCAAATATGCAAATAGCTGTCATTGCTAGAAGTCCTGTGGTTGGGGCTAAGATTGTGTCTTATGACGATAAATCTGCTATGGCTGTTCCTGGTGTGAGCCAAGTCGTCAAAATAGAAGGGGCTGGGATCCCTCCCGGACTAGACAAACCATTGGAAGGCTTGGCAGTAGTTGCTTCAAATACTTGGGCAGCTAAAAAAGGTCGGGATGCGCTAGTAATTGAGTGGGATTTAGGTCCAAATCAGACTTATAGTTCAGCGGCACAATTGAAAGACATGGCTCAGTCCACCCTAAAAAATGGGAAATCACGAAGAGCTCGAGGTGATTTTAATTCAGCAAAATCTTCTGCCACAAAAGTATTGGATCGAACCTATCTGGCGCCCTATTACGCGCATGCTACTATGGAGCCTATGGCGGCGATCGCGGACTACAAGACAGATGGTAGTGTAGAGATTTGGGCGCCGACACAGCATCCGCAGTGGGCTAGGGGAGCAGTTGCAGGAGCATTAGGAATCGAATTGCCTAATGTTAAAATGAATGTCACCTTGCTGGGTGGAGGATTTGGAAGAAAATCCAAGCCTGATTTTGTGGTGGAAGCAGCTTTGCTTTCCAAGGCAGCAAAAACTCCGATTCGTGTTCAGTGGACTCGAGAAGATGATATTCATCACGATTATTACCATTCCCACAGTGCACAGCGGATCGTAGCGACTTTAGATAGCTCAAATCAATTGACCGGATGGAATCATCATACCGTTTTCCCGGCAATTGGAGCCACGGCTAACGCTGCTGAACTACACCCTTCGAATGGAGAAATGGAATTGGGATGTCGGGATTTTCCCTATGATGTGCCAAATATTCGAATCGAATCACATGAATCAACCGCACATACTCGAATTGGCTGGCTTCGCTCGGTAAGCAATATTCACCATGCTTTTGCGATCCATGCCATGATGGATGAAATCGCTGATGCCAGAGGGATGGATCCGATTGAAAATGCCTTACAACTTTTGGGTGAAGACAAGGATTTGACTTTTGAAGGTGAAATGGAAGGTGATTTTGAGAACTATGGGGAAAAGCTGGAGGACTTTCCATGGAATACCGGAAGAATGAAAAAAGTCATCGAAGAAGTAGCTCAAAAATCCAACTGGAAGGCTCATCGAGATTCAGGAAAGGCCATTGGATTTGCAGCTCATAAGAGTTTCTTGACCTATGTGGCCTGCGTCGTTTTGGTAGAAAAAGATGCAAATGGGAATTTAAGTATTCCGGAGGTTCATTATGCGGTGGATTGTGGGATCGGAGTAAATACGGATCGAATCAGATCACAATTTGAAGGAGGAGCACAATTTGCCACTTCTTTGGCCACGACTTCCGCCATCACCTTTGAAGATGGAAAAGTCCAACAGCATAATTTTGATACATATCAAATTACACGGATGTCTCAAGCTCCAAGAAAGATTCACGTGCATATTGTTCCGAGCATGATCAAACCGACGGGTGTAGGAGAGCCCCCTGTACCTCCCTATATTCCAGCTTTGGCTAATGCAGTTTATAAATTAACAGGAAATCGGATTTATGAATTACCCTTCAAGATCTAGATAGAAATAGTGATCAGTAGGCAGACTTCAAGTCCTAGAAAAGCCTACTGATCTTTTGTGCTGAATTTCCGATTCATTGTTTTGATGTATTTTATTTTCCGAAAACGAAGTGCTGACCAGTCCTCGTCAATAGCGATTTGTCTTACTCCTTCGAAATCATGGGCCTCCAATTCTCCCCAACCTGAATCCCGATTGATGGTAGCTTTGTACTTCTTGCTTGTCTTTTTGGGATAAGCAATCCAGAGTTGCTGATCATCAGAAAGAAAGGCTAACATCTGTTTTAAAATCTCATTGAGTTCCTCACTGCTTTTAACAAACCCCAATAGAAAACCCGGGTTTTTACTACAATCAATAAGGCCACTTTTTATCCAGGATTGAAGAGTAGCATCCAACTTTTCAGGTGAATTTCAGACCTGAATATTCAAGCCTACTTTCCAAGTCATTTTCTTTAATAGGGGATCCGTTTTGTTGGAGTTAGTCTTTAAAAATAAGCCGAATAGGTTATTTATCGATTCATTTCCTGCTTTTTCCGTAATTTCAAATCTTAAAGTCCCATAAATGCGAGTTATAACAATCTTATTTCTTTTTCTTTTTTCCAATTCATTAGTAGCTCAAGACTTTGACTCTACCTTTTTAGGCCCAAAAGCGATCAAAGAAATCAAGGCAGATAAGTTTGAAGAGTTAAGCGGCATTGCTTTTAGCCGAGTTCATACCGGTATTTTCTATGGCCATACAGATAGTGGAGGGAAATCCTCGGTTTACATGTTTAATTCCGATGGTGAGGAATTAGGTGAGATCAAACTAGACAAAGTGGAAAACAGGGATTGGGAAGATATCGCGGTAGGTCCAGGGCCTGGAGGTAAATCCTATATCTACATCGGAGAAATTGGGGATAATGCCGCAGTTCACGATGAGGTGTTTATTTATAGAATTCCTGAGCCAACTAAGTTGAAACCAGAATCTGAGGAAAAGCCTGAAAGAATCAAATTGACTTACCCCGGAGGCGCTCGGGATGCGGAAACGCTGATGGTGGATCCGATTTCAGGGGATATTTACATCATATCCAAGCGTGATAAAAAAAATAACATTTATTGTCTTCCGGCTGATCGATTCAGTGACGAGGAATTTGAATTGGAAAAAGTAGGTGAGCTGAATTTTACCAGTTCGGTAGCAGGGGATATCTCTGCTGATGGGAATCAAATTCTGATCAAAAGCTATTTGAATATTTACTATTGGACTCGGAAACCAGGGGAGTCCATCGAACAAGCGCTTTCTAGAGAACCTCTAATGCTGATCTATAATCCCGAACCGCAAGGCGAGGCGATTGGTTTCCAGCCTGACGGAAAGGCTTACTATACCATAAGCGAGAAGCGATTTGATATCAACCCTACACTTTATCGCTATGAAGCCAGAAACTAATCAACAGACTAGCCAGCATATTTTGATGGTTAGACCGGCTAATTTTGGTTTTAATCCCGAAACAGCCGAGAATAACTTCTATCAGCAAAAAGATGAGCGGAATGCTGCGGAGATTCGGGAATTGGCGCGAAAGGAGTTTGATGATTTTGTGGCGCTTTTGAGAGATCAGGGCGTGAATGTGATTGTGATTGAGGATACAAATTCTCCTGTAAAGACAGATGCAGTATTTCCTAATAATTGGTTTAGCACGCATGCAGATGGGAAATTGATCTTGTATCCTATGTATTCTCCAAATCGAAGGTTGGAGCGTAGAATGGATTTGATTGAGGAATTGATGCGGCTCAATTTCAAAGTAGGAGAGATTGTTGATTTGAGCTTTTTTGAAAAAGATGGGCAGTTTCTCGAAGGAACCGGAAGTATGGTCCTGGATCATAAAGCGAAGTTGATATATGCAGGGTACTCCGAGCGAACCCATAAACTTCCTTTGGATTATGTAAGTAAACTTTTAGGCTACGAGGTAGTCGGATTTAATGCAGTTCAGGAAATCGATGGTCAGGTGACTCCAATCTACCACACCAATGTAATGATGCATGTCGGGACAGATTTAGCAGTGATTTGTCTGGATAGTATTCCAAAGGCTTCTGAGAAATTGAAAGTCCAAAAGAAATTAGCTGAATCGGGGAAGAAAATTGTACCCATTTTGGCTAAGCAGAAATTCAACTTTGCCGGGAATATGCTCGAAGTCAGTAATGATGGTGGAGAAAAGTTTACCGTAATGTCTCAGACAGCTTTAGATTCGCTGAATATTGGGCAGATTCAATTAATTGAAAAATATACCACGATCATCAGTCCAAGTATTCCTACAATTGAGAAGTTGGGTGGAGGCTCCGCCAGATGTATGATGGCTGAGATTTTCTTGCCGAAAGGAGAATAAAAAAAGGGCGAATGATTTTCGCCCCTACAAAAGAAATAAGTTTTTTTAAATCAAATCCCGGTATAATTCCAAGGTGTAATTTTACGGAGCTCCTCTTTGATCGCATCCGATACCGCTAATCCTGAAATGAAAGTAGAAATGGATTCTGCAGTAATTTTGGTGTTAGTTCGAGTGAGGTCTTTTAAGGCTTCATACGGTTTTGGAAAAGCCTCTCTTCGTAATATCGTTTGGATTGCTTCCGCAACTACTGCCCAGTTATCCTCCAAATCTGCATGGATTGCAGCTTCATTCAGTTCTAATTTTCCCAGCCCTTTTTTCAAGGACTCCAATGAAATCAGCATATGACCAAGCGGTACACCAATGATTCGAAGTACGGTGCTATCTGTCAGATCCCGTTGAAGTCTTGAGATCGGAAGTTTGGCTGCCAAATGCTCCAATAAGGCATTGGCAATTCCAAGATTTCCCTCTGCATTTTCGAAGTCAATTGGGTTGACTTTATGTGGCATCGCTGAAGATCCAATTTCCCCTTCCTTGATTTTTTGCTTGAAATAATTCATTGCTACGTACTGCCAAACGTCTTTGGACAAGTCCAGAAAGATGGTGTTGATTCGTTTTAATCCATCAAAAATTGCAGCCAGATTATCATAGTGCTCGATCTGGGTAGTTGGGTAGCTTCGCTCCAAACCAAGGTACTTGTCCACAAAATTGAAAGCGAATCCATTCCAATCAATGTTTGGATAAGCCACATGATGTGCGTTCATATTCCCAGTAGCTCCGCCAAATTTCGCGGAAAACGGCACTTGTTCCAATAATTCCATTTGACCTTTTAAGCGAGCTACGAATACGTTGATTTCTTTACCAAGACGAGTAGGAGAGGCGGGCTGCCCATGGGTTTTGGCTAACATTGGAATCTCTTTCCAGTCCTCAGCAAGATCATGTAGGATTTCCATCACTTCTTCGATGACAGGGAAAATCTCCTCATGGAGCCCTGTTTTCAGCATAAGTGGAGTAGCGGTATTATTGATGTCTTGAGAGGTCAGTCCAAAATGGATAAACTCCTTAAATGCATCTAAGCCAAGGGAATCAAATTTCTCTTTCAGAAAATATTCCACCGCTTTCACATCGTGATTAGTGACTTTCTCGGTGTCCTTGATTTTCTGGGCATCTTCCAATGAAAAGTCAGTAACCCAAGATCGGAGTGTCGGAAATAAACTATGATCAAAAGCTTTCAGTTGAGGCAGAGGAAGTTCACATAGCGCAATGAAGTATTCCACTTCTACATGTACCCGATATTTGATCAGGGCAAACTCAGAAAAATAAGCTCGAAGTGGGGTAGTTTTGCCAGCGTATCTACCATCTACTGAAGTGACTGCTGTCAGTGCATTTAATTCCATTTGATTCGTTCTATTGGTTTCAGGATTTCAAAGTTAATTTTTTGGAGGCAAAACTTGGATGAAAATTCACTAAATCCCGATTTTAAAAGGAAATAATCCGAACCACCTTAGTCTTCTAGAAGTTATCCTTATCAAATAATTAACTCTATAGCCTATTATTCCAAGCGTGGGGTTAATTTTGCAACCGATCCAAAAAAAGATAAAGCTTAGATTCCGAATGTTTAATTTATTCAAGAAAAAGAAAGAGGAGGTAAAAACGAACTCGTATTTACCATTGAAAGTGAGGGAGGTAGTCAAGGAAACAGCAGATACTGTCACACTGTATTTTGAACAGCCAGAGCCGTTTTTAGAGTATAAGCCAGGTCAGTTTTTGACTGTGATTCTTGATTTTGAAGGGAAAGAGCAGCGCAGATCTTACAGTCTTTGCACTTCTCCTTTTGTAGATCCCTATCCTGGGATTTCTGTAAAAAGAGTTGATGGAGGTTTATTTTCCAATTTTCTGAATGAAAAAATCTTTCCTGGAAAGACCATCAATATGCTTCCTCCAATGGGGCATTTTACAGCTGATTTTCATTCCAAAAATCAACGTCATTTTTTCCTGGTAGCTGGTGGAAGTGGAATCACTCCAATCATGGGGATTCTGAAATCTGTTTTGGTGAATGAACCAAAATCAAAAGTCACATTGCTATACTGTAGCCGTAATGAAGCGCAAATCATTTTCAAGAAAGAATTAGAAAAGCTAGAATCAGCAAATCCAGAAAGGCTTCAAGTGATCCATAATTTGAGCCAACCTACTGATTCATGGACTGGTCTTCGTGGAAGATTGACTAAAGACAGGGTGCAGGTCTTGGTTCAAAAAGCAGAGAGTGAATCTGATTTTTCCAAAGAATATTTCATTTGTGGACCTGATGGTATCATGGATACCACTCTTGAAGTTCTAGATCAATTCGGAGTTTCGAAAGATCAAATTCATAGAGAAAGTTTCTATTCAGCTGCTGCTGAAAAGGCTCATGAAGCTGCCGTAAGTGGAAGTCTCGGAGGTCTCACTCGCGAAGTGACAGTTGAATTGGAAGGAGAGGAGCATTTGATCACAGTTTCTCCCGATAAAACTATTTTAGAATCAGGACTTGCTCAGGATTTGAATATGCCTTACAGCTGTCAAAGTGGTCTTTGTACTGCTTGCCGGGGTAAATTGATCACAGGAGAGGTGAAAATGGATGAAGATGCCGGCTTGAGTGAAAAAGAAATAGCGGCTGGTTACATTCTTTGCTGTGTGTCTCGACCGATAACTTCGGATGTAAAAGTGAGAATTGAGTAGATTTCAGGAAGCAGTTCGCAATGTGAAGTGTGTAACCTTTGAGGTTATTTTAACTCGAAGGTTTCGCTAACAATTAGTAGGTAGAAAGGTATGGAGACTGCGAGCTGAGTTTAACGAGTTGATTTCATTTTAGTAATTAAAAAATTGGAAGGAAAAGAATTACGTAGAATTTATAAAGGAACAGAGCAATTGATTCTGATTTTGATGGCAGTAGTGCTTCCTGTTTTCGGGATGATTTATCTCTACCATAATTCTGGGAACCTCAATTGGGATCTACCAGTAATTCCAGCAATTGTGGAACAGATTTTAATGGGTTTCGGGATTGGGCTGTTGCTGGTACAGTTTCTTTTATTTAGAAAAAGAATCAATTCTAGCTTTTTAACAGAAGAATTGATCCTAAAACTTAAAGCTTATATGAATGCAACTAGGGAGCGATATTTCCTTTTGTTTTTGATTTCATTGATCAGTTCTGTTGGATTACTCTTTTTTGAAAATGCAATTTTCATCGTGATTTTTGCAGTGACTTTGATCTTTTTTTCTGTAGGAAAACCTACTCCAGACCGAATAGGAAAGTTGCTCAAACTTGATAAAGAACAAAAAGAGCTGATTCGTCTTGCCTCAAGACCTGACTAAAAAAAATGCCAATCTGAATCAGATTGGCATTTTGCTTTTTAGTGCTGGTTGGTTTAGTTTTCTATAGTAATATTTCCTGAAGTAATGCTTCCTTTTACCCATGCATCTGAACCGTTATCCATTTCCAGAGACTTTCCTGAGCTGATGCCTCCTACTTTTACATTTCCCGATGAGGCTTTGAGTGAAAAATTGAATGCCTTCAAATTTGAAGGAGTCTGTACTTTGAAATTTCCTGAAGAACCCTCGAAGGACGTGTGATCTCCTAATCCTGCATTCTCTGCCTTAATGTTTCCGGAAGTGAATTTTAAAGTTCCCAAAGATCCAATATTATTTAATCGGGCATTTCCTGAAGTTAAAGAGATGTTTATCTCTCCATTGATGTTTTCCGCATCCAATGATCCGCTGGTTGATTTGTATTGTACATTACCGCTTACATTATAAATATCTGCATTTCCGCTGGTGAGTCCTGCAATTACATCTCCTTTAACCCCATCGATTTTTAATGAACCTGAAGTAGCTTGGATATCTAAATTTCCGGCTATAGTTGAGGCACTGATTTTTCCAGAAGTAACTTTCAAAAGTGTTTCGTCATTCGAAACATTGTTAACCATCATAGAGCCTGAGCTATTTCGAAGTTGAAGAGCTATCTCTTTAGGTCCAGTGATTTTGATATAGCCTTTGTTTTTGCTGTTCCAAGAGTAGTTGTTTTTGCTTCGCTCATAGGAGATTTTCAACACATCACCCAAGGTCACAAAAACAATATCTTGGTTGGTTTCATTGGATTCTAAATAGGCTTCTACATTTACTTCGGATCCAGATCCACCTTCATAAGTCACATCCAGCCATCCCCCATTTACTTCGATGGACTTGATATTGGAGTAAGACTTATTGGCATCGACAAGTACATTTTGAGCGTAGCTAATTCCCGCTACCAAAAGTAGAGAGATACTAAGGGTAAAAATTTTGAAGAGATTTTTCATAATAGATTTTAATTAATGATCACGCCAAAGCTGATCGCGTTGAGTTTAGGTCCTTTTCCTGATTCGAATACTTCATTGAAGTCGTAGTTAAAAAACAAGTCGAAATCGCCTACACCTATTTCAGCTCGACCTCCATATCTGAAATTTGAGGCATACATATTTGATTTTTCAAAAATCTTTTGTTGCTCTCCGCTGGCATCATCATAGACGAATTTACCTCTGCCACCGAGCCTGACTCCTGCATATCCTCCGATTCCGAAGCGAAGCTTTCCATCATTGGTTAAAATCGTAGGGACTAGAGATATATTGGCGTAAGAAGCAGAGATTTTAGACTTGGTTCCTGTTCCTGCGGTGAATTCTTCGAAAGAGATTCCAGAAGGAGTTTTTACAGCGATTAAGTCCGTGTCTTCCAATTTGAAATTGTAGAAACTCGCTCCGATTCCTGTTTTCAAATGGAAATTTTTAGAGGCTTTATAAGTGCCCACCATATTCAAGTTGACATTCCAAGAACCCCAAGGCTTTACTTGAGGAGCATTGTCGGTTGGTGACCAAAGATTCAGACCCAAGTCTACTTCGAGGTCTGAGCTAAATTTCCCAGGCTTGTTGTTTGACAAGTAGTTATTGTAATCTTCTGTCTCGAATTGCCAAGAGCTCGTTCCGTTATTATATTTTTCATAATACCAGGTATTGCCAAAGACGGTGTAAACTTTCTTTTTTTTCACATTGCTGCTATCAGCAGACTGAGCGGTCAATGAGCCAATGCTCATAAAAAATACCGCAGTGATGAGTAATAGTCGATTCATTATGTTTTTGGTTTAGTTTAAAATGAGGTGAGGGTATGCCTCACCTCAACTGTTTTTTAGAATACAATTCCAAAAGTGATTGGATTCAGTTCTGAGCCTTTTCCAGCCTGGAACAATTCATTCATATCGTAAGTCGTGAAGAAAGTCACTCTGCCGACACCTACTTCGCCTCTAAGTCCATATCTGAAATTTTGAAGATAGAGTCCCGTATTTTGCTTGTCCTTTTTACGGCCAGATCCCTCAAGCTCTCGATACACATACTTTGATTGTCCACCTAATCGATATCCTGCATAAGGACCAACTGCTATCCGAAGACCTTTTCCGCCATTGTCATTCATTTTTCCAAAATCCAGTTCAAGCATCGTCATCGCAGTAAGATAAGAGGCGGAGATTTTGCTTTTAAATCCATCTACATCGTTTCGCTGTAAGAAATCGATCTGATTATCACCTCTTATAGCTTGGAAATCGCGATTCTCGAATTTGAAATTATAGAATTGGAATCCAATACCGAAGTCCCAGTAGAAGCCTTTAGAGATCCGTTGTGCTGCCATCCAGTTTAATCCCACGTTCCAGCTTCCCCAGCCTTTGACCGCATAGGGGTTGTCTGAGGAAGGGAAATCGCCATTAGAATCTAAGTAGTTATTTACCCCGAGGTCTATATTGAAATAGGTTCTAAATGGAGGGTCTGATTTTTTCTTAAGACCGGATTCAATTTTGACTTTGGTGTTATCACCAGTTTCGTCTACAAATACTCGAATTCCTCCGATGTAAACTTCAGTTTCCATTCCATCTTCATTTACTCTGACTATATCCTTAGAGGTTCCGTCTTTTTTCTGAATCTGCACGATGGTCAACTCACCATTTTCTTCATTTTGTTTCAAGTCAAGCTCACGGATGATTTCATTGATGTTCATGGATTTCAGCTTCTCAAAATCCTCTTTGTTATTGACAATAATGACTACTTTCCCGGATTTTCCGAATTCTACGATTACAGAATCAGAGTTAATTTTATGATCTAGTGTGGGCATTTCGTTAGATGCAAATCCAATCTTTACGATTGCCATCAGGCAAAATAATAGCAGGTATTTTTTCATGATAAAATCAAATTAAGTGCGTTGGTTTTTTTAAAGCTTTTCAGCGATTTTTTCTTTTTTGGTTAGTAATGAGGTAAAGAGATTGTTTTTTGCATCCTGCAGGTCTGCAAAACCCTGATCAACTTTCCCGAATAATCCTTCGACTTGTTCTACTTTTTTACCGATTCCGGCGATTAAATTCTTGTCTTTTTCTTCTTCAAGTCCATCTGAATAGATCTTAACTCGATAGGTAGGCTCTTTTTCCATTGGTGTCTCCTCCACTACTGCGACAGTCTTATTCACCTGAAGGTCTGGTAATTTCAAGGCAGGAACTTCTACCGGCTCTACTATCAATTCTTTTCCGTCCAATTCGACTTTGGAACTTGGTTCTGAGATTACTTCGGCTTGTGCCATTAGCTTTTGAGGAGGATTAGAATTAGATTTTTCTACTGTTTTCTTCTTTTCAACTTTTAATGGTTCAGAAATTGCGTTTTCTTCTGATGTTGGGACTTCCTCATTTTGGTTTTCGAAAGTGCTTTCAAGAATTGATTCTGTGGAATTTTGCTCCGGAATCTCTTGGGATTCTTGGTTCTCCTCCGCCAATAAAATCGGGTTTTGCTCTGTAACCTCATCTCGCAAAGTCAAATAACTCACTGAAAACATGATTGCTACCGCAGCAGCAACTGCCCACCACATGAAAGGAGTCTTGGTTTTCTCTTGCTTAGGAAGCTGACTTTCCAGTCTATCCCAAGCTAGTTTACTTGGTTTGATGCTGTCCTGGATTAGCTTTTCCTTGAAAAACTCATCCAGATTTGTATTATCTCTAGCCATTGATTGTCTTTTTATTAATAGTTTGACTGGCAATCTTTTCTTTCAAAGTATTCCTAGCCCTATTGAGTTGGGATTTGGAGGTACTTTCTGTGATTCCGAGGAGATCTCCAATTTCTTGGTGCGAATATCCCTCGATGGCAAAAAGGTTGAAAACAGTCCGGTAACCTACCGGTAGACTTCCGACCATATCTCTCAAATCTGCCACTTCGAGATGATTGAGTTCGTAGGAATGATCCTTATAATCAGTTTCATTTTCCATGTTGACCTCCATCATCAGATGACGATGACTTCTCAGTGTCATCAATGCTTGGGTGACGATGATTCGCTTCATCCAACCTTCAAAACTTCCGGTCCCTTGATATTGGGGGAGTTTGTCAAAGATTTTCATAAAGCCTTCGATCATCACATCCTCCGCATGCTCCCGATCTTTTAGATATCGGATGCAGATCGCCAAAAATTTTCCTGAGTAGGTATCATACAAATGCCGCTGGGCATTTCGATCGCCTTTTAGGCAACCTTGAATTAATCCTGACTCTGTTGAAAAATTGGTTCTGCTGAACATTGGTTTATGCTTTCAATGAGGTAGATGTCAGGTTTGATTAAATGGTTGCATGAACCGTGAAAAAAAGTTAAAAAAAATCCGGAAAAACGATTTTAAATTCAAGGTGTGTATATAATCTATTGATAAATAGATTTTTAAATATCTTTTCTTTATTGTGTTGCAATAGTTGTTATTTTTCGTTTTCGGTCTTTTTTTAAAAATACGCCTTGTAGGTGATTACGATATCTTTCTTTAGCCACTCTCCTTTTTTGATTTGAATTGGCTGAATATTGCCTTGACCATCAAAACTATTTGCAAAAAGGCCTCCCTCTTCGACTGTGAAAATGGAGTACTTTCCTGGACTTAATTCGATCGAATAATTTCCTGTTTCATCACTCTCAATACTTACAATAGCTTCTCCGGCAATAGAAGTAAACAGTCCATTTTGTTCTTTGACGTCCATTAAATTGGTAAGGGGATATATTTTTAAAGTACGTTTTACCGGAGTTCCTTTCGGATTGACAGAAGTAATGCTAGAATCTTTTTCAGATTTTATGGTAGGCATTTGATTCCCTTCCAACCAAGTGACTTTTCCCATTATACCCTGATTTTCGCTTTTTTGGGATTTACACTGGCTGAAGGTTATGCCAATCAGTATAACAAAAATACCAGAGGAGAAAATCGAGTTTATTATATTTTTCATCTGTTTATAATTTGATTTTTAATGGCCACATGGAATCTTCGCAAGCATTATAACCATAACTCTGTGTGTCGCTTTGGGTCATGCTCGATTTCATCTGTTTATAATTTGATTTTTATAGGTCATATAGCCTGCCCCGTCCCGATATATATCAGGATCGGGAGAATCTCGCATTTCTGTCCGATAACCATCGGGACATCACTCTGTATGTCGATTACGGTATGCTCGATTTCATATGCCACTAAATAAAATAACTGATTCCAGATAATTTGGAATGACCGTATTCCAACCTAATTCTTCATGAAGTTTTTTGGCTAAAACGGCTGAAGCTTCCTCTTCTCCGTGAACTACAAAGGCAACTTTCGGCTTCTCTACAAATCCTTCGGCCCATTCCATCAGTTCGTCTTGATCCGCATGGGCAGAGAGCCCATCGATACTGTAAATTTTGGCTTTCACCTGAACTGAATTCCCATAAATTTGAATTTGAGGTTCTCCATCCACTAATCTTCTTCCTCTAGTTCCTTCTGCTTGAAAACCCACGAAAATCACACCATTTTGCTCATAGGGCAACCGATTATATAAGTGATGGACAACTCTTCCCCCTGTTGCCATCCCACTGGCGGAGAGTATAATTGCATTTCCCCTGAATCCATTCAGAGATTTGGATTGCTCCTGCTTTTGGTAATAATGAAGCTGTGGATGCTTAAAAGGGTGTTGATCCTCTTCTTCCAAAACGGCATTCAATTTATGGTCTTGATGAAAATCCTGGTAAAGCTTTGTGGCATTAATCGCCATTGGAGAATCCAGAAAAATCGGAACTTTCGGGATTCTTCCTTTCTGCATAAGGTGAAACAAATAATACAGTACTAATTGGGTCCTGCCCACGGAAAATGCAGGTATAATCACTAGACCACCTCGGTCAAATGTGTCTAAAATGGCAGCAGCTAGCTCCTCGGAAGGCTTTACTGGAGGTTGTTTCCGATCCCCATAAGTAGACTCTATCCAAATGATATCAGCTTTTGGAATCAAAGTGGGCGGGAAAAGAATCGGGTCATGGTATCTTCCCAGATCTCCTGAAAACACCAAAGTTTTGGTTTGAGAATCCCCCTTAATTTTTATTTTGACTGAAGCGGCACCAAGAATATGACCTGCATGATAGAAGGTAACCAATATGGAATCATGAATTGAAAAAGGTTTTTCGAAAGGCTTCGGAACCAACATCGGGAATACCGCTTCGGCGTCCTCCTGAGTATAGAGTGGCTGAGGATCATCATGTCTGGAATAGCCTTTCTTTCTCGCATATTCAGCTTCTTCTTCCTGTAGTTTACCCGAATCCATTAAAAGGATTTTAGCAAGCTCGGCAGTAGCCTCTGTGCAATAGATAGGTCCTTTGAATCCTTGCTTCACAATCCTTGGAAGGCTGCCAATATGATCTAAGTGTGCATGAGTCAGTACTATAGCTTCCATTTCACCGAGAGGCATGGGGAATTTGTCCCAGTTCCGTTCCCGAAGTTCCCTTCTACCTTGGAAAAGACCACAGTCTACTAGAAATTCAAACTTACCAATGTCAATTAAATAGCGAGATCCAGTAACAGTACTTGCCCCGCCTAAAAACTTTACAGATACGTCCATATATTTTTTTGAGTTCGGCAAGAAGTTACAAAAAAAAAGCGCTCTTCTGAGCGCTTTTTAATTATTGATTTGTGTTAGTTGAATCCTTAAAGGGGACTTTACTGAGGCTGTCCAGCTTTTTTTTGTAATAAGCTGTAGAATCAATGTTTTTACTTTCTGCTTCTATTTCTTCAATTTCCCTTTCACAATTCAGGCATACCAATCCTTTTTCGTTGAATTTCCAAATCGTGGTTTCTGAAAGATCGGAAGATCTGTATCCATTTCTATAGATGGTGTTACGAAGGATTTCTAATAGCGAGCGCTCCATGATAAATGGCTTTTCATAAGGAATCTCTAAGATTAGATTGACTCGCTGATCACGGAATGTAGTCATAGAATTTAGATCAAAACCTTCATCAAAAGTGACCAATGAATCAAGAACTGTATATTGATACGTTAGAGACTTTGCATTTTCCATTGCTTCAGCTTTGGTTTTTCCTCTAGAGAAAAACTCTTCTCGAAGTACAACAGAACTATCGGCAGAACCTTCAATTCTAAGGTTGATTTGATTGAAATTTGCTTCATCACCAATAGGATTTAGCTGTAGAATCATCGTTTCACCTTTTATGGGGATTATCTCTTCGGTTTTATACCAGTTTTCTTCTTTAAACTGAACCACTATTCCGGGGATTTGAAATGCACAGATTCCTACGCAAAGCAACCAAAGCCCAAGAGCTACTAAACCAAATCTTCCTCCGATCAGGTTTTTTTGTGAAAGCACACTCAAACCTAGCATGATGATAATGATGCCCGGGATAATCAAAAGAAATGATGCACCGATTACAAGCCAGACCGGAATGAGATTGTTGAAGAGCTCGAATGGAAACTCAGCCATCAGGACCACAAAGTTGTCATTGGTAAACAATCCAAAGTAGACCATGAGAGCAATAATTGGAGCGACCGTCACAGATAATCCTACAAAGAAGACAATGAGTCCAAAGATCACCCGAACCACATTCAAGAAAAATCTACCTAGGGGACCTAAAGCACTACCAATTGCTTCAATGACTTGACCGATTATTCGGAAAGGTGTCAAGAGCACCGTTTTGGTCTTCGATTCGGGCATGATTGGGCCTGGATTCAGGTTTTCTTTTAAGGTTGAGTCGATATTATCCAAAGTGATTTCTCCACCTTTCATCCTAATTCGCTCTGTAATAGAGCTTGCAACCGGAGTAATAATCCATAAAATCAAATAGATCAGAAACCCAGATCCTCCAGCTGCTATAAGAAGAACAAACGCCAAACGGATGTAGATTACTTCAAAATTAAAATAGGCTGAAAGTCCACTGGCTACTCCTCCCAGTACTTTATCATCTGGGTTTCGATAGAGTTTTTTGATGTTTTTATCCTCACTGATCTCGTAAGAAACTGGAAGTATGATCCAAAGCACGATGTATGCGATTGCCGCAAATACGCCAAAGCTTAGATTAAGTCTAAAATCATCAAAAGGAAGAATATCGAGTGGCCCAAAATTAAACTTTAGATTACCGCTAAAGAGTAAAAGGATCGCAATAAGCCTAGTCCAAAGTGGGTCTATTGCAAAATAATGCGCAAAACCTGCACAGACACCTCCAAGGATTTTTTTGTTTTCAAGTCGGACTAGTTTTTTGTATCCGCCTTTTTCAGCATTTGGAGGAGTGACGTATTTGTAATAATCTTCGTCTTTCTCTTCAGAATCAAGATTGATCTTCTCATCCGACTTTTCATCTTCTATAGCTGCAAAATCCGCGACTGTTCCCATTTTCTCAATGAGTTTTTCGACATTTTCTGCAGAGATGACTTGCTTGTTGTTTTTCAGATTACTCAAGAAGATTTCGGCGATTCGATTTTCGATGTCGGAAATAATCTCCTGATTATCAGAATAGGAAGAGAAATGGTTGTTGATCGCGTCGAGATATTTTCGGAGCTGATCGTATCCATCTTCTTCGATGTGGAAGAGAATTCCACTGATGTTTATGCTTATCGTCTTTTTCATCTGTTTATAATTTGCTTTTTGATGGTCAGATGGAATCTCGCATGGTTGTTAATCATTACGATGTGTGACTTGTGAGTCATGCTCGATTTCATGTGAGTTTCATTTTTTTTTCTTCGGGTGGATTGACTAAGCTGTTTGGTATGCTATTCTTTCATTCCCTATCATCGAATCTCTTATTTCAATTCTTTGCAGTAATGGCTAGGGTAGAATTGACTAGCGAATTCCAGGTCTCCGAAAGCGTACTGAGAAAATCTTTTCCTTCCTCCGTGATAGAATAGTACTTTCGAGGTGGACCGGATTCAGATTCCACCCATCGGTATTCAACTAGCGAAGCGGACTTCAATCTGTTGAGTAAGGGATACAGTGTTCCTTCGACGACGATCATTTGAGCAAGTGTCAATTCATCGATTAGATCTGAAGTGTAAACCTCGCCTCGGGAGATAATATGCAAAACGCAAAATTCAAGTAGCCCTTTGCGCATTTGGATCTGTGTGTTGGCAACATTCATGGTGAGGTGATTATTTATTGATAGATAGGAATCTCGTATTCCCATGCACCAACTTTAAGAAAAATGATACCAATCTTTCTGTAGCTACCTTGTATAACCTAATTCCTTGCGATATAGAGTGGTTTTGGAATTCCTTGTTGCAAAAAATCCTTGTTTATTTGACTTAAGGGCACTTTTTTGATTTTGATATTTATTGAAAAATAAATTGGAAATATTTTTTTAAAAGCTCCTGAGATTAATTGCTTGTTAAAATGCGTACATTTTTATGTACGGTAGCGTACAGATATCTGATTAATTAAGAAGATTTTCATTCATCATTTAATTAGCTGAGTGATTTTGGTTTATTTTGGAACTGTGAAAAGCAGAAGTCTTGGTTTCCTTATTTTTATATTGCTCATTCCAGTATTTTGGAATGGAGCGAATCCGGCTTTCGGTCAAGATTTGTCTCCAAAATATTCCAATGAATTTCTGGCGATAGGAGTAGGAGCAAGGGCATTGGGAATGGGTGGAGCGCAAGTCTCAGCAGTAAGAGATGTAACAGCTGCTTATTGGAATCCTGCCGCTCTTATGGGGATTCAAAACAAGTATGAATTCAGTTTGATGCACTCAGAGTATTTTGCAGGAGTTGCACAATATGATTACCTGGGATTTTCTACCCCTATCAAAGGAGAAAGTCAAGTTGCTGTCTCCCTGATTCGTTTTGGAGTAGATGATATTCCGGATACGCGATTCCTTTACGACGCCAATGGTGCTTTGAATTATAATAATATTCAATTTTTCAATGCTGCAGATTATGCTTTGCTATTGAGCTATGCAAGAGATCTTTCAGATCATTTCAAGGTTGGGGCCAATGTAAAAGTGATTCACCGAAATGTTGGGAAATTTGCTCAAGCATGGGGGTTTGGACTCGATCTAGGTGGATTATATGTTCATAAGAAATTGACAGTTGGCTTAATGGTACGAGATATCACGACGACATTCAATGCTTGGTCTCATAATGCCGAGCTAGTCCGAGATATCTATGCTCAGACGAATAATGAGATTCCAGTAAATTCGGTGGAGCTCACCTTGCCGAGAGGAATTTCAAGCGTTTCTTATAATTGGAGGTTGGGCTCAGATTTTAGCTTGCTTACAGCCCTGGACTTGGATATGACTTTTGACGGTAATCGTAATACATTGATTAGTTCTGAGTTTGTTAGTATCGATCCCAAATTCGGATTAGAAGCTGGTTTTCAGAATATCGCATTTCTCCGCGCTGGAGTGGGAAATTTTCAATACATCAAAGATTTTGATGGGACAAAAAGTTTGAATTTTCAGCCCAGTATGGGAATTGGAGTTTTCTTGAGTGAGCGATTCCAGATTGATTATGCCTTATCTGATATTGGGAATGTGTCAGAAACACCCTATTCACATGTATTTAGTGTAAAAGTAAGTTTGGAGAGATTGGCTTCTGACTTTCGGAAATTTAAAAGTTGGGAAAATCAATGAGCAAAAAACTACTTTCCTTTCTGTCGTTTTTCAGTTTCCTGATAGGTGTTTCAGTTGCACAGCAAACCCCATGGTATAGCTATGATCAAACCTACTACAAGATTCCGACTGCCACAAACGGGATACATCGAATACCTGCTTCGGTGTTGACCAGCTCTGGGTTGAATTTGAATACGTTAGACCCAAACTCACTTCGGCTTTTCCACAGGGGAAAAGAAGTAGCGATCCATATCGAAGGAGGCAATGACGGAAGATTTGATGCAGCAGATTACATTGATTTTTATGGACTCCGCAATGATGGTACCCTCGATAAGTTGCTTTACACCAGTTTTGATTCTTTACCAAATCCCTATTTCAATACACATACTGACACTACAGCTTTTTTCCTAACTGTAACTCCAGATCAGGATGGAAAAAGAATGGCAGAACGTGCTTCGCCAGAAAATAACTTGCCGCTCTTAAATCAATATAGAACTGAAAAGCTCCAAGTTTTTTCGGAGCAATATTCTCTAGGAATAGGTTATGCTTTTGATTTTAGGCTATCTAAATATGACCAAGGACAAGGTTGGGTAAGCAGTATTATTACCAAAGGATCGACTAGACAGGTTACTTTTTCGGGATTAGGAGCTTTTCCAAACTCAGGGACAGCGAAACTGGAAATAGGTCTGGTTGGTAGATCGGCTAATGTTCATACTACTCGGATTCTTGCGGGGAGAACTGCTATAAGTCAAAGACAGGTTTCCTCGGTTACCTATTCAGGATATAGCTATCCTGTATTAAGTATAGACCTTGCGATTTCAGATTTTAATCCAAATGGCAGTATTGTCATAGGGATTCAGTCTTCAGGTGAGGAAAATGTGGACAATGTATCGGTGGCATATGCCAAAATCACTTTTCCAAAAAATATCCGCTCAGGTAATTTCACGAATGAATTATTTATTCTCCCTCCAGGGAATCAACGTATTCAATTGAATAGCTTGACTGGTAGTTATTTTGGGTTAGAGATTTCGGATCCCGAAAATCCAATGCGAGTAGGATTCACTGCTTCAGGACAGAATCTGGCTTTTCGGGCAGCAGTGCAAAATGATTCGAGTAAAATCTGGGTTCAAAATCAGGAATCAATTGTGACTGTTGAAGCTGTAGAACCTGTACAGTTTAGAAATGTACTTGCTCAGCCTTCCAATTATATTATTATCAGTCACCGCGAATTGGAAAAACCGAGCACTCAATATCCAAATCCAATTCTTTCCTATGCCGCTCACCGTGCGTCTCCCGATGGTGGAGGTTTTGACACCTTGGTTGTGCGAATGGAGGATCTGGTAAATCAATTTGCCTATGGAGAGAATTCACCTGTTGCGATTTTTGAATTTTTAAGATCTTATTATCCTATTCATAAGCCAACACACTTGCTTTTACCAGGTCGATCTTTAGCTATTTATTCTACTAGCAGAGTAGGAGGGGTAACTTATTTTTACCGAAATAATCCTTCGGCTTTTAGCTTTCAAGATCTGATTCCCCCTGGAGGATATCCTTTTTCTGATAATATTTATACACTCGGTTTGGATCCTGCTTATCCGGATTCACCTGCAATGGGTGTGGGGAGAATCCCTGCTAAAAATGCCCAACAGCTTGCAGATTATTTGGAAAAAGCGATCGAAAAGGATGCTGTAGGAGTTTCTGAACCTTGGCAAAAGGAAATGATTCACTTAGGAGGAGGGGTATCTGAGTTTGAACTAGAGCGATATTTCAACTGGCTGAATGGGTTTAAAAGTATTGCAGAAGCCCCGTTTTTTGGTGCAAATGTGACAACCTATCGAAAGCGGTCTAACTCTTCTATTGAGGTGATTGACATTACCGGTGATCTGAATGAAGGTAGATCGATGGTAACTTTTTTTGGGCATGGCTCTCCGACTATTATTGATATTGAGATTGGCTTTGCCTCAGACCCAACACTGAATTACCAAAACCGAAGTAAATATCCTGTAATGCTTTTCAACGGCTGTGACTACGGAAGTGCTTTTGGATCAGCTTATTCCCAAGGTGAAGATTGGGTGATCACTCCACAAAAGGGAGCGGCAGCAGTTATTGCTAATTCTTCAATCGGGGTAGATGTTTATTTGAGAAGATACTCTGAAACTTTTTATCAGACTGCTTTTGCAGATAGCACCTTGATCTATCGTACTCTTGGAGAGGTAAAGAAGGAAACTGAGAAGGAATTTATCGATCGTTTTGGTACTGGAGCATTGAATGTCTCCCATATGGAGCAAATGATTACGTTTGGAGATCCAGGATTACGGATTTTCCCGGCAGATAAAGCAGATTATAGCCTGAATTCTGCAGAAGTTTTTGTAGATAGTTTTGATGATGATCCGTTGTCTGTGCTTTCGGATAGTTTGAAATTATCATTTATACTTCGAAATATCGGTCGAGTGGATTTGGATTCCATATCCTACAAAATCAGGCGCCAGCTTCCTGACGGAACCTCGATTTCATATGCTGATGTTAAAATCCCATATGTTTCCCGCGCAGATACGCTTCAATTTACCATTCCAAACAATGGTTTGAATTCGGCAGGAGAAAACATCTTTTTTCTAGAAGTCAATCCTGAAAAGGAAGTGGATGAAATGACATTTGCAAACAATGCAGTTAGCTTTACAAAGTTTATTCCTCTAAGCGGTACTCTAAATTTAGCTCCGTCAGATTTCGGAATCGTGAGTCAACCTGAGGTGACTTTAGTGGCTCAAGTTCCGGGTAAAACGATAGAAGATCGGACGGTTATTCTCCAGTTGGATAGTGCAGCTTCCTTTAATACTGCTTTCCGAAAAGAGATTAGAATTACAACAAGAGGCCTTGCAGAATGGCTAGTGTCACTCCCAGGCACAAGTGATAGTTTGACGATCTACTGGAGATCCAGATTTCAAGAAGCAAATCCGGGTGAAACAGATGCCTGGACAAACTCTTCGTTTTCTTTAATTCCAAACGGTCCAAATGGTTGGACTCAACGGACAGTATCTCAATTGGAGAAAAGCCAGCTGACAAATTTGGAATACAATTCTGCAAAGAAATCTTGGGAATATTTGGAAGAAAAAATTGGAGTTGAGGTTTTTACAGTGGGTGCTGGAGTAGATTCTCTTTCTTTTAGAAACACTCAATTCTATCTAAATCAGATTCCTCAAATTTTGGATAACGTAAACAATGCCAATAGTAGACTTTGTCCAAATGGTTCTTTAGGATTGGTCGCGATTGAGCAGAAAAGCCTGTTGCCATACTTGGCGATTCCGGTTCCAGGTTTTGATATTCTTGATTCTAGAGCCTGCGGTCGTGTTCCACAGATGATTCAAAGCATTCAAAATTCCTGGATTACCACTCCGGGTCAGACAATTTTGATTGATTATGTAAATAATGTGAAACAGGGAGATTATGTGGTAATTTTTTCTGTGGGCAACGTCACTTTCGAATCTTGGCCAGACCTAGCAATTGAGAAGTTAAAAGAATTTGGTGCGACAGAAACTACATTAAGAGCTCTGAAAAATGGTGATCCGTATATTCTTTATGGTCGAAAAGGAATGCGACCAGGTGAGGCGATTGAGATCGTGGGAAATTTAAATTTGGAAGCACCGCCTCGTCAGCAGACACTTTCCTTTAATACCGATCTGACTGGTTATCTTACTTCAGGTACTATTTTGACACCAAGAGTGGGGCCTGCATCCAACTGGGAACGTTTTTTCCAAAATGTCAACGCAAGAACTTGGATCAATGAGGAAGAAAACACTCGGTTTGATATTATTGGTGTCAAGGAGAATGGAGAAGAAGATGTTTTGATTCCACAAGTTTTGGATTCAGAAGTTGATCTTTCTTTTATCGCTCCTAATATGTATCCGTATTTGCGATTGCGCTATTCGATGGATGATCCCAATTCTACTTCCCCTTCGCAATTAGACAAATGGCAAGTAAATTTTGACGGAGTTCCGGAAGGTGCTTTGATCTTGAAGTCTGCTCGGGAGCAAGTAGCGTTGAAAGAGGGGCAAAATGGAAGAGTAGAATTGCAGTTCAAAAATGTCTCCAGATATAATTTCCTCGATTCAATTCAGGTGGATTGGGAATTGACAAATGTGACTAGCCGAAAGGTAGAAAGCTTTTCAAAGAAATTCCCAGCTCTGAAAGCGGGAGAGTCATTTGATTTTACGATCGAGTTCAATTCCATCGGTAAGGTTGGTGAAAATCTATTGGAGATTTTTGCGAATCCTAGAATTCAGATGGAGCAGACTTTCCGGAATAATCAGGTGGATATGGGGGCATATTTCCTAGTCGAGGGAGATAATTCGACTTCACTTTTGGATGTGAATTTTGATGGTATTTATATTATGGATGGAGACATTGTCTCTCCAAATGTGCTGATCACAGCATTGTTAAAAAATGATCAAACTCTAATTTATAAAAAGGATACTCTTGGAATGGAGATTTTTCTGAAGCAAAACTGTGAAAGTTGCAACTTCTCCAAAATCAATTTTTCTAATCCTAATCTCACTTGGACTCCTGCATCAGAGGATTCTGATTTTAAAGTTTCACTGATTCCAGGACCATTGGAAGACGGAATTTATACTTTAAGAATCACAAATGAGGATTCTCAGCAGCCTTATGAGATCCAGTTTGAAGTTGTCAATGAGTCTCAAATCACTAATTTCTACCCCTATCCAAATCCATTCAGTACAAGTGTGAGATTTGTATTTACGGTGACTGGGATGGAAGTGCCTGACGAAATTAAGATTCAGATTATGACGGTGACAGGAAAAGTGGTCCGAGAAATTCTTCAAAACGAACTTGGACCAATCCGAATCGGAAATAATATCACCGAATATGCTTGGGATGGAAGAGATGAATATGGAGACCAACTTGCAAATGGTGTTTATATCTATCGAGTACTTATTCGGAAAAATGGTCAATTTATGGAGCATAGACCGACTGCTGGTGATAAGGCTTTCAAGAAGGGATACGGGAAGATGTATTTGCTCAGGTAAGGAAAGAAAGATTTAAGGACCTTTAAAACAGTGAGGATAAGCGTGTGAGGATTTTGAATTCAACTTTTTTTAATCCGCTCAACTGTTCTGAGAGATGTTTTGGAATGGCTAACTTCCAACATTGTAAAATCTTTGAATATCCTTCCCTTTTTTGTCATCTTTGAAGCATAAAGGATTTTTATCCTTATGATCTTAATAGGTGAGTAAACTTGCTTTTGAACACCCGCTTAATACTCCAAAGCAAAAACTCTAGCTTTAAATAACCTTAAAAATCAATTTTAATGAAATTTGGTACTAAAGCCATTCATGCTGGTGTCGAGCCAGATGCCTCTACTGGTGCGATCATGACTCCGATCTTTCAAACTTCCACGTATGTCCAGAAATCTCCGGGGAATAACTTAGGATATGAATATTCAAGAACTCATAACCCTACTCGAACCGCTCTTCAAAATAGCCTGGCGGCAATTGAAAATGGTAAACATGGGATTTGCTTTTCTTCAGGCCTAGGTGCAATTGATGCAGTTGTCAAACTATTTAATCCCGGAGACGAGATAATCTCTACCAATGACCTTTACGGAGGGACTTATCGGCTATTCACAAAGGTTTTTGAACGGTATGGAATTAAATTTCACTTTGTGTCAATGAGTGATCCTTCTGGAATAGAGCCTTATATCAATGTTAACACGAAGATGATTTGGGTGGAAACGCCTACCAATCCAATGATGAATATCATTGACCTCAATGGAATGGCAAAAATCAGCAAAGCGCATAACTTACTTTTGGCAGTGGACAATACTTTTGCTTCACCTTATCTTCAAAACCCTTTGGATCTTGGGGCTGATATTGTGATGCATTCGGTGACAAAATATCTTGGAGGTCACTCAGATGTGGTAATGGGCGCATTGGTTGTGAATGATGATGAGCTTGCTTCCCGTTTGGTATTTCTTCAAAATGCTTGTGGTGCTGTACCGGGCCCTCAGGATTGTTTCTTAGTTCTTCGAGGGATCAAAACCCTTCACTTAAGAATGGAACGTCACTCCCAAAATGGAAAAACTATCGCGGCTTATCTGAAAAATCATCCTAAAGTAGCTAAAGTCTACTGGCCTGGATTCGAAGATCATCCAAATCACGAGATCGCAAAGAAGCAAATGCGTGATTTTGGAGGAATGATTTCTTTTACTTTGGTAGGGAATCGTCTGGAAGATGCCAAGAAGGTAATGGAGAGTTTTGAACTCTTCGCATTGGCGGAATCACTTGGGGGAGTTGAATCACTCTGTGGACATCCTGCTACTATGACTCATGCGAGTATTCCGAGAGAAGAGCGAGAAAAAATAGGTTTGGTTGACTCTTTAATCCGACTGAGTGTAGGCGTGGAAGATGCCGAAGATTTGAAAAGGGATTTGGCTAACGCCTTGGGAAAAATCTAACTAATTTCCTGAAATCAAACGGAAACCGTTCGTGATTTGCGAACGGTTTTTTATTGGCTATGCGACTGTTGCGTCAGCTTAAGATTTTTCTGAAAAGAGACTTAGCTTGGTTCTCAGCTTGTATTGATAGCATTTTCTTTTCCTCTCTTAGATCCTTGGCCCATTTGAGATACTTTTTGGAGACATCCTGTTTTTCGGCCAAAAAGCCAGACAAGGATTGCAACGTAAGGTGATTAGAGTACCAAGGTTTGAGGTTGTCTTTCAATTCCTCGATTTCAAAATGGATAGAGGAGATAAAAATGGGATTAAAACCCAAGTGAATTAGCAGATTTTCAAAAATGATAATCTTGCGCAGACCTTCAAAAATATCCCTTAATACCATGCTGTCCATTTTTCCTTTAGCATCGATCGTGAAATATTCCAGTTCTTCTTGAATAATTTGATTGATAGCAGTATTAATCATCAGTGGCTTGATGCCTCGGCTAGCCTTTTCTGATTTCAGGTAAAAATCTTCCCAAGATTTCAACGTACTGCTCACCACCATATCAAATGTTTGGATGTAGAGCTGTTTTTTTTGCTGATCAAGAAATTCCCGATAGCCGGCATAGGTAAGTCCAGACCGGAGCTCTTGTTCGTTCAGCCTTTTTTCCACCAGTTTGAAATGGTGAATTTTTTGAAGATTTTTTTTCAGTTTTTTGAAGTCAGAATAGATATCGAACTCCAACCCTTCCTTTTGATAATGTACCTTGGCTAGAAGCTCGGCAAAGATTTCCAAAAAAATCATTTTCCCGGAAAGAGCAATTGCTTTTTTTGATTTGATCTGTTTACTCAATATTAGAAATAGATCTTTCGCCTCAAAAAACTGCTGCTCAAATACCTGGAAAACTGGAGAAAGAGTTCCTCGCATGGATTAAGAGATTCGTACAAGAGTGGCACCGTAGCCCCAATTATCTTTTTGTGTATCCTGAAAGTACTTAATATTTTGGACTTGACTTAGGCGGCTGTGGATTTCTTTTCGAAGCACTCCGTTTCCGACACCGTGAATAAAAGTGATTTGGTCCATTCCGGAGGCAATTGCCTGATCTAGGTTTTTCTCAAAGACGCCAAGCTGTATTCTCAGTATTTCAGAATTACTCATTTTGGATGCATCTGGGACCAATTGTTCGATATGCAAGTCTATAGTTTTCGGAGGTCTTTTGGTTTCTAATGGAGTAGGTTTTGTTCCAATTTCTTTTAAATCAGCATTCAATGCGCGAATGTCTAATTCCTTTGTAGTCTGCTCCAGTGCAAATAGGTAAGTGTTTTTGTCCAAGCGTGGAGCTTTGCTGAGATGCTTGAAAAACTGTGTCGGTTTCATTCGCATTTGCCGCTCAAATGCTGGTATAGCTTTTTCTAATTTGGATTGAATCGGAATAAACCTAAGGAGAAATGCGGGCCATTCATCCATTTCTTTCAAGAGTCGGTCATCGAATTTTTTGGCATCGCCAGCTTGGAGTTTGTCTGCAAAAAGCGTTCTGTGATTGCTTCCAAATACTTCCGATACGTGCGCGAGATAAGCTTGATGGCTATCATTGATAAGATAAAGACTCAGACTTTGGTCGTTTATTGGGAGAAAAGCGAGGTATAGCCCTTGATCCTTCGGGGCCGAAATCGGAACAGGTGTTTCCACAGGCAGATCTTCCAATGGCTTTGATCCAAAGTGCTTTTTTTCAGTCTCATGGACCAAAACCAACTCGTATTTTAAAACAGGGATAATAAATCCATCCTCTATCTCTACTTCGATTCTTCCGCTGGAGGAAATTCTTCGGATGACTCCTTCCTCATTTCCGTGAAGAAGTCGTACTCGGTCGCCGATGTTCATGAGTTAAGTGCTGATTTATAGGTGTCGATTGCGCGCTGTCTGGCAAATTTATGATCTACAATCGGTTTTGGATACTTATTGCTTCCCAATTCAGGAATCCATCGCTTGATATATCGTAGTTCTTTGTCAAATTTCTCAGTTTGTGACTCTGGGTTGAAGACTCGAAAATAGGGCTGAGCATCTGTACCAGTACCTGCAGCCCATTGCCAACCTCCATTATTGGAGGCCAATTCGTAATCCAATAATTTTTTTGCAAAGTAGGCCTCTCCCCATCTCCAATCGATTAATAAATGCTTGGTAAGAAAAGAAGCCACGATCATTCTTACCCGATTGTGCATAAATCCAGTGGTATTTAATTCCCGCATCCCGGCGTCGACAATCGGGTAACCAGTTTCACCTTTACACCAAGCCTCAAATTCTTCTTCATTATTTCTCCATGGAATCTGATCATAAGCTGGCTTAAAAGCTTGATCTACGACCTGTGGATTGAATGCCAGAATCATCATGTAGAATTCGCGCCAGATCAATTCGTTTAAATAAGTATCATTGAGTTGGGCAGCTTTTAGTGCAAGTTTTCGGATCGAAATAGTTCCAAATCTCAGGTGAATCCCAAGCCGAGAGGTGCCGTTTATTGCCGGGAAATTCCGATTTTGATCGTAGTGTCTGATTAGCTCTTCATCTGCGCTATTTGATGGGATTTTAATATCTGTAGTTTCAAAAGCCATTTCTTCAAGAGAAATAATAGGCATCGGGTCACATTCGTACAGATTCTTCCAATTATGCGAAGGGAGTGGCTCGATTTTATCCTCTTTGAATTTGCTGAGCCAAACCCTGCTAAATGGAGTGAAAACTTTGTAAAATTCTCCAGAACCGTTGAAGATCTCTCCTGGCTCATAGATCATTTGATCTTTGAAAGTGAGGAATGGGATTCCTCTCTCACCCAATAGTTTATCTACTGCTTGGTCTCGTTCTTTGGCATAGGGTTCATAATCTCTATTTGTGTAGACAGCTTGAAGCTCGTATTCTTTGCTCAAAGATTTATAAACCTCTTCCGGATCACCATACTTCACCAGAATGGAACTGCCTTTCGATTTCAGCTTCTCACTAAGATTTTTGATTTGATCATGGATAAACTCTACCCTTGCATCTGCTTTGTCCTCCAGTTTGTCCAGGATATTTTTGTCGAAAATAAAAAGTGGCAGAACATTTTTTTCCTGCTGAAGGGCGTAAAAAAGGCCAGTATTGTCTTCCAGTCTCAAGTCACGTCTAAACCAGAACAGTGTGATTTTTTCCATTGATTTTTTTATAAAAAAAGATAAAAACTTCAGAATTGTTTTAAATTCTTCTTTCTCGGTAAAGTGTCAGGTTCCGCAATAGGGGGTGGAGGAATCCTATTAAGCGAATCTATTCTATTTTCTACCGGTTCCAAATCGATTGGATTCCATTTTTCCCCATTTTCATAATTATATCTCAAGAAATCATCCGTGTCATTGATTCGTAGTCGCTCTTGTTTTCCTTGGGTGATTTTTTTGAACAGCTCTGAAAAAGAGTTGAAAGAAATATTCTGAGACAAAGAAACCCCATATGTGGCAACATTTTTAGAAAGTGACAGTGAGGTGAAGGTATTGAAATTGTTCCGGTTGAAAATCCTGATACGGTAAACACCATCTTCTGTGAGAAGATATTCTGCTTGCCAGTCGCCTATAATTGATGCTGCTTGAGCGTTTCCCCTATTGTCAGTGAATCCACCGTCTCTAGAAACGCGTAGCCTCCCATCAAGAAATGTGTAAGCCACACTGAGTTGGAAGGTCTCTAGCGTACTTTGATCCAAAGAGGCAAGATCAAAATTCACCTCCAAGTTTTTGTCCACCTGTCCAAGAAAGTTATTCAGTTGGGAAGAAAGCAATTGACCCAAGCTGGAAGTGATCGTAGATGTGCCGCTAAACTGACCCTCTGGAGAAAATCCACGAGTCATAATAACTGAGAATACCTGCCGATTCATTTCTTGTTCATCATTAGCGATTCGATTTTGGAATGCAGAGATGGTTGTTTGCACATCTCCGCTCGGAGGGAACTCAGAGAAATCAAACCCGAAGGTGATATCAGGAGAAAGTAATTCTCCATTCAAATTCATGATTACATCGACGGGATATCGTCTACTCGAGGTGGTTTCGTTATCTGTGGCAGATGAGGAGGCGAGCAGTGGCTGTATAGAGACATTTTCAGTATATTCTGCTGTCAGATTCATAATGCCTTGATAAGGATCGCCATACCAAGTAATTCTACCGCCAGGCCTGATTGTGAATTTCTTCTTCACCACATTGTAAAGTGAGAAATTATACTCTCCCTCTGAAATCTCATAAGTGCCTACTAGGCTGAAATTGCCCTGAGTATCGATATTCATAGTCAGTACTCCAGATCCTCTACCGCTTATGCCTTCGCCTGTTTTCGGATCAATTATGATCTCAGCATAAGCATCTGGATTAATATCCAAGACAAAGTTCATTCGAATATTATCAATGTCTAAGCGATTGATATCTTCTGCGATTTTTTGAATTCGGACTGTGTCTTGAATATTAATGAGGTTAATAAAGTCCTCCTGGCTTTGAGAAGAACTACTTCCCAAAGGAATATAAATACGGGTATTTGGCTTGCTTACAGCATTTGCATTAATATCAAGATTGGAGGTAGTACCTTTTACATCCACGGTACCTGTCACAAATGCTGACCCATAGAATGTGTCAGAGTTTTTCTCAGTAGTATTGAGAATGTGAAAATCTGTAAGTCTGGAACTTATATCAAGTACGATATTACGGAAGCCTTTATGGTTCAATCCTCCTTGTAGAGTTGCGATATTATCGAATTCATCGCGTAAGCTTACTTCTTGTAAGCTGATTTGAGTTGGTTTGAATAGTATGTTTCCGTTTAAGGTATAGGAAGTATTCAGATAGTTTACTTTGACCAATCCATCACTAATGCGACCGCGTCCTTCAAGTTCGGGAATGGCGGTGGTTCCTCCAATTTTAATATTGCCAGTGACGGTGCCTCCCAGTTCTGAAATATAATTGGACAGGAAGGGTTCAAAAATGATCAGATTAGCTTCTGTCAATTGAGCATTCATGTCCAAATCTTGTTCTGCCAACCCTATTGAGCCATCTATGTCGATTGATTTGGCTCCATCCAATGTATTTGTTAGAGACAATAAAATTCGCTCTGGCCCCATATTTAGATCTGCTTCTAAATTTCCGATTGGAAATTGATTGATGGAAAGGTCATCTAAAGTCAAATTTCCAGAAATAAGTGGATCGGCGTACAATTGTTCAAACGAGACGATTCCATTTGCTTGACCTTCAAACTCTTGGGGTAAAAGTGTGTTGAGCAAATCAATATTTACATTATGGATGCTTAGATTCAATTGATCATCAGGAGATTCTCCAATTTTACCTTCCAAGGCTATGAATTGATCTTCGCTTAATACTTTGACATTCTCAAAGGTTAATTGTCCTGGGATCACCGTGATTAGGTTTTCAGAATCAAACTGCCATACTTGATTTAATACTTTTAGCGAAGAAGGAGCAAATGTCAATTTGGTATTTTCAGTTGAAAACTGTGCAGTAGCGTTGATTCTCGCAGCACTTTGGGTAGAATCCTGATCTAAAGAAAAGTCTAATTCCATTTGATTCTCATTCCATATCCCCTCAAAACCGAGATCGGTGAATTCCAGCGTTTTGCTCATTTGTTGTTTTTTTGAAAAAACATAGAAAGAAGCAAGGATGTCCTCACTGTTAATCAGTTTGGAGGTATTGAAATCAATATTTGTAGCAAAAGCTGTTTTGCCATGATAGCTCAAGGTGTCAATACTAGTGAATAGGTTGAAAATTGTGTTTTCAGGAGTTTGATAGAAAGCACCTTCCAGAATCGTGTTTTTGGATAGACTCCAATCCGGCTGAAATAACTGGATGATCGGGTTCATATCGATCAGTTTTAGATTCAGATCCAGATTATATGATTCTGAGAAATTTTTCTCCAGGTCAGCAATAGGCTGTTCCTCATTAAGAATAATTGAGGCATATTGGTCAAATAAGATCTGGAGATCACTTCCCATTTGCTCCAGATTAAACTGACCTGATGCAGCTGCGACGATGTAATCAGAGTTAAGCGAGAGTGTTCGAGTACCACCCGCAAAAAGGGATTGAAAGAAAAAATCTCCTATATCTAGAAAACGGTCCTCATACCCGATTTTTAGGTCTTGGACTTTGGCGATTCCTTGAATGTCATCAATTTTAATTCCCCTACTATCGATATTCAGGTTTCCACTGATGAAGTTTAATTTTGAAGAAAGATTGAGATTACTGACTAAGGCTGTATCAATATTGAGATTTAGTCTGATAGAGTCATTTGCTCCTTTCAAATTTGCCTCGCCGGTGGCCGTTAGCTTCAAATTGGGGTCGGCAATACTCAAGTTGCCTTTGAAGAGGTCCAGGCCATAGGTCGCATCCGTATTGATATTGGTATAATTGTAATTTTTGATCCCGATTTGCGAAATCTGTGCATCGATATCGAGCAGGAGATTTTCTATAGTGTTTCCATTTGCATTTACATTTCCGCTTAGACTTATTTTTTGAAGTAGTTCGCGGTCTTCAGATATGATCCCAAGGTCCAGATTGTCTACAGAAATCTTTGATACGATACTGGGCAACATATTTATCAGGTCATAATTTATTCTTCCTGAAATATCCCCTATACTGGTTTTGAATTCTCCATTTGTGGTGAACCTGTTTAGAAAGCCAATAAAGTCCGCAGTGATTCTTATGTTATTGAATTTGTTGATCTCTTTCTCAATATTTTCCGGTATGTAGGGAGCAAGATCACGCGCAAGAATTGTCGAGTTTTTTAAGGAAAGATTGATGTAAGTGTTTTCAATATCAGGAAGACCATCAAGTTCAAAAGTTCCAAATATTGCTGTTTTTGCACCGAAACGAATTAAAAATTCGTTGGATTTGATGTCAGAAATCGGTCCAGTGATTTTTCCTGAAAGGAAAATCTCATCATTTATATCCGGAAGGCTTGGCGCAAATAGCTTGAGATCCCTCAAATCAAGTTTTGATTCTTCCAGATTGGCTATAATGACTACTTCATCAATAAAGTTAGATAAAGAAGCAGGAGAAGCGTATTGAAATCTTAGATAATCTTTGAGGTAACTATTCTTAGTTTTTAGGCTGAGTTGATCAAACTCCATATACTCTGAAGCAAAAATAAAATTTGTTTTGAGCTCTTGAATCTGAAAATCAGAACTGCTTTCAATCCCTGTCAGGATTTTGATATCGACTCCAATTTCATCTCCGTTTATCCTGAAATTTTGAGCATTAGCGGTGATTTCTTTAAATCTAAGTCTGTTGTAGTCTAGACCGTCGGTGATTGGTTCAGTATTGTAATCGACCAAGAAAAATTCAGATTTTCTTAATTCGACTCCTCCTATTTCGAATCTCGTAGCTCCTCCTGACGTACCTCCCCCAAATCGATTATTGAGCTCATCAATCCATCTGTTGATGTTCAACGAAGAATCTCCGGAATGAGTCAATAGGTGTATTTTGGCAGTTTCTATCCTTACAAAATCTAATGCAGGGAACCCAGGCGGAAGCAAAGATGAAATCTGAAAATCAGCAATAATCGCATCTGCTGAGATCATGGTACTATCACGATGGTCTGTGATTTCCACCGCCTTGAGTTCAATAGAATCCCACCAATTCAGTTTGATTCTTCCAATCTCCGTATGGAATTCAGAATTATTATTTAGGAAATTTGTTACTCGGTCAATAGCCCAATTCTGCACTGATGTGATCTGTAAGCAGAGGGCTACAGTAATCAAAAGCATAACAAGAGAAAAGATCGTCCAAGCGATCACCCGAAATGCTTTATGCAAAAAATCCGTAACTTTCGAGTTCTTTTCCAATGGGTACCAACAATATCGTTATTTTAGCAATCGAGTCTTCTTGTGATGAGACTTCAGCCTCAATTATTAAAGACGGCAAAGTACTTAATAATATTGTCGCGACACAATCAGTACATGAAAAATACGGAGGGGTAGTTCCCGAGTTGGCATCACGTGCTCATCAGGAAAATCTTGTCCCAGTGGTTCAGGAGGCGATTTTTTCCTCCGGAATTAGTAAAGATGAACTCAGTGCGATCGCTTTTACTCGTGGGCCTGGTTTGATGGGCTCGCTGTTGGTTGGAGTTAGTTTCGCGAAAGCCTTGGCTTACGCCCGAGGGATTCCTTTGATAGAAGTAAATCACATGCAAGCGCATATTTTGGCTCATTTTATAGATGAACCAAAACCCCAATTCCCATTCATCTGTTTGACAGTAAGTGGTGGGCATACGCAATTAGTACTTGTGAAAGATCATCTTGATATGACTGTAATCGGAGAAACTCAGGATGATGCGGTAGGAGAGGCATTTGATAAAACCGCAAAATTACTCGGTTTGCCATATCCTGGAGGTCCTTTGATCGACCGCTATGCTAAGGAAGGAAACCCAAAAGCATTTGCATTTCCGATCACTAGAATGCCTGGATTGAATTACTCTTTCAGTGGTATCAAAACGGCAGTTTTATATTTTCTACGTGATCAATTGAAAGTGAATCCAAACTTCATAGATGAAAATCTATCTGATCTTTGCGCAAGCATTCAGTATTCTCTGATTGAAATGTTGCTTATCAAATTGATGGCGGCGGTAAAGGAGTATGGAGTAAAAGAAATTGCTATAGCGGGAGGAGTTTCTGCGAATTCAGGCCTGAGAGATACACTTTCAGATCTAGCGCAAAAAAAGGGATGGAACTTATTCATTCCAAAATTCGAATACTGTACAGACAATGCGGCGATGATAGCCATAGCCGCTCATTACAAATATCTCAAGGGAGACTTTTCATCACTGGATGTGACTCCACTTGCTAAAATGAAACTCTGATCCATGGCCAAGGATTCCAAATTTGATAAAATCGTTAACATCAAGAATAAGAAAGCTAGCTTTCAGTTTGAGTTTGTGGATACCTATGTGGCCGGAATGGTCTTGAAGGGTACCGAAATCAAATCAATCCGGGAAGGGAAAGTCTCGCTTACAGAATCGTTCTGCATTTTTCTTGACGATGAACTTTACGTGAGACAGATGCATATCGCACCCTATTCAATGGCTGCTAGTTACAATCACGTTGCGATTCGAGATCGAAAGCTACTTCTGAGCAAGCGAGAACTTGAAAAACTCCAAACTAAGTCTCAGGAAAAAGGGCTTACAATCATTCCAGTTCGTATATTTATCAACGACCGAGGCTTAGCAAAAATGGAAATTGCGCTGGGTCGAGGAAAGAAAACTCATGACAAGCGACAGGATTTGAAGGAAAAAGATGCAAAAAGAGAAATTCAGCGAATGGCCCTTAACTGATGTTTTTGGGATCTGCCGACAAACGATCCTTCCAATTTACCGCCAACCGACATTTGATTCTGCATTGGTGACCCAGCTATTGTTTGGGGAATGCTACAGAGTCATCACTGTGAGTAATGATCAGCAATGGTTCAAGATTCTCTATGAGGATACAGGGTTTAGCGGGTATATTCCTTCTAAGTTGCTCAAGGAAATTCCTGCCAACGATTATCAGATCTATTTAACGAATGATTTTCAGATTGTTACCAGCCCCATAGCTGCAATTGAATATCTAGGTACTAACCTTTATTTACTTCCCGGAAGCCGTCTTCATTTTTCAGATCTAGAACTTTTCAATTGGCGAGATCATATCGGCTTTACAGGCTCAGTTCGTAGTCATGCTTTTCGTGCTGACAGAGATCAGCTAATAGAAATTGCCACAAAATACATCAACTCCCCTTTTCAACCCGGTGGAAGAAGTATTTTTGGGTTGGACGAAGAGCAAGCTTTTCCGCTTATTTTTATGATAGCAGGTTATGCTTGGAAAGCCGGGAAATTGCCGGGTAAAATGGTGGCTGCAGAGGAAGTATTACCGGGTGATATTATGATTTTGACTGAGTCGAATATCGAAAAACAACGCTTTGCAATCTACCTTGGAGCTGAGGAAGTCCTTTGGATGGACAATCGAATGCGGGTTTCGGATTTTGATGAATGGCTATCTTTTGCGAAAAACATTCCCGGTAAACAGCTCGTTTTGGAATCTCGAAGTATATTGGATTAGCATGGAAAAGCGGGTATTGGTACTTAATCTAGATCACTCCCCAGTGGCTGTCATCACGCCACAAAAAGCTATAGTGCTTTTACTTTTGGAGAAAGCGAGCTGTCTTTCAGTTTACGAATTATTGAAGATTCGAACAGTGACAAGAAGCTACGATTATCCTGCGGTAATTTGCTTGAATCATTATAAAAACATCCCTTTTCGTGGAGTCCTTTTAAATAGAAACAATCTTTTCCGAAGAGATAAAGGGGAATGCCAGTATTGTGGAAGTAAAAAACAACTCACGCTAGACCATGTTATCCCAAGGTCAAAAGGTGGTAAATCCAATTGGGTCAATTTAGTCACAGCTTGCCACCGATGTAATGTGATTAAAGGAGATAAGTCTCCCGAACAGGTTGGGCTTCATCTCAAAACGGTCCCATTTAAGCCTACCTTGTCCTATTTTTTAGCAGAATATGCAGAACGTCAAGCTGAGGAATGGCTACCGTTTTTAGATAGTAAGGTAGTTCAGTAATTAATTTTTTGTATTTCATCTATTTGAATTTGTTACGTATTTCGATTTTGTTTGAATATCAAATAATTATGTTTTTTTGGCAGAGTAATTGTCTTTATTAGAAATATGAATCTATCTTTTATCTTCTCGCTTCTTTTCGCAGTAACTCTTGGTACTGCTGAGATCCAATTGCAACAACTTCTTGGAAAATGGCAACTTGTTTACTTTGATGGAATTGAAAGAGTTAAAAAATCTCCTCAATACCAATCCTCCGATTCGGCCATGCGAGCCAATATTGAATACAAGATCAAGTCGAGATTGGAAAATACCGTGTATGATTTTATTCCGGGCGATAGTCTGCTTTATACCGATTATGAAAACAGTATAATCGTGATGAAAAAGGCTAAAATAGAACTGAAAAAAGATAACGTGTTGACGATCTTCGATGGCAAAGAAATGCGTGAAGCCAAGATTTTGGAACTTGATGCGGATAGAATGGTGCTAGAACCTGTTTCCTCAAATCCAAATGGTGGGGGCAAATTAATTTTTGAAAGAGTTATTGAAAAAGAGAAAGAGTAAGTTCTATCTCTTAAAAAAAGACCGCAAACAAATGATGCTTGCGGTCTTTTTTTTATGAATATTTTTAGAAATTTTTTCTTAGTGACTTATTTTTCAAATGCATCGTTTTTATTCACTTCCGAAGATGGAAATAAACTCTTTCAAGACTTGAGCTAGAATTTCAGTTCAAGTGCATCACTCAAAAGTTTAAAGCTCTTACGGTGCCAGATGCAATCTCCATGATTTTTGATTCCTTCTCGATGTGCTTTAGTCGGGTAGCCTGCATTTCTTTCCCAACCGTAATAAGGGAATTCTTCAGCGAGCTTTTCCATCATATTGTCTCTATAAACTTTAGCCAAAATAGAAGCTGCCGCTATGCTTGCATATTTCCCATCTCCTTTGATTACGCAGGTGTATGGAATAGTCAATTGAGACCTAAATCTGTTTCCGTCAATGAGCAAGTGTTCGGGTTTTTTTCCGAGATTTTGAATCGCGCGGGTCATTGCTAAAAATGAGGCATTTAAAATATTGATTTTGTCAATCTCAGCAACCGATGCTTCGGCGATTTCCCAAGCGACAGCCATTTCCTTTATTTCTGAAATCAGGTCTTCCCGTTGTTTTTTTCCAAGCTTTTTAGAGTCATTGATCCAATGATTCGAATAGTCAGAAGGCAGGATTACTGCAGCTGCTACTACTGGCCCGGCAAGACAGCCACGGCCAACTTCATCACAACCAGCTTCGAGTCGATTAGCTTCTAAATAGGGTAGTAGAGGCATTGGGTAAATGTTCGCTTTCTTTGTAATATTTATGGATCATCTCAGACACCAAGCCAGTCCAGCCAGTTTGATGGGAAGCCCCTAAGCCTTTGCCGGAGTCACCATGGAAATACTCATAGAAGAGAATATAATCCTTGAAATGAGGGTCAGTTTGAAATTTTTCATTGGCGCCAAAGACAGGTCGATTTCCATTTTCATCTCGCATAAAGATTTTCATGCAGCGCATAGAAAGCTCTTTTGCAATGATATCCATTGTCAGAAAATTCCCTGAGCCTGTTGGGTATTCGATTGAAAAGTCACCTCCGTAATAGAAGTCAAATTTTTTCAGAGACTCAATGATTAGATAATTGATAGGAAACCAGATTGGTCCCCGCCAGTTGGAGTTTCCACCAAACATTCTTGTGTCTGATTCTCCTGGAGTGTATTTGATCGAAAGATTGTCTCCGTTGATTTTCATCGCATACGGATTTTTTTCGTGGTATTTCGATAAAGACCTGATTCCATACTCACTCAGGAATTCTTCAGAATCTAGCATTTTATGCAAAACCGACTTCATGCGATGTCCTCTCAATAGTGAGAATAAGCGTCTTTTGTGGTAGCCGGGCTGAATCCAACTGGACACTAAAGCAGCGAGTTTTGGTTTTTCTCTAAGAAAAAAATCTAATCGCTTTTTGAATTCAGGAAGCTTGTCAAAAAGTTCTTCTCGAATAGGTTCAACTGCAAAAAGAGGAATAAGTCCCACGATTGATCGTACTTTCAGTTTATTGGGCTCTTTTCCTTCGAGATGAAATACATCGTAAAAGAAATTGTCCTCATCGTCCCAAAGTGAAATTCCCTCTTTCGAGATATTATTCATTGCTCCCGCTATGTAGAGAAAGTGCTCTAGAAATTTTGTGGCTGTAAATTGGTAGACGGTATTGAACTCGCAAAGGTCTAAGGAAATACGAAGCATGTTTAAGGAAAACATCGCCATCCAAGAAGTACCGTCGGCTTGCTCTAACTTACCTTTGTAATATTTGGCATGACTTCGATCGAAAAGCGAAATATTATCAAGTCCCAAGAACCCACCTTCGAAAATATTTTGACCATCTGAATCCTTTTGATTGACCCACCAAGTGAAATTGAGCATGAGTTTGTGTAGTGCACGCTCTAGGAATTCCTGATCTCCGACACCATTATTCGCTTTCTTATCGATCTGATAGACTCGTTGTACTGCATACGCATGAACTGGAGGATTGACATCCGAGAAGTTCCATTCGTATGCAGGAATTTGCCCATTTGGATGCATATACCATTCATTGAGCAGGATTAAGAGCTGATTCTTCGCGAACTCAGGATCCAGCCTTGCCAAAGGAATGGTATGAAAAGCTAAATCCCAAGCTGCATACCAGGGGTATTCCCATTTATCAGGCATTGAGATAATATCGTAATTCTGGAGGTGCTTCCAATTTGCATTCCTTCCCTTCTTTCTAGCTATAGGGGGTACGTATCTTCCGGGATCTCCTTCCAGCCAGCGCTCGACATCGTAATAGTAAAACTGCTTGGACCATAGCATTCCTGCCCAAGCCTGTCTTTGAATCCTTTTAAGATCTGGATCAGTAACTCTTTCCTGAAGCTCGTTGTAAAATTCATCCGCTTCAATAATTCTGTTGGCTAGGCATTCATTACAAATCTCAAGTGGCTCATCCTCAAATTGGTGCTGCAAGCGTAATTTTATTTGATGACTTTCCCCAGCAGGAATGGTTATTTTATAAATAGCTGCTGCCTTGGTTCCAAAGTCATCCGGATTAACGTGAGAATCATCTCCTGATATCACATAATCATTGATCCCGTCTTTTAGATAGTTACGTTCATTGGCTATTCCATATAACCGCTCCCGATTCGTCTCGTTATTGCAAAATTTCAGCTCTGGATTTCCATCAAAGGAGATGCTGTAATTTCCTGACTTGGGGTTGAAAGCCTTAATTGAATTATCAGTTCGCTTACTGAGTTTTGGCATGAACGGCTCATGCCCTGTGTACCAGGTTTTGCGAAACCAAAGCGTAGGCATTACCCAAATCGTAGCCTCTTCAGGACCTCTGTTGTGTATGGTGGCGACTGCTACAATATCTTCGATATCTTTCTTTGCATATTCAATAAATATGTCGAAGTAGCGATCCTCGTCAAAAATCCCGGTATCGATCAACTCGTATTCCGGTTTGGTTTTATCTCTACGAAGGTTTTCTTGGAGGAGAGACTGGTAAGGGAACTCTGCCTGAGGATACTTATAAAGCATCTTCATATAGCTGTGGGTAGGGGTAGAGTCAAGGTAGTAGTAGATCTCTTTGACGTCCTCACCATGATTGCCCTGATTACCAGTCAGACCAAAAAGTCGCTCTTTGATAAATGGGTCTTTACCATTCCAAAATGCCCATGCCAAGCAGAGCTTTTGCTTGTGATCAGAGATACCCGCTATCCCCTCTTCTCCCCAGCGGTAGGCTTTACTTCTAGCATCATCATGCGTTACATTCTCCCAAGCGGAGCCATCTGCACTATAATCTTCTCGAACAGTACCCCATTGTCTTTCAGTGAGGTATGGTCCCCATTTTTTCCAATGTTTCTTGAAATGGCGGTCTTCTTGTAATCGTATATTTTCAGCTGACATGTAGTATTCTAGGTCTTGAGCAAGGCCCGAAATTAAAACTTCCTGTCCTTAACTCCCAACTATGTGCCGTGAGTTTAAAAATGAGCTTAAAAAGTTGAAAGCAAAATTTTCAGATGATTTATGAATTTGACCATTATTGAAGAATTTTTTATTGAAAATCTGTCAAATCCAGCAGAATCAGGAGATAATTCAAAGTTTTACACCCAATGGCAATTAAAAAAGATAAATCAAGTATCTAATATTTTTTACTTCTACACTTGTAGAATAATAATAGTCTTCTACATTTGTAGAAATACTTTTGAAGTCTATGAAATTATCGAAAACTGAAGAGGAGCTAATGAATCATTTATGGGAGCTTAAAAAAGCTTTCATGAAAGACTTGTTAGAAGTTTATCCTGAGCCAAAACCAGCCGCAACGACCATTTCCACTTTGTTAAAGCGGATGCAGGACAAAGATTTTGTGGGCTACGATTTGGTGGGAAATATGAGACAGTATTTTCCTTTAGTTAGTAAGGAAAATTATTTCAGTAAGCATATAAACGGACTGATCAAAAACTTCTTTAATGATTCTCCCGGACAATTCGCCTCTTTTTTCACTAGGAAGACCGAACTCTCCGAAGAGGAGTTGCTAGATTTAAAAAGTATAATTGAAGACCAGTTAAATCAGAAAAAGTGATGGTTTACTTATTCAAATCCATAGTCTGTTTGCTTGTTTTGTTACTTGCGCATCGACTGCTGCTTCAGCGAGAGACCATGCATAGATTTAATCGGTTTTTCCTGTTGTTTTCAGTTGTGGCATCCTTTCTTATTCCGCTTTATACCATCGAAGTAGCTCAAGAAAGAGCAGCGGTACCGGATGAAGTAGTTTCTGAGCCTACTTATTTTGAAGCTACAAGTCAGGACTTCAATCAAGAACAGGTTTCTGCTGCAATACCAGAATCCCAGTTTAATTGGGAATACCTTCTTCTTGGAATTTATACATTGATTTCCCTCCTGTTTTTATATCGATTTGTAAGGAATATCACGATTCTAGTCAATAAGATTCAGCGAAATGTTAAGATCAATTATCGTGGTCAAACGTTGGTTTTACTCAAAGAGGATTCACTTCCATTTTCCTTTCTCAAATATATTTTTTTGTCAGAATCAGATCTAGAAAACGGAAAATTCACGGATGCTGTATTTGAACATGAGCGGACCCATGTGGTTGAAAGGCACAGTTGGGATAATCTATTTATTGAGGCTTTGCTAGTGATTTTTTGGTTTCATCCGGGATTGCATTGGGCAAAGCTAGCGATCAAACTCAATCATGAATTTATTGCTGATGAAGTGGCTTTGCGAAGCACTCCTTTGGAAAAATACGAGAGCCAATTGCTTGCTATGATGATTTCTGAGCAGAGGTATGACCTAGTCAGTAGTTTGAATTTTTCCTTAACTAAAAAACGATTTGAAATGATGAAGCGTAAGTCAATGAATTCCAAAAGTTGGATCAAGATCCTAATGGTGCTTCCGGTTTTAGGAGCTTTGGTATATTTTTTTAGCGAAAAAGTGATTTCTCCAAAATCTGATGATAAAAAAATGAGTGAGGTTCATATTTATCCCTTGGATTCAGAGCAGTCAGAAAAAGTCTATGATCTGACAGTTTATTTGGTGTCGGATGGTAGGTTCATACTTAATGATGTACGGAGCACCAATATTTATGAAATGGATGAATTATTTGAAATAATAGAACAAAATGCTCCGACTAATCCCAATATCAAAGTGGTAATTCATGAAGGAAATACCTTTGGTGATGTAGAAAAAGCTAAGTCAGTTTTTCGAGATCATGGAATTAAAAAATTGGTCTGGATGGATCCAGACGGAGATAATAAGGTCGAAGAACTAGGTGATAATGTCTACACTATCGCCTTTGGTTTGCCGTTCCAAATGCTCACCAAAGCTCAATATTATAGCGAAACAAAGTTCCAGATTAAACAATCAAACGGAACAATCGAAGAATTCAGCTACGGTGAATTATCAGATAACTATAAAAATGATTTGCCAAATCCCCCGGGCGAAATCAAAAAAAATAAGCCAAGCGCAGACCTTTTTGAAAGCTGGAAAAATGGCGATGAATTTGCGCTTTGGATTGATGGAAAGGTAGTTCCGAATTCAATTTTAGAAGAATTAGAGGTCTCTGAAATTGCTCATTACACCTCGAGTTTCGTTCATTCTAATGCTCGTTCGGAGCATTTTCCTCAGAAATATCAAGTGAATATTTATAGCTTATCAGGTTTTGAAAATACGTATGGCAAATATTCGGATTTCGGAAAGAAACCTTTGGGTGGCACAATTACTCTTGGAAGTATGAGTACGGAAAACAATATGTCAGTAAGCTCCATATCTCAGGTATCTGAATCATATATACCCAACAGTAGTACCTTCAATAAGCAAGCCATAGCATTTCAACTTCAAATCACTAATGCCGGCATTTTCACCCAACCTTCAAATCAGGAAATTGAAGCGCTCCGCACGCAATTCCTGGCGTTGGAGTCAATCTACTTTAATCTGCCTATGGAGGAAAGGAGAAAAGTTCAGCGAGTGAGTTTTCCCTACGCCAAAATTGAAAAGAATGGTCAGATTAGGTATAAAAAGTTTGAATTCTTGACTCCGGAAGAGCGGAATTCATTAGGATGCTAGGTAGACCTCAGCTTAAAGAAGGCAAAGATCCCTGAGGGATAGTCCTTTGGTTTTTCTGCTTTTGCATTAAAGCTTCCGAAGTCAATGCTCTGAATATGACCGGCCAAGAATCAACCCAATTTTTGTATTGAAAGGATTCCATGGAATCCTTTTTTTGTAAACTTTCCAGCTTTGCAAAATCAAAGTTATCTGAGGCAATTCCCACACCTGAAACCTCCGCATCCAAAGCATTACAAGCTTGCTCGTATTGGCCTGCTACAGGAATCATCATAACAGGCTTTCCGAGGTATTTTGCCTCACACACAGATTCAAATCCCGCCGTACAAACCAAGCCTTTGCAATCGGCCATGTCCTGCAAAAACTTGCGATCATGCACACGGTGGAAGCTCAGATTTGGAAGTGGAAGCTCTGTTTCAGCGGCTTCTTTTTGATCCCAATAAGCTTTCACTTTCAGTTGTGGGTTTGCTTTGGCAAAGTTAAAGACTTCCTCGGCATAGCCAGGATTGACCATGTAGGCCAAATAAAAATCCCCTGTTTTTGGCTCAAAAACTTTTACTTCAGATCGAAGAAGTGGCGGAACAACGCGTACTTTTTGGTTGGCGTAGTGGATTTGAGGCAAAAAACTCAATGCAAATCGTTCGTCTGCACCAAGACTGGTTAAAGCAGTATTAAACTGGAAGAGAAACTTTTCAAGCGGTCGGTTTGGTACAAATTTGAAGCATGGATGCTCTATCAAATACTGATGCCCAATCACCCAAAATAGCGTTTTTGGACGAAAAATGAAATTGTAAAGTCCACCTAGGAGGTCATAGAAATTTAAGATTACGTCTGGATTTTCAGCTTTCACGATTTGTTGAATGCTGGTCAGGCTTTGATGAAACGTCTTTAGCTTGACGCTATTTTTCAAGATCGTTTTTAGGATCGAGACCTTCTTTTGATTGCCATCCGTTTCAAAGTTTGGACTCTCTACCAAATGGATTGGTGCTTTAATTTCCCTCTCAAAAAACTCAGGAACTGCTCTTCGTTTACTTTTCCCCAGGATAACAGCTACTAATTCATGACCAGATTTTTCCAATAAGCTCGAAAACGCAATTGCCTGGGTCATATGTCCGCGACCTTCTCCCTGAACAATAAATAGGAATTTCATTGATTATCGGATTGATGGTGGACTCATATCCTCATGACTTCGATTGAAGGAAACTTCTCGAAGTGGAAAGCTTTCAGGTGATTCAGTGCCTTTAAAATAGCTTTCAATTTTCGGAGCACTGACTTGCTTGAAATCTACCTCATTGTAATAGATCAATTGCCAATTACCGGCATGATCTTCCGAAAGTGCACTTAGTGTCTCGACCCAATCACCTGAGTTTAAATACTCGATTCCTTCGATAATTCGGTTTTCTGCTTTGTGGATGTGTCCACAGATGATACCGTCGCAGTTTTTTGATCGAGCCATTTTTGCGAGCTCAGTTTCATATTGATCCACATAAGCTACTGCGGATTTCACTTTGTTTTTGACATATTTCGAAAGTGAAAAATAAGGCAATCCGCGTTTGTAGCGGTAATGATTTACCACTCTATTTAACCATAGCAGAAAGGTGTAACCCATGTCACCGAGGTAGGCGATCCATCGTAAGTTGGTAGTGATACTGTCAAACAGATCGCCATGGGTTACAAAGTATTTTTTACCATTGCTCTCATAAATCATGTCTGTCTGAATGGAGAGATTTCCGATTTGGAGGGGTAAAATCTGATCTAGAAAATCGTCGTGATTGCCTCGCAAATAGTAAACTTTGGTATTCGTTTGTTCGATCATTTTCAGAATTCGGTTGAAAAATCTCGTATGCTTTCTTTTCCAGGATCCTGATTTTTTGAGTTGCCAACCGTCAATGATATCCCCGTTGAGGATGAGGTTTTCGCAGGTGAACTGTTTGAGAAACCGGGCGACTTCTTTGGCTTTTGAACCTTTCGTGCCCAAGTGAACGTCAGAAATGACGATAGTTTTGTAGTGGGTTTTCACAGTATTGGTTTTGATCTAAATGTATATCATCCAGATTAATCCAATATGTTTAGGTTGTTACTAAATCGCTATGTATTCGAAATGATATTTGGTAAAAATGAACTAGCTATTAATTTAAAATTAAAAAGGGCGTTCTGATGAGTTTCTTTTGATTCTGGAGTAGTATTTCAAGCTTCAAAATGGGATTTTATACCAATGGTCAAGATTTTATTGCCTTTAGATTTAGATTCGAAGCCAAATCAAAAAATCAAAGATGAAAAGAATTTTATACGTTTTGGGGATGTTCCTGTTTTCTGCAGGAGTTTTTGCCCAAGAAACCACTTACAAAGGCAACTATGAGCTTGCTGCACGCTACTCCCCTGGACAGCTTAAAAAAATGATCTTTTCTACCAGTGTTAATCCCCATTGGTTGAAAAAATCAGATCGTTTCTGGTATGAATATGAAACCAGTGACGGGAAAAACTGGTACCTGGTAGATCCTGTCAGAAAGACAAAATCCCCACTTTTTGACCGAGACAAATTGGCAATGGAGATCACCAAAATAACAAAAGATCCTTACGATGGTCAACATCTGAAAATCGAGGATGTGAAATTTTTGGAAGATGAAAATGCCATCCGATTTAAAGTAGAAGGTACGGAGAAAGTGCTAAAATCCGATTGGGAGGAGATTAAGGCAAAGGATAAATCAGCCAAAGATTCCATGGAGAATAAGACCTTTGTGTTTAATTACTCGATTGGAAATCAGACTTTGACAGAAATCAAAGATGCTGCAAAAGATCCTAAGCGCATGTCATGGGCAGATATTGCGCCAGATTCATCCAGAATAGTATTTGCAAAAAAGCATAACTTGTACTGGATGGATAAAGCCAACTTCCTGAAAGCGGTAAAAGATGACAAAGACTCTACAATTGTAGAGTATCAGTTGACTACTGATGGAGAAAAAGACTACGAATATGGATATGGCGGAAGAGGTGAGGATAATGTGGAGGAAGAGAAAAATAAGAATAACCGTAAGCGGGCAGGTGTACTGTGGAGTACAGACTCCAAGCAATTTATTCTGACTCGTACTGATGCTAGAGCCGTGAAAGACTTATGGGTAATCCACAATACTAGAAATCCTCGTCCTACCCTTGAGACTTATAAGTATGCGATGCCAGGAGAAAAAGAGCAGCCAAGAACTGATTTGATGCATTATTCTTTCGAAACTGAAACTCTTAGCAATCTACCTATTAGTACTTTCAAGGACCAGACTGTAAGTCTTTGGTCTACTACTCCAAAAGCAAATACTCGTGATGATGACTTCCGTCCGGCTACTTGGTTGGGGGATTTGAATGAGTTTTATTTTGCGATCACCTCGAGAGATCTGAAAAAAGTGGATGTCTATCGTTGGAATATTGCCAAAGGTGAAAGAGAATTAGTCATCGAAGAGCGCAGTAATACGTATATCGATTTCGAAAAAGTCGAATTGGTTAATGGAGGAAATGAGCTGATTTGGTGGTCGGAGCGTGACGGATGGGGTCATTTTTACCTTTATGGAAAAGACGGTTCGTTGAAGCGTCAACTGACTTCAGGCGCATTTCACGTGGCAGGTGCTGTAAGAGTGGATGATAAAAACCGAAGATTGTTTTTTGCAGCCAATGGCAGAGAAAAAGGGGAGGATCCTTACTATGAACATCTCTACAGTGTGGGTCTTGATGGAGGAGCGATATCCTTGCTCAATGCAGGCGATTACAACTTTGACATGGAAATGAATGACAATGCGAGCTATTTTGTAACGAATTATTCTCGGGTAAACACTATTCCTGTGTCAGAGCTTCGAGATCGATCTGGTGCCAAAGTTATGGATTTGGAGAAAGCGGATTTGTCTCAGCTTTTTGCTTCGGGCTATCAATTCCCTGAACCTTTTAAATTCAAAGCAGATGATGGAATCACCGATTTGTATGGCGTGATGTATAAGCCTTTTGATTTTGACTCTACGAGAAAGTATCCAATTATCGAATATGTGTACCCAGGCCCACAGACTGAAGCAGTGAATAAATCATTTGGTCGAAGTATGGACCGTACAGATCGTTTAGCTCAGTTTGGTTTTGTAGTGGTGACTTTGGGCAACCGTGGAGGCCACCCAGCTCGCTCCAAATGGTATCACAACTACGGTTACGGAGATCTTAGAGATTATGGCTTGGCGGATAAAAAAGCTGCTGTGGAGCAATTGGCAGATCGCCATGACTTTATTGACAAGTCTAAAGTTGGGATCCATGGGCATTCTGGAGGAGGATTTATGTCCACTGCGGCGATGCTCGTATATCCCGATTTCTTCAAGGTTGCAGTTTCTTCTGCCGGTAACCATGAAAACAACATTTACAATCGCTGGTGGTCAGAGAAGCATCATGGTGTAGAAGAGCGGATTTCGCCAAAGGGTGATACTACTTTTGTCTATCAGATCGAAAAGAACCCTGATTTGGCCAAAAATCTTAAAGGTCACCTGATGCTTTCGCATGGTGATGTGGACAACAATGTGCATCCTGCAAATTCCATCCGAATGGCAAATGCTTTAATCAAAGCCGGAAAGCGATTTGAATTTGTAATCATGCCAGGTCAGCGTCATGGCTATGGAGATATGGTGGAATATTTCTTCTGGAAAATGGGAGATTACTTCGTGCAGCACTTGCTAGGTGACAATACGCCTCCTCCAGTGGATATGATAGAAATGCAGCGGGATAAGCCGAAGGATAAATAGATTTTATATTAAAAAGTTAAAAAAGCCTGATTTCTGAAAGAAATCAGGCTTTTTTTTGATGAACAGTTTAATGTTTTGCTTTAGAGGAGGTGAAATCTAGACTGTATTTAACCTGAAGCCAAGCAACTTGGCTTAAAACAAATTCTTCAGGAATAATAGAGGTAGTAAATTGGAGGTTGTAAGTAAATGCAAAACTCAATTCTTTGTTCCATTGCACTGTGGGGCTGATGATAAATCGGTTTTTGTCAAAAACTCGACTGGAGATCTGTTTTCCTGCTTTCAGAAAAATCTCATCTCCCACGTTTAAAATAAGTTTTCGATCATGGTTTTTGCTTGAAAGTCCAAAAAGTGGAATGCCCAGCATTACAGAATAACGAAATCGATAATTGAATCCTAAATCCGAGAAAAGGCTTAGGTTTGATTTATCCTTAAAAAATTGTTCTTCCAGTCTGAACCGCTGACTTAGACCTACTTTCCCAAGGTTGGTTTTATAGCTTATTTCTTGATAGGGTCGAAACTCCTGAAGGATGACTAGCTCCTCACTATAAATACCTACATGAGCAAACCCAGCTGCTACCATGACCTTAGGTGAAATTAAGTATCCAATTCCGCCACGGACAATAAAGGAAGTTTTTTGACTGAATCCCTCTTTCCAGCGAATACCCCCATCTAGCATTATTGTCCATCGACAAGTGAGTTTAGCCTCATTGTAAGACTGAATCCATTGCTGTGATGTATTTATGATCTTTTTTTGGGAAAAAGTGGGATTACTAAGTAAAATGAAAATAACACCAACAAAGCTTTTGGTGATGTTTCTGAGGATATTGGGGGATGAGGTTTTCAAATTAAAGGAAGGAATAAAGCTTATGACTGAGGGCTAATCCCCCTCAAAACTCACTCAAATGTATCAAAAAGGAAGTGGGATTTTTCTACATATTGATACCAAAAAGATAACCAACCAAATCGGAATTTCCCATAGCTAATGTTCCTCAGGTGGTAATTGTTGATCGTTATTTTTGGAGTAGGGTTTTGGTCATAAGTATTGAAAGATTAGCTGTACCACTTAAAATTCAAATGGAATATGATTCTTCAGGTATATGAATCTAGCTATTTTATCTCATTTGAAACGATAGGCTTGAGAGAAGGATTGGGAATTCTCGCTCCTCGAAATAGCTGGCTGAGAAAGAGGCAAACAAGGAGATCGCGACCAGATTTATAGGTGGAGACTCTACTCATCTGAGGTATTTATAAATTACAATTAAAAAAAATTGATGCATCCTTTTGGGAAGATTTTCCAAAGCATTTCCTATAAAAGAATTAAAAATTTAATCTTAAGATTGAATTGACAGAATCGAACTAATAAAAAACCCTTTATACCTTATTCAATCCCCATCAAAGGTTCTTTTTGTAAATAGCCCAATGTTTGTTAAAAAAATTATCTGTGGCCTGAACAGTCTTTTTATAATATTCAAAATTAGAATAATTAAAAAAGAATGAGTCTGACTCGTCGTAGAGTAGTAAATCGGATCTGCTGCCTACTTTTTCTGAAGCCATTTGATAATTTTCAGCAGTGATAGTTGGGACAAGATTATCCTTTGTTCCCAATAAAAATAGGGTGCGGGAATTCCAACTTTGATATTGTGCAAAGGTGAAAAGTCTTTATACTACTTTCAATTCGTTCAAACCCATATCCTTCAAGTCCATTATCAATTACCGGATTAAAAAGAACTAAGGCATTCGGGATAGGGCTAATGTTGAGATTATCGGTGTCTTCAATAAAATTTTCTATCAATGCAGTAGCTGTTGCTAAATGTCCGCCTGCAGACCCCCCGTCTGTGATAATCTGATCAAGTTCAACATGAAATTAACCTGCATTTGTCCGTACATATTGAATTGCAGATTTAGCGTCTTTTAAAGATTCAAAAGGACTAGTTTCATTCTGATTTTTGGTCCGATAATCTACCAAGAATCATACGAATCCTCTTTTTGCAAAGTAGGGTGCTTACTGCTCAAAATGAGCTCTAGTTCCTCTTGCCCAACCGCTACCAAAAAAGAAAACTAGGGCTAGATACGATATCGAAGTATTGGTTTGCTTAGGGTAAAGAACCTCCATGAATAGTTGAGTATTACCCACTTCTTTGTATTGAAAAACCTGTTGGGTCTTTGTAACCTCACTTTGAAATAGTAAAGCGAATAAAATAGGGAAAGTACTACGAGTCAAAAAACAATACTAGGCTTATTTTCATTTTGTTAGAAGAAAGATTTCATAATTATTCTCATTTATTCCAGTTAGTTGCTTTCATTATTTCACTTGGAAATTCATCGATACCTTTAATCTGGATGTTTTTGTAGTAAGCTTCTGCTCCTTCTGATTGGATTTGAATCTTTCCCCCTCGTAATGGAATCTCGAGGCCATCTTCTTTATATCGAGCTTCTGTCAAAGCCGATACTACATTACCATTTATTATAAAAACTGCTTTATCTCCGATCGACATGATTTCAATGGTGTTCCATTCTCCAAAGGATTTTTCGTAATTCTTAGAACGAACCACTTGTTCTGCAGTAAATCCTGGTAAGAAAGAAACAGCCACCTTTACTCCGTTCGGATCGTAGATTAAGCTTCCGTCATCTTGATCTTTTCGAACTGGTAAATTAGCTATTGTCCCAGCTAATGCGAAAAAGTCGCCAAAGTCATTTTCCTGAATTTGGCACTCTAAACTTCGCATCCAGACGTTCCAAAAGGCTCCTTGTCTACCAGTACAATGAATAAGCAAACCATTGTCCCTTTGCATACCCAATCGTGGTTCCCATTTCTTTTTCCCCCACTTGAATTCTGCTTTAAAGTGATAATCTTGATAATCTGACTTACTCGTTAGACTGTATCCATCCGATCAACCCCATATTGCTAAAGGCCTCCTGACTGTATAATGTTGCAGGATGAAAAACGTAAGCAACGAAGAATACTATTCCCTTTTCTGTAAATGGAGGGAATCCGGT
>NZ_JAQWXX010000024.1 GCF_029254265.1 Algoriphagus sp. | reverse complement strand
ACCGAATTAATCGCTCCCAGAACAAAGACACCATCTTCAATAATCTAATCATCAGAATGGTAAAAGCAGATAAAATGTATATCTCAAATATGATATGATGTTAAGCGGACACCTCTATTAACTTAAATGTAGAAGCTGTAATTTCTTTTAGCAATTTGATCAAATCCATATAGGGTTCATATAAAAATTTTATATTTTTTCCATATTTCATATTAATCTCTATCTTAATATGTTACAAATAATCAAATTAATTGTAAAGGCAATTTGTTAATATAAGGATTTTAGCTAAAACATATTTTACATAATTCTAGAAAATATTTACATCATTATCACATTTTGAAAATGATGATTTTATTATGTAAAAACCTTATAAAAAAAGCATATTTTTAATGGAATTGGTAAACAAATATACCATCAGAAACAGAATTTTGTAATATGAAATCAATTTCTAGAGCAAAGGAATTCATATCAAATATGAAGACTTTTTTCCGGCCCAAGAGTACACCTCCAAGTTACCAGAATGAGCCACAACTGAACACGGAGCTATTTAGCTCTGAACAGATGAGACAGTTTGGAAAAGAGCTGGCAGAAACACATAGATTGAGTTCAACCCCCTCAAAGGATCAATTGCTCAAACGCCTTGCAGAAAATGAAACTATTTTGCGCGATGTCCGAAAAGTGCTCACCGATTCCATCAAAAAGAAACATCAAATTTCCCCTGCGGGAGAATGGTTAATTGATAATTTCTACCTGATTGAAGAGAATATTCGAAACGCGAAATCCAATTTTCCCAAAAAATATAGCGAAGAGCTCCCTCAACTTTCAAATGTATCCCCAAAAGGCTTAACCCGGGTATATGACATCATCCAACAAGTGATTTGTCACGGTGACGGAAGAGTAGATATTGAAACTCTGAGCAATTTTGTAAATGCTTATCAGACGGTAACCAATCTGAAATTAGGGGAATTATGGGCGATCCCCATTATGCTAAGACTAGCATTAATCGAGAATCTGGGACATGTTGCATCCCATGTAGCTGTAGATAAGATGAATTCTAATCTTGCCAATCATTGGGCGCGGAAAATGATAAAAATATCCGAAAAAGACCCAAAAAATCTAATCCTTATTATCGCAGACATGGCCCGGTCTAACCCTCCGATGGTAGATGCTTTCGTAGCCGAACTGGTTCGAAAACTAAGAGGAAGAGGACCAGATTTGGCAATGCCTCTGAACTGGATTGAGCAGCAATTAGCTGAATTCGGCTTGACCAGCGAGGAGTTGGTGAATGCTGAAGTTCAAAAGCAAGCTGCCCATCAGGTTTCTATGAGTAACAATATCAACAGCCTTCGTTTGCTTGATGCAATCAATTGGCGGGATTTTGTGGAGAAGCATAGTATAGTTGAAAAAACGCTACGCCAGGACATCAATGGTATCTACTCTGCAATGGATTTTGCCACAAGAGATAGGTACCGTCATGTTGTGGAGGATATTTCCAAAAAAAGCAAGCTGGAAGAGCAAGAAGTAGCCCGTATAGCTATTCAACTTGCGCATGAAAATGCTACCGATAAAGAAGAAGATGTTAGATCAACACATGTTGGATACTATCTCATAGGGCCGGGAATCATTCAAATGGAGAAAGTGACGAAAACACCTGTTTCACTTTTTAGAAAGTCTCGCTATTTCTTAAATAGAAATGGGATCCTATTTTATTTGGCATTTATACTGTTAATCACTTTTTTAATAAGTGGCGGTATTTTAATTGAAGTTAATACTGATATCAAAAGTATCTGGCTTCTGATCATTATCTCATTTCTTACGCTGCTTTCTGTCAGCCAGCTTTCTGTGTCAGTGGTCAATTACATTTCCACTTTGTTGGCTAAGCCTCATTTGCTTCCCCGTCTGGACTTTTCCCGGAAAATCCCTGAAGGCTCCCGGACGTTGGTTGTTATACCCGCTATGCTTTCAAGCATAAAGGAAATTGAAAAATTAACAGAGTCTCTGGAAATCCGGTTTCTGGCAAATAGGAATGAAAATTTACACTTTGCCCTATTGACGGATTATACCGATGCAGAGCAGGAAACACTTCCCGAGGACCAGGAGCTTGTTGAATCAGCAATTGAGAAAATTAAAGCGCTGAATAGAAAGTATCATCGAGAAAATAATGATTTGTTTTTTCTTTTTCACCGACCGAGACTTTGGAATCCTCGAGAAAATGTGTGGATGGGTTATGAAAGAAAACGCGGAAAACTAGCGAAGCTGAACGCACTGCTTCGCGGGAATTCAAAAGAATGCTTCTCGCATATTGTTGGAGATCAATCTGTGTTTCCAGAACTAAAATATGTGATTACCCTCGATGCGGACACCCAACTGCCCATGGGTACGGCTTGGAAATTAATCGGGACCATGGCGCACCCTCTGAACCATGCCTTTTATGATGAGCAGAAAAAACGCGTAACCAAAGGATATGGTATCCTACAACCAAGGGTAGCAGTCAGCTTACCGGAAGTCAGCGGTTCACTATACGCCCGCATGCACGGAAATGAGCCAGGAATCGACCCATACACCCGTGCATCTTCGGATGTATATCAGGATTTATTTCAGGAAGGATCTTTTATTGGAAAGGGAATTTATGAAGTAGATGTGTTTAGGAATGTACTGGATGGAAAATTTGCAGAAAACACTATTCTGAGTCATGACCTTTTAGAAGGTTGTTACCTGCGATCAGGCCTGGTAAGCGATGTGCAATTGTTTGAGAAATATCCCACACGATATGATGCGGATATGAAAAGGCACTCCCGATGGGTTCGCGGTGACTGGCAGATTTTCTCCTGGTTTTTGCCTTTTGTTCCTGGAGCTGATGGGAAATGGCTTAAAAACCCAATTTCAGCATTGTCACGTTGGAAAATTTTTGACAACATTAGGCGAAGTCTAGTCCCTATCGCACTTACAGTGTTGTTGCTCTTAGGATGGTTGTTACTACATTCCTCTTTTTTATGGACTGTAGTAGTTACCGGGATTATTATTGTTCCTATCATTTTCACATCGCTATGGAACGCAATTCGTAAGCCTAAGGACGTATTTTTAATCTACCATCTCAGGAATTCTATTCGAAGCGTTGCAGACAATTCAATTACGATGCTGTTTGGTATCATATGCCTACCCTATGAGGCATATGTCAATACCATCGCTATCAGTAAAACACTTTGGAGGAAACTAATAAGCAAAAAAAACCTGCTAGAATGGAACCCTTCAGCATACCAATGGAGTGGTAATAGGACAAGCTTGGCAGCTTCATATGCTTCCATGTGGATAGTGATCGCGCTCCCAATTATAGTGCTTTCTCATTTGGCTATTTTCTCTCCTGGTAAATTTGCCTCTGCGGCACCTGTAGCCTTTCTCTGGCTTGTCGCTCCATTTATTACCTGGTGGGCAAGCAGACCTCGCGTTAAAAAGCCGGTGGAACTTAAGGAACAACAAAATATATTCCTTAGAAAAATGGCCCGAAAAACATGGCGTTTCTTTGAACATTTTGTTGGACCTCAGGACAATTGGTTGCCACCTGACAACTATCAAGAACAACCAATAGAGGCATTGGCGCATCGTACCTCCCCCACCAATATCGGGATTTCATTGCTGGCAAACTTAACTGCTCATGACTTTGGCTACATCTCCACGGGTCAGCTGATTGAACGAACATCGAATACCATTGGCACTATGAGAAAAATGGAATGGTACAGAGGCCATTTATACAATTGGTATGACACGGAAACTTTAGAGCCTTTATTACCAAAATACATTTCAACGGTGGATAGTGGGAATCTTGCAGGCCACTTACTCGTGTTGCGACAAGGATTACTGGCTATTTCGCATCAAAAAATAATCGGTTCAAAAATATTTGAAGGGATCCAGGATACGCTCAACGTACTTAAGGACACCTTGGAGGAAAAAGAAAAGCAGATATTAAATGCCTTCGATAAAGATTTGAAAACAGTTTCTGAACTAGATTCAAATAAGCCTTGCGAAGTAAAATTGGGAATAGCAAAACTGACAAAAAGCTTTGCCGCTGTTTTTCAGTATTTAAACAATGAACCGGAGAGTGAAACCTTTTGGTGGAAGGTGGCTTTAAAAACCCAATTGGAAAAATTGGATGAAGCGCTACAAATTTTCACCCCTTGGGAATTATTAAAATCTGCTCCTCCTGAATTCAAGGATTTCGACTCTTTGAATCAAAATCCAACCTTGATCGGGTTATTAGCATCAGCACAAAAGCTACAAGAAGAAATAGTTCTTCACCGTGCAACAAATAATAAGAATGGAGAAAATAAATGGTTAGAATTATTTCAAGCTGCTTTGAGAAACACTATTCATCTGGCGCAAGCACAAATTACTTCTTCTCATATGCTTGCCCAAGAATGTAAAGAATTGGCAGATATATCCTGGGGTTTCTTATATAACAAGTCAAGTAAACTGCTCAGTATTGGGTATAATGTTCAAGAGGGTCACGCTGATGCTAGTTACTATGACTTGCTGGCATCCGAAGTTAGGTTAGGGATTTTCGTCGGTATTGCGCAGGGAAATCTGCCTGAGGAGAGTTGGTTTGCATTAGGACGATTGCTTACTAACATCATGGGTGAACCCATTCTACTTTCATGGAGCGGTTCGATGTTTGAATACCTGATGCCGCTATTAGTCATGCCTACCTATGAAAACACATTGCTTGACCAAACTTCAAATGCAGCAGTAATGTGTCAGATTAATTGCCAAATGAAATATGGCAATTCAGGTCAGACTTGGGGAGTTTCGGAGTCAGGTTATAATATGGTCAGTACTGAATCTCACTACCAGTATAGTGCTTTCGGGGTTCCCAGTTTGGGATTGAAGCGCGGTCTTGAAGAAGATTTTGTTGTAGCGCCTTATGCTTCTGCGCTTGCGCTAATGGTAGCTCCAGAAAAAGCATGTAAAAATCTGGAATTGCTCAAAAAACAAGGTTTTGAAGGTCGATACGGCTTTTATGAAGCTATAGATTATACTCCATCCCGTTTACCAAGAGGACAAAATCATGCTATTGTTTATTCCTTCATGGCGCATCACCAAGGGATGAGTTTACTCTCTTTAGCATATCTTCTGCTGGATAAACCCATGCAGCGATTATTTGAAGCTGAACCTCAGTTTAAGGCAGCACTTTTATTACTGCAGGAGCGAATTCCAAAAGCAACCACCTACTTTGCCCATACTACTGATATATTCAGCATTACTCCTCCTCCAACTGCTACCGAAACCAGAATAATCCATACTCCTGATACGCCTATTCCTGAAGTACAATTATTATCCAATGGCAAATACCATTTGATGGTTACTAATGCCGGAGGGGGTTATAGTCGTTGGAAAGATTTTGCAGTCACGCGCTGGCGAGAGGATGGCACCCGTGATAATTGGGGAACGTTCTGTTATATACGTGATCTGGATAGTAACATTTTCTGGTCAAATACGAAACAACCAACACTCCAAAAAAGTGATAAATTCGAAACAGGTTTTGCGCATGGTCATGTGGATTTTCGTACGTCCAATAACGATATAGAAACACATACGGAAATAGTGGTATCTCCTGAGGATGATATAGAGATGCGCAGGCTTCGCATATCAAACCATTCTTCTGATCGCAGAACAATTGAGTTAACCAGTTATGCAGAAGTGGTATTGGCACTTGCCTCCTCCGACAGGATGCAACCAGCTTTCAGCAATCTTTTTGTACAAACAGAAATCATCCCTAAGCAACATGCTATAACATGTACACGCAGGCCACGATCTGCGGAAGAGCATCCACCATGGATGTGCCATATGATGACCATGCATGGAAAAATTGCTGAAGAAATATCTTATGAAACCGACCGGATGCAATTTATCGGCCGTGGCAACTCAATTGTGAATCCGCAAGTGATGAATCATCCGGGTCCGCTAGCAGGAAATCAGGGAGCAGTATTAGATCCTATTGTGGCTATCCGGTATAAAATCATACTTGAACCGGCAGAAACAATTACAATTGACATGATTACCGGTGTTGCCGAATCGGAGGAAATTTGTCAAGGATTGATCAATAAATACCAAGACAAACATCATAAAGACCGTATTTTTGAATTAGCCTGGACGCACAGCCAGGTGATTCTTCGTCAAATCAATGCTTCCGAAGGAGATGCACAATTGTATGCTAGCCTTGCCAACTCTATACTATTTACAAACCCTGCATTTCGCGCAGATCTTTCCATTCTAATCAGTAATCGCCGACAACAGTCTGGTTTGTGGGGCTATTCCATATCAGGCGACTTACCCATTGTCCTGCTGAAAATTGAAAGGCAAGCCAACATGTTATTGGTAAAGCAACTGATAAAAGCTCATGCTTACTGGCGTTTGAAAGGACTGATCGTTGACCTTGTCATCTGGAATGAAGACCATGGCGGTTATAGACAGATTTTTCAGAATGAAATTATGGCATTGGTTCCGATGGAATTAAGAGATCGGCCGGGAGGAGTTTTTGTAAGAGCGGCTGACCAGATATCCAATGAAGACCGAATTTTATTTCAAACTGTTGCTCGAATAAATATTTCAGATAGTGGCGGAACATTATCAGACCAAGTTCAGCGTAAAGCGCCTGCAAAACTGACAATCCCATACCTGAATGCGTCACAAAAATATCGTCCGGTTTATTCATCCATTCCAAGACCTGAAGACCTACATTTTTACAATGGAATTGGTGGTTTTTCATCAGATGGACGCGAATATGTAATCGTCATAGACCGCAAGAATAATACACCTGCTCCATGGGTGAACGTCATTGCCAATCCGAGTTTTGGAACTGTTGTCTCTGAAAGCGGAGGTACTTACTCCTGGACTGAAAATGCGCATGAGTTAAGACTCTCTCCATGGAAAAATGACCCAGTAAGTGATGATCCAGGAGAAGCCTATTATCTGCGGGATGAAGAAAACGGGCACTTCTGGTCCACATCACTACTACCTGCAGGTGGGGAATCCCCATACATTGTACGTCATGGATTTGGTTACAGTGCCTTTGAACACATTGAAGACGGCATCTATTCAGAAGTGTTGGTGTATGTAGATTTGGAAGCTACTGTTAAATTCACGGTTTTAAAAATCCGTAATCAATCAGGGAGGAGGCGTAAACTTTCTGCAACTGGCTACGTCGAATGGGTACTGGGTGACGAAAGAACAAAAACAGCAATGCATATCCACACCGAAGTGGATGTAGATAACAGGACCATATTTGCAAAAAATCCATACAGCATGGAGTTTTCTGATCGGGTTGCATTTTTCGATGTGGATGCAGTAAGGAAGACGTTTACAGCTGACCGAACAGAGTTTATAGGCCGAAACGGAACCTTGAAAAACCCCGATGCGATGAACCGGCAAAAACTTTCTGGAAGAACCGGGATTGCTTTAGATCCTTGTGCCGCCATCCAGGTACCATTCGATTTGGCCGTTGGCGAAGAACGGGAAATTGTTTTCACGCTTGGAGCTGGGTATAATATCAGTAATGCAAAAGACATCGCACAACAATACCGTGGAAATACCTCCGCGTTTGATTCACTTCAAAGAGTAAAAAATTATTGGGAACAAACGCTTGGAACTTTGCAGGTGGAAACACCGGATCCTGCCATCAATGTCATTACAAACGGTTGGCTCACTTACCAAACACTTGCTTCTAGGCTTTGGGGACGCAGCGGATTTTACCAATCAGGAGGAGCTTTCGGTTTCAGGGATCAGCTACAGGATGTCATGTCCTTACTTCACGTAGCGCCACAATTGGCACGCGAACAAATATTGCTCTGCGCATCCCGTCAATTCAAAGAGGGAGATGTTCAACATTGGTGGCATCCGCCAAGTGGCCGGGGAGTTCGTACCAAATGCTCTGATGATTTTCTTTGGCTGCCTTTTGTCACGGCTCAGTACATTTCATTTACCGCTGACACTGCTATTTTGGAGCAGGCTGTAACATTTTTGGAAGGAAGGAGATTGAACCAGAACGAAGAATCGTATTACGACCTTCCCATTCAATCCAATGATTCACTTTCACTCTATGATCATTGCGTTTTGGCAATAAAGAATGGATTCAATTATGGTGAAAAAGGACTGCCTTTAATGGGAGCCGGTGATTGGAATGATGGATTCGACAGAGTGGGTATTGAAGGAAAAGGAGAAAGTGTTTGGATGGCATTTTTTCTCTATGATATACTAATCAAATTCGCAGAAATTGCTCAGCGCCAGAATGATGCCCCTTTTGCGGATGAATGTGAAAAACAGGCTCAGCAACTCAAAGAAAATATTGCTTTACATGCTTGGGATGGAGAATGGTATAAACGTGCCTGGTTTGATGATGGCACGCCACTTGGTTCTTCGGGAAATACTGAATGCGTAATAGATTCGATTGCACAAAGCTGGTCGGTACTATCAGGAGCCGGAGAAGCCTCAAGATCAAATGTGGCCATGGAGTCAGCATATAAAAATTTGGTGCAAAAGGATATCGGGATTATTCAGTTACTGGAACCTCCATTTGATAAATCGGATTTGAACCCTGGTTACATCAAAGGTTATGTTCCGGGCATAAGAGAGAATGGCGGGCAATACTCGCATGCTGCCATATGGTTGATTATGGCTTTTGCAAAATTGGGTGATAACAAACGGGTATGGGAATTATTGAATATGATCAATCCGGTTAACCACGGCAAAACTCCCGAAGAAATAGCTATTTATAAAGTAGAACCTTATGTAATCGCAGCCGATGTGTATGCTAACGAGTCACACGCCGGACGCGGAGGATGGACCTGGTATACTGGTTCGGCAGGTTGGATGTACCGAATGATAGTTGAGTCATTCCTTGGGTTAAAACTGGAAGCAAATCAGCTTAAAATCAATCCTTGTATTCCAAAAGAATGGGAGTCATTTAAAATCCATTATTCCTATAAAAGTGCGATTTACCATATTACTGTTATCCAAAAGGATGGCGAATCTGGAATGACCGTAACTGTTGATGGTATTGCCCAGGAAGGTAAAATAATAAGGCTTTTCGATGATGGTACGGAACACGAAGTACAGGTGCTATTCTTTACAAATTCAGAAACCTGATTTAAAAAAACAGCTAAAATCCTGCACTGACTTGGATAATTGAGATCACGCCTGCCTTTCTTTTTAAATGGATAAAATATCTATTAACTCTGTCATGGCAGGCGTTATTTTCAATTGTCTTTTTAAAACATTCTCTAATGGCGTGTAGAGAATTTCTTCTTTCACTTCTCCAACCATGATGTTTTTCTGCCCTGATAAAAGTGCGTCAATAGTAGCCACTCCGAGTCTGCTAGCCAAAACCCGGTCGGCACACGTGGGTGAGCCGCCTCGCTGCACGTGCCCGAGGATGCATACAGCGGTGTCATATTGAGGAAATTTTTCTTTTACTTTTTTCGAAATGGCAAAAGCACCACCAGCCTCATCTCCTTCAGCAACAACTACGATTAATGAACTTTTCTTTCTACTCCAACCACTTTCAAAAATTTTAAAAAGATGTTGCAAATCAGTATTTGTTTCGGGTATATAGATCGCTTCAGCTCCAACACTGATACCGGTTTTATAAGCAATTGATCCAGAGTTGCGTCCCATCACCTCCACAAAATATATCCTGTTGTGTGATTCAGCTGTATCACGGATATTATCAATGGCATTCATAGCGGTGTTGGATGCGGTATCAAAACCGATTGCATAATCGGTTCCTGAAATATCATTGTCAATTGTTTTCGGAATGCCGATCCAGGGAATTGGATAAGTTGCTGTAAAATATTTGGCACCCACCAGGGAACCATCCCCTCCTATTACTATGACAGCTTCAACGCCTGCTTTTTTCAGCTGTTGAAAGGCAGTCTCTCGGCCCTCGGGGGTTTTAAAGCGCTCGCTCCTTGAGGATTTCAGAATGGTTCCACCTCTTTGAATGATGTTGCTCACAGAGGCTGCATCCATTTCAAAAAAATCACCTTCAATTATTCCATCATAGCCTCGATGGATTCCAATAATTTTCAGTCCATGAAATATAGCTGCTCTAACCACCGCCCTGATACAGGCATTGAGACCAGGGGCATCGCCACCAGAGGTAAGTATGGCTATTTTAGAAATAGATGACATGGGTTTCAGGTTTTAATTTAAGACAATGGAACAGTACTCATTTCCCAAGCATTACATTATTGTGCTCATCCATCCTAGAAAGTTATCGGAGGATCGCAGCTTTGATCCAGTGGGATATGTTGCTATGCACCCATCAACTTTTTGGGTTGGGTTTCTTAAACTTTAAAGATAAATTTCAAAGACGCTTTTTACCTATAAAAATAAAATAAACTCTTAATAGTCGGATATACCGAATATCTGCAATGGAAATAGAAAATCAATCAGGACATTATGGTGCGCCAGGGATATATGCTCTTTAAATGCTTTCATACTTTTATGGATGACAGCTATTGTCTCGGGTTCTAACTTCGAAACAAGGCTTTCGATTTTCAGTAATTCAGCTTTGATAGCAACATCCCTTTTGGCTTTACTTTGAGGAAGTGAATTATTCAATTCTTGCAAGGTCTTTTCAAAACTCTTATCGACTTCTTGGAAGAAATCAGCCAGCAAAGGATCACAGGAGTAACTTTTAATATGAGCGAATTCAATAGCTGATAATTTTTCAGCATTATCCATTTTCCCATCCGTATTCGCAGCGAGTAAGGAAACATAAACTGGGAAATTGAGGAGTAATTGATACTCTCGTTTACTTAGGTTTTTGAAATCTACAGTCATAATAGCTTTTTTTATCAAAACAGTTTTTCTTTAATCGATTTATCAGTTACTGGATATACCAGGCCGTAATCTTCTGATACTAGTTTCACATCCTTATTATGATATTTCAATTGATGCAATAAATGTGAAATGATAGCAATGCGGGCCTCCCGCTTGTTATCGGCATTGATAACAAACCATGGTATATTTTTAAAATTTGTTCTTGTAAGCATTTCATCACGGGCATTGGAATAGTCTTTCCAATAGCGTAGCGCTTCCCTGTCAATAGGGCTTATTTTCCATTGTTTCAATGGATCATCTCTACGATCCTTCAATCTAGCTTCTTGCTCTTCTCTGCTGATATCGAGGTAATATTTCAGAATTGTAAAACCGGCGTCAACTAGCATTTCTTCAAACAGCTCTACTTCCTTAAAGAAAGATTTATACTCCTTCTCATTGCAAAACCCCATTACTTTTTCCACACCCGCCCTGTTGTACCAGCTTCGGTTGAATAACACGAATTCTCCTGAGATAGGTAAGTGGCTTGCATACCGTTGAAAATACCATTCCATTTCCTCTCGGTCAGATGGTTTCCCCAATGCCACTATTCTCGTTTCGCGTGGACTGAGGTGTTTAGTAATTCTTTTTATTGTCCCGTCTTTTCCGGCAGCATCTCTTCCCTCCAAGATCACAAAAAGTTTGAGGTTGGATGAGATAACTTCTTTTTGCAGCTTGACTAATTCTATATAGAGTTCATGCAATATTTTCTTGCTTTCCTTTTTTTTCATTTTTAGAATATCTTTTTAATCAGGCTACATCAATTTTCTTTTCCAGGTAAACATCCTGAATGGCATTGAGTAGGGCTATTCCCTCTTTAAATGGACGTTGAAATGATTTTCTGCCTGAAATCAAACCTGTTCCACCAGCCCTTTTATTAATAACCGCGGTACGAACGGCTTCCTTTAAATCTGACTTTCCTTCTGATGCGCCTCCTGAATTGATCAGCCCTGCTCTTCCCATAAAACAATTGGCGACCTGATACCTACATAAATCTATGGGATGATCAGTCGTCAACTTGCTGTAGATGCGTTCATCAAATTTTCCGAATTGATTGCCATCTGCGTTGAGTGCTTTATAGCCGCCATTATTTTCCGGTAATTTTTGTTTGATAATATCTGCTTGAATAGTCGTGCCGATATAGTTTGCCTGCCCGGTAAGATCAGCCGAAGAACTGTAATCAACTCCGTCAACTTTGAATGCTGAGTTGCGCAAATAGCACCACAGCACGGTAGCCATACCCAATTGATGGGCTTCTTCAAATGCTTTAGATACTTCTTGGATTTGTCTGTCCGATTCAGGAGATCCAAAATAGATAGTGGCTCCAATTCCTACAGCTCCCAAGTTCCAGGCTTCTCTTACTGATCCAAAAAAAATCTGGTCATAGGTATTCGGATAAGTAAGTAATTCATTGTGGTTAAGCTTTACAATGAAAGGAATTTTGTGGGCATAGGTTCTTGAAACGGTCGCTAGTATACCGATGGTACTCGCCACGGCATTGCATCCTCCCTCAATAGCTAATTTTATAATTTGTTCGGGATCGAAATAAATTGGGTTAGGACTAAAAGATGCACCTGCACTATGTTCGATTCCTTGGTCAACCGGTAAGATTGAAAGATATCCTGTACTGGAAAGTCTTCCAGAATTGAAAATGGTATTCAGACTTCGTATGGTTTGAATATTCCTGTTAGATCCTACCCAAACTCGCTCTGTAAAATCCGAACCAGGAAGTTGTAAAGATGACTTCGGAATTGTATCGCATTGATGTGTGAGCAATGATTCGCTTTCTTTTCCCAGAAGCTCGACTATTTCGGGGTACCTCATAATTTTTACTTTTCTTATTTCACCGCAGGCTCATTAGATTCCAGAGTTGAGATTCTAAGAATAGCGATTTAGTTTGTTTTAGGCTGATGTCAATTTGAGTATTCCCCTTTAAAAATGCGTTACACATTTTCAGAACTATGTTACATCATTTACATGTTTTGAGTCGCTTGCTTTACACGTGCAAAGTCATCAACAAAAATTATTTCATTGACTTTACTAGGGCATCGAATGATTCAAAAAATTAGTAAAAAACTTCCCTACACTTCTATTCTAATACCGTAAAAGCGATTTTTAGTATAAAAATTACAAATCTTCCAGATTCTTTCTCCGCTTATTCTTTAGTTTTTGATAAAAAGTGGGAGTAAGTCTCGTTATTTTTTTGAATTGGTTGGAGAGGTGTGCTCCGCTGCTATAATTCAACCTGTAGGAAATTTCAGTAAGACAAAGCTCATCGTAAATCAGCAATTCTTTGACTTTTTCTATCTTATGAATGATGATAAAATGCTGTATGGTTATTCCTCTTACCTTTGAAAAGGCATTGGACAAATACGTGTAATCATAGCCCACTTTTTCACTGATAAAATCAGAGTAGTTTACAATTGGTAGTTCATCATTGTAATGGATCATTTCGATAATGACATTTTAAATCTTTTCAATCAAAATGCTTTCGATACAATCATAAATCTTTACACAAGTTTCACCCCCTGCATGTAAAGTACCACAGTTAAGGATTTCCAATAATACCAGACAAGAACATCCTGAATCTTCAGCGCAGATCCATCAATTCTTGAAGGAATGGAAGCAGAATTGTTGGTTATCTAAATTGTAAAAAGAAAAAGGAACCAACCTATTTCACTTCCCATACATTATCACTTGTTTCCTTATCCGGGAATCTACCATAAGGGTCCAAGGTGATTTTCTTGATTTTACGATCTCCAAATTCCATTACTGCATCAAACGTTCGATTTCCTTCAAACCAAACCGAAACCGGCCAGGTGACTTCTGCTGTGGTATCATCAATCATTTTACCATTTGGAATTGATTTAATAGCAGGTCCTTCTGCCTCAAATTCAACTTTTAGCACCACTGGTGAAGGCATCTCCCCTGCTTGCTTTACCGTTACCACAGTTCTTCCTTTATCAAAACTCACTTTTTCAATTGAACCTTCAACTGATTCGGTGGTAAACAACCAGTAATACCAAAACCATTCGAGATTTTCACCCAAAGCATTATTCATAAAGAACATGTAATCCCAAGGCGAAGGATGCTTAAATGCCCAGGTATCCGTATATTTTTTCATGGCATTGATTACCGCTTCATCCCCTACAACTCCGCCAAGCATGGAAAGCATCAGTGGAGTTTTTTGATAAGTTTGAAATCCGTAACCCGAACCCGCATCATTGGCACTCCACATCAGCGGAGCTTCATCTTCCGATCCTGAGATTCGGCCATAGCTCTGCCCTAGTCCATCTAGATTATAAGGTACATTTCGGCTAGCTGCAGAAGATAAGATGTTCATGTACTGATTAAAACCTTCGTCCATCCAGCCATAGCGGGTTTCGTTTGTTCCCAACATCATTGGCCACCATTGATGAGCCGTCTCATGATCCGCAGCCCCCTGATTGGAATTGATTACCATTGGATATTCCATCCCGGCACTTGGGCCATCCTGAAGGGTTAATTGTGGAAAAGGATAAGGTGCCCAAAGCTCAGAATAGAACTCTAATGCATGTCTTGTTCTACTTAAAGCATTTTCAAAAAAGCGAGCACGCTCAGGGATAAAGACTTCATGAATTGGAATAGGTCCTTTACCAGGAATCATCGCACGTGTAGCTTTCCAGATAAAACGATCAGAAGTCGCCCATGCAAAATCATTGACTTTTTCTGCTACAAAGCGCCATGTCAACATTTCTCCGTCAAGAGTAGCTTTTCCAGGACCTTTCTCCTCCTCTGAGACAATCGTTACTTCTTCATCAGAATTCAAAACCGAACTAAGCCTTTGAATGGCTATCGGAGTTAAAACGTCCTGTGGGTTTTGCAATACACCCGTTCCACTTACGATCCATCCTGCTGGTACAGTTATAGACACATCAAACTTTCCGAAATTATTGAAAAATTCTGCCGGGCCAAGGTATAAACTCCTTTCCCAACCTCTCAAATCATCATATTTTGCCAATCTTGGAAACCATTGGGTAGGCTGAAAAAGCGTGCTGTCAAAACGTTGAGTCATTCGATGCCCTCGACCATTTTCTCCTCCCGGCAGCTTCGTATTCCATTCTATTTCCAATTCAGCGCTACTGCCAGCTTTGATTGGATCCAAAAGCGAAATCGTTGCTATGGTACTTTTCAGACCAGTTGCTTTTAAAGTAGGTGGATCATTTCTTCTCGAAGGTGCGGGATTTAAATCCACTACCTTCCCATCTATTTTAATTGACGTTACGATCATTCCCTCGGTGTTTTCAGCAGGAACAGAAGTTCCTCTTGGCACATCTCCCCGGAAAACATTATGGTCCAAACGAAGCACAATTTGATCAAGATCGTCTGGACTGGAATTATGTATTAGGATTTTTTCAGATCCCGTAATCGTCTGTGTGGAGGGATCCAGCCTCGCATTAATCGTAAAATCTGTCTCCAACTGCCAATAGTTTGCTCCGGGCTTTCCTGAAAAATCCCGAGTACCAGCTTCAAAAGCTTTTCGAATAGAGTTGGTCAGCGGAACATCCATGCGGATGGCCCTATTTTGAGTTTCTACAGTTTCCCGCTGGGGTATTGGAGCTTTTTGCTGCGCAAAAGTTTGAACAGAAAGAAAAAGCAAGAGTAAAAAGCTGTTTTTCATTTGTGATGGATTTTAAATCTGAAAGAATTCTATACTATTTTGAAATAATGTGCTGTTCGAAGAGCGACAAATTTGATTTTCGATCTAAAAGATCAGAAATAAACTTCTATTCTCCATAGGAAGCATACCATTCCATTTTCAATCAGGCATATTTATCATAAAAAAGAAAAGATTTATTGATTTTAGAAAATCAATAATTTGTCATAAATATTTCCAAATGGTCTAGAAATTAATAAGTTGATCGAATATCAATACTTAATCGCAGGTCATATTTTGAAAATGAAAGGAAATTCTAGCTGATTTTTCTGCCTTCCAATCGACAAAAATCCTAACTTCAAGTGCCGAAATGAAATCTTATTAATCAAATTATTAACTAAACTCAAACACTCTTGCAGCCATTAGTAATCGACATCGGAGGATCAAACATCAAAATATTAGCAAAAGGTCAACCTGAACGAATCAAAATCCCATCAGGAAGTGATTTTTCACCAGAAACTATGATCCCCCTTATTAAAGAAGCTGCTTCAGGTTGGACATATGATCGTATCACGATTGGGTTTCCCGGTGTAGTTAAAAACAATCAGATTCATAGTGAGCCTGTCAATCTTGGAAAAGGTTGGGAAAGCTATGATTTTGCAAAAGAATTTAACTGTCCCGTAAAGATCATAAATGATGCTGCCATGCAAGCCTTGGGAAGTTATGAAGGTAAGAAACTACTCTTTTTGGGTTTCGGTACTGGCTTGGGAACTGCAATGGTAATAGGTAAGACGATTTTCCCTATTGAAGGAGGACATTTACCTTATAAAAAATCCACATTTGAAGGATATGTAGGTAAAGAATACCTAACCTCTGGTGGTTCTAAGAGGTGGGAAAAGCATGTTTTAAAAACAATTGAAACTTTTGCAGATGCATTCCAGCCAGATGACATTGTCTTGGGAGGAGGCAACTCAAAACTAATCAGCGAAGTTCCTGAAGGATGTCGATTAGGGACAAATCAAAATGCTTTCATAGGAGGTTTTCGCCTTTGGGAGGACGATTATATTTTCTGATTTCAATCTAATTTTACTAAAACTCTGAGTATCCAATGAAATTAAAAAACTGGATTATAACCACTTGCATTTACTTTTCTATAGTTCAACTTCAAGCACAGAGTTTTCAATCAACTTCCCAATTCTCAAAACAGGATTCGCTCCGAGGTTCCATTGGCCCTGCAAGAGCCTGGTGGGACTTACTTCATTATCACCTTTCGGTAAAAGTCGATCCGGAGTCACAAATGATCTCTGGAAAAAACACCATGAAGTACAAAGTGATTGCTGATCAGGATATGCTTCAGGTAGACCTGCAAGCACCAATGTCACTTGAAAAAGTAATGCAGGATGGTCAAGAATTGCAGGTATCTAACGAGGGCTCGGCCTACTTTGTACAACTTGCAAAAAATCAGGAGATCGGCAAAATCCATGAAATTGAATTCCATTTTTCGGGAAAACCTGTAGTCGCTGTTCGACCTCCTTGGGACGGAGGATTCACCTGGACCAAAGACAGCAATGGATTGCCTTTTATAGCCAATTCAAATCAAGGAATTGGATCTAGCATTTGGTGGCCAAATCGAGATCACCCAGCTGACGAGCCTGATCTGGGCGTTTTAATTTCTGTAGAAGTTCCTGAAAACCTGATGGATGTTTCAAATGGTCGCTTGATCAAAACTGACCATAATAAAGCTGCCAAAACCAAAACCTATCACTGGGAGGTCAAAAACCCGATCAACAACTACGGGATCAATGTCAATATAGGTGATTACGTACATTTTGGAGAGCAGTATCAAGGTGAAAAAGGAATGCTTGACATGGACTATTATGTCCTTCGAGAGAATTTAGAAAAAGCTAAAGTCCAGTTTAAAGATGCATCTAGAATGATGGAAGCATTTGAGCATTGGTTTGGTCCCTACCCTTTTTATGAAGACGGATTTAAACTAGTGGAAGCTCCCTACCTCGGCATGGAGCATCAAAGTTCGGTTACTTATGGAAATGGCTTTGCAAACGGCTATAGAGGGACAGACCTAAGCGATACAGGATGGGGATTAAAGTTTGACTTTATAATTATCCATGAATCTGGACACGAGTGGTTTGCGAATAATATCACGAATAAAGATGTAGCGGATATGTGGGTTCATGAAGGCTTTACAGCTTATTCAGAAAACTTGTTTTTAGATTATTTCTATGGAACTGAAGCCAGCAATGCTTATGTAATAGGCACCAGAAAGCGAATCAACAACGACAAACCTATTATTGGACCATATGGAGTCAATAAAAATGGCTCCTCCGATATGTACTATAAAGGGGCAAATCTATTGCATACGATCCGACAAATCATACATGACGATGAGAAATGGAGAATGATCCTAAGAGGATTGAATACTGAGTTTTACCATCAAACTGTCACTTCCGCACAAATCGAAAATTACATCAGTCAGCAAGCAGGAATTGATCTTAGTCCCGTTTTTGACCAATATTTAAGGGATATTCGAATTCCTATTTTGAGTGTGGTAAAGGATGGAAAAACGATGCGTTACCGTTGGGAAAATGCAATTCTGAGTTTAGATATGCCAGTTCGAGTTTACTTGGATGAAAAAGAAGTTTGGCTAAATCCTACTACGAAATGGCAAGAAATGGAAATTCAAAACGGAATAAATTCCATTGAAGTTGACCAGAATTTTTATGTAGGAATGATGATCGTGAAGAAATAGGTCTTTATGATTTCCTGAGACTTATCGTAATTTTGACTTACGTAGAACCATTTTATCAATAATTACTGTTCTGCTCCTAATTGTAACCTAATGGACCTTGAATTCATTACTTATTACAGCATATGAAATCAAAGAAAAGAGTTGTCGTCGGCCTATCTGGCGGCGTTGACAGTTCGGTAGCCGCTCACCTTCTCCTCGAGCAAGGCTACGAAGTCATCGGGATGTTTATGAAAAACTGGCACGATGAATCAGTTACCATTTCCAACGAATGCCCCTGGATGGAAGATTCCACTGATGCCATGCTTGTCGCGGAAAAATTGGGAATCCCTTTTCAAGCCATTGACCTTAGCGAGGAATACAAGGATAGAATCGTAGACTACATGTTTGCTGAGTATAAAGCCGGCAGAACACCTAACCCCGATATCCTTTGTAATCGGGAAATCAAGTTTGACATTTTCTTAAAAGCTGCCGAAAAACTCAAAGCAGATTTTGTGGCTACAGGTCATTATTGCCAAAAAGGAGAAATAGAAGTAAAAGGCCAACCAGTCTATCAATTACTAGCCGGTGCTGATCCCAACAAAGACCAAAGCTATTTCCTTTGTCAACTGAACCAAAGTCAATTATCAAAAGCTTTATTCCCAATAGGTCATCTACAAAAGCCAGAAGTTCGGGAAATTGCGAAAAAACTTGATTTGATTACCGCAGAAAAGAAAGATAGTCAGGGACTTTGCTTTATCGGAAAAGTTCGACTTCCAGAATTCCTTCAGCAGCAATTAAAACCAAAAAAGGGAAAGATTATCGTCATTCCTGAGGATTTACCGATCTATCAACAAACTCAGATTCCAGCTCGAATAGAGCCTGAAGAATATGATGATTACCTTTTGGATGCTTTAGCTTTTCCTATTCACTACACAGCTGAGCAGGGAAAAGTGCTAGGTGAGCACAATGGAGCTCATTATTTTACCGTAGGTCAGCGTAAAGGATTACAAGTTGGAGGCACAGGTAAACCCCTTTTCGTAATAGCAACAGATACTCAGACAAATGTAATTTATACCGGCTTGGGCGAGGATCACCCCGGTTTGCTTCGTCATGCACTTTTTGTGAAAAATGAAGACGTTCATTGGATTCGAGAAGATTTAAAATTGACTCCGGGAGAAAGTAAGGAGTATGAAGCCCGAATTCGATATCGCCAACCTTTGAGTGGAGCGACTTTGATCCAAAAAGAAAATGGGCTTTACGTATTCTTCGAGAAAGCACAAAAAGGAATCGCATCTGGTCAATTCGTGGCTTGGTATCAAGGCGAAGAATGTATCGGATCCGGTACTATCTTCTAATCGCCAATCTCAGTTCCTAAATCTCTTATTTCTATTCACTCCTCTCTAAACGTTCCTGTGCTCGAAATTCTCTACGAAGACGAAAACCTTATCGCAATCAATAAGCCTTCAGGCTTGCTGGTCCATCGCACTTCCATAGCAGCTGATGAAACCGTCTTTGCTGTTCAATCACTTCGGGATCAAATCGGGCAGCGGGTTTCTCCGGTTCACAGATTGGATCGACCGACCAGCGGAGTTTTGCTTTTTTCAAAGCGAGAAGAAATTCTTCCGTTGCTGAAAGCTCAGTTTATGGATCGCACAGTGGAAAAAACCTATTTAGCAATAGTGAGAGGAATACCTGAAATCAAAGAAGCGTTGATCGATTACCCTCTGACTACGGAGCGATCCAATAAGAAACAGGAAGCAAGAACTTATTATAAAGTAATTGCGGAGACAGAAATACCTTTCAATACAACCGGTAGATATCCCACTAGTCGTTATTCGCTATTGGAATTAACACCAGAAACAGGCCGTACGCATCAAATCCGGAGACATCTGGCCCATTTGCGGCATTATATAATTGGGGACAAAAAGCATGGAGACAATAAGCAAAACCAGTTTTTTGAAACTCAATTTTTGATGGGAAACCTTCTTTTACATGCTAAGAGCCTCAAGCTAAAACTTCCTTCTAATAATGAATCTTTGTTAATTGAAGCTGATATCCCAAGCCATTTCCAAAAAACTTTAGTGGATTTAGAATTTTGAATGAGGCTTTATAAGGAAGATGAGTCCTTAAAGTATAAAAAAGTGACTTATGCTTATCAGGATTTTATTTACTTTAGAACTGAAATACCAACATCTTATGAAATCGAGCATGACTCAAAACGTCACACACTGGGATGTTTGAAATCTCTGCGACATTCCACATGGCAATCAATAAACAATTTTAATCATATGAAAAAACAAATTTTAACCGTAGCACTTGGTTGTGCTTTTGCTGTTACCACTTTTGCGCAGCAAAAAGACATTGAGAAAAAATTTGACCGGAAATCCGCAGTAAAAGATCTTACGTACCTGACCTCTGATGAATTGATGGGAAGAGATCCTATTCGCCCGGAAATCTCTTTAGCGTATAACTTTATTGCTGATCAACTCAAAGAATTCGGCGCAAAACCAGTACCAGGTGCAGATGGCTATTTTCAAAATATCCCATTTATGATGTCCGCCCCTCCAAAAAAGGGAGAAATTAAGTTGGGAGACTCAGTTTATATCCAAGGTAAAAACTTACTCGTGATCAATGGAGAAGCTATTTCTGGAAAATTCGAACTAGTGGATGTTGGATTTGGATTAGCGTCTGATTTGGAAGGAAAAGACCTGAAAGGAAAAATATTATTAACCAATGTCGGTGCACCGGATCGAATGACTCCTGCTGATTTATTTAGCCTAGGTTCTGAGAAAGCTATACTTGCAGAGGCTGCTGGCGCAATTGGAGTGATTGAGCGCTTCAATATACCTTCCATTCCTTGGCCATTGATCTCAAATTATTTGAATCGAACTCAGATGGTTATCGATAACAATGATTCCAGCAAAATGCCATATATGTGGATGGAGGATGTTAAGAATACAATCAAGAATCAATTAACTGAGGGAAAAGCAATGGCAGAACTGGCGATTGAAGGAAAAACCAATAAGGCGATTGAAGGAAAAAATGTATTGGCTTGGATTGAAGGAACTGATTCTGAGTTAAAAGATGAGTTTGTTTTACTTTCTGCACACTATGACCATGTGGGCGTAGGTAGAGCAGATGCTGAAGGTGACAGCATTTACAATGGTGCAAGAGACAATGCAGTGGGTACTGTAGCCGTGATGAACGCGGCTAAATATTTTGCTAAAAATCGTCCGAAACGCTCCATATTGATTGCACTTTGGACTGCTGAGGAAAAAGGGCTTTTGGGTTCTGCGTTTTTCGCTGAAAATCCATTAATTCCATTGGAAAAAATTATCTATAACCTAAACATTGATGGTGCAGGATACAATGATACTTCAGTAATTACAGTTATTGGATTAGGAAGAACTTCAGCCGATAATTTGGTCAGTGATGCTGTTTCTGCATTCGGTCTAAAAGCGATTGCTGATCCCGCTCCTGAGCAAGGGCTTTATGATCGGTCAGACAATGTAAGTTTCGCTAAAAAAGGAATTCCAGCTCCTACTTTCAGCCTTGGTTTTACTGCATTTGACGATGAAATCAACAAGTATTACCATAAAGCAGGTGATCATATCGGATCATTGGACTTGGATTATGTGACTCTATATTGGAAAGCTTATATTCTAGCTGCGCAAAATATTTCAAACAATCCTGAAAGACCATTTTGGACTGCCGGTGACAAATACGAAAGCGTAGGAAAAGAACTTTATGGTATTCAGTAAAAAGGATTAAATCCATTTCAATATAAAAAAACCTGAGTCTTCAGTAGACTCAGGTTTTTTTATGATCTATTGTTAGATTAATTATCCAAAAAGCATTCCTGCTATGGTCGCTGTCATTAGACAAGCCAGAGAAGCAGCAAGCAAAGAGCGAAGACCAAGCCTACTTAAGTTTCCTTGTTGATTTGGAGCGATAATGCTTATTCCTCCTAACTGAATAGCAATCGAACTGAAATTGGAAAACCCGCAAAGTGCATAGGTTGCAATCACAATTGATTTGGGGCTGAGTGTTCCCAGTTCTTTCATTTCGGATAAACTTAGGTAAGCCACAAATTCATTAATAACCGTCTTTTGCCCCAATAAACTTCCAATCTGTAGTGTATCAACCCATTCTACACCTATTACCCAGGCAAAAATTCGAAATACCTGACCAAATAAATACTCTAGAGAAAAGCCTTTAAACTGGCCTCCAGTGCTGTTTACGACAAACTCATTTAATCCTGTGACATCTCCCAAGATTCCCATCAAAAGGTAATTGACAGCTGCAATCACAGCGATGAAAGCCAAAAGCATTGCACCTACATTAAGTGCCAATTTCAAGCCTTCGGAAGCCCCTATAGACATTGCATCAATAAGATTCACTCCCATTGCTTCCTCATTTACTTCAAGTTTTTCCTTTACGCGTTCCTTTTCAGTCTCAGGAATAAACATCTTAGACATCACGATAGCAGCTGGAGCATTCATGATACTTGCGCCCAATAGATAAGCTGCAAATTTGCTTTGCTCCTCCAGACTATCACCACCTAGAAAGGCGACATATCCCGCAAGTACCCCCCCTGCGATCGTAGCCATTCCTCCCGTCATCAAACACATCAATTCCGACTTGCTCATGTTGGGAATGAATGGACGAACCAACAAAGGAGCCTCAGTTTGTCCCAAAAATATATTTCCAGCAGCAGAAAGACTTTCAGGGCCTGATAATCGCATGGTCCTCGCCATTACCCAAGCGATTCCAAATACAACTTTTTGAAGAATCCCTAAGTAATACAGACCTGCGGATACCGTAGAAAAGAAGATGATTGTAGGTAATACCTGGAAAGCGAAAATAAATCCAAATCCATCACCAGCCAGATCTCCAAAAATAAATGCTGCTCCATCTCTGGAAAAACTCAAAAACTTAACGAAAGCCTCACTTAGTAAACCAAATCCAGTTGCAACGATAGGAACCTTAGTGATCAAAAAGCCAAAAATCAGTTGAAGTAAGATTCCGATTCCTACCAGTCTCCAATCGATCCGCTTTTTATCACTTGAAAAAATAAAAGCCACCAAGACGATGACTGCCAAACCAAAAACACCTCTCAAATAATCCATTAAGTACTTTTTAAAATAGGAAGTCGTAAAAATAAGGAAGTCACGGTCAGAAAAAAAGCCTGAATTTCTTCAGGCTTTTTTTCTTTTAGTTTCTTTTATTTATTTCATCTCGAATGCGGGCCGCTCGCTCATAATCTTCATTATTGATTGCTTTTTCCAGCATCTGATTAAGCTTATCCAGACTGAAGTCCTTCAATGAGGGTTCTTTTTTCGTGACAAACTTTTGAGTTGGTTTTTTTGCAGAACTTTTTTCTTCTTTAGAATCAAATTCAAAATTATCTACCTCACCCTCAGACATTGCTTTTTCTGTGCAGTAAACAGGAGCTCCAAACCTAATCGCAATCGCAATCGCATCGGATGGTCTGGAATCTATCTCCGCTTCAATCAGATCGCTTTTACATTTGATCTTGGCATAATAGACCCCTTCTTTCATATCTGTGATGATAATTCTGTCGATTTCATAGTTAAACCCACTTGCAAAAGACTTGAAAAGATCATGAGTCATCGGTCGATTCGGGATGATTTTTTCTATTTCAAGTGCAATTGCTTGGGCTTCAAACATTCCAATCACTATCGGCAATCTACGAGAACCATTTACCTCTCCTAATATCAAAGTAAATGACCCCGATTGCGAATGGTTGGACGAAAGTCCCAAAATCTCCAGTTCTATAATTTTTTCCACAAAAATTTACAATTCAGCTTTAAGCGCTTCATTTAGTTTTGGTACTACTTCGAAAGCATCTCCAACAATCCCATAATCTGCGGCTTTGAAGAAAGGTGCCTCAGGATCCTTATTGATCACTACGATGCATTTTGAAGAGTTAACACCGGCAAGATGTTGAATCGCGCCTGAAATTCCTATAGCAATATATAAACTTGGTGCGACTTTCACTCCTGTTTGTCCCACATGTTCGTGATGTGGCCTCCATCCTATATCAGAGACAGGCTTAGAACAACCAGTTGCAGCACCAAGAATTTTAGCCATATCTTCAATCATTCCCCAGTTTTCAGGACCTTTCAGACCTCTTCCTCCAGAAACTACAATATCAGCCTCTGGAAGTAGCACTTCGCCGGTAGCACGCTCGGTTGAAGTAATCTTTGAAGCAAAGTCTGAATCAGAGAGATTAACTGCAAACGACTCTACAGTAGCTTTGGAATCATCCAATTTCAAATCGATTGCATTTTTCTTTATTGCTAGTATTTTATGATCAGTTGTCACATTTGTTTCAGCAAAAGCTTTTCCTGTGTAGATACTCCTTTTCACAAGATACTCACCATTTGTTTTAGGCAATTCTACTACATTAGAAACCAATCCAGCTTCCAATTTAATTGCCAATCGGGCAGCAACAGCATCTCCAAGAGAAGATTTCGCTAGAACCAAAGTTTTGGATTGTTCTTTTTGAAAGGCTTGGGCTACTGCTGAGGCGTGTGCCTGAATAACACCCGCATCCAATCTGGAATCTTCAGCATGCAATACCTTTGTTGCACCTGCTCCGCCGACTGCTGCTAATTCATCATTGGAAACAGTTCCAAGTGCCACAGCAACTACATCTCCTTCTCCTGTCTGTTGGCTTAATGCTTTGGCAAAAGCAACTGCTTCCAAACTTGTCTTTTTAACTTTTCCTTCGGAATGTTCTATGTATACTAATATTGACATAATATCTTAATTTATAATGGGTTGAAATAGGTTGACTAAAGTACTTTCGCTTCGTTTTTCAGAAGCCTTACCAGCTCCTCCACGTTATCTTTATCAACCAATTTTACTGATCCTTTTGCAGGGGGAAGTTGGTAGCTTGTAGCTTCAGCTTGAGTTTCATCAGACACCACGTCAACTACGTTCAGAGGCTTGGTTCGGGCTGACATAATCCCTCTCATATTCGGTATTTTCCATTCTGCAATCGGCTCTTGGCAACCAGCGATCAATGGCAATGAAGCTTCTAAAAGCTCTTTTCCACCTTCAATTTCTCTTGCCATTTTCACCATATTACCTTCCACTTCCAGCTTCATTACAGGCGAGAAGGATGGCATATTTAATAACTCACCAACCATTCCATGAACCATACCTCCATTGAAATCAATGGATTCTCTTCCCATCAAGATCAAATCATATCCACCTTCTTTGGCATAATGCGCAATTTGCTTTGCCACAAAAAATGAATCCTTTGGATTGGAATTTACACGGATCGCTTCATCAGCACCAATAGCCAGTGCTTTACGTAAAGTTGGTTCTGTTTCAGCTTCTCCGACATTAAGAACAGTAAGCTTTCCTCCAGTTTGATCTCTCAATTCCACCGCTCTTGCTAATGCATAGTCATCATATGGACCGATAATAAACTGAACTCCGGTATTATCAAACTTGGTATTGTCGGCAGTAAACTGAATCTTAGAGGTCGTATCTGGTACGTGGGTGATACAAACAAGAATCTTCATTGGTTTAGGATTATATTATTTTAGATTTATTTCACGTGAAATTAACAGTAAGGACTTAAAGATAAAAACTATTCATGGGCAATTTGGAACGAATCAAGCTTCTCGAACAATTCTCGGAAGAAGAACCTGAAAATCCTTTTAACTGGTATGCCTTAGCATTGGAATATCAAGATTCTGACCCTGAAAAGACAAGTAAGTTGTTTGATAAACTACTTTCATCTCATAATAGTTATTTGCCAACCTATTTCACCGCGGCACACTTTTTTGCTGAACGTGATGAATTGAAAAAGTCCGAAAAAGTTTTTAGGGATGGAATTGAGCTAGCAAGAAGTCAAGAAAATGAAAAAGCCTACCGTGAACTCCAAAATGCTTTTCAAAATTTTTGTTTCGAAAATGATTTAGAAGACTGATCAAAATCAGGCTCATAAATTACCAGTGTTAGCTTCTTTGTTCGTAAATTATTATTCTTTCCTTTCCCATTTAATCCTCCCAAAAAAATGATTACACAACAAAATATGCTTGATTATTTTCTTCCGATTTTTGAAGCTAAGGGGGCGAAATATCGTAAAAAAAGTCTGATACGAGCCAAAAAAGCAGTTCCTGGATTATTAGTAGTTACCAAGACAAGTGATGGAGAGGAAACTAGAAATACTGCTGAAGAAGGAGATTGGCTCGTAGAAAACCAGACTAGCTCAGAGGAAAAATACTTGATCAAACCGGAAATTTTTGAATCTAAATATGAAATGGTTCACTCATTAGGTGAAGGTTGGGCTTCTTACAAACCAAAAGGGATTATGAGAGGCTATGAATTTACAGCCGATGATTTGAAACACTTTGGAGGAAGCGATCGACTTGAATTTCAGGCACCATGGAAAGACACCATGTTGGTGAGGACGGGAGATTTCTTAATTATTCCTCCAGAAAACAAAGAAATTTATCGAGTAGCACGAAAGGAGTTTATGGAAACTTATCAGGAAGTCTGAGGAACCAGCACAATCTTTCCTAATTGCTTTCCATCTCGCATTCTGTTAAATGCCTCCACAGCCTTATCAAAAGTGAAAACGGAATCTACCAATGGCTTAATTTTATGGTTTTTAACCAAATCCAGCATTCCTTTGAAATCCTCATCAGACCCCATCGTCGTCCCAATAATTTTAATCTGATTCCAGAAAATTTTCCTGGCTTCTAGCTTGGATGGGTTTCCAAGGGTCGCTCCAAAAAAAACGATCTTTCCACCCGGCTTCACTACTTGCACAAGGTGATTCAAGGTATCTCCAGCTGCACTGTCAATAATTAAATCAAATCCTCCGACTGATTCCTGAGCCTGAGAAATCCAATTGTGATCTTGGTAGTTAAAACCTTTTATAGCTCCCAATTCTAAGGCTTTTTCAATTTTTGCAGGATTGCTGCTACTTACATAAAGTTTAGCACCAAGTGCTAAACCGAATTGTGCAGCAAATTGAGCTACTCCTCCACCAAACCCAGTAACCAATAACGTCTCGCCTTTCTGAAGTTGACCTTGGTAGGAAACGGCCCGATAAGCCGTCAGACCCGCCAAAGGCAAAGCAGCAGCTTCTTCCCAAGAAAGATGATTTGGCTTCGAATGAACACGGTCTACAGGCACTATAATCGATTCGGCTAAAGTACCGTGATTCGGCATTCCCAAGATCTCAAAATCCGAACCTTGGGCTTTTTGGTTTTGACCCCAATTCAAAGCTGGATTGATGATAACTTCTTTGCCCAAAAAATCAGGATTTACCCCCTCACCAAGTTCAGTGATAATTCCTGCTCCGTCAGAACCTAAGATAATTCCATCCTTCAAATTAGGATATAGACCTTGCCTACACCATTCATCTCGATGATTTAAAGCAGCTGCTTTTATTAAAATCCGAACTTCTCCAGGATTTAACATCCGTGTTTGGATCTCGGTATAATTAATTTTCTCTTCAGTAGATTGGTCTAGCGTTATGGCTTTCATGGATTTTTAGAAGGATGTTGGACGATCATTTCGATCTAAAAGATCATCGGAATCATCATTAGCTCGACTTTGAAGTTTGATTGTGTTGCCACTGTCAAATTCCGAAACACCACTGGACTGACTAGAGAATGAAGGCCTGTAAACTTCATTGGCAGTAGCAGGGTTTTGCATATTCCCAAAGTGATCCAAATCGGTGAATTTGGTGTATTTACCAATAAATCGAAGCTTCACGGTATCTAAAGAACCATTTCTATGCTTGGCGATGATCACTTCACCTACTCCTTGGGTAGAATTGTGATCCTCATCTTCAGTAATCCCATAGTATTCTGGGCGGTAAAGGAACATTACCATATCCGCATCTTGCTCGATAGCTCCTGATTCTCTCAAATCTGAAAGTTGTGGACGCTTATCTCCCCCTCTAGTTTCTACTGCTCTGGATAATTGGGACAGGGCAATAACAGGAACCGCTAATTCTTTAGCGATTTTCTTTAATGCTCTGGAAATACTCGCAATTTCCTGCTCTCGGTTTCCTCCTACTCCACCCTTGGAGTCTCCTGACATAAGCTGCAAATAATCAATTACGATCATTTGAATATCATGCTGAGCTTTAAGCTTTCTGCATTTTGCTCTCAATTCCAATATTGAAAGAGCAGGAGTATCATCTACGAAGAGCGGAGCTTTAGAGAGTTTTGCTGTTTTATGTACCAACTGAGCCCATTCGTGCTCTGCCAATGATCCCTTTTTGATTTTTTCAGAATCTAGTTCAGCTTCCGAACTGATTAATCGATTTACCAGCTGAATTGATGACATTTCCAGGGAGAAAATTGCCACTGGCTTATTGTGATCCACAGCGGCATTTCTCAACACTGAAAGAACGAATGCAGTCTTTCCCATCGCAGGTCTTGCGGCGATAATAACCAAGTCAGATTTTTGCCAACCGGAAGTCACACGATCCAATGCTGTAAAACCTGAAGGAACCCCTGTCAACCCATCTTTTTGAAGTTTTCTGGCTTCTAATTCTATAATTGCTTCGCGCATAATAGACTTCATATCGGAATAGTTCTTTCGAATATTCTTCTCAGAAATCTCAAAAAGACTCTGCTCCATTTTATCCAAGAGCTCAAAAACATCAGTAGTTTCCTCGTAAGCATCCCGCTGAATATCAGAAGAGATTCGAATCATTTCACGCTTAATAGATTGTTCTGTGATGATACGAGCGTGGTATTCAATATTGGCAGCTGAAGCTACTTTGGAAGTCAATTCAGTGACATAAAATGCTCCGCCAGCAACTTCCAAAGCACCATTTTTCCGAAGCTGGGAAGTGACAGTAAGCAAATCAATTGGCTGACTTTCAGTAAACAAATCCAAAATAGCTTGAAAAATCACTTGGTGTGAATCCTTGTAAAAGCTTTCTACCTTAAGGATATCAATCACATTGGTAAGCGCGTCTTTTTCAAGCATCAAAGCACCAAGAACAGCCTCTTCAAGATCAGTGGCTTGAGGTGGTACTTTACCTAACTGAGAAGGAGGATTAGAAAAATTGGGTTTTCGTGTGATTCTTGGGTTTGGATTCTTTTCGGTCATAAAACAAATGTATTCGCTTTAAATCAAGAGTTTTGAACAACTTTTACAAAAGTTATCAACATCAATCAAAGCAAAAATCAAGCCCATGAGCCTTAACTATTTATAATAAACACCATTTCTATAACCTCGAAACATACTGCAAAGCATTGCCCAAGTAAAGTGCCATAGCATCTCAGAAAATGGAATATTCATAATCTCTATCCCTAAAATGGGTTTTTTGAGCATTCCGTATTTATCCCAGAAATGCGGGAAGAATAAATTAAAATTGATGTAATAAATCAAAAATGAAATCCCTAAAGTGGCAAAAGCCGAAATAATTGATAATCCAATCAAATCTGGTCGCTGAATCCAAATGTAAACGGATAGAAGAAAAAACGTCAGGAAAGTCACATATCCGGAATGAATGCCTAAAAGCATGCTAAAGACCGTTAAGCTGCCGCAGCCGATAAGAAACAAGAAAAAGAAATCTCGGTTTTTGGCAGGCGTTTGTTTGCTGAAATTGATCTCTTTTTTTGTAAAAGAAGAATGAATATAACCTCCTACCCCAAACAAGGCAAAGCCAATAATATAATCCTCGATCCCAACTACTCCCTCACCAAAAAGTGTAGGTGGACGCCAATAATCTCTGAAATACCAAACTTCTGCTACTATCCCCATCAATCCCCCGACGGCTCCTACTTTTATCATACCACTTTTCCAAGGACTCTTGAAGTAAATAATACCCCAAGGAATCATATAAAGTAAGGCTAGTATGAGATAGGCAAATTTATCAGGGAGCATGTTGAATTATTAGGACCGCGAAAGTAATGAAATAGCTTGCTTCAAAAAATCTTTCTATTTAAAGAGCTTTCGATTCGAGTAGGCCATCTTTTATTTTTAAGTTTGGAAAATTAATAAAACTATACCAACCAAAAGAATGAACAAATATCATTTCATCGCGATTGGAGGGGCTGTGATGCATAATTTGGCTTTAGCCTTGGTAGAAAAAGGGTATCAAGTCACAGGTTCTGATGATGAAATCTATGAGCCATCACGAACTCGACTCGAAAAAGCAGGCATTCTTCCAAAAGAATATGGTTGGTTTCCCAATAAGATCACTCCAGATTTAGACGGCATCATTCTGGGAATGCATGCCCGATTGGAAAATCCAGAACTTCAAAAAGCACAGGAGTTGGGAATTCCTGTTTACTCTTTTCCTGAATTCATATTCAATCAAAGTCAGGATAAAAAAAGAGTAGTAATTGGAGGCTCACATGGAAAAACTTCCATTACCTCGATAATTCTTCATGTATTGAAAGATCAAAATGTAGATTTTGATTACTTGGTAGGTGCTCAAATCGAAGGTTTTGACCTGATGGTTAGACTTTCGGATGCGCCAATCATCATTATTGAAGGAGATGAATACTTGACCTCACCATTGGATCGAACCTCCAAATTTTTTCACTACAAGCATGATATTGCACTTGTCAGTGGGATCGCCTGGGATCATTTTAATGTTTTTCCGGATTTTGAAGGATACAAATCACTCTTTAGCCAGTTTATGGAAATGACTCCAGCAAACGGTGAGTTGATTTATTGTGAAGCCGATCCATTAGTAAAAACTGCCGCTGAGAATGCAGAGATTAAAGGAAAGAAAACTCCATACATCGCACATCCATCTTTGATTGAAGGAGGAAAAACCTTTCTAAAAACAGAAAATGGACTTGTACCAATTCAAATTTTCGGAGAGCATAATCTTCAAAATTTGCAGGGAGCTATGAATATCTGTAAGTCAATTGGGATTTTACCAGAAGCATTTTACAAGAGTATCCAAACATTCAAAGGTGCAGCAAAAAGGCAAGAGGTCATCCTAGACACTGGATCCAGTACTATTTATCGTGATTTTGCCCATGCTCCATCTAAGCTTCAGGCCACAGTCAAGGCAGTAAAAACTCAATTCCCGGATCGTCAATTGATCGCCGTGCAGGAATTACATACTTACTCGTCTTTGAATAAGGATTTTCTACCTAACTACGCACATACGATGAATCCTGCAGATATTGCAGTGGTTTATCTCAATCCTCATGCTGTTGCTTTAAAAAAACTTGAATTAATGGATCAGGAAACTCTCAGAGCCGGATTCAAGCGACCTGACCTAAAACTATTCACTGATAGCTCAGCATTAAAGGATTTTCTTTTATCGCTGGACTACTCCAATTCCAACCTACTCTTGATGAGTTCGGGAAACTACGACAATATGGATCTCGAAGTAATCAAAGCAAAATTCAACTAATCATGAAATTAAATTTAAGAAACTCCATTGCATTTTTTGACCTAGAGGCTACCGGGACAAATATTTCCACAGATCGAATCGTAGAGATTTCGATCGTTAAACTTCATCCTGACGGAGGGCAAGATATTTATACCAGACAGGTTAATCCTACAATACCCATTCCTTTGGAAGCATCCTTGATTCACGGTATTTATGATAAAGACATTAAAGACAAACCCACTTTTAAGGATTTGTCGAGAGAGATATTCACCTTTATCGGCCAATCAGACCTTTCCGGTTTTAATGTGCTGAAATATGATATCCCGCTTTTAGTAGAAGAGTTTTTGAGATCAGGAATTGAATTTGATCTCGATAAACGAAATCTATTGGATTCTCAAAAGATCTTCCATATGATGGAAAAGAGGAATTTGACGGCAGCATACAAATTCTATTGTGGAAAAGATCTCAAAAACGCCCATAGTGCCGAAGCAGATACACTTGCAACTTTAGATGTGTTCAAGGCTCAAGTCGAGCGATACCTCGGGGAGGAAATGGAGGATTTGCAAGGAAATAAACTAGGGGTTTTTGAAAATGATATGAAAAAGCTTCATGAGCTACTCAATGAAAAGATGGTTGATCTGGCTGGACGCTTTGTCTTCAATGACAAAGGCGAAGAGGTATTCAACTTTGGGAAGCAAAAAGGAAAAACCATCACCCAAGTTTTGAAAGAAGAACCGGGTTATTATGATTGGATGATGCGTGGCGATTTCCCGTTAGACACAAAGCGAAAACTTACTCAAGTGAAATTGAGAGGATTTAATCAGTGAAACTCACTTTCATCATTTCGATAAAAAAGCACCTCCTAATAGATTGGCTTGAAGGATTTTTGTTTTCATACAAAACTCTTACAATCAACAAGCACCACTTGATTTAATCAAATTCCCCTTGGTAATGTTGCTCACAATCATTCTCCGATATTTGAGCGCATTCCAAGGGGATTTGCAATTTGGTTCTCAACTCTTGACTCTATTTCTTGAATCTTGATTCTAGCTTCTTGATACTAGTATGTCTCTTTCTGTATTATTTCGCCGCTTCATAATATTGCATCGCCTTTGGCATCTGCTGATTCAATTTTTCAATTCTTGATTCTGGACCAGGGTGAGTGGAAAGAAACTCTGGGGGTGAACCTCCCCCAACTGCGGACATTCTTTCCCAAAATATAGGTGCTTGACGAGGATCATACCCGGCAACAGCCATAAAAATCAACCCCAATTCATCAGCTTCCAATTCATGCCTTCTTGAAAAGCTTAGCATTCCCAATTCACTTCCAATACCTATCGATTGGAGGAAAATGGCTTGAGTCAACGTAGGATTCTGACCAATTGCTGAGGAGAGCATGCTCATTCCAAAATTTGCCAACAGGCCATTAGACATTCGCTCTCTGGAATGTGAAGCAACCGCATGGGCAATTTCATGTCCCATCACGACTGCAATCCCAGTATCATCCTGGGTAATAGGCATAATACCCGTGTAGAATGCTACTTTCCCTCCTGGCATGCACCATGCATTGACTTGGTCACTTTGAATTAAATTAAATTGCCAATCAAATGAAGCGGCGATTTCAGGATATCCCTCCTGAACCAAAAATTTTTCTACTGCTGCTGCCATTCGCTTTCCAACTCGGACTACAGCTTGTCCTTGAGAGGTATTGGTGACAACTTTTTCTTCTTTCAACACTTGACTGTATTGTTCATTGACTAAGGGCATAATCTCAGCATCAGAAACAGCATCGAGTCTGGCTCTCCCTGTTAAAGGAACTTTAGAACAGGCATAGAGCACAAATCCTAATGCTATAAAAGTGATAATTTTTTTCATCGTGATTGATTTTATTAATGTAAGATTCAAATTAAGTACCAGAATATTTTTTTCTTTACTTTAAGGGTAAAATGAATTTTATGGAAGCTCAAAAAACGCAAATCTCTTTAAATAGCCAAGCGCTGGATTATCAAAAGAAAATGGTCAATCCCCTAGTATTTTGGTTTGCTATGCTTGCCAAACTTCCCTCGGCAGTTTTTTGGCGTTTTAAAATCAAAAGTCTATCCACAGAAAAATGTGAAGTAACCATACCCTATTTCTGGCGCTCACAAAACCCTTTTAAATCCATTTATTTCGCAGCTTTAGCTGGTGCGGCCGAGCTTAGCACGGGAGCACTTTGCCAATTGGCACTAGCAGGAAAAGGGAAATTTTCGATGTTGGTGGTTGGTTTTAGAGCTGAATACTTCAAAAAAGCAAACGAGAAGATCACCTTCACCTGCAACCAGGGAATCGAATTATTCGAACTCATCGATAGCATGGATGTCAATGGCACAGAACAATTAATGATGGTTTCAAGCGGTAAAAATCCGAAAGGAGAAGAAGTTGCCAGATTTTATGTAACCTGGTCTTTCAAGCGAAAAACTTAATAAATCCAGTCTTTTTCTCTGCTTATAAAAGAATTAAAGTGTGCATAAACTCGATCTTTTGGCCAATCCAAAAATTCATGATGCACATTTCCTTCATTGTATCGAATCACGATTTTATCCCACTGGGATCGATCTAACTGATATTTTATCATCAGATTTCTCCTAACTGAATCTGATTCAATAATTGCGTAATAGCCTTCCCTCCTTCTATCCCACTCCTTCTTTTTTTCATATTCCCGGGCTTGTTTAGCCTTTTTGGTGAAATAAGAAATCGCTCCATAGACTGCAAACCCACCATTTGGAGAGCCTGAAGGTCCGGCTGTTACTTGTCCTTTGGGAGATTTTTCTATTACTTCATTTGGATCGATGACCGTTAGTTTACCATCCTTGAATCGAAAAGCATAAGGTTCTGATTTCACCTCAAAAGTTGGAAGAAATCTTGCTCTATCCTGAATTTGAATTTGCAGGTAACGGTCTTCAGTAAGCGGGATTTTCTGATCCAAAAAGCCAGGAAAACTAACCAAAAGCGTATCACCGGGGATTGCTTTCAAATTAAAATAGCCTCGCTCGTTAGTAGAATCACTTGCTGAAGTGCCCAAAACCGTGAGATAGACACCTTCAAGGTATTTTTTATCATTGGAATCCAATACATTTCCCGAATAGGATAACTGCCCAAAAGCAAGACTGGCATGCAGTAAAAAGAAAAAGCCTAAAACCCATTTTTTCATCAAGGCGAAAATTATGGGCTTTATACTTTCAAAGAAAATTATATCAGTTAAAGAAACTTAATAGTCAGAATTGAGGGCACTATTCTTTGATTTCAATCAACTTGTCTGTACCTAAAAACTCTGGAGTCTCTGTTCTATACCATGTTCGATTAGCGGGGATTTTCAATCCTTTGAATTCCTTTACTCCCTCTAAATAGATTATCTCCCCTTTTTGATTAGGCTCATCTTGATAGAATTTATAGGCTTCCAATCGATAGGAATTTGGATCTATGTAGAAATACCAAATGTCTTTTTCATAGGGTACTCGTGCTACGAGGTAGCTTTTACCGTTCAATTCTTCCCTGTTTACCTCCTGATCGATTTGAGTTGCTGGGTCATTCAATTTCATCGGAAGACCCCAGAGGTAAGTGTAGTAATTACGCATACGGATCGCCTGCTCATTTTCAATTTCACCTTCAAAAACCTGAACTGAATCATTCCAAACGATATAATTCAAAGTAGGATTCCTGTAAACCATTTTGGAGAGATTATTCTCAAAACTGACAGAATATGATCTGGACTCTCTTGGAGCTGGTAAACTATCTGTAAACTCGAAAGTCGCTTTTAGCTTAGGCCATGATTGATTTGGATCGTGAAATTCGATTGATTTCTGAATCAATTCCGGTCCTGATAATTGATCAGATGGAGTCGAACAACTTGAAATAACTGCGGCAATAAATAAAAGGTAGATTTTATTCATGGTTCTTATTTTCCTGAATCTAACTATTTTCGAGAAATGAATTTTAATCTCACTCGCTTTGCTCCCACACCCAGCGGCTTTCTTCACTTAGGAAATCTGTATTCTTTTTTGGCAACCAAAGTATTAGCAGAAAAGCATAGTGCAAAAATTCTCTTACGAATTGATGATTTGGATCGGGAGCGCTATCGAGAAGAATATGTTCAGGATATTTTTGAAACCTTAGATTTCTTGGAGCTTGAATATGATTTGGGCCCCAGAAATTTGAATGAATTTGAAGGTAATTGGTCACAAACCCACCGTGCTTCTCTTTATCAAGACGCTCTTGAAGAAATACGAGAGAAAAAACTCGTATTCGCTTGTGACTGTTCCCGAAAAAAAATCCAAGAGATGGATTCAAGTGGCTATTACTTGGGACATTGCCAGGACCGGCGAATACCTTTAGATCGAAAAGAAGTTACTTGGAGATATAATGCATTGGAAACAGATTTTGTTTCACTTAAATCCTATCCAAATCAACTTGATAATTCATTGATTTTACCTTCGGATATTGCTTTCTTTCTACTTCGAAAGAAAGACCATCAACCTACCTACCAATTGACTTCTTTGATTGATGATCTTCATTTTGGAGTGGATCTGATTGTAAGAGGACAAGACCTTTACAGTTCTACCCTTGCACAACTTGCCCTTGCAGAAAAGCTTTCAAAAGCTGAGTTTTTAGATACTACATTTTATCATCATCAGCTACTAAAAGGCCCAAAAAAGAAAAAACTTTCAAAATCTGAAGGAGCAGCAGCGATCCAAACGCTAAGAAAATCCGGCAAAAAACCAGCGGACATTTATGCACTATTGGGGGAATACGTAGGCGAGCAGTCTATTGAGGACTACCCAACCTTCCGGAATTATTTCATGAACAGGATAAAATAATTAGAGCCAAGGATAATTTATATCCTTGGCTCTCAAATATCTAGTTTCTTGATTCTGATATCTTGCTCCTTAATTCTAATACTTAGCAGGCATTCCCGGAGCAACTTTTGAATTCTCAATAAACTGTCGGATATCCTCATTTGAAGTAGCCAAATCCTCAGCTCTCAAGTACATCATATGTCCGCTTCGATAGCCTTTAAAGAAAGTTCGATCTTTCATTTTTCCTGTAGGATCAATATGCTGAAGGCTATATTTCGCATTGAAAAAATCAGTACCTCCATCAAAATATCCAGACTGAACCATCAAATGTAAATATGGATTTTGACGCATAGCAGTTCCCAAGTCGTATCCAGTAGTTTCATTTGATCGATCCCAAGGAGAAACTGGACCGAATAAATTGTATGTTAATTCCGTCTGAAAATTCAAGACATTCTTTGCATAAATGTTGAAAGCTGGCGCAAAAGCATGATTCCAAGAAGTAAGTGCTGGATCAAAATCATATCGATCTCCTGCATCCATTCGATCGACTCCACGATATCGAGAGTCAAGTCGACCAACAGTCAATCCATCTTTTCGAAGCAATTCCTTCCAGAAGAAACTGGTCGGTACCATCAAATTATAAGATAAAATCGATTCTTTGCTGATTCCCGAATAGCGAGACATTTTCGCAGCAATTGCATCGCGATCAGAATCAGAAAGACTACCGCCTTTCACCATGGCAGGAAGTAATTCATTGACAGCAAAAGCTTCAGCCTCCGGCAAAATCTGATCTAAATCTTTGCTCTGAAGGTCTGATGGTAATTGCTTATGGTACCATGCTGTAGCAGTGTAATAAGGAAGATAGTTTGCCATTTTCACTGGACCATCACGGTCAATTCCCATATCGGTAGGAGAAACAAGAATTACTCCGTTGAAATACATCCAATGTGCATTTTGAAGCTGAGAAACCAAACCAGCTACCCTTGTAGTACCATAGCTTTCACCAATCAAATACTTTGGGGATGCCCAGCGATTTTGGCGAGTCACAAAAGTATTCACCCAATCTGCGAGATATTTGATATCAGGATTGATTCCGAAAAAAGTGGATCTAGGAACCTCAGGGTCCACGATTCTGGAATATCCGGTATTTACCGGATCAACATAAACAATATCCGCTACATCCAAGATGGAATGGGGATTGGATTTGGTTCCATAAGGCTGTACAGGATATCCTTCATCATCGATTTTCAAAACAACTGGTCCTGTATAAGCCAAATGCATCCAAATCGAAGCGGAACCTGGTCCACCGTTGAATGAAATAACCAAAGGACGCGTCGTCTTGTCACTTATATCTGTACGCTCATAAAAAGTATAAAAAAGAGAAGCAATTGGCTTTCCTGCTTCGTTCCACACCGGTTGAGTTCCGGCAGTGGCTTTGTATGGGACTTTTTTACCCTTGATTGTCGTCTCATGGGTAGTTTCTACTTTGGATTCAATCTCGATTTGTCTTTCAGTCTGGGCAAAAGCAATGCTTATGCTCAAAAACAATAGAAATGCAATATTTAGTTTTTTCATGGTTGTTTGGTTTATTCTTAAGTTGAAATCTACAAGTCATAGTAATAATCTAAACCTAGATTTACACTAATGGAGTTATGGAGTTTTTTGCCCATGCCCACTAGAGCCCACAAGTTTTGCTATGACCACTGCGGGGTATAGAATGCCAATAGTCGAAAGGAAGACAGAGAGCATTTTGGCCATGATTTGGACAGGATATAAATCCCCAAAACCCACAGTAGTAAGTGATACTAGACTAAAATAAATATAATAGGCATAATCCTCATCTATTCCAGCCAGATTTGGACCACCAGAAATACTGGATCCGGTCATCAAGTGAATAATCTCAAAAACAAATGCTCCAAGAATAGCCACAAGAAGATAGACATTTATTGCCCCTATTACTCGGTAAACATTTACTTCAAAATCGCGAAATAAAAGTCTAATATTCAGGAATATAAAAACAATCATATTCATAATTCCGACTATTCTTTCCGATAAATAAAATTCAAATTCCCAGTCTGAAAACCTAAGAATTCTAAGTGCAAGTTGAGCGAAAAAAAGTATTGATGTAATTAATATAAATGAATTGTTTTTAGAAGACCAAATACCTGTAAAAAACAGAAAGAGGAAAACTGTATTCACAAAAATTGAATGTACGTGGCCGTATTCAATTAGAATTGGAAGTACAAAAACCGTGAAAATCAAAAGCAATAAAAGCACTCCAAAGCTGGCATCTGTCAACCAATAGTTGGTAAAGTTGCGGAATGCATATCTTATTTTTTTTCGCTTATTTAAGAGTGGTTCTACCATTTTCTTTTTTTAAAATTCAAGGCTTCCAAAAAGCACTTTTACCGCATTTCCCTTGAGGATTACTCGATCATCATGTTTTTCCAAATGGAGTTCTCCTCCTCTTTTGCTCGCTTGGTAAGCTTTCAATTGGAACTTTCCGGTATGTCGACTCCAGTAGTCCATCAATGCACAATGAGCAAAACCCGTAACCGGATCTTCAGGAACTCCCACATTAGGTCCAAAAAACCTACTGTAAATATCAAAAGAATCTTTTCCTGTTGCTGTGACAATTATCCCTTCTTCACTATTTTTCGCAATCAAATCAAAGTCAGGCTTTAGATTTTCCACCTCATCGGCACTCTCCAACTCAAAAATCCAATTTTTTCGTAATTGAGCCGATCTGAAAATTCTCTTCCCCATAAATGACTCTTTAAAAAATGGATGGACTTCCTCGAAAGTAGGGATCAAAGGAAAATCCATTTCCAGCTGATCTTCGGTTTTCTTTACAATCAATTCACCACTGAGAGTCTCGAATCGAATGGAATGATCTGGTTGGGCCCAGCCGGATTCAAACATCCAAAATGCAGAAGCTAATGTGGCATGACCACAAAGATCAATTTCAAGAGTCGGCGTAAACCATCTTAAACCAAATACTCCGGGAGTTTCGGTACGTTCCACAAAGGCTGTCTCAGAGAGATTCATTTCCATAGCTATGGACTGCATTTCTGATTTAGAAAGAGGGTTTTCTAAAAGACAAACTGCAGCTGGGTTTCCAGAAAATGCTTTAGATGCAAAGGCATCAACAGTAGCAATTTTAATTTTCATGATTAATATCTTTCTTTTAAAATAGAAAAGTGATGCGCAAAATGCCCGGGAATTATCCAAAACAATGCTCTTGGTGAAATTGAGTTGCCACTTGCCAAACCCAAATTTGACAATGAGTCTTCGGGAAGTGTTTTAATTAATGACAGCAGAGCAAGTCGTTGATTTTTAAAATCTTCCAACAAATCCTGAAAGTGAACTTGATTAAATTCAGCATTTGCCACGTACTCATCCTGCTCAAATCCTGGTAAAGAAGACTTTTCCCCCCTTGCAAAGCAAAGCGCTCTAAAAGTCATAATTCTTTCGGTATCGATTATATGTCCCAATACTTCTTTAGGAGTCCATTTACCTTCTGCATAAGCTTTATTTGCCCATTCTTCACCCTTTGTTTCAAACAATGAAAAACAAGATTCAATTTGGGTCATCAGCTGTTTTTGATAGGGTTCAGTGGAATTCAATGCCAAATATCCTTTAAAATAATTTGCGTATTCACCTTCTCTGGGCTTTTGAATGTTATTCATGTAAAATTTGATTTAGCTCTTAACTATATGCCATAAATTTAAGCCAATCGAATAAATCAGACCCTACGATGTATAAAAAATTACTTACTCTTCTATTAGCGGTAGCATCGCCATCGCTTTTTGCGCAGACGATCACGCAACGAAATCCTGAGATCGCACAATTAGTTTCTGAAGTATCTTCAGATTCGCTTGAAAACTATGTAAGGACTTTGGCTTCATTCACCTCAAGACACACCTTGAATAGAGATGAAAAAAATGGAATGCCTGCTGCTCAACGATATGTCCTGAATAAATTCAATGAATTTGCGAAGCAATCCGGAGGAAGAATGACAGCGGAAATTGAGAATTTCACGATTCCAGCTGATGGACGTAGAATTACAGAAGATTCTCCTGCTGCAAATGTAATCGCTACTTTGAAAGGCACTAATCCCGCAGATGACCGGATTTTTGTGATATCGGGTCATATGGATTCCAGGAATAAAAATGTGATGGACGCTGATGGCATTGCTCCCGGAGCAAACGACGATGGAAGTGGTACAGCTGCTGTTATTGAATTAGCTCGAGTTTTAGCCAAAAAGGAATTTTCTGCTACGATTCTTTTCGTTACTTTTACAGGTGAGGAAGAAGGACTTAAAGGCGCCACCTATTTAGCAGACAAAGCCAAAGAAATGGGTTGGAATATCGCCGGAGTATTGAATAATGACATTATTGGAAACAGTAATTCATCTGAGACTTTGATAAGTGACAATCTCAAGATGCGGGTTTTCTCCGAGACGATCCCAGCTTTTGAAACAGAGCAAATGTCAAGACAAAGAGCCTACACCAACGCAGAAAATGACAGTAAATCACGACAACTAGCCAGATACATCAAGGAAGTTGGAGAGCGTTATGTAGATCAATTCGAGGTGAAATTAATCTATCGAAGCGATCGATTCTTGAGAGGTGGAGATCAAACTGCATTTGCCAGAAATGGTTTTACAGCAGTGAGAATGTCTGAAATGAATGAGAATTTTTACCACCAACACGAAAATGTTCGGGTAGAAAACGGAATTCAGTACGGAGACTTGCCGGAATTCATGGACTTTGAATATTTAAGAAAAGTGTCAGCAGTAAACTTGGCGTCTTTAAGTTCTTTGGCAAATTCTGCAGGAGTACCTGAAGAAGTACAGATTGACGTAAGAGGTTTAACAAACAAGTCTATTTTACTTTGGAAAGCACCTAAGATCGGAAAAGTAAAAGGTTACTATGTGTTAATGCGTGAGACCTCTTCTCCGATGTGGGAACGCAAGTTTTTTACTACCGAAGCTACTTTGACACTTCCTTATTCAAAAGACAATTATTTCTTTGCTGTTCAGTCTGTGGCGGAAGATGGAGAAGAAAGTATGGCAGTTTTCCCATCACCGCTTTCGAGATAGAATTTTAATTAAATCAATTCCAAATTGAATTAATTCAGCACAAGATGGAACCATAAGCTCTATATTTAGTTTAATTAATTCAAAATTGAAATAATATGAAATCGAGCATGTTGTAATCGATCCACAGAGGAACCCGATAGCTATCGGGATCACATGCGAGATTCCATATGACCCATAAAAATCAAATTATAAACAGATGAAAGAAATTGTAACGCTTCAGCGCTCTCTTTTAGAGGATACAGAAAGTCTACTCAACCAACAGGTAGAAATGGAGGGAAAATCTTCAGCCTACTATTTATCGATGGCCTCCTGGTGTCATATGATGGGCTATGAAAATGCATCTAAATATCTCTATACTCATGCTGATGAGGAGCGGATGCACATGATGAAAATATTCCACTACATCAATGAGGCTGGAGGACATGCAATTCAGCCGGAGATTACAGGAATCAGACATAATTTCAATTCCTTGAGAGAAATCTTTGAACTCATTTTGGAGCATGAAATCAAGGTGACCAAATCTATCAATAACATTGTAGATCATGCTTTTTCTGCAAAGGACTTTGCTACATTCAGCTTTATGCAGTGGTATGTAACTGAGCAGCGAGAAGAAGAGACTATGTCGAGGAGAGCTCTCGAATTATTCGAGATTATCGGTGAAGAGGGAATCGGTCTTTGGACTATTGATCAGGAACTTGGAAAACTTCATGCTGCGGCTGCAGCTGCAGAAGGTTAATTAAAGCGGTCTAGGCCGCTTTTTTTTTGCCAAAAATTCTTTTACTCCCATTCGTATCCAGAACCTCAAATTTCAAAAATTTGAAAGAATGACTTACTTTTAGAGAAACAAGTACCAAATCATGTCCAAATCAAATTCTATTCTTGCAGTTCTATTTCTAAGTTTAATGATCATCTCCTGCGACTCAAAGCAAAAGTCTGAGGTATTGAACGAGGAAAAGATGATTATAGCTTCTAAGGAAGAACCTGCTGAAAAAGAAGAAGGGATGATTTGGATTCCAGGAGGTGAATTTGTAATGGGAACCAATGAAATGGATGCGTATGCCGCAGAAAAACCTGCCGTGGATCTTACCGTCTCAGGATTTTGGATGGACGTTCATGAAGTGACTAACGCTGAATATGCGAAATTTGTGGAAGAAACAGGTTATGTGACGCTTGCGGAGGTAAAACCAGATTGGGAACTTTTAAAGCAGCAACTTCCTCCAGGAACACCAAAACCTGATGACTCGGTACTTATTGCGGGCTCTATGGTCTTTACTCCTCCCCCTTACGCCGTACCGACACAAGATATTTCGTTGTGGTGGAGTTGGGTAGCTGGTGCTAACTGGAGGCATCCTGAAGGTCCTGGAAGTTCGATTGAAGGAAGAGAAAATCATCCTGTCGTGCATATTTCCTATGATGATGCCAAAGCCTATGCGGAATGGGCTGGCAAACGCCTTCCAACTGAAATTGAATGGGAATTTGCAGCCCGAGGTGGAGCAAATGGAAAGCGATTCGCTTGGGGTGATGAACTGACTCCAAATGGACAATTCCTTGCAAATACATTTCAAGGTAATTTTCCAAATGAAAATTTGGGAATGGATGGCTTTGTAGGTACTTCCCCTGTGAAGTCCTTTGCTCCAAACAGCTTTGGACTTTATGATATGATTGGAAATGTCTGGGAATTGACTGATGACTGGTATGATGCATTGAAATATGCAAGACTCGCTGGTCAGGCTCCCAAGCTCGATGTAGGAATGAATCCATGCTATAACCCTGACAACCCTTATGCAAAAGAACGTGTCATCAAGGGAGGATCTTACCTTTGTGCTGACAATTATTGCGTGAATTACCGACCTTCTGCCCGCCAAGGTCAATCATTTGACAGCGGGACTTCTAATGTTGGTTTCCGGCTAGTGAAAGACGCTGGAAAAAAATCCATTAGTATGAAGTGATGAATAAAAAAACCAAATCAAGCGACATCTCTTACAAAATGTCGCTTTTTCTTTTGCCAAAAAATGAAAAAATACGGCTTCCTCTTTATCGTCTTAATATTCCTATTTACTACCACTTCAAAGGCCCAATTAAAAGAGGGATTTGAACCAAATGAATACGAAGAAATACTCGGAATATTCGCACACAGCATTACAGATTCCAGTTTTTCAAAAGGAATTCCTAAACCAAAAACTCTAATCAAGGAATCTGAATCTCCAACTGTAGGATTAGAAAACAAATGGTATCTCTGGGTTAATAAGACAGAAAAACTTGCAGTTTTTTCTATTCGTGGTACTATTCCTAATCCTACTTCCTGGCTTGCTAATTTTTATTCAGCAATGATACCCGCTCAGGGTAAGATGAAATTTCGAACAGATTACACATTTGAATATAACTTTTCAAAAGACCCAAAAGCTTATGTTCATGTGGGTTGGACGCTTTCTACAGGAGCTTTGGCTGAATCCCTTTTACCTAAAATGGAAGAGCTCACTCAAATGGGATATCGTGATTTTATTATCACAGGACATAGTCAAGGTGGCGCCATCACTTATTTAATGGCAGCTATGCTCATGGAATTGAATGATGCTGGAGCTTGGGGTGAAAAACTTCGAATTAAAGTATATGCATCTGCAGCACCTAAGCCAGGTAACTTGAATTTTGCATACGACTATGAAAACCGGACAATGGGTGGCTGGGCTTTCAATGTAGTAAATGCGGCGGATTGGGTCCCTGAAGTTCCTTTTTCTATTCAAACTGTAAATGATTTCTCTGAAACCAACCCATTTTCAGATGTTTCTGGATTTATTAAACAACAAAAATTTCCCAAAAACATTGTCTTCAAGAAAGTTTACAACAAGCTGGATAAACCAACAAAAAAATCACAGCAGAATTTTGAAAAATACCTAGGGGAAATGGCAGGAAAGCAGGTTTTAAAAACCATTCCTGAATTCCAAGCCCCTCAATTTGTTGAAAGTAATCATTACTCTCGAGCAGGAACTTTCATTGTACTACAACCTGATCAAGAATACAAAAAACGCTTTCCAGATCTCAAAGAAAAAATCTTCCAGCATCATATGCTGCAGCCTTATTATTACTTATTTAAGAAGCAGTTTTTTGAATAATAACATATAAAGATTTAGAGGTGTCCTTTTAATTGCATATATTTATAGCTTTTCAAACGCTCAAAATGGATATATTTAAAGGTCAAGGAGTCATAGAGTTCAGTAAAAGCTTCCAAACTGAACTTGACTGCA
>NZ_JAQWXX010000055.1 GCF_029254265.1 Algoriphagus sp. | reverse complement strand
AAAACCGTTTATTTTGACCTAATTTAGTACCCGTTAAGATCGCAAGAAAGCGATTGTCACTGGCTGTCACTTCTAACTTATTTGGCTACTGGCATCTTTGCGGATATACATAAAAAATAATTTAACCGGGAAGAATACCCTTTAATTAGATTAAGCGTATAAAAAATGTTCTAAATCGAACAAAATTAAATTTTGCCTGAAATCGAACTAATAATTGATTCTATTTTAACTTCACTGATTAGCGAAAAATAAAATACTACTTCGCAAATAAAAGCCCTAAAACACAATTTAAACACCCGCTAATCCTTTTTATTTACCAATTAACATATAATATTATCGGTATATTATTTCATTTTATAGACATAAAACATATTTTATAAACATATAATTAATGTAAGTCAATATTTAATTTTGTAAATCTTATCACTATAGTACTTTTATTTTATTTCAAAAAATCAGTAACAGAGACTAAATTTTCAGCTAAAAATCATTCCTAAGTCGAATTTGTAAACAACTTGATTTCTGAAATATGCAGAAAGAATTCAGATAATTCATTGATTTCGAATAGATTACCCTTAGAAAGATGATTCGAGAAACAAATCTCCTTTCAAAGAAAAACCAGAAAATTAGGGCAAATCTGACCATAAATAAATTTATTCTTTTAAATTAAAGACTGTCGTATCAAAAAAAGAAAACCAAATGGAAAACACGCATATTTTAAATGGAGATGCCCTTTTGGCTAAATTCCCAAGCGCTATCCCAGGAAAAAAAATTGTTTTCAGGGAATGCCTTGTAGATGGCCCTGTTGATTTTGACTCATTTGAGGGATTAATCCTAGGCAGAAGTGAGTATTTAGCTAAAACTTATCCTGGAGCTCAAGAGAAACCTTACGTCCCACATGTCTCAGAGGAACTGGAAAAAATCATGACCTGCTCAGATTCTGGCAAGGTTTACTGTTGGTTTGAAGCTGATCTCTTTTGCCAGGTGAATCTTTGGTACTCCATTTTCCTCCTTAATGATCATAAAGGAGAAGTAGCTTTGGTTTTACCTGAAATGACCTTGGAGAATGGATTTGCTGACTTAAATGAAGATGAACTCTTAGAAGCCTATCGGAATCCGCGGGTCTTGAGCAAAAATGAAAGAAGCATTCTGAGCCGGCTATGGGTTTTATTCCAAAAGAATAAATCAGAAGAAGCTAAGCGTCTTGCCTGGACTTTGGAAACCGAACTCCCATTTTTGACACCTGCGATTCAAGCTTGGGAAGAATCCATTCCAAAGGGAGATTATCCTGGCAAACCCAAAGCCGAGTTAAAAGCCATTGCTGAAAAATTAGAAACCGATGAATTCAAATACATATTCAGAGAATTTCACCGGCGCCTCCCAATTTATGGTTACGGAGATCTGATCACTAGAAGACTTTGGGAAGAAGTACAAAAGGAGAATTCGGACAATTAGTATTTGGGCAAGACCGCAATTTCCCTTTTCAATTCTTATTTTCGGGGATGAAATGGTCTATCGATTTCCCAATTCCTAATTACCCTTTTCCAATCAGCCATCAAAGCAAAATTCTCAGCTTAGGTTCTTGCTTTGCACAGACGATTGGTCAAAAAATGATAGATGCCAAATTTGATTGTTTGGTCAATCCTTTTGGTACCATCTTCAATCCGATATCTCTGGAAATCTTACTGAAATCGGCCTTTTATGAAAATCAATTCGAAGAATCGCTCATCTGTGAGCGGGATGGACTTTACTTTCATTATTATGCCCATTCTGACCTCTGGGGGAAAACCAAAACAGAATTATTAGGAAAGCTTCAGGCAAAACGTGAAGAGACAAAAGTCCATTTAGAACAAGGGACACACCTTGTTTTAACCTTGGGTAGTGCGTGGGTTTATGACTTGGAAGGATTTAAAACAGTGGCAAACTGCCACAAACAGCCCGGAAAACTCTTCAATAAGAGACTATTGACTCTAGAAGAAATGGAATCAAGGCTTTTACTCCTTTTTGATAATTTCTCCACACTAAACCCAAATCTCAAAGTTATCCTTACGGTCAGCCCAGTACGTCATATCAAAGATGGGATTTCAGAAAACCAACTTAGCAAAAGCCAGCTTCGGGTACTTTGTGCGAATCTGGAAAGGCGATTTTCGTCAGTCAGCTATTTTCCTGCCTATGAGATCATGATGGATGAATTGCGAGATTATAGATTCTATAAATCAGATCTGATTCATCCGAATGAGGAAGCCGAAAACTACATTTGGCAAAAGTGGCAAACCTCTCATTTCGATTCAGACACAATTATCAAAACGGAAGAAATCCGAAAAGTGAATTTAGAACTTGCGCATCGCCCGCTGAATCCCAAAAGTGATTCCCATCACAAATTCCTTGAAAAACTTATTCAAAAACTGGAACGATTGAACTCCGAATTTGATTTTTCAAAGGAAATAATTCAAGTCCAAAAACAATTAGACTTCCTAGTTTAGCAATTTTTTAATATTTCAATTTTAAAATATTCCAATCAATCATGTCCAACAGACTCATTTCTTCCCAAAGCCCATACCTTCTCCAGCATGCACACAATCCCGTGGACTGGTATCCTTGGGGACCTGAAGCGCTTAAAAAATCTGAGGTGGAGAATAAACCAATTCTTGTTTCAATTGGGTATTCCGCTTGCCATTGGTGCCACGTGATGGAGCGCGAAAGCTTCGAAGATGAACTCACCGCAGACCTGATGAATGAAAGTTTTGTCTGTATCAAAATAGACCGTGAAGAGCGTCCGGATATCGACAATATTTACATGGATGCAGTACAGGCGATGGGACTACAAGGAGGCTGGCCATTGAATGTGTTTCTGATGCCCAATCAAAAACCATTTTACGGAGGCACCTATTTCCCAAATGCCCAATGGAAAAATTTGCTCGCAAACATTGCTGATGCCTTTTCAAAGCATGAAGATCAACTTGCAGAAAGCGCAGAAGGATTCGGAAACTCCCTGAATAAAAAAGAGACTGAGAAGTATGGAATTACCGCTGGAAATCAAGAATTAGATCCTGATGAACTTGCCGAGGTGATGGCAAAACTCAGCGCTCAGTTTGATCCCGAATGGGGAGGAATGAATCGAATCCCAAAATTCCCCATGCCAGCCATCTGGTCTTTTGCGTTGGATTATGGATTGCTTTCGCGAAATAAAGATATTCAGGATAAAGTCTTTTTTACCCTTCGGAAAATTGGTATGGGGGGAATCTACGATCAAATTCGGGGAGGTTTCGCAAGATATTCCGTCGATGGAGAATGGTTTGCTCCCCATTTTGAAAAGATGCTATATGATAATGGTCAACTGCTCGAACTCTATGCAAAAGCCTATCAAACCAGCGGCGAAAAATTCTTTCTGGAAAAAGTAACTGAAACTATTGCCTGGCTGGAAACAGAAATGCTCCAAGAAGAGGGAGGCTTTCATTCTGCTCAGGATGCTGATTCGGAAGGGGTCGAAGGAAAATTTTATACCTGGACTTATAAAGAGCTCGCCAGAATCCTTCCAGATGAACTGCCTTGGCTGAGTAAACTTTATAACCTGAAATCAGGCGGAAACTGGGAAGATGGTGTTAATATTCTTTTCCAAACCAAATCTTACGCTGAAATCGCTTCGGAATTTGGATTCTCAGAACCGGAACTAATCGACAAACTTAACCAGGTCAAATTCAAACTAATTGAAGTTCGAAATCGTCGGATTTTCCCCGGAAAAGATGACAAGATTCTCAGCGGTTGGAACGGGCTCATGTCCGCCGGATTGATTCAGGCCTTTTTTGCTACAGGTGAAAAACGAATGCTAGACCTAGCTTTGAATAACCTGAAGTTTTTGGAAGAAAAGCTTTATCTCGATGGCGTTTTGCATCGCTCCTATAAAAATGGTGAAGCTTATACTCCGGGTTTTCTGGAGGACTATGCAAATGTTGTTCGGGCTAGTTTGATGGCCTTTGAAGCAAGCGGGGATTCCCATTGGCTAGATTTCGCACAGCAACTCACAGATTTCTGCTTAAAGGAGTTTTACGATGAATCGGATGGTTTCTTCTTTTTCAATAATCCGAAAGCGGAAAAACTTATTGCGAACAAAAAGGAATTATTTGACAACGTCATCCCTGCTTCCAACTCGGTCATGGCAAGAAATCTCCACCGACTTTCTCTATTTACTTATGAAAACAAGTATCAGGAAGTCTCCTCCAAAATGCTTGGTGGGATGAAAGATCTCATTTTAAAAGATCCCGGATTCCTTTCCAATTGGGCATCGCTGTTTCTGGAGATGCTCATTCCAACTGCTGAAATAGCCATCTTAGGGAAGGGTGCCGAAGCACAAGCTTTAGAGTTTCAAAAAAGCTATGTTCCAAATTCTGTAATCGCATATTCGGAAGAATTGACAGAAACTGCCCCGATACTTTCGGGAAAAACAGCAGATTCGGATGGAAATGCCTTAATTTATGTTTGCTTCGATCATGCTTGCCGGCGACCGGTCAGCAGCATCGAAGATGCAATTTCACAACTTCCTTATTTAGCCTAAAACCATTGGAAAGCCTTTTTGGAGATCAAGATTTATACCCTGCCGAAAGCGGAAATAATTTCGCTGACATCATCTTGCCGGTGCCGATCCCAAGGATGTTTACTTATAAAATTCCCAAATCCTTAAAACCGGAGATCAATCTTGGTTCTCGGGTGATTGTACAGTTTGGGAAGAAAAAAGTACTGACAGGAATCATCGGAAAAGTACACAACAAAGCTCCTCAGGCCTATGAAGCCAAGCCAATATTAGAAGTTTTAGATGTTCAACCTAGCGTAAACCCACTTCAGATTCGGTTTTGGGTTTGGATGGCAGAATATTACTGTTGCCATATCGGTGAAGTAATGCATGCGGCACTGCCTTCAGGCTTGAGACTCAGTAGCGAAAGTAAGGTACAGCTGAATCCGAATTTTGATCGGGAAACCAGCAATTATCCACTGGATGAAAGGGAGGAGAAAATCTTAGAAGCACTAGAGTCCACCACCGAACTTAGCTACGAAGACTGCGAAAAAATACTAGGGGTAAAAACGATTCACCCGATTCTTAAGAGCCTAGTCACCAAAGAGGCCATCTTGATATTTGAAAAAGTACAAGAAAAATACACTCCTAAAGTCGAGACTAGAATTCGGCTGGTAAAGGAAATTGCTGAAAGCAAAACTGCGCTGGAAGAAGTATTCACCATCCTCGCATCAAAGCCAAAACAGGAATCAATCCTGATGAAATATCTCCGGGATGTACCGGTATTCCAAAAACTTCACCTCAATGAAAAAGGGGTAGATAAGACGACTATTTTGGAAGAAGGCGATTCTGAATCTTCTTTGAAAACACTGATCAAAAATGGAATTTTCGAATCCTTCAAAGTAGTAGTCAATAGAATTGCTGAAGAGGAACCAGAAAAAGAAGCTGCCAAACTTTCAACTTCTCAGGAGGCAGCATTCGCTGACCTGAAATCCCAATTTGAAGAAAAGCAGACGGTGCTTTTGCATGGGGTAACTGGATCCGGAAAAACTGAAATTTATATCCAACTGATTCAGGAAGTTCTGGGCAGCGGTTCTCAGGTCCTTTTGCTTTTACCTGAGATTGCTTTGACCACACAAATCGTCAGCCGACTGAAAAAAGTATTTGGCAGTCAGATGGGAGTTTATCATTCCAAATATTCAGATAACGAACGTGTCGAGGTTTGGAATGGCGTATTAAGTGGAAGGTTTTCGTTTGTGGTCGGAGTCAGATCTTCCATTTTTCTACCATTCGATAGTTTGGGATTGATAATCATCGATGAGGAGCATGAGTCAAGTTTCAAGCAGTTTGATCCGGCGCCTAGGTTTCAAGCTAGAGATGCGGCTATTATGCTTGCTTATTTTCATCAGGCCAAAACACTTCTGGGTTCCGCTACGCCATCTTTCGAATCATTTTTCAATGCCCAGCAAGGGAAATATGGCTACGTAGAATTGACGCACCGCTTTGGGGATGCCAGTATGCCAAATTATCATTTAGCAGATCTGGCAGCGGATAAGCGAAAAAATCTTCTGAAACTTGACTCGACGCGGATGATGCGTGAACGGATTCAAGAAGCATTGGATAATCAAGAGCAAGTATTGATTTTCCAAAATCGCCGAGGCTATTCACCCTATATACAATGTGAAGATTGTGGATGGACAGGTCAATGCGTACAATGCGACGTCAGTCTTACATACCATCAATATTCTGAAGAACTCCGATGTCATTATTGCGGCTACAAGGAGAAAGTACCCAGCTCTTGCCCTGCCTGTGGAAGCACCCAACTCACCACAATGGGAATGGGAACAGAACGAATAGAAGAGACTTTAGGATTACTTTTTCCAGAGGCAAGAATGGGAAGAATGGACTTGGATACAACTCGAAATAAATATGGTTATCAGCGACTTTTGGATGAGTTCGGCGCTGGAAATCTGGATATCTTGGTAGGCACACAAATGATTACCAAAGGCTTGGATTTTGGAAGAGTGACGGTAGTTGGAATATGGGATGGAGATCGAATTTTGAATTTTCCTGATTTCCGAGCTGGAGAAAGAGCCTATCAACAAATCACCCAAGTAGCAGGCCGGGCTGGAAGAAGAGAAAAGCAAGGGCAGGTGATCATTCAAACCCGAAATCCAGAAACCGAACTTTACAATCAAGTGATCAAGGGGGATTACAAGGAATTTTTCCGACAGGAAATGATGGATCGGAAAAACTTTTACTATCCTCCCTATGTCAAGCTAATCAAGATTACTACCAGACATGCAGACTTCAAAATAGCTGAAAAAGCCGCCCTTCACCTCCACCACGGAATGTCAGAAATCGCAGTGAAAAAGATCGTCCTGGGCCCAGAAAAAGGAATTATTGCGAGAATTAAAAATCAATACCAATTCGAAAGCTTGATCAAACTTGATAAATCTGGCAACTCCCAATCTGTCTTCAAGGAGAATCTATCTATGATTTTTGAGGAATTGAACGCCAGACCTGAATTCAGATCTGTAAGGTTTATAGTGGATGTGGACCCTTCCTAAAACTTGAGAGTTAAACTTTACGAAGACTTGATTTCATTCCTAAAGCTAATTTGACAGAAATCCTAGATCAGAATACAAAAGCTCTTACTTCTCTGCCTCAATAAAATTCAATACATCATCATATCCTTTGCTCCAAGTCCAGAAAAACTGGGTGACCATCGGAATGTGTTTGGTCTTTTTGTAAAGTGAATAATCCAGTTCAGTCTGAGTTTCTTCTGCACGCTTTCTAAAACGATCAATCGTCAATCTGATACCTGGGTAAGTTTCCTCACCCTCCATAATAAGTATTGGGATTTCCTTCCCATCGATAAAGTAAATAGGGGAATATTCCTTCCATACCGCTGGATCATCTGTAAAAGCATCATAATTATCCTTCCCATCAGGCTCTCCCTTTCGCTCATTGAGAAACCAATACCAATCTAGTCCCGCTGGATCGTTGAGTATTGCTCCTTTTAATGGGTTGGCAAAACCAAGTTTTTCATATGGCTCTTTTTTGATTGCTGCCAAAGCCGCCAAATGTCCCCCCGCGGAATGACCGGAAATGAAGATTTTATCCTTATCCCCGCCATAATTTTCGATATTTTCATAGACCCACTTTACAGCTCTTACCGATGCGAGCTCCATTGGCGGAAGTTGGTATGCTGGAGCAAGAGGATAGTCAATAATAACCGTGATTACATCCCTTCTCGCCATTCGACTTCCCATAAAATCATAAATCTCTTTTCGCCCTTTGTTCCAACTTCCACCATGGATAAAAATCATAACTGGAAGATCCTTTCCTTTTTTCTGATAGAAAACATTAAGTTGTTTCTCAGGTAAATTTTGTTCCGAATCCGCTTCTAGATACGTGATATTCTTGGTGCGATGAATGGGCTGAAAAGCACAACTACTAAGGCCAAGGATGATAAAAAGGGTAAATATTTTAACTTTCATTCAAATAAGTTTGCAATAGAAATATAAAGTCGGTCAATTGTTTCAAGTTTTGGAAATCAATTTCCTCTAACAAACCGCAATATGATATTTGTCATCGAATTTTATCTGGCAGAATGACTAATTTGTACAAAGCTTAATCATGAAATACGAATACAGTCCATATTCCTTCCGCTTTTTCTACTACCTACTCAGCTTTCCTTTCCTGATATTATTTTCTTGTGGGGAGGAAGATGACAATACGACATCCCCTACCATGGGAGCAATCTCAGAGTCAGTATATGCTTCTGGCCAAATCAAAGCGGTAAATCAATACGAAGCTTTCACCAGTGCTTCAGGCCCAATCCAGGAAATTTTTGTTCAGGAAGGCGACTTGGTTCAGGAAGGCACTCCTATTCTGGCAGTTTACTCTGAGCGGGAAAAATTAAGCCGTGAAAATGCAGAAATCGCAAGAGCCTATGCTGATCTCCAGACTAATCAAAGTAAGCTCAGAGACCTTCAACTAGCGATAGATTTTGCAAAAAGTAAAATGCTGAACGATTCCCTTTTGTACCATAGACAGCAAAATCTTTGGAAACAAAATATAGGCACGGAGGTAGAGCTGGAACAAAGACAACTCACTTTTCAAAATTCTAAAACAACCTACGAAACAGCTTTGCTTCGCTATGAGGATCTCAAAAAAGAAATCCAATTCAATGAAAAAACGGCTGGCAAAAGTTTAGCGATTAGTCGGGTTTTGGAAAGCGAATATGTACTGAAAAGTAAAATAAACGGAAAGGTCTACTCACTTCCCAAAGAAAAAGGGGAAATGGTCACTCCACAGGTTGCCTTGGCAGTTTTAGGAAGTGCTGATGAATTTCTTCTTGAGCTTCAAGTCGACGAATACGATATCGCAAAAGTCAAAATTGGTCAACCAGTGGTAGTTTCTATGGATAGTTATAAGGGAGAAACTTTTACTGCGGAAGTCACAAGGATCTATCCGATCATGGATAGTAATACGAAAAGCTTTACCATAGAAGCCAAATTCACAAAAGCCCCTCCGCAACTTTATCCCAATCTCACCTTAGAAGCCAATATTGTGCTTTCAGAAAAAGCCCAAACCATAATTATCCCTAGATCTTTTCTGATCGATGACCAGTTTGTCCTAAATGAAAATGGTGACTCCATTAAGGTGGAAGTTGGAATAAAAAACTACCAGTCTGCCGAAATTCTAAAAGGTCTCGATACGTCGACCAAAATCTTAAAGCCAGGCTTATGAAGTGGTCGCTAATTTTAGAATTAGCCAGAGCGCTCATGTTCGCTCGAATCAAACAAACGCTGGTGGCGGCTGTGGGAGTCACGTTCAGCATCACCATGTTTGTAGCACTGCTGGGATTCATGAATGGTCTAAACACACTATTGGATGGACTCGTCCTCAACAGAACACCCCATATTCGCTTTTACAATCAGATCAAACCAAACCCAAACCAGCCCATCGATTTATCCCCTGAGTTTGGGAAAGGCGTAAATGTGATTCGCTCTATTAAGCCGAGCAATTCAAGGTTGGCGATTTACAATTCTGAGCCAATTCTCAAAACCCTAAACGCTGACCCGAGAGTACGTGGGGTAAGTGCGAAAATTGCCGCTCAGGTTTTCTACAATGTAGGTTCGATCGATCTTACCGGAGTTGTAAATGGAATAGATCCTGAAAAAGAAATAGATTTATTCGCATTTCAGGATTACGTCACCGTGGGAAATCCTGAAGATCTATTGCAAACCAACAGCATAATCTTGGGGAAAGGAGCTGCAGATCGAATGCTAGCAGATATTGGAGATGTAATCCAAATCACCACTGCTCAGGGAAATAAGGCTCAACTTAAAGTGGTCGGTTATTATCAGTCAGGCCTGGCTGATTTTGATAATGCAAATAGTTTTGCTTCCATCAATACCGTCCAAAAAATGATGGGCGAACCAGCATCTTACCTTACAGATATTCAGGTGAAACTTCATGATTTCAATCAGGCCCCAGCTTTTGCAAATGAGTATCGAGAGATTTTTGAAATTGAAGCAGACGATATCCAAACAGTAAATGCACAATTTGAAACTGGGTCGAGCATTCGAACTTTGATCAGCTATGCGGTTGGAATTACTCTATTGGTAGTCTCTGGCTTCGGGATTTATAATATCCTCAATATGATGATCTATGAAAAATTAGATACCATTGCGATTTTAAAAGCAATTGGATTTAATTCTCAAGATGTAAAACGAATTTTTATCACGATTGCCTTGTCCATTGGGTTTATTGGCGGCACTTTGGGTTTGCTATTCGGCTACCTGAGCTGCCTCGGCATCGAACGAATACCATTTGAAACAGACGCTTTGCCTACCGTAAAAACTTACCCAATTGATTTCAGTTCCAAATACTACTTCATTGGTGGTATTTTTAGCTTGGTGACGACCTATTTAGCAGGTTTTTTTCCTGCGAGAAAAGCTAGTAGCGTAGATCCTGTAGATATAATCAGAGGGAAATGACGAAGACAAACCAACCCGTACTGGAAGCTAAAAACATCGATAAGTTTTTCTACAATCCTGTCGAAACTCAAGTTTTGAAAAAAGTGAGTTTCACTATAAATCGGGGGGAATTTGTATCGGTAGTAGGCAAAAGTGGTTGCGGTAAATCCACTTTGCTTTACATTCTCTCTACTATGGATACAGATTACAAAGGAGAGCTGTTAATTGATGAACAAGTGATCAATGGTAAACACTCAAATTACCTTTCCAGACTTCGAAATGAGAAAATCGGCTTCGTTTTTCAGTTTCACTATTTGTTAAATGAATTCTCCGCTCTAGAAAACGTCCTGATTCCCGGGCTTAAGCTGGGGAAATATTCACGGGAAGAACTGGAACATCAAGCTATGGAAAAGTTGAAAATCTTTGACATGCAAGATCATGCGCTGAAAAAAGCAAATCAACTTTCGGGAGGGCAAAAACAACGTGTAGCAATTGCCAGAGCGCTAATAAATGATCCACTTCTGATCATGGGCGACGAACCCACCGGGAATCTGGATAAAAAAAACGCGGATATCGTTTTCAATATTTTTAAAGAATTAACTGCTGAATTTCACCAAACCATCTTGATCGTAACTCACGATCCAGAATTCGCCGAAGGCACAGACCGGATTATTGAGATGGAGGATGGTAGAGTGATTAGTGGGCAGTAGGCAGTATTACAGGCGGCAGTGGGCAGATGGCAGTGAGCAGTATTACAGTTGATAGTTGACAGTTCTCAGTAAGCAGGGAGCATTGTTACAGTTGGCAGAAAGCAGAAGTCGATTAGGAGGCTCAAAGCAGTAGTTAGAGAGCAGTTTGCAGTTTGCAAAAGGTAGGGAGCAATTAGTAGAAGGCAGGAACCAGTTTTTTAAGATAAAAGTGGTTAAAAGGTTTATACTTTATTTTTTTGGTTCTACCACGAATTTAATGGAATAGTTATCTTTAAGCAAAAAGATGTTTACGGAGAATTTTTTCACAACCCTGCTCAATTTAGAGGATGGATGGGAAGTCCAATCTATCCAA
>NZ_JAQWXX010000053.1 GCF_029254265.1 Algoriphagus sp. | reverse complement strand
GGAAGAACTATTATCCCAAAAATCGTACTCTTGTAAATCAATTACAGGATTAACGAAAACTGTAAACCTATAACAGTATATAATTATTAATCTGTAAACTTTTTTTAGGACGAGTCAAAGAGGCTGATTGGTCTCCTGCGCAGGATTTACCCTTAGAAAAGGAAGGTAAACGTGGGAGGATGGAAACGGATCTCTTCATTACAAAAAAAATTAAGAACTCCATTTAAATCATGGTAATATCATTGTAATCTATTTACCTCTGCTGAATCCAGCGAGTTTAAAAGGGTTAAAAATAAAAAAGACGACCAATTAGTCGTCTTTAAAAAGATATCAGGGAAAGATTACTTTCCGAAAGATTTTTTAAGCTCTTCAACGTCCACGTTTTTAATTACTGGCATAGAACATAATTGCTTGATCTTAATAACACGTGTGGTCTGACTTTGTCTTTTTCTTTTTAGTTTTCTCTTAAGCGTAGTAACTGCCATGGTCGTATGTTTTTAATGAGTTGTTTCGAAACGAATCGCAAAAGTAAGGAAACATTTCTTTTTTGCCTAAGATAAATGTGGAATAAATTACTTCTGTTTTGCCATTTGATCCTGTGTTTCCCTTTTTTTGAATAAATTTGAAAGCTAATCACCAATAAAATATCAATGCAAAAGCCAAGTCTTCCAAAAGGAACCCGTGATTTTGGGCCAATCCAAATGGCAAGAAGAAATTATATCCTGGATCAAATTCGCTCTACCTTTCAGCTTTTTGGCTATAATCAGATCGAAACTCCCGCAATGGAAAATCTCAGTACCCTGACCGGTAAGTATGGAGACGAAGGAGATCAGTTACTTTTTAAGATTTTAAATAGTGGAGATTATTTAAAAAACGTAAATGCTGCGGACTTGGAAAAAGGAGCGGCTGCTACACTTTCCAAAGTTTCTGAAAAGGGACTTCGGTATGATTTGACTGTTCCATTTGCTCGATTCGTCGTGATGAATCGAAATGATCTTACATTTCCTTTTAAGCGTTTTCAGATTCAACCTGTATGGAGAGCAGATCGTCCACAAAAAGGGCGATACAGAGAATTTTACCAATGTGATGCCGATGTAGTTGGGACAGATAGTTTGGTTTGCGAAGCTGAGATTATTTTGATGATCCGAGAAGTGTTTGCAAAGCTGAAATTGACAGATTACAGCATTAAATTAAATAACAGAAAGATTCTAACCGGAATCTCCGAAGCGATTGACGCAGCAGGTAAAGAAGGCCCGCTTTGTGTGGCCATCGATAAATTAGATAAGATAGGCTGGGAAAAGGTACAGGAAGAATTACTCTCCAGAGATTTTTCAAGTAATTCACTCGAAAAATTGGAGCCATTAATCAACCTTTCAGAAGACTTTGCAGGGAAAATCCAATTTCTGAAAAAATTCCTTTCGGGAAGTGAAGTTGGCCTTCAAGGGATAGCTGAGCTAGAGGAGCTTGCCGCTACTTTAATTGGAATGGGAGAGAATCTGGATTTTGTTGATTTTGATGTGATGCTGGCTAGAGGTTTGTCCTATTACACCGGGGCGATTTTTGAGGTGAAAGTGAATAATGCTTCAATCGGATCTGTAAGTGGTGGAGGTAGGTATGATAATCTAACTGGAGTGTTTGGTTTGTCCGGGGTATCTGGAGTTGGTTTTTCTTTTGGGGTGGATCGTTTATATGATGTGCTGGAGGAGTTGAATCTATTTCCCGAAGAAAGCCTTCAAACGTCAAAAATCTTACTCTGTCATTTTGACGAAAAGGGATTTGCCTATGGTCTTTCACTCGTGCAGCGATTCAGAAAAGCAGGAATCAAGGCAGAGCTTTATCCTGATTTGGCTAAAGTGAAGAAACAATTTGAGTTTGCCACGAAGAAGGGGATTCCTTTCGTGGGAATCTGCGGAGATAATGAAATAAGTGAAAACCTAATTTCAATTAAAAACCTTGAAACTGGGAATCAAGAAAGTATGACCTTAGAAACTGCTTTTGCAAAGTTGAGCTAGTCAACTTTATGAATTGCATTTACAGGAATTACCATTCCGCCTTTGAGCGAGATAAAATCATTTCCAACGGCCCAGATGGTGGTTTCAACTTGTAGGATTCTACTATCTGCGGTTTCGAAGATAAGTTTTACTTTAGATTGGAGGAGGTTTCCCAAAGTTTGGGCTCGTTGCAGGTCAGCAAAGCGTCTTCCCTGATCGTCGGGAGTTAAAAGAACTTCCTTCTTTGAAAATTGAAAATTTGAAATTTGTTCTTTGTCGATGATTTCTAGCGTTTTCATAGGTTGATTAGTTAGTATTTTGTGATACTTATAATCGTCTGAAAATGTTACAGAAAATTACCTTATGGATCATATAAACGATCTTTATCGGTAAATAATTTTGACATTTTAATATTTAAAAAAATAAAATTCTGAATTGATTCTATAATTTGAATTTAAATAAAAAAACATGTTTGATATAATGGGAATGATGGGCAAAGTAAAAGAGGCCCAAGCCAAAATGAAAGAAGCTCAGTCCAAGTTGCATCTGCTTACGGCAACAGGGGAGTCAGGTGCAGGAATGGTCAAAGTGACTGTCAATGGGGAGCGTAAAGTATTGACGATTGATATGGATGAGAGTCTTTTGTCCCCCAAAGACAAAGAAATGTTAAGTGATTTGATCGTGGCTGCTACAAATATTGCGATGCAATCCATTGATCAGAAGATCAAAACCGAGATGAAAGCCGCAACAGAAGGAATGCTGCCGAATATCCCGGGGATGGACCTAGGCAGCATGTTTGGATGAAATCTTGCGCCATTGTCATATTGAATTATAACGGTGAAGAGACCATGGCTACCTTCTTGCCATCGGTTATTGAGAATAGTTCAAATGATATTTGGGTAATTGATAATAATAGTACAGATGAATCTTTGGTTTTTTTGAAAGAAAACTACCCTCAGATTTTGTTGCTTCAATCTCCTGAGAACTTTGGTTTTGCAGGAGGTTACAATTGGGGTTTGGATCAGCTAAAAGGAAAATATAAATACTATATTTTATTAAACTCTGATGTAGAAGTCACTAAATCCTGGGATAAAGGGCTGATTGAAAATCTAGAGTTGAATCCAGATTTTTCGGCATTTCAGCCCAAGATTTTGTCATGGAAAAATAAGAGTCTTTTTGATTATGCAGGTGCTGGTGGAGGATTTTTGGATTCCTTTGGTTATCCATTTTGCAGGGGGAGAATCTGGGATTCAATCGAGTCGGATTTCGGTCAATACGATGATGATATCCAAGTGGACTGGTCATCCGGAGCTTGTATGATCATAAGAGCAGAAGTCTTTCACCATTTAGGGGGATTTGATTCCGATTTCTTTGCCCACATGGAGGAGATAGATCTTTGTTGGAGGATGCGAAAGTCTGGCTGGAAGATTGGATATTCTGGTAAAATCGCTGTATATCATCTAGGAGGAGCGACTCTTGATCGTGGAAGTCCCAAGAAACTTTACCTCAATATCAGGAATAGCCTAAGTATGATTTACAAGAATGTGAACGGGCGAAATTTCACTTTTATATATATAGTGAAGTTTTTACTCGAAAATCTTGCAGCTTGGAGCTATTTGCTAAAAGGACAAAAAACTTTAGCTCAGGCTATTTGGAAAGGGTATTCAGATTTTAAGGCAAAAAAGGAAAAGATTTTAAAAACAGAGTCATTGGAAAATGAAATCCCAAGTAAAAGCCCAGTTCGATTTATATTTTGGAACTGGAAAATTTTAGGTAAAAAATCATTTCAAGAGCTTTAATCAAAAAGAATTGGATTATTTTTTTTTCTAAAATAAGTTCTGATTTTCATCATCATTGCCATAGAAACATACAGTATCACTGGTGAGCCCATGGTGATGAAAGAAGCATAAATAAAAAATAAACGAATACTGTCTATCGGGAAATTAAGTTTTTCACCGAGCTTGGAACAAACCCCAAATGCGCGCTCTTCAAAGAATAATCTTAACTTTTCCATGGTTTCAAAAGGCTTCATAACTTTAAATTTATTGAAAAAGATAGGAATAAAAGCAAAACTAATGCAGAATCAACAAGTTAACACACAAATATTCAGTCTCTTTTGTTTGTGTTTCCTGTTTAGCTGCAGTTCAATAATAGTGCCTGAAAGTAATTTTTTGGAAGATGCTAAGGTAACTCCTTCAAATCTTGAATACCTGCGTGATTCAATCCGATTTGAAGTGGAAGGTAAAATTCTTATCGAATCCGTGATGATCCCTCGCGATCCGATTGTCCGCTTGGAATTGAGATCGCCAGAAAAAAAACTTGCTTTGGGAGAGCTTGAGCTTCAAAAAGCATTTGATGCCTATCGATTCAAAAAAGCATTTACCATTCCCTATGAGCAATGGATGGATGCCAGTTTATTGGAACTTCAATTCAATCAGGGTGAAAAAAATCTACCTGAGCCAGATGAGCGGAAGATTTTGGCAAGAGGAATCATTACAACTCCCTTAATGGCAAAAGTAGGGAAGGTCTATCCCAATGAACCAATTCCTGATGTGGGCTTATACATTCCTACAGGCGTGGCAGCAATTGATATGAGCCGATCCAGAGTTTTTGAGGTTTTATACAAATCGGGATCATCAAAGTTGGAATTAACCCCATCTAATGTTGAGGTAATTGAAAATCTAAAAACTTTTGTCACCGAAAATCCTTCAATCATTAGCTTGAGAATAACCGGGATACAATCTCCGGAAACGAGCGAAGGGAAAAATAGTAGATTGGGAAGAGACCGTGCAGATAACCTTTACCAATATTTGGCTGAGTCCGGATTGATGATGCGTGATAGTTTGACTGAGGTGAAATCAAGGTGGAATGATTGGTTCGATTTTCGATTGCTACTTAGAGATTATTCTAAAATCTCCACTCAACGAAAGGATGAGTACTATTCGGTATTATTAAGTGGAGCAGAATTTCTGGATCAAGCGGAACAATTGAAAAAGATTTCCGGATTTTCTACTGTTTCAAGAGATCTTTATCCAAGACTCCGTGCAGCGAAAATTGAAATAGAGGCAAAACCGCTTCCGGGATTGGATCAGAAACAAGCCATGGAGCTCAGAGAAATCTTAGACGAGAATAAGGTAGGAAAGTCACTAGACCTTGGTGAGTGGTCGATCGCCGGAGAATTTTCCCCCAGATTACAAGACAAGGAGGCCATTTATAGTAAGATGACAGAGCTTTTTCGATCTGCATTACCTTATAATAACCTGGCTGTGGTGAAAATGAGAATGGCCCAGCGCACACTTGATCCGGAAATCAAATCCAAATTATGGGAGGAGGCGAAGGGACTTTTAAGTCAAGCATCCCGATTGGAGACCAGTCCTTATGTTTTGCATAATCAAGCTCAAATCATGATTTTAGAGGGTGATTATTGGGATGCCTACAAGAAACTCTCAGATGCCTCAATACTTACCAAAAATGAAGACTTTTTGAAAATGAATGAAAGTCTGAGAGGAGCTTTGGATATAATACGAGGAGATTACAAATTAGCGACGCTTCGATTTGACTATCCTTATACTCAGGCTAAAGATTATTTCAACAAGGGACTAGCTTATTTTTTAGCAAAGGATTATGCCAATGCAACACTTTCATTTGAAGAATCGGTGATTGCTGATCGTGACTACGGCTATGGTTATTACGGTCTTGCGATGGTTGCTTCAAAAAATGGGCAGAAAGAAGTAGCCATTATTCAGTTAAAGAAAGCAATAGATACCAACGAGTTAATTTACCAAAGGGCATTGATTGACCCTGTTTTTGAGGAAATTAGAAGCGAACAAGCGTTTTTTGATATTTTCCGACAAAATATTTTTCAGAATTGAATTACAAATTTTTACCTGTCAAATATGTTTTTGAACTTTTCATGTTAAAATGCTGAAATGATAGCTGTTATCTTTTTGTTAATTCTTTTTTTCCTTTAACTTCATCTTGATAAAAGTGCTTTTTCAATGCTTTCTTTCACAAATTAAGATGAAAAGCCAAATATTATTTATGGTTTAAAATTTGAAATTTGTTTAAGAATCTTTAACATTGGAGATTAAGTATGAGACAAAAACCCAAAATATTTGCCAATGACCTATTAGCTAGTAATTACTACATCCCGCCCCGCATTCCAATAGATGCTCTCAAACCTATTGGTATTTCTTTAAGTCGGTTTTCAAATAACCAAGGTATAGTCGCAATAGAGCTCTGAATTACAGACAATTATCTATTGCAATTATTTTGAGCGATATCGCAAACGATTGCATTAACAATTAAAGACAAGTTTTTAAATTATTCTTGTTACCCAATCTATCTATGTTTATGAAAAATCTTTACAAAAGTCTAGGTGCATTCTTAATGCTCCTGATGCTATCCAGTGCTACGGCCTTCGCACAGAAGACTGTAACTGGAACAGTGCTTGACGAGTACGATGTAGGACTTCCAGGGGTATCAGTCCTCGTGAAAGGAACAACTACAGGTACCGCAACTGATATCGATGGAAAGTTTTCCATCAATATCCCAAATGACCAAGCTGTACTTGTTTTCTCTTTTATTGGTTACACCAAAGTGGAGCAAGTGGTAGGATCCAGAAGTGTTGTGGATCTTAAAATGAAGCCAGATGAGCAGACGCTTACTGAGCTTGTTGTTACTGGTTATACCATTGACAGCAGAAGAGAGACTACTGGTGCGATTGCAACGGTGGATCCAAAGGACCTTACAGTAATTCCAACAGGTAACGTAGAGCAGACCCTTCAAGGTCGAGTTTCAGGTGTTACAGTTATTACAAACGGTCAGCCAGGTACCTCATCTATCGTCCGAGTACGTGGATTTGGTGCTTTTGGTGGAAATGAGCCTCTATATGTTGTGGATGGAGTTCCTGTGGGAAATACAGATTTCATCAATCCTGATGACATTGAGTCTACTACAGTATTGAAAGATGCTGCTGCGGCTTCAATCTACGGAGCAAGAGCTGCCAATGGCGTTATTATTTATACTACCAAGAAAGGTAGAAGAGGTGATCAAAAATTACGAGTGGATTACAATGGTATGTTTGGTGTCACTACTCCTGGTCAAGGCCTTGATATGATGAATCCGCAGGATTTTGCAGATTACACTTGGTTGGCTGAGACAAATCAAGCTAGAATTGATGGAAGAGCTCCAGCCTATGGACATCCTCAGTTTGGCTCTGGAACATCTCCAGTTCTTCCATATTACATCAATGTGGGTGGAGTAGCAGGTGTGGCTGGTCCATTCTCAGCAGACAGAATTGAGCAAGAGCGTGCATTATATAACACAGATCCATCAAAAGGTCCAATTTATCAGCTTGTTAGAGCTGCTACTGGAGAAGGAACAGATTGGTATGATGCTTTGACAAGAAATGCTCCATTGAATAGGCATTCAATTGGATTGAATGGCGGTTCTGAGACAAGCAGATTCTATATAGGTTTAGGTTATCAGGATCAGGCAGGTATCATGATCGTAAATAATTTCAAAAGAATCACTTTCAGAGCAAACTCCGAATTTGATGTAACAAACAAATTACGAATTGGTGAAAACTTCCAGGCTACTTACCGTCAGGTTTTGGGTCAGCAAGGTGGTACAGGTGGTAGAGGAGTTTCGGACGATGAAAATGACATTCTACAGGCCTTCCGTATGCCATCCATTATCCCGGTTTATGACGAGTTTGGCGGATATGGAGGTACTGCGGCAAGAGGTTTTAATAACCCTCGAAACCCTGTTGCAAACAGAGATGGTTTAAGAGATAATAGAGGATACTCTTCTAGTGCATTTGGTAATGTTTATGCCGAGTATGATATCTTGGATAATTTGACTTTCAGAACTGCTTTGGGTATCGATTATTCAAGTAACTACTTCTGGGGATATTCCAGATTGCAATATGAGAACTCAGAAAACAACTCTGCATTCGGATACAATGAAGGATCAGGATTTAACTTTGGCTGGACATTCACAAACACTGTTTCTTGGAAGGAAACTTTCGATAAGCATGCGTTTGATGTGATCTTAGGTCAAGAAGCATTGAATACAGGTGCTGGTAGATTTATGAGTGCTTCTGGTCAGAATCCATTCTCTAGAGACCCTGACTTTATCAATATCTCTAACTTACCAGTTTCTACAAGACAAGTTAACTCTGGACTTTACAGAGGTGTGAACTTCAACTCTTACTTCGGTCGTGTTAATTATACCTACAACGATAAATACTTGTTTAGTGGAGTTGTAAGAAGAGACGGTTCTTCAAGATTTGGATCTAATAATCGTTACGGTGTATTCCCTGCTTTCTCTGCAGCTTGGAGAATTTCTTCTGAAGGATTCCTTTCTGGTGCTACTTGGATTGATGATTTAAAAATCCGAGGTGGATGGGGACAAATGGGTAACTCGAACAACGTGGATCCAAACAACCAGTTCTCTCTATTTGGTGGTAACATAGGAGCTTCTTCGTATGATATTACTGGGTCTAACTCTTCTGCTGTAATTGGTTTTAGAAGAACTAGAATTGGTAACCCAAATGCACAGTGGGAGACTGCTGTAACTACCAATATTGGTTTTGATGGTACTTTCTTTAATGGACGTTTGGATGTGATTTTTGACTGGTGGAAAAAAGATACTAAAGACTTGTTGTTTACAGTTCCAATTCCTTTGACTGCTGGTAGTAATGCTTCTCCCCCAGCTGTAAATATTGGGCAAATGCTTAACAGAGGTTTAGACCTATTGGTTAGTACAAGAGGCAACTTATCAAGTGAGTTTACTTATGATTTGACAGTGACAGGATCGGTGTTGAAAAATGAGATTGTTTCATTGGCCCCTGGATTAGAAATTATTACTTCTGTCAATCCTGCATACCGAGGTATTAGACCAATAAGGAATTCAGTTGGACAACCTCTTTCAACTTTCTTCGGTTACAACACACTTGGTTTATTTAGAAATGCTGAAGATGTATCAAGTCATGCTACTCAAGATGGAGCTGCACCAGGTAGATTTAAATTTGAAGATGTTAATAAGGATGGAGTAATTACTCCTGATGACAGAATCAATTTGGGTAATCCAATTCCTGACTTTACTGGTGGTGTAAACTTCACAGTAGGGTATAAAGGATTTGACCTTTCTGCTTACTTATACACTTCTATTGGAAACGAAGTTTGGAACCAGTCTAAGTGGTTTACAGATTTCTTCCAGACGTTTGAAGGAGCAGCTATTTCAGAGCGTTTAAAAAATGCTTGGACTCCTGAGAATTTGGATGCTACCATTCCAGTTGTGGAGAAAACTTCAAACTTCTCAACTTCTAACGTAGAAAATTCATTTTATGTGGAAGATGGATCTTACTTGAGATTGCAGAACGTGACTTTAGGTTACACGCTTCCTGCAACTTTGTTGGAAAGATGGAGACTGGAGAGATTGAGAGTTTTTGCATCTGCAAACAACCTCTTTACTATCACAGGTTATGAGGGACTTGATCCTGCGGTAGGTGGTGACGCTGACTTATCTTTTGGTATTGACGTAGGTAACTATCCAGTTACTAGAGGCTATACTTTTGGTCTGAATCTCAGCTTCTAAGCTTAAACATTTATAAAGAAATCGAGTTATAGAAACTATAATAGATTAAAACAGATGAACAATTTTAAATTAAAAATCGGAGCGTTACTGTCATCAGGATTGATGATGGTAGCAGTGAGTTGTAGCGATGATTTCCTTGATGTTGCGCCGACAGGTTTGTTGGCAGAGGCTCAGTTGACTTCGCTAGCGGGTATTGATGCTTCCTTGATTGCGGCCTATTCACAAGTAAACGGTCGAGGAAACAGATTGGGGTCTCCTTCAAACTGGGTTTGGGGTAGTATTAGAGGGGGTGAAGCTAATAAGGGTACTGACCCTGGAGATTTTACTACAATCAACCCTATTCAGAGATTTGAGATCAATTCTGCTTCTGGAGACGTAGGGTCCAAATGGAATGTGGCTTACGAAGGGATTGCACGTGCTAATAACGTGTTGAGACTTTTGGCTAATCCAGGGCCAGATGTAACCCCAACAGATGTTACAAGAATATCTGCGCAGGCAAGATTCTTAAGAGCACATTATTACTTTGAGTTGAAGCGTGACTATGGTAATACGCCATATGTTGATGAGACTTTGGATTATGGTAGTGGCTTGGAGGAAGTTAGTAATAATGTAGACCTTTGGCCTTTGATTGAGGCAGATATGAAGTTTGCAGCAGATAATCTCCCACCTACTCAGCCTCAGGTTGGTCGTGTAAATTCTTGGGCAGCTAAAGCATACCTTGCTAAAATTTACATGTATCAGAATAAATTCGGAGAAGCGAAAACTCTATTTACAGATGTAATCAATAATGGTGTAACTAGCAATAACTTAAAGTATGACCTAGTTCCTTATTATGATGACGCATTTAGAGGAGCCAACGATAACCATGAGGAATCTGTTTGGGCTTATCAGGCAGCTGCCGGTACTGGTGCTGTACAAAATGCCAATCCAGAGTTTGACTTGAACTTCCCTTACAATACTGGTCCTTCTGGCCCAGGTAACTGTTGTGGATTCTTCCAACCAAGCTTTTCATTTGTGAATGCTTTTAGAACAAATGCTGCTGGTCTTCCATTGTTGGATAAGTCTTATAATGATCCTGCAAATAGAGTGAAAAGTGATATGGGTATTCAAACTGCTGATCCTTTCACTCCTGATACAGGGAACTTGGATCCAAGAGTTGATCATACAACTGGAAGAAGAGGTATTCCTTACCTAGGTTGGCAGGATTTCCCAGGCGCTGCTTGGATCAGAAATCAACCAAACGGTGGACCATATTCTCCAAAGAAGTATGTTTATGCGAGATCTGAAGCAGGTACTTTCCAGGATAACTCTTCTTGGACTCCTGGATACACTGGTATTAACTTCATGATTATCAGATTTGCTGATGTGTTATTGATGGCTGCCGAGGCAGAAATCGAGACTGGTGGATTAGAGACTGCAAGAGGTTATGTAAACCGTGTTAGAGAAAGAGCAATGAACTCCAAGTTAATGCGTGAAGATGGTACTATGGCTGCTAATTATGTAATAGGTACGTATGACTCTCCATGGACTGATGCTGCTACAGCAAGAACTGCTGTGAGAATGGAAAGAATGCTTGAATTAGGTATGGAAGGTCACAGATTCTATGATCTAGTGAGATGGAATACTGTTCAAGAAGAGCTTGATTTCTACTTTGCACTTGATGGTGTTCAATTGGCTGCTGCTCTTGGTGGCGCTAAGTTTACTGAAAAGTATAAGCTAGTTCCAATACCTCAAGATCAAATTGACTTGGTAGGATCAGACATTTTGATTCAGAACCCAGGTTTCTAATCTTTAGTATTAGAAGTAGTAATTAAAGGAAGGCTGAAAAGCCTTCCTTTTTTTATGACAATCAAGTGCTTATTTTTTCCACCTTTGCCTCAAAAGTGGTAATTTCAAAGTTCCCAAGCACCCAAATTGATTAATCTATGAAGTTTTCTAAATCTAGCCTTTTGGCTGCGTTCCTAGTTGTTTTCTTGTTTTCCTGTAATCAAGAATCCAAGTTATTTAAACTGAAAACCCAAAAGGAAACTGGTGTTGATTTTTCAAATCAAATCACAGAATCTGATTCATTTAATATTCTTACCGACGAATATATTTTTAATGGTGGGGGCTTGGCAGTTGCCGATTTTGATCAGAATGGTCTTCCAGACTTGTTTTTTACAGGTAACCAGGTCCCAAATAAACTTTACCTCAATCAGGGTGATTTTAAATTCAAGGATATTTCGACAAGCTCTGGGATAGAGGCAAAAGATCGATGGAGTACAGGGACAACTGCAGTCGATATCAATGGAGATGGATGGATGGATATTTATGTGGCAGCCGCAATGAAGACTGGGAATGGTGAACGGAATAATCTTTTATTTGTCAACCAAGGGAAAGATGCTGCGGGTAATATTTCATTCTTAGAACAAGCAAAACAATATGGAATTGCAGATTCAGGTAATGGAATGGGAGCCTCTTTTCTAGATTACGATCTTGATGGAGACTTAGACCTATACGTCCTCAATAATGAGCAGAGCAAAGTAACCCCATCCAATTACCGTGAGAAAATAGTGGATGGATCTGCAATTAACAATGATAAATTCTACAGAAATAATGGTGATGGAACTTTCACAGACGTCACAATTGAAGCTGGAATCACAATTGAAGGCTTTGGACTTGGGTTGGTCGTTTCGGATTTAAACAATGATGGATGGCCTGATATCCACGTCAGCAATGATTATGTGACCAATGATATTCTTTATATAAACAATCAAGATGGTACTTTTTCCAATCGTTCTAAGGAATTTTTGAGGCATCAAAGCCAGTTTTCCATGGGTTCAGATATTTCTGATTTTAATAATGATGCACTACCTGACTTGATTACAATAGATATGTTAGGGGAGGATAATTTCAGAAAGAAAACTACCATTGGAAAAAACTCCTACCAAGTCTATATCAGTAACGAACAGTGGGGCTATGAATACCAGTATGTCAGGAATATGCTTCAGATTAACAATGGAGCAGGCGTTCCTTTTAGTGAAATCGGAATGCTGGCAGGTATATATCAGACAGATTGGAGTTGGGCACCACTTTTTGGAGATGTTGACAATGATGGATTGCGAGATTTATTAATTACCAATGGATTTCCCAGAGATATTACTGATAAGGATTTTGCAAACTATCGGGCAGATGTAGGCGGCGTAGCCAGTATCCGTCAGTTGTTGGATTCAATTCCAATTGTCAAAATCCCAAATTATTCATATCGAAACAATGGGGATTTGACTTTCAAAGATTCGGGTGAAGAATGGGGATTGAATATTCCTTCCTTTTCAAATGGCGCCGCCTATGTGGATTTGGATCAGGATGGAGATTTAGATTATATAGTTAATAATATCAACGATCCGGCTTTCATTTTCGAAAACACCTTAAATGATTCTAAAGAAAAACCAAATTACCTTCGGATTAAACTCCAAGGTAAAGCATCGAACCCCAGTGGACTAGGAGCAAAAGTTTCCCTGAAATTGAGTGATGGTTCAATTCGTTATCAAGAGCAGCAAATCGTTCGTGGATACATGTCTTCAATTGAGGATATCTTACATTTTGGGCTGGGTGATTTCTCTAATGTATCTACGGTCGAAGTAATTTGGCCTGATGGGAAGATTTCAACACTTTCAAATGTTGAAGCAAATCAAGTCTTACAAGTCAATTATGCTGATGCAAAACAAGGAAAATTTTCTGTTGCAATTCTTGAGTCTGCTGAAGTAAATCCTTTATACAATGAGGTTTCTAATGAACTTGGGATCAATTTCATTCATGAGGAAGCCGATAAAGTGGATTTCAATATTCAGCGAACTATTCCACATAAATTAAGTCAGTATGGCCCTTCTCTTACCGTTGGTGATGTGAATGGCGATCAATTAGAGGATTTTATTGTTGGTTCATCGGCTGGGTTTTCTCCAAAATTATTCATTCAAAAAGCAGATGGTACTTTCACTGAGAAAGAGTTGATTCCTGGTGAAAATTCAAATTTTGAGGAGATGGGAATGCTTCTTTTCGATTTGGAAAATGACGGAGATCTTGACCTATACCTCGTAAGCGGAAGTAGTGAGTTTGTCCCTGACTCGGACGAATACTTGGATAGATTATACTTGAACGACGGTATGGGAAATTTCACTTTGAATAAAAATTTCTCAGCTGCAAAAGCAAGTGGTACGACTGTAAGAGGAGCAGATTTTGATGGAGATGGTTTTATTGATCTTTTTGTTGGTGGTAGAACACCGATTGCGAAATACCCAATAGCCGATAAAAGCTTTCTTTTCAGAAATAATCAAGGAATCCTTCAGGATGTTACCGATCAGTTAGCTCCTGAGCTTAGAAATATAGGAATGGTGACAGACGCCACTTGGTCTGATGTGGATTTAGATGGGAAAGTAGATTTAGTAGTCGTTGGCGAATTGATGGCAATCACCATATTCAAGAACGATGGGGCTAAATTTCACAAGATTTCTAATACTGGTTTGGAGAATCATCTGGGATGGTGGAATTCGATTGCCTCTGGAGATTTTGACCAAGATGGAGATACGGATTTCATTGTAGGTAATCTAGGTGAAAACAATCCTCATCATCCTACAATGGAACAACCTGTTAAAATTTATGCAAAAGATTTCGATGGAAATGGAAGTATGGACCCTGTCACTTTTGCTTACTATAAAGACAGATCAGGTGTTTACAATTCTTATCCGAGCCATTTCTGGGATGATTTGTATGGGCAAAGCATTCTTTTCCGAAGGAAATATGAGCGGTATAAATCCTTTGCCTTGAGTACTGAGAATGATCTATTCACTCCTGAAGAAAAGGAAGGAGCAGTTATTTTGACTGGTAATTATGATAAATCAGCATTTATTAAAAATAATGGTAATGGTACTTTTGAAGTACATAGATTGCCAACTGCTGCTCAAATAGCTCCGGTGAATGGGGTTTTGACTGAGGATGTAAATGGGGATGGCTATTTGGATGTGCTTTTGGTAGGAAATGACTTTGGAAATGAAATCTTCACAGGAAGATTGGATGCATTGGTAGGGCTTGTCCTTTTAGGAGATGGAGCTGGAGACTTCACGCCTGTTAAACCAAACGAAAGCGGATTCATTGTTCCGGGAGATGCCAAAGCATTGGTGAAACTAAGCTCCGCACAAGGGTCCTCTCTGTTGATCGCTTCCCAGAATAGAAATTCACTCCTTGTATTTAAGAAAGAGGAAAAAGACTCAGGTATGCGAACACTTACGCCTCCTATAAATACAATGGCAGTAATAGTCGAACTTGGAAATGGGAACAAACAGCGATACGAAACCTCTTTAGGTGCAGGCTTTCTTTCTCAATCATCAAGAGAGATTTCCCTCCCAAAAAATTTGAAATCAATTACATTTATTAATTACAAAGGAGAAATCACTCTGTTGGATTTAAATTCTTTGGATTAATTATACATAGATTTCTCCGGGTTTTGCTGCGCAAATATCCAAAATAAGATCCGCGACTTTGTCAGTTACATCTTCAAAATAAAGCCTTCCTTTTTCTGGGGAGGCTTTTTTTGGATTACCGATTCCAGTGTCAGCGCTGACTTCAGACCATTTTCGTTCAGCCCAGGCCCATTTTTCCCGAACCCCCTTGATTATGGATTTTTTCTCATCTCCCATTCCGGCTTGGTCTAGTGGAAGTACAAGTTCAGGGTGAAGGTGCATTATCAATGCCGTTTCCATTTCATCGGCATGATCACCGGATTCTTCGAAGTACTTTGATTTGTCTAAAGCCTGAAACCAATTACAAGTGAATAGTAGCATATCTGGAAATTTTAATCCCAATTCTCTGAGCATGGTTTTAAAATCATTTCCTCCATGGCTATTGATAATCAAAAACTTTTTTATCCCTTGCCGATCTAAAACAGTCAAAATATCCTGAAGGATGAGTAGCTGTGTACTTGGGTTTAAATTGATGTCAAGATAAATGTCCGATTGTCCTGTATTTACCCCAAATGGAATAGTAGGCATAATGGTTACATTTGCTCCTTTTTCCCAGGCTTTCTTCCCGGAAATCTCAGCCACAGCATCTGCTTCATAAACATCCGTACCATAAGGCATATGGTAATTATGGGCCTCAGTGGCTCCCCATGGTAAAACTGCTAATTCGAAACGATGAGTCTGGAGATCCTTCCAGTTTGATTCTTTGAGTAGATAGGGTTTCATTTGATGAATTTTAAATGATTTGGATGAAAAATAGGCCGATTTAGAGGCATTTTTAATAATTTGAGAATCGATTCTAAAATACGTCTTATGTCCCAAAGAAGAAAGTTTATAAAGCAATCCCTGATTGGAACTGCTCTTTTTATTCCAAGTATTTCCACAGCTTGTGCTGCTGATGAAAAGCAAAAGTCCAGCGAGTCAGGTGAGATTCCGCTAATTCTTTCTACATGGAATCATGGGCTACCTGCAAATCAGGCTGCGATGGATAGTCTTACTGCCGGAGGCACCATTTTGGATGCAGTAGAGGCAGGGGTTCGGGATACTGAATTGGATATGGATAATCTTTCGGTCGGGCTTCAGGGGCTTCCTGACCGTGAAGGAATCACAACCCTTGATGCATCGATAATGACTGGTGATGGAAATTGTGGTTCAGTGGCTTTCGTTAGACAAATAAAGCATCCAATCTCTCTTGCAAGAAGAGTGATGGAAAAAACACCACATGTTATGCTTGCTGGAGAGGGCGCTAGGCAATTTGCGATAGCTGAGGGCTTTTCTTTGGAAAAAGAGGAACTTAGCCCTAAAGCGGCAATTGAATACGAAAAATGGAAAAAAACCAGCCAATACAAGCCAATTATCAATATTGAAAATCACGATACTATAGGAATGATTGGAATAGATGCTAATGGGAATATGGCTGGGAGCTGTACCACGAGTGGTCTGGCTTACAAAATGCATGGTAGAGTAGGGGACAGTCCAATAATAGGGGCAGGTCTTTATGTAGATAATGAAGTGGGGGCCGCTACTGCCACTGGTTTAGGCGAAACAATTATCAAGATTTGTGGTAGCTTTCTGATTGTAGAATTAATGCGTCAGGGGAGAACTCCCCAAGAAGCTTGTGAAGAAGCAGTGAGAAGATTGATTTCAAAAAATAAAAATATCAACGATATCCAAGCCGGATTTCTTGCGATCAACAAAGAAGGTGTCACTGGAGCATTCGCGGTTCATCCTGGATTTAATTTCGCGAAAGCAACTCAAAGCGGAAATGTATTAATTGATTCAAACTCTCACTTTAAACCATGAGTAAGATCATTCTAGAAACACCAGTTTATAGTTTGGAGGCTTGTATGCAAGCGGCAGATTTCGGGATAGATCGACTGGAACTTTGCTCTAATTTTCCTGAGGGGGGAGTGACCCCAAGCGCCGGAATGCTCAAGATTCTTAAGTCGGAAATTGATCTTCCGGTTTTTGTAATGATCCGTCCACGAGGTGGGGATTTTGCATATTCTCAGAAAGAATTGATGGTAATGAAGCGTGATATCGAGATTCTTGGAGAGTTAGGGGCTGATGGATTTGTCTTTGGTGTTTTAGACTTTCAGGGAAAAGTGAATTTTGATGCCTGTGAATCGTTGATTCGCTCCGCAAGCGGAAAGCCCTGTACTTTTCACCGTGCTTTTGATGCTTCATCAGATTACTTTGATTCTTTGGAGAAAATCATTGCCTGTAAATTTCAACGGATCTTGAGTTCGGGTGGAAAAAATACAGTAGAAGAAGGGCTTTCTTTATTGAAAGAACTGATGGAAGTAGCTAAAGATCGAATTACAATAATGCCAGGTGGAGGCACCAAGCCAGCGCATGTCACCGAACTCAACAAGACTGGTTTTCTCAAGGAAATTCATGCCTCTTGCAAGACTTGGCGACCTTCAAAAAATCAATTTATCAATCCAGATTTGTCATTTTCGGATGATCCCAAATTTTTTTCCCATCATTTAGAAATAGATCAAGAGGTAGTCAATCAATTTTTGGAGGTATTAGATCAATGAAGATTAGAATCTTAATTGGAGTTGTTGTTTCAATAATTTTTGCAGCATGTAATCCCATTTCGGAGCGAAAACAACCGCCTCCGACTTTGGAACAGCTTGCGAGCATCGACTTAAAATTGAATGGGGAGCAATTGGCAAATGCTTATTGTGGAAGTTGCCATCTAAAACCTGAGCCTTCAGTTTTAGATAAGAAGACATGGTCCGAAAATGTACTTCCTGATATGCGGAAAAGGATGGGACTTTATTTAGAGTCCGATTTTGGCACTATACTTCCTGAGGATGCTGAGGTCCCCGCAGGTATTTATTCCAAAGCGCAATTGATTCAAAGGGATGACTGGCAAAAAATCCTTGATTATTACCTTGAAAATGCTCCGGATAGTCCCTTGCCACAGGCAAAAAAGGAAAATCCAAGAGTTGGGATTCCTGGGTTTGAGGTCATTCAGCCAAATTATGCTTTCATCTATCCCAACCTGACTACGATGGTAAGAATCCATCCTGAAACAGGGGATTTATGGTTGGGTAATCGCTTTCGAAAGGTGTTTGTACTGGATTCGAAAAACAACTTCCAACGGAAAGATTCAATTGAGACCGATATAGCCCCAGTGGAAATTGAATGGCTTGAAGGAGGTGAGTTTGAATTGTTGACAATGGGCTTAATGGATCCTTCCAATGACTCTATTGGTTCGCTCTCTCTTTTTTCAAAAGAAGGCAAAGCGTGGAAAAGTCGGGAAATTCTGGATAGCTTGATGCGACCGGTTCATCAGCTTAAAGCGGATTTGGATGGAGATGGTAAAAAAGAATATGTCACCGCGCAATTCGGAAATCATCTTGGAAAACTGGCCTTGCATTTTGGCAATGGGGAAGAACGTATTTTAAATGCTCAGCCAGGTGCAAGAAGATCAATTGCTAAAGATTTAGATCAGGATGGGGATTTGGATTTGTTGGTTCAAATGACTCAATCTAACGAAGGGATTTTGTCGCTGATTAATGATGGAAAAGGGAATTTTTCTTCAAAATTTGTATTAAGATTTCAGCCGGCCTTTGGTTCAAGTGACTTTCGGTTTGAAGATATGAATGGGGATGGGTTTAAGGATTTGATATTAGTGAATGGAGATAATGCAGATCAATCTCAAATTCTTAAAAACTACCATGGGGTCCGAGTTTATCTGAATAATGGAGAAAATGAATTTGAGGAATCGTGGTTTTATCCAATGTACGGAGCAAGTGGTTTGGAAGTCGAAGATTTCGATGGAGATGGTGATCTTGATATTTTTGCCTTGGCATTTTTTCCGGATTCGAGCCAAAAACCTTCTCAGGATTTAATTTATTTCAGGCAGGAATCTCCTAATAAATTCACGCCTTTTGTATTGGCTGAAAAGTTCGATTCACATTGGTTGACTATTACAAAAGGAGACGTTGACTTAGATGGAGATGCTGATGTGGTGGTGGGCACATTTGGGTTTGATGATTTATATAAAAAACCCTCAAAAAATTGGAAGCCCTTCATCCTCATAAAGAATACCTCCGTTAAATAGGCTTGCCCGATTATAGCCTCTGTTGATTTATGGAGAAAGTTTGTTTTTCGATATCCGAGTTATTGAGTAGAATTATAATTGAAAATCACAAAGTTTTTTCAAAATAATAAATTGAATAGATTGCTATATCCGGTTTATTATTTTGAATTATTAGTTTTTTAAAACTCTTATTTGCTATTACCCTATTTTTTCAGTAAGTTATTTTTCGCTCAATAAATTATTTTAGTCATGGTAAAAAGTTTTCAAGGGGTTCGAGTGGTAGAACCAAAAAAGGCTCCGATTCAAAACATCACTGTTAGAGATCATATGTCTACCAAATTAATTACTTTCAAAGAGGATGATACTATTGATCAGGTAATGGAGGCCTTGACAAAGAAGAAAATCTCTGGTGCGCCCGTTGTTGATCATTCTGGTGCCTTGGTAGGAATTATTTCAGAGGTAGATTGTCTTCGGGAGATCATCAAGGGAAAATATTCGAATACGCCCAAATTTCCCACAAAAGTGAGCGAGCATATGACCAAGGACGTAATTACACTTTCACCTGATCTTTCACTTTTTGATGCTGCACAAAAATTTCTTGAACTGAGAATAAGGAGATTTCCTGTCCTAAAAGATGGGAAATTGGTGGGGCAAATTAGCTTGAGTGATGTGATTCGAGCCTTTCCTAAACTAAACCAAACGACTTGGTAGAAAGAAAGCCCGAAAGGGCTTTTCTTATTTTGACTGATCTAATGCTTGTGAAACGTCGGAGATAATGTCTTCAAAATGCTCCAATCCTACGGATAACCTAATCAATCCATTAGTGATGCCAACCCGCTGGCGTTCCTCCTCACTCAGTTTGCTGTGAGTGGTCGAAGCAGGATGAGTCACTATACTTCTGCTATCGCCAAGGTTAGCAGTTACAGAGATCATATTAAGCTTATCAATGAATCGCTGAGCTCGCTCTAATCCTCCTTTCAGATCCAAAGTAATGATTCCTCCTCCTTGACTCATTTGCTTTTTGGCTAATTCGTACTGCGGATGAGATTTCAGAAAGGGATATTTTACAAAATTGATTTCTTTATTTTCATCGAAATACTCGGCAACTTTTAAGGCATTGGAACAATGTCTATCCATTCGAACACCAAGGGTTTCCATACTCTTTGAAAGAATCCAGGCATTGAATGGTGAGATTGCAGGCCCAGTGTGCCGAGTGAAAAATTGGACTTCTTTGATTAAATCAGCCCTTCCGAGTATCAATCCACCCAAAACTCTTCCTTGTCCATCAATGTATTTTGTGGCGCTGTGAGTCACAATGTCAGCACCCCATTTGGCTGGTTGCTGCAAATAGGGGGTGGCGAAACAATTGTCCACCACTAAAATCAAATTATGTGCTTTGGAAAATTTGCCTGCCCATTCCAAGTCAATTATCTCCAGTCCAGGATTAGAAGGTGTTTCAATAAAAAGCATTTTGGTGTTTGGTTGAACCAGTTTTTCCCAATTCTCAAAATCGGAAATATCACCATAAGTCGAAGTAATTCCCCATTTGGGAAATACTCTGGTAAGGAGCTGATGTGTAGAGCCGAAAAGTGACCTAGCGGCCAAAATATGATCCCCTTGCTGAAGTAGTGAAGCAATACTTCCAAACATCGCAGCCATACCAGATGCAGTGGCAATACCATCATCAGTTCCTTCGGCTGAACAGACTTTCTGTATCAAATCACTTGAATTTGGATTCGCATATCTGGAATAAATATTCCCCTCAATTTCATCCGCAAAAGTTGCTCTTGCTTCCTCTGCTGAATCAAACGTAAAACTTGAAGTCAAATAAAGCGGGGCGCTGTGCTCCTTTTGGTTAGACTTAGAAGGGGAAATTCGGATAGAATTTGTTTCGAAATGTGTACTCATCATGGTGTAGGTTTAAAATAGACTTTCCAGAAAGATTCTAAGAAATCTTACCCAATGAGAATCAAGAATAAAAAATGGGATTAAAGATGTAAGCCAATTTATCATTCCCGGATCGGGTAGGATTTGGCACCTTTTCGAAAAAACGAATGGTTGCCAGAGGGTCATAGAGCCTAATCTCTCGCCTCTTCTTTATAAATCAGTTTCCTGAAGTGGGTACAAATAAATGCCGAATAACTGGAAATCCAAAATTTGGATCAATCAATCGTTGAATTGATTCATAGTTCGCTCAATCCCAATGGTACAAAAGGCTAATATCATTTCAATGGCTTTGTCCATCATGGCAGGCAGAGCATCAAACTCGTTTTGGGTAAATCTGCCCAAAACAAAGTCTACTTGCCTCCCTTTAGGGAAATCATCTCCAATTCCCATTCGGAGACGGGGATAATTCTGTCCCCCGGTAAGTTCTTCAATATTTTTTAGTCCATTATGACCAGCTGCACTTCCTTTAGGTTTCATTCTTAGCTTTTCGAAAGGGATAGCTACATCATCAACCACCACTAGAATATTTTCTTTCGGGATTTGAAGGGTTTTCATCCAATAGTTTACCGCCTTTCCACTCAGATTCATGTAGGTCGTGGGCTTGATAAGATGAATAGTTCGGCCTTTATGTTTGAATTCAGTTTTGAAGGCAAGACGATCGCTAGTCCAAGTACATGATTCTTTATCAGCCAATCTATCTATAGTCAAAAACCCAATATTGTGCCTTGTGAGCTCATACTCAGGACCAATATTTCCCAATCCTATAATTAAGTATTTCATTTTTCGATTCTAAAATGCCATGAAAATAAAAAATCCTGCCTAAAAGGGCAGGATTTAGAATTAATTTATAGAAAAGATTATGCTTCTTCGCCAACCTTCTTACCTCTAAGTGCTCTTGGAATTCCAATAGTCACGATAGAAACGTTTGGACTAGTCAAGATTTCAAAACCTTCTACAGATAGATCTTCAACTTTGAAAGATTTACCCAAGTCGAGCGAAGAAATATTCACTTCAACGAAATCAGGAAGCGAATTTGCAAGGCCCTTAACTTTAAGAACTCTGGTTTTTAACTCCAACTTACCACCTTTGGCAATACCTGGGGAGTTTCCTACGATTTTAACAGGAATTTCAAATTTAATTGGCTTTTCTTCAGAATAAGCAACAAAATCAGCATGAAGGATCATTTCACTAACTGGGTGAAATTGTGCATCTTTCAAGATCGCTTTGATTATTTTTCCTTCGATGTTCAACTCAACTAAGTGAACTTCAGGAGTGTAAATTAAGTCTCTGAACAAAATGATCGGAGAGTAGAAATGAATCTGCTCTGGAATACCTGGTCCGTAAACGACGCAAGGAACATTGCCAGCTTCTCTTAGCTCAGTAAGACTTGCACTGTCGAGATTTGCTCTTTTAAACCCTATAACCTCTAGTGTTTTCATATATGTGTATTTTAAAATTGGTTCTCTTTAAATAAATAAGGAACTTATTGAAGTGTTTCCTGTCACGGCATGAGTGGCTTTTCCAAACAATTCAGCTACAGTCAGCGCTCTAATCTTTGAAGATGGATGTTTCATCGAAATGGTATCTGTGATAACTAGCTCTACCAATTTCGAATTTTCAATATTCTCGTAAGCCTTTCCAGAAAGGACTCCATGTGTAGCAATAGCTCTTACTGAAGTGGCTCCCTTCTCAATAAGGATTTCAGCAGCTTTGCAAAGCGTACCTGCAGTATCCACTAGATCATCGACGAGAATTACATCTTTTCCTTCTACATCACCAATAACTTGCATAGATGCAATTTCATTGGCTCTTTTTCTGTGCTTATCACAGACTACCATTTCTACCTCAAAATGCTTGGCATAGGCCCTTGCTCTGGCTACTCCTCCCACATCTGGAGCTGCGAAAATCATATTTTCTAACCTCAGTGAGTTCAAATAGGGCACAAAAATAGCTGATCCATTCAAATGATCCAAGGGTATGTCGAAAAAACCTTGAATTTGTCCTGCATGAAGGTCACATGTCATGATTCGATCTGCTCCTGCAGAAGTGAGCATATTTGCTATTAGCTTAGCAGCTATAGACACACGAGGCCTATCCTTTCGGTCTTGACGGGCATATCCGAAGTATGGGATCACTGCGCAAACTTTATAAGCACTTGCACGCTTAGCTGCATCAATCATGAGGCAAAGCTCTAACAGATTGTCGCTTGGAGGAGTTGTGCTTTGCACTAAGAAGACGGTACAGCCTCTAATAGATTCGTCAAAACTTGGAGACAATTCCCCATCGCTGAATTTAGAAAGGGTGAGCTCTCCCAACCTCTTCCCGTAACTTTTTGCGATTTTTTCTCCTAATTTTTGACTGTTTGTTCCGGCAAAGATTTTGACCTCGGACATAGCTGCGTAGTTTTTTTGAAAGAAATTTAGCTTGGTTAGACAAAAGTAACAATTCCTTTTTAGGAAGGCTAAATCCCAAGAAGACATTCAAAAGTTTCTTCCCTCTATTTTTTTTGCTCAGCCAGAAAACTTATCAAAATACTTAGAAAGTATCAGCGATATGTCAAATCATTTCCAGACTTCAATGCTTAAAATTCCCGATCCTGTAATTTTTTGACATAAAGAGGGAATACTTCCACATCCCTTTAGTTTTTCATGCTATTTTAGGAATTAGGTCCTATTTCGAACCAAATTATACCCTTATGAGAATACGTTTTACATTCTTTGTTCTGCTGTTTTTTTGCGTTGCAAATCTATCCGCGCAGAATATTCCAACCCCAAAATCCCATTTTGGATTTGATATTGGCGATGACTATATGCTTGCTAATTTTTCTCAATCTGAAGCTTATTTCAAAAAAGTAGCAGATGCAAGTGATCGGGTTCGCCTCAGCAGTATCGGAAAAACCGAATATGGTCGTGAGCAACCTATGATGATCGTAACGGCACCTTCAAACTTTGCAAAGCTTGATCGCTATAAAGAAATTTCCCAGAAACTAGCTCGAGCCGAAATGAGCCGCGAAGAAGCAGAGCAGCTGATTATTGAGGGAAAGCCAGTTGTCTGGATTGATGGGGGACTTCATGCGAGTGAAGTAGTTGGTCCGCATCAGCTTATTCAAACGCTTTATGAGTTGGCATCAAGGACTGATGCTGAGACGATGAGGATTTTGGATGAAGTGATCATTCTCTTGGTACATGCCAATCCTGACGGAATGGAAATCATGTCTGATTGGTATATGAGAAAAGAGGATCCTACTAAGCGAGACCAGAATATTCCGATACTGTATCAGAAATATGTGGGGCACGATAATAATCGAGACTTCTACATGAACAATATGAGCGAGGCAGAAAATATGTCTCGTCAGCAATATATTGAATGGATTCCACAGATTATTTACAATCATCACCAGTCTGGGCCTGCTGGAACTGTAGTCGCAGGACCTCCATATCGTGATCCATTCAACCATGTGTTTGATCCATTGATCATCACTAGTTTGGATGCTGTAGGTGCTTCAATGATTAATCGTCTACACCAGGAAGATCGTCCTGGCTATACAAGATTGGGTGGCTCAGTCTTTTCTACTTGGTGGAATGGTGGTTTAAGAACCACCCCTTATTATCACAACCAAATTGGAATCTTGACTGAGATTATTGGAAACCCGACTCCTTCAAGTGTCCCTCTAGTACCGGATAGATTAATCCCCAACAATGCAAATCCTTTCCCAATTACTCCAAGGGATTGGCATTTTAAAACATCGATAGACTACTCGGTTTCCTTGAATTATGCTATTTTAAATCATGCAGTAAGGAATGGAGATGATTTGCTCCGCAATATCTACATCATGGGGAGAAGATCTATCGAGCGAGGAAACACGGATACATGGACTATGTATCCAAAAAATTCTCAGGCAATTGAAGCTGCCTATGCCAAAGCTCAAAAGGCTCCAAAAGGGGATGATGAGGACGAAGCGTATTTCGGTTTCAGATCTGGAGTTCCTACACAGTTCTATGATTCAATCTATAAGGATCCTTCAAGAAGAGATCCAAGAGGATATATCCTTTCTGCAGATCAGCCAGATTTCCCTACGGCAATCAAATTCTTAAATGCATTGATTAAGTCTGGGATTCAAGTTCATCAGGCTACTAGTGATTTTACAGTTAATGGAAAATCATACCCTGCCAATTCCTACATCGTCAAAACATCACAAGCTTTTCGGCCTCACGTGATTGATATGTTTGAGCCGCAAGATCATCCAAACGACTTCCTGTATCCTGGAGGCCCTCCAATTCGGCCATATGATGCTGCTGGTTGGACCTTAGCTTTTCAAATGGGTTCAGATATCGACAGAATCTATGAGGATTTTTCAGGCCCTTTCAAGGCTCTGCCATATGGTGAGCTTCAGACTCCTCCGTCTAAATCGCTCGCTAGTGGGTCTGGATATCTTTTGGATGCAAGAAATAACAACAGTTTCATGGCTGTAAATGATTTATTAAAAGCAAAGGTGAAAGTATATCGGACTACAACAGCGTCTAATGGGATGCCAGTTGGTTCATTTTATGTATCAGGAGGAAAAGATCTTTTGAATAAAGCGGCATCTGATTATGGGGTTTATCCAGAGCCAGTAGCAGCAATGCCAAAAGGTGCCAAAGAGATTAAGCCTTCAAGAATTGCCCTTTATGACTATTATGGAGGTTCGATGCCATCTGGATGGGTACGCTGGATGATGGAGCAGTTTCATTTTGATTACCAGCTTCTTTTCGCCAAAGAGATCAATGAAGGGGGTTTGAATGATAAATATGATGTCATACTGTTCATTGGTCCTGGTATTCCAGGTCCGAATCAGGGGCGCTATGGAAGATCACTTCCTAAGCCTGAAGAGGTAGATTCCAAATATCACCATATGCTGGCAAGTTTTACCAAAGCAGAGTCAGTACCACAGTTGAAATCCTTTTTGGAAAAAGGCGGAGAAATTATCACTGTAGGTTCAGCCACAGATTTAGCGTTCCATTTAGGTTTGCCGGTAAATGACGCATTGGTGGAATTAAACGATAAGGGTGTAAGCAGACCTTTGAGCGGTGAGAAATATTATATCCCAGGATCTGTGCTGGAAATGCATGTCGATAATTCGGTTCCGATAAACTACGGTATGGGCGATAAAGCTTATATCATGTTCAATCGAAGTCCAGTATTCACCCTTTCGCCAAATGCAGCCAATCAGGGAGTGAAACCAATTGCCTGGTTTGGTGAAGAAGCACCATTGAAAAGTGGATGGGCTTGGGGGCAATCCTATTTAAAAAATGGGGTGACTGCATTTGAAGCAGAAATAGGAAAAGGTAAATTCTATGCTTTTGGACCAGAAATCACGTTCAGAGCGCAATCTCATGGTACATTTAAGATGTTATTCAACGGATTGTACAAGTAATTCTAAAACCTTATAAAACAAGAAAAGCTATCATAATTGATAGCTTTTCTTGTTTATAACTTAAATGGAGGGATTAATTAAACTTGAAATTTTCCTCTTAGGTAGTTTATTGCCAACTCATATGCTTCGGCACTTGCTTCCGCATCATATTTAGGGTTGCTTGGATTAGAAAACCCGTGAACAGCTGGGAAAATTTTATAAGTTAACTTTTTGCCTGCCTCATCCATCTTTGAAGCAAAATCCTTGATGATTTCTTCGGAGATATATTGCTCAGTTGCAAAAAGGCCTAAAACATCTGAGTTTAATTTTTTGAGTTGTTCTACATCTCTTACAGGTATGCCGTAGTACATTACTGATCCTATATTTTGCTCGCCAGTGATTAAAGCAGAACGAAGTGACCATGCTCCGCCGAAGCACCAGCCTACATTAGCGATTTTAGCATTAGATCCAGCTAGTACTTGTGCTCCTTTTACGATAGCTGTAAGTCGATCTTCATTTGCGCCCTGCATTAGTTTACCGGCTTCCTGAGGATTAGATGTGACTTGTCCATCATACATGTCAAGAGCGATTACATTAACTTTTCCTTCCAGATCATCATAGAATTCATCAGCTTTAGATTTAATATGATCGTTTAGCCCCCACCATTCTTGGTATACAAAGAGCCATTTATCTGATGGTCCGTTTGATTTGATCAAATAGCCACTTGCGGTTTTTCCATCTGCTGTAGGATAAGTAGTCATTTCTCCCTTCCCTGAAAATTCAATTTCTAAAGGGGCAGGGTGAAAAGATGCAAATCCAGGATAATTTACAAATTGAGCCATATCATCGGAATGACAGATGGTGATGTTCGCAAAAGGATCTATGTTTTTTTCGTTTTCTTTTGGGAAAAGAAAACTCCCTAACAGGAGAATGAGTAAATAAATAGGCTTAATCATATTGTTTAGATTTGGTATGTGGAATGATGGAATAACCTGAAATTTCAATTTAAGTTTTTCAAACAGGAAATGGATAATTATACAAATTACGCTCAGGCAGAACTTGGACTATGGCGCTATCAAATGAAAAAGCCTCCTAGTTTCACGGGTAGGGTTACTCATGGGGTTCAAAGTAAAATTAATGATTGGATTCCTGAGAAAGTGCATCTGGCAATAACAGCGGCTATTGAAAATATGGTAAAAGCGGTTATTTCTGGTTCCAGTTGGATTGTTCCCAAGCCTCACGAAAGCCTATCATTAAAACAGCGAGAGTTCAAAGTAAGAAATAGAATTAAATGGTATAGGAATACAGCCTCAGTCGAAGGAGCGGTTACTGGAGCGGGAGGGATTTTGCTTGGTTTTGCGGATTTTCCAGCTTTTTTAACAATTAAAATGAAAATGCTTTTTGACATTGCAGCGCTTTACGGTTTTGATACCAAGAATTACCAGGAGCGTTTATTTCTATTGTATATTTTTCAAATCAGTTTTTCAACTCAAAGTAGGAGAAACGACTTAATAGGATTATTGGAAAATTGGGATAGTTACCGCCATGATCTGCCAGAAGACTTGGGGGCCTTTGACTGGAGGACTTTTCAGCTGGATTATAGGGATTATATTGATTTGGCTAAGTTGGCACAACTAGTCCCTATCATCGGAGCCGGAGTGGGTGCGATAGCCAATTACAGATTGACCGAACACTTAGGGAAAAATGCAATGAATGCTTTTAGGCTTCGAGTTTTGAAATAGCAGGAAGGAAAGCCTTCAACAGTTTATTAAGCTGAAATAGAGCCGAAAAAATAAAAAAAAAGCCCCGAATCTTTCAAATCGGGGCTTTTCTGTTGGTCTACTAGGGCTCGAACCTAGACTCTTCTGAACCAAAATCAGACGTGTTGCCAGTTACACCATAGACCAGTTTGACTTCTAAAACCTGGTAGGGTTCTTTAAAGTGTGACAAAGGTAGAATCTTAGCTGTTTTTTTCCAAACCAAGTTTTAAAGTTTTTCTATTTTTTCAATAAATGCCTTTAGATCAGGGGGAAAAAAATGACGGATAATTCCTTTTGAAAAGTGGGTGTTTTGAAAAGAATTATTTTTTTTGGGTTATGCAATCGATTGAAAATTATGATTGTGATAATTATGAGTGTAAAAAATTGTAATAACAAAAATATTTACTCAGTTTTGTTTAAAATTCAGTAAGAAAACTACCAAACCTTAAAAATTATGCAAGTCGAAAAATTAGAAAAAACAGTTCCTGAAGTTGTTCAGAAGTTAGAGAAAGTAAAAGGTGGAGAAACCTTAGCTGCAGAATTGTCTTGGTGCTGGGTAAGCTTCCAAAATGATCAAAACCCTATTGGAGTAATTCAAAAAGGTGAAGAGGCTATAGCCTTGTTCAAAGAAGCTAGAGAGAAAAACAGCAAAGCAGTATCAAAAAAATTGATCGAAAGCTTTGAAAAAGCTTTGAGCTAAGTCTCAGGAAATTTAAGGCATAAAAAAACCCCGATTAATCGGGGTTTTTTTATTTGATGTAGATCAGTATTACTCTGCTACCACCAAGAATTTAGCTTGAGTTTTCACTTCTCTATGAAGATCAACTTCTGCAGTAAATTCACCAGCTCCGTCTACAGGAGTGTTGATAGAGATTTTTTTACGATCAATGTCGATTCCGTGAGTAGCTAACGCATCAGCAATTTGAAGTGTAGTCACTTTTCCGAAAATCTTACCTGATTCACCGATTTTTGCTTTGATTTCCAAAGTTATCGCTTCTACTTTAGCAGCGATGTTTTCAGCTTCTGTCTTGATTTTTTCAGCTTTATGAGCAGCTTGCTTAATGTTTTCAGCAAGAATCTTTTTGTTCGAACCTGTTGCTAAAACTGCAAATCCCTGAGGGATAAGGTAGTTTCTTCCGTAACCTGGCTTTACATCAACCAAGTCATTTTTATAGCCAAGACCTTTGATGTCTGTCTTTAGAATGATTTCCATTTGTAATGTTCTTTAATGTTGGACGATACAAGAAATTATTTCAACCCATCGGTTACGAATGGCAACAAAGCCAAATGTCTTGCTTTTTTAATGGCCTGAGCCACTTTTCTTTGGAACTTCGCAGAGTTACCTGTAAGTCTTCTAGGAAGGATTTTACCTTGCTCATTAACAAACTTCAACAAGAAATTAGGATCCTTGTAGTCAATGTACTTGATGCCGTGCTTCTTGAATCGACAATACTTTTTTCTGATTTCGCCTCTATTGATTGGCTCGTTTACTAGTGTCATTTGGCAGCTTCCTCCTTAGCTTCAACTTTTTTGTTAAACTCTCCTTTTCTTCTTCTTTCGGCATAAACAATTGAATGTTTGTCCAAAACAGTAGTCAAGAATCTCATCACTTTTTCATCTCTTCTAAATTCTAATTCGAATTTACGGATGATCGTTGGAACAGCCTTGAACTCAACCATCACATAGAAACCAGTAGTCTTCTTGTCGATAGCATAAGCCATCTTCTTGAGACCCCAATTTTCCACATTAATGACATCTGCCCCCTCTTCTTTTAACAAGTTTACAAACTTGTCGACAGTATCCTTCATCTGAACATCAGACAAAACGGGAGTTAAAATGAATACCGTCTCATAATTTCTTTGGAACATTTTGTAATGTGTTTAAGAATTTGAATAAACAGACCGCAAAAGTAGGAGAATATCAGCTGTTTTCCAAATATTTATCGAAATGAAGATCAGGTTAAAAGTCAAAAAAAAACCTCCCGAGGGAGGCTTTTTATTATTTAACCGTAAAACTCTTCGAGCCAACTTGATAATTGTCTACAAAAATCCTGACTTCATGGGTTCCAGAGACATAATCAGATCCTTTTTCATAGTAAAAAACCAGTTCATTACCGGAATTGTCAAAGATCACATCTTGCTTAACAGTATAGAATTGTTCGTTGCCATTCATCATAAATGTTCCAGAACCCTTAGCTACATCAAAAATAGGTTGGGAATTTGGTGCCAAAACCTGCACGTAAATATTTCTCGGACCTTTTTCAGCTACCTTATTGTCAGCAAGATTGAAGCTGACTTTTATTCGTTCGATTTGTCGGTTCTTAAAGTCTTTTGTTGTTTCCACTCGCTCTTTTCCTTTAGAATTTACTGCTGAAATCGAAATGTTTTCAGCTTTCAGCATTGAAGCCACATTGACTTTGGCCTGTAGATTCTCTTTTTGAATATTCAATTGTGCCACTTCCTCTTCAATCTCTGCTTGAGTTGTTTTCAAATCTTGATTTTCAGAGTAAAGCTGTTGGTTCATTGCGCGTAGTTCAAGGATTTCCTGATCTTTTTCGGCAATCAATCCATTGTATGAATTGATTTTAGCATTTAGTGCTGCTATCTCAGATGAACTTCTCTGACGAGATGAGTTGCGTTCGGCAACTAATTGGCTCTTTACTTCCTCTAGAGCTTTGATGTCTCCTCCGAGTTTTTCAATCTCTTGGATTCTAAGGTCTAACTGATAAGTAACGGAGTCTAATCTTTTGTTTAGATCGTTATTCTCTGTAGAAAGGATTAAGATTTCTTCCGTCTTTTTTGTGCGATCAATGTAGTCAGTGTATAGCTTGATTCCACTAATTATGACGAGCAAGACCAAAACAATAATTATAATGTTCTTACCTTGTCCTTTCTTTTGAGGCGAATTTTTTTCAAATTCTGAATTCATAACTGAATTAATTTATAGGGATTATGATGTTTTTAGATGAAAACTACTGGACCGACAGGTACAAATCAGGTAAGACCGGTTGGGATATTGGATTTCCATCTCGACCTATATTGCAATATTTAGACCAATTTGAAAATAAGGATGTTGAGGTCTTGATCCCTGGGGCTGGAAATGCATATGAAGTAGAGTATGCTTATAATAATGGCTTCCAAAATGTGCATTTGTTGGATTTTTCTTCGGAGCCTATTCAAAGATTTAAAGTTAAAAATCCTGAATTTCCTGATAATCAAATTTTTCTGACTGATTTTTTTGAGCATCAAGGTCAATATGATTTAATTATTGAGCAAACATTCTTTTGTGCTTTGGATCCAGTACTTAGACCTGATTATGTTTCCAAAATGAAAAGCCTCCTCAAGCCAGGAGGAAAACTCGTTGGAGTGCTATTTGATAGGAAATTCGATTTTGCGGGGCCTCCATTTGGAGGAGATAGGGTGAAGTATCTCAGTTATTTGGATCAGTTTTTTGAGATCAAGACTTTTACGCCCTGTTATAATTCTATTCCTGAAAGGTTGGGGTACGAGCTATTTATTATTCTGGAAAACTCAAAAGTCTAATATTAGATGAGTTTTCTTGCCTGGGAATTGAAAGAATAAAATTCCTACTTCATAAAAATCCAAGCTCAACTTTACCTCGGAAAACCCTTGGATTTCTTTCCAAGCTTTTTCCATGTCCTTTGACCAATGAATATCTCCAATCGCAATGATGGATTCTGAACTTGTTTTTGAAATTAATTCTTTAAAAGACTTCATTGTTCCTTCATAGGTATGATTGGCATCAATAAAAGCAAAATCAACTTTCTCAATCTTCCTTAGCTCTTCAGGCAATGTGAAATTAATATTACCTTTTACAAATTTGACTTTTGGTAGTTTGAAATCACTTTTTGCTACTTGTATTAATTCCTCGGAAGCTTCAAATGTAAGAAGTTGAGTTTTCGTTGATTTGCTAAGATATCGAGTAGTGATGCCTACACAGGTTCCTAATTCAATAACGATTTCCCCGGGTGTTTGAGCGCAAAAGTACTGTAATAGCTGTGCGTATTTTCGATTACTTGTGCTGTATTTGGTGATTTTCGCTACTTCCCTAATTGGAGAATTGACTTTTTTTGAACCCGCACCAAGGTCAAGCACTGGAATTAACTTTTGACTTTGAAGGAGCTGATTTCTGAATTCTTCGATTTCAAGATCAGTATCTTTTCTTTCTTCAATAAATTTGAATAATTCCTTGTAGTGGTTGTATAATAAAGGGGATTGAAGTGCGTATTTATCTTCCTTTTTCAGCCAATAAGAAAGATATGCGAGAAAGGAATATACCTTTTCGTTCAAATCAGTTGTGGAAAATATTAGCGATCATCTGGAATTCAGGGACCTTTACTTCGATAGATTTTCCATCTATTAGCCGCTCCATAAAATATGATCCTCTCATTTTTCCTAATCCTGATTTGAGGTTACAGCCAGATACATAGCTATGTGACTCTCCCGGTTCTAAAACAGGTTGTTGGCCCACGACACCATTACCTTCAACGGTTTTTGGGGTTTCCGCAGCATCAAAAATCTCCCATTTTCTCCTTAAAAGTTGAATTGTCTGGTTGCTTTTGTTTTCAATGTTTACCTTGTAGGTAAAAACATAATGATGTTGATGAGGACTAGAAAACTCTGCCTGATAGGTTACCTCCACACTGACTTTGACTCCGTCTGTTACTGCTGTGACCATTACGATAATAGGTTGAAAGATGGTAAAGATACAATTCCAAATTAGAAATTCAATAATTTAACATGGAAGTACAAATTGAGTCCTCCTGGAAAAATGCTCTAAGTGCCGTTTTTGAAAAAGAATTTTTTAAAGGATTAGTTTCCTTTGTTAAAGACGAGTTCAGACAAGGAAAAGTTTTTCCTCAAGGAAAAGATATTTTCAATGCCTTTGAGCATTGTCCATTAAATGATGTGAAAGTTGTGATCCTTGGACAGGATCCATATCATGGTCCGAATCAAGCACATGGTTTGTCATTCTCTGTAAGACCAGGGACTCCTTTTCCACCCAGTCTTCTGAATATTTTTAAAGAGATCAAAACAGACTTAGGAATCGACATGCCGCCCAATGGAGATTTGACTCGTTGGGCTGATCAAGGTGTGTTTTTACTAAACGCAACTTTGACGGTTAGAGCTCATGAAGCAGGATCTCATCAGAAAAAAGGCTGGGAGGAATTTACTGATGAGGTGATTCGACTGATTAGCGATAAGAAAGAGCATGTTGTTTTTTTGCTTTGGGGAGCATACGCGCAGAAAAAAGTTGCTTTGATCGACCAATCAAAACATTTGATTCTAAAAGCACCTCACCCAAGCCCACTTAGTTCGCACCGAGGATTTTTTGGGTGTAAGCATTTTTCCCAAACTAATGAATATCTAATCGCCCAAGGAAAAGAACCAATAAATTGGTAAGAAAAACGCCTCGAGAATATTGTTCCCGAGGCATTCTTTTTTATTCTATTCCTTTAAAGAATCTATTCCATCTAATTTTACTGAACATGGACTCATCTTTATCAAGTGAGAGCCAGAGAAACCAAGCTTTGCCCACAATGTGATCTTCTGGTACAAATCCCCAATACCTTGAATCATAGGAGTCGTGCCGATTGTCACCCATCATGAAATAATAATCTTGAGTAAAAGTATAGCTGTCCACTTTTTTACCATCGATGAAAAGTTGAGCTTCTTTCATTTCCACATTTTCTAAGCCTTCATATTTCTCAATTGCGAAGCCATATTTAACCACATTCTCTTGGGTCATTTCGATTGTCCAACCTTTTGCTGGAATTTTCAACGGACCATAATTATCTCTATTCCAACCTAGCATATTTCCGTCCGGAAATATACCTGTTTCGCCACCTGCAGGTTGAATTCTTTTGGTCACAGAAGTAACTACAGGAGAGGACTCAAGTCTTTTAATTATTTCCTCTGTAGCAAATACCAAGTATCCAGCTCCATTGCTAAAAGTCCCAAAGCTATCTTGGTTTATACCGTATTCTTTGAAGAAATCTGCGTTTAATGGTCTATTGGTAATTACATCATAGGAGAACTGCATCTCTTCGGGCTTGAATCCTACCTCTCCATTAACTATCAATTCACTTAATTTTATTTCAATTACATCACCAGGAGTACCAACAGCTCTTTTGATATAGTTAGTCTTGAGGTCGGTCGGGTATTGGAATTCTGTTGGATAGTTGAATACCACTACATCATTTCTTTCGACATCTGAAAATCCAGGAAGTCTATAGTAGGGAAGTTGAATTGCATCACTATAGGAAGGAATCTCTGTGCCCCAAATTTTTTGGTGAGTCAATGGTACTTGAAGGGGAGTTTTAGGAATCCTAGTTCCATAATGCATTTTACTCACAAATAGAAAATCTCCCACTAGAAGAGACTTTTCCATTGAGGCAGTAGGGATTGTAAAGGGTTCTAAAAGTAGCCATCTGATTAAACTGGCAGCTACTACAGCAAATACTAGGGCATCTACCCATTCTCTTGCCGGTGATTTTTTTGCTTTAGATTTACTCATATTCGATTTAATGTTCAGAAAGATAGAAAATCATCCATAGAAAGTACCCCTTTCTTATCTTGAATCCACTCAGCAACTAAAATTGCACCAAGTGCAAAACCTTCTCTGCTATGGGCAGTATGTTTGATCTCAATGGTGTCTATCGTGGAAGTATAACTAATGATGTGCGTTCCAGGAGCGGGGTCTATCCTTTTGGATACAATGGGAAGTGAATGTTCATTTATAGTAGACTGATCAGCTAGTTTCCAGGTATTCAAAGAATCAATGTTATCAAGGATTCCTTCTGCAAGAGTGATAGCGGTGCCTGAAGGAGCATCTTTTTTGGCGGTATGATGGATTTCTTCAATTGCAACTTGATATCCTGAGGTTTCATTCATCAGTTTAGCAAGAAACTGATTTACTTTAAAGAAGATATTGACTCCAATGCTATAATTTGAAGCATAAAAGAATGTGCCGTTTCTAGTCTTAGTAAGGCTGTCGAGTTCGGCTTTTTGATCGAGCCACCCAGTAGTACCGGATACGATTGGAATCCCTTTTTCTAAAGACCATTTAATGTTCTTAACAGCAGCTTCTGGTTGACTAAATTCAATAGCTACATCAACGAGTGAGGAGTCTAATTTTTCCAGATCAGAAGTGTTGTCAATGTTTATTTTTCCGACAATTTGATGGCCTCTTGATTCGGCGATTGCACCGATTAGTTGCCCCATTTTCCCATAGCCGAGTAAAAGGATTTTCATTATTTAAAATTTCAATTTGATAGAAAAGCCAACGGAATTATTATTAGCTGAGAAACTCTCGAATTTAGGGTCAATCTTTAATGCTAGATCATCCGATATATCAAACCCTGAAAGGTGAGCGTCTACATTTGCATCAATTAGATTGAGTGCATAGATCGCTCCCAAAAGGATATAGCAAAGGTCTCGATTTCCTCTCCAATAATCTACATTTCGAACCAGTCCGTCCCGATTTAGATTTGGGAAATCCGTTGGCTCTCCATTGTCAGAAGCAATTAGTGCTTCTTTAAAAACCTGATATCTAGTGTTATTGTACCCTATGAAATATATATCCGTGATCAAGCCAGCATAGATGATTGGGACTTTCCAGGCCTTTTCATTATATACCTGTCCGGCTCCAGGAAGGATTGCCGAAAGCATTGTAGCCTTTCTTGGATTTTTTGGCAGATTAGAATAGTCTGGTTTTTCTTTCTTCACAGGTTTGGGCCTGCTGGTTTCTTCTTGTCCGAAGGATAATTGTGAGGAAAATAAAAACAATAATATAAAGGCAACCAATGGTAGCTTTGCAAAATGGTAGCTATTATTTGGTTTGGCTAAGTTCAAGTTTAAATAAGATCGAGAATTTCTAAAATTCTGTTTAGGTCAGAAGTTGAAGTAAAAGGGATTTTGATCTCGCCCTTATTTTTAGAATTCGTTTTTAAAGCCACTTTTGTTCCAAAATGTGAAGCAAGTTTCTGTTGAAGTTTGCTGGTTTCATATTTTTTAACAGGATCTAGCTCTGCTTTTTCTTTCTTTTCAAGTCCACCTTCACTTAGTGCTTTCACCAAAGCCTCCACTTTTCTCACACTCAATTCTTCTTCAAGCGCTTTGTTGAAGATAGCCAGTTGCTTATCTACGTTTTCAATATTGATCAAAGCTCGGGCATGACCCATTGAAAGCCTTTGATCGCGGATAGCCGCCTGGATCGTGGGAGGGAGCTTTAGCAATCTAAGGTAATTGTTGACAGTAGTTCGGTTTTTTCCAACACGGTCACCTAGCTCTTCTTGCTTCAGATCACATTCTGCGAGAAGTCTCTGGTAGGATTGCGCTATCTCCAGAGCATTAAGATTTTCTCTCTGAATGTTTTCAATGAGTGCCATTTCCAGCATCTGCTGATCATTGGCCGTACGTACGTAAGCAGGGATTTCTGTCAATCCTGCCAACTTTGAAGCTTGAAATCTACGCTCTCCTGAGATAAGTTGATACTCGTCTGTATCAAGTTTCCGAACAGTTATTGGTTGAATTATCCCCTGAACTTTAATGGATTCTGAGAGTTCGAGTAAGGCGTCTTTGTCAAAATAGACTCTAGGCTGATAAGGATTAACCTGAATCTGAGTTACTGGGATTTCAAATATTCCCGTTTTGACTACTTCGGGAAGTAGATCTTCGGATTTATGTTTTGCAGGACTGTCTTCTAGCAAAGCACCTAATCCTCTTCCTAATGCACTTTTTTTCTTTATGGGTTTTTGATCTGCCATGATTAGTTAGTCACTGTAGTTAGGCCGTTTCGCTGAGCTATCTCCGCAGCCAAATTCATATAAGCAATTGCTCCTTTGCCATCAGCATCAAAAGCGATCGCTGGCAATCCAAAACTCGGAGCCTCACTTAGTCTTACATTTCTTGGAATTATAGTTTCGAAGACCATCTTTTTAAAGTGGACTTTCACTTCATCTACCACTTGATTTGATAGTCTCAATCGCATATCATACATAGTCAATAGAATCCCTTCAATTTCGAGATCAGGGTTGAGTCGAGTCTGAATAATTTTGATCGTATTCAATAACTTTCCTAGTCCTTCTAAGGCGAAATATTCACATTGTACTGGAATAATTACAGAATTTGCAGCTGTTAGGGCATTGATTGTAATTAAGCCAAGTGAGGGCGAGCAGTCAATTATAATAAAATCATAAATCTCAGTCAGACTTGAAATGACTTTTTTCATTTTCTCCTCCCGGTTTTCCATATTGATCATCTCGACTTCTGCACCTACAAGATCAATATGTGATGGTACTAGGTCAAGATTTGAGATATCTGTAGAAATGATAATCTCACTCACCTCAATGCCATCAACCATACATTCGTAAATGCTTGTGCTAACTAGTTTTGGATCTTGGCCAAGACCAGATGTGGTGTTGGCTTGAGGATCTGCATCGATAATAAGGGTTTTGTATTCCAGAACAGCCAGACTCGCTGCTAAATTCATCGCTGTGGTAGTTTTACCTACTCCACCTTTTTGATTAGCAATTGCAATGATTTTTCCCATGTTGGTTTTAAAGAAGATTTTGAATGTCAATATTAATCAAAATCGGCTCTTTTATATTGGATTTTGATATTTTTTTAAGGCTTGCTCTTAATAGCTCTAATACTTAATAAAAGAATGATGATTGTCTAGGGTGTTGATTTTCAGAGAAATTCCATTCTTTTTGGGCTTTTCGGATTAACATTTTTTATTTGTCCACAGAAATTCTTCTATCCAGAAATTCTAATTTGATAATGAACTGAGCTTTATCCGAAATCAATCTAAAATTGGAATGTTTTTCCAAGAAAAGGACAAAAAAAGAGCCTTATAAAAGGCTCTTTAATTTTATTTTTTCCGATTAGAATCTGCAGCTTTCATAGCATCTTCCAATTTTTGCTGGAATTTTGACTTCTTTTTATTCACATTTTTCACTTTGCTTTCATCCACTTTTGCTCTGATTTTCGCATCATCCACAAATAGTTTGATTAGTGCTTGCTGACCAAAAGTCACCATGTTGGATACAAAGTAATAGAAACTCAAACCAGCAGGGTAGGAGTTAAGGATAAACATGAACATCACTGGCATAATGTATCCTAGATTCTTCATTGGGCCAGTGGCAGTTGTCAACTGATTGTTGAAATGCGTATATACGATCTGAGACACCGTCATCAAAAGTGTGAATAAACTTACATGGGATCCATAAAAAGGGATCGTAAATGGAAGCTTAAGGAAAGTGTCGTACGTAGATAAATCAGATGCCCAAAGGAAAGATTCTTGGCGAAGCTCGATTGCATTTGGGAAAAAGAAGAACATCGCAAACAAAAATGGCATTTGAAGTACCAAAGGCAAGCACCCCGAAATCGGACTAACCCCTAGTTGGGAAAATAGCTTCATCTGCTCCTGTTGCATTTTGGTAGCATCATCACCGTATTTCTCCTTCAGTTCATCGATTTCCGGTTTGATTACTCTCATCTTAGCCATTCCTATATATGACTTATAAGTCAATGGAAACAAGGCTAACTTGATCAGAAAGACGATAATGATAATGATTACACCATAATTGCTAAAGAACTTTTCAAGGAAAGCAAAGAGGTTTACAATAATGTACTTGTTCACCCAGCTGACAAAGAAGTATCCCATGTCCACATTGTCCTCAAATCCTGGAGTAACTTTTTTCAGGACTTTGTATTTGTCGGGACCGAAATAAAAGGTGAAGCCAGCTTTTCCGTCTACCAATGGAATATTGAAGGCCGCACTCATATTTCGTACTATAGCGCTGTCTGTTGGAGTGGATTGAGTAATCTTTACAGACTGAAAGGTACTGTCAGAGATGATTGCCGCTGAGAAAAATCGTTGACTAAATGAGATCCATTTCACGGGTTCTTCAATTGCCTCTTCCTCTAAATCATCGCCAGCACCTAAATTGTCAAATGAACCTGAGGCAGTGTAATAGTTTAATCTTGATTGGCGCTTTGACTCAGCCAAATTGCTTTCCTGCGCTTTAATTTGGTCGTCCCAAGAAAAAGCAATTGAATTACCTGTAAAAACCCCTGAATAACGATCTATTTCAAACGTCTTCTTCAGCTCATAACTTCCATCTTTTAGCGTAAACTTATGAGTCAATTGACCACTCTCTGTTGCTGCTGAAAATGTCAAGGTTTGTGTTTTTACTCCCTCTTCATCGACAGAGCTATCTATTGAGCTATTGAAATAAAGATCATTAAGATTGATTGGTCCTGATTTTGTGTCAATCATAAAGTTCATCTGTGAACTTTTCTCACTGATCAAATCCAGTGGATTCATGTCCCAGCTCTTGTATTCTTTCAGAATAACTTCTTTGACATTTGCCCCTTTACTTGAAATTTTGACCTGAATAAGATCATTCTCCAAGAGAACTTCTTCTTCAGTACCCATGGTCATTACTGCAAGGACACCATAAGTATTGATTCGAGATTGACTTAGAATGCTGTCATTTTCTGCGATTGGCGCCACATCCTGTGGCTCGAAGCTGCTTGTTGGATCTATTGCTTCTGTTTGAGTGATTGCTACAGTTTCTCCTTCGGGAATTTCAGGTCCACTCGCAAAAAAGATAGAGTAGATCAAAATTACTGCAGCGAAAAGAATCAAACCTGTTGCTTGATTTTTGTCCATATTGTTAATCGTAATTCCTGAATCAACTCAGGAGGGTAAATTATTTTACTTTATTGTCTATGGCAGCCTGGATGAATTTCACAAACAATGGCTGCGGATTTAAAACGGTACTTTTGTATTCTGGATGAAACTGAACACCAACAAACCAAGGATGGTTTTTCAGCTCCACTATTTCAACTAATCCTGTTTCCGGATTTCTTCCGGAGGCTATCATTCCTTTGCTCTCGATTTGCTCTAAATATGAGTTGTTGAATTCATATCTGTGGCGGTGTCGCTCTTGGATTTTAGTTTTTCCATAGGCAGCATAGGCTTTACTTGATTTTTTCAGGTCGCAAGCATACGAACCTAATCGCATTGTTCCACCCATTTGATCGACTTTCTTTTGTTCTTCCATCAATGCGATCACTGGATATGGAGTATTTGGGTCCATTTCAGTACTATTTGCATTTTCTAGACCAAGCACATTTCGGCTAAATTCGATCACAGCTACCTGCATGCCAAGACAAATTCCCAAAAATGGAATTTTGTTTTCTCTCGCATAGCGGACAGTTTCTATTTTACCTTCAAACCCTCTTTCTCCAAACCCTGGTGCTACAACGATTCCATCCAAATCTTTGAGTTTGCTTTTGAAATTGTCAGAGTTGATTTCTTCTGAAGAAATCAACTTCAAGTTGACCTCACATTCGATGGATGCTCCAGCATGAGTGAATGCTTCAATAATTGATTTATATGAATCTGGAAGTGAAACATATTTTCCTACCAAACCGATGTTTACAGCTTGGGTTGGGTTTTTTAATTTGCCCAAGAATTCTTTCCAATTGTCCAGATTAGCATTCGTTTTTGAAGAAAGCTTCAACTTTGACATGACTCTTTCATCAAGTTTTTCTTTCTTCATTAGCAGTGGTACATCGTAAATAGACTCTGCGTCCATTGCTTCGATTACACTATTTAATTGAACGTTACAGAAAAGGGCTAATTTCTTTTTTACATCAGGAGGTAAGTGATATTCAGTCCTACAAACTAGGATATCCGGTTGAATACCAGCCTCCAGCAATTGCTTAACGGAATGCTGGGTCGGTTTGGTTTTAAGTTCCTTTGCTGCTTTAAGAAAAGGTATCAAAGTCAAATGGATGACCAAAAAATCATTGGGAGAAAGATCCCATTTGGCTTGTCTCACCGCTTCAATAAATGGTAGGGATTCAATGTCTCCCACACAACCGCCGATTTCAGTGATTACTACATCGTATTTTCCTTCTTCACCTAGTTTGTAAAAATTGGACTTAATTTCATCTGTGATATGAGGGATCACTTGAACAGTTTTCCCCAAATAGTCACCTTTTCGCTCTTTTGTAATAACATTGTTATAGATTCTACCCGTTGTGATGTTATTGTTTTGGGAGGTTGGAATATTTAGGAATCGCTCATAATGTCCCAAGTCAAGATCCGTCTCTGCTCCATCATCAGTCACATAGCATTCGCCATGTTCGTATGGATTCAAAGTTCCCGGATCAATATTCAGATAGGGGTCAAATTTTTGGATGGTGACACTGAAGCCTCTGGATTGAAGCAGTTTGCCAAGAGAAGCGGCAATAATGCCTTTTCCTAGCGAGGATGTCACTCCTCCGGTAATAAAGATGTATTTCGTGTTGGAAGCCATAAGAAGGGCGAGTGGTGAAATTGTAGGGTTTCTTATGGGATACAAAATTAGGGAAAATTCCTGAGTAATGACCCTTTTTCACAAAGTTGCATTTACATTTTTGAAAGCAGTGATCTTTTCTGTTAAATCTGTTTTATGACACTTAGTGTCAAAAGTTTTTAAAATGAGTTTGAATGATCTACTTTTTATTGTCGGTTTGAGCATCATGATTTTATGTTCTTCCCAAAAAGTGGAAATCTTAAACAAATTATACCATGAAAAGAATCAGAAGAAAAATTATCCTTACTGGACAGAGATCCAGTTCAATGAATATGACATTAGATGGATTTCAATTTTTGAGTAAAGAATATCTGTATTTTGATCCAGTATCTTTGTTTTCTGAGATAGATTGGACTAATTATGAAAATAGTGTAGACACATTAAATCATATTTATAGTAAACTCTTTGATGAATTTGTAATTGAAAATAAGACTTTGGTTTGTTATTGGCCTAGTTCCAACTTTCCTGATAGTCATTGGTTTGATCTACTTAGTCTAGCTGCAAAAGCCAGTGTATCCATTGAAATTAACCATTTGAACGAGGTTGGAAATATATCTGACGAGATTCCTGAGGAGCTTCAACATACATGGAAGAAATTTATTTTAGAAATGATAGATTTCTTGTCAGAAGACATCAAATTAAATGAGGGGCTTGAAGAAATAGCTTACCTTAAAAGTAGTGATCAATCTATTATTATATATTGTCAAAAGGATTTAGAAATATACAAATACTTTTATTTGACATCCTCTCAGGAGATTTTTCAATTTGAACCACAATATGAATTTGACAAGAAAGAAAATATAGACTACTTGGAAGAATTTAATGATTTTGAATCATTAGTTGAACAAATTCAAAGAAAAACTGACTTAAGTTCATTTGAAAGTTCTTTTTTCAACGCTGCGCTAGAAAAGATTTATTTCAATGCTATTCTTAAAATGGATTCTCATATTAATCTTATTCAAAATTGGGTGAAGAATTACTCTTTAAATTGATTCTTAGCTTTAATTATAAACTCTTTTTATTTTTAGAGATTGTTTTTCTAGGGAAACAAATAATATATAATTATATTGCTATCGTTTTTTACAAAACCCCTTAAATAATAGGAAAATGAGAGATTTAATTAAAGAAGCAATTGCTGATCTAAAAAAAGGTGATGGTTTTATTTATGTTACTTCTGATGGAAGTAAGATCGATTTACATGAGGCTGCATCCAAAGGCATCGCAGTTACTCCTGTAAACCCAAAGGATCAAGTTATTAAAAAATTGGAAGCCGCAGGTCTTCATTTGAATGATGGAAGATTTCTAAATGAATTGAATGAGCTAATTTCTCTTGTTACAGGAAATGTAGTGTCTAAAGGTTCTAAGAGAAGATCTTTTTCTGATTCTGAGAAAAGTAAAATCATTGAAGAGTGGAAAAAGGTAGAAGCTGCGGGAAAGAAGACCAAAGCAGCATTCGCTAGAGAAATAGGAGTTGGTTACCAGACTTTTATTAATTGGTTGAGAGGTTAATTACCCACTCCTTGAAAATATAAGGCTACTGATATATCAAATCAGTAGCTTTTTTTTTTAGTAATTTATTTTTCTCGTATTCACTATCAAAAAAAGAAAAGTCCTTACACTAAATATTAGAATGGAAGAACTCAAAGTAATGTTGGTTTCTTTGTTTAGTTTGAGGATTTTAGGAGTTGTGATTTGAATATGGCTATGTTTATTCCTGAAAATGTTAGCAAACACCCGAATTAACTCCTTGTGGTAAATAAATTTTATGTATATCCGCAAAGATGCCAGTAGCCAAATAAGTTAGAAGTGACAGCCAGTGACAATCGCTTTCTTGCGATCTTAACGGGTACTAAATTAGGTCAAAATAAACGGTTTTGACC
>NZ_JAQWXX010000051.1 GCF_029254265.1 Algoriphagus sp. | reverse complement strand
TGGTCAAAACCGTTTATTTTGACCTAATTTAGTACCCGTTAAGATCGCAAGAAAGCGATTGTCACTGGCTGTCACTTCTAACTTATTTGGCTACTGGCATCTTTGCGGATATACATATTCTTTTATTAATCTTGATGATTGGGTTCAATTTCCCTATAAATGCTCAAGATTCTTTTGATCCGGACGTCCTATTGGCAGAAGCCCGTACTTTGATCATGGATGGACAATATATTAAGGGAAGGAAAATTGCTTTTCGTGCACTGGATAAATATCCAAACTATGCTGATATCCTGATTTTAGTAGGAAGAAGTTACGCCTGGGAAGGAAAAAATGATTCATCTTCGATTTATTTAGAAAGAGCGATTATCGCATCTCCAACTTACTCAGATGGTTATTCTGCTTATTTGGATAACTTGACTTGGTCGGGAGCCTATGAGGATGGTTTTAAAGTAATCGATCTTGCCAAAACAAATTTTGGATCTGCTTTTCCTCCAGAATTAGCCTATAAAGAATCTCGATTATATTACAATCAAGAAGATTATGATGCTGCTTATAAAATTGCTGATGATCTTTTTGAAAAAGAATTTAGACAGGAAGATTTTCTAGGATACATACAAAATTTGCAGCGGTTAAGAAGAAACAATGCTGTGGGCGTCACTTATGATTACGACACTTATTTCTCCGACATAAGCCCTTGGAACACTTTTTCACTTTATGGAAGAACCCGTACCAAATTCACGGGGTCATTAATTGCAAGAGTAACGCAAGCCTATCGATTCGATGGTTCTGGTACCTTATATGAATTGGATGCATATCCTTCGATAGGAAAAAATGCTTATGCCTATGTCAATGTTGGCGCCTCTGGAGCAAGTTTTTTTCCAAATTTCCGTTTTGGAACATCTATTTACTTTAATCTGCCCAAGGCTTGGGAAATTGAAGGTGGGTACCGATATCTGAGGTTCTCAGAAGTTACGAATATTTATACTGCCTCTCTTGGTAAATATGTAGGGAATTGGTGGTTTAATTTTAGGGTAAACGTAATCCCTCAAGAAGTAGGAGTGGGCACCTCCGGTAATATTCAAGCGCGTTATTACTTTAAGACAGGTGAGGATTTTTTCAGTATGCAAATTAGCTCCGGTGTATCTCCTGATGAGGAAAGTAGAGATTCTTCCCAACTTCTAAATTCATACCGTGTTCGGCTGGGATATCAACAATTGATAGTTCCGAGATTTATGATTTTTGGCTACACAGGCTATAGTAGGGATGAATTAAGTACAGATCGTTTTAGAAATAATTTGAATATCTCAATCGGTGGAGAGTACCGGTTTTAATTGAATCTTATGCTTAATGAAGAATTCAAATTAGTAGTAAGGAAATATTTACCCATCATCCTGGCTTTTTTACTAATCCCTTTGATTAGTTATTCCTTCTGGCTGTTTTATCCTATAAGGCAACTTGAAATAGTTGTTATTGATAAATCAGTCACTAATGATACTTACAACGAGCACCAATCATTCTACTGGATTCTTGAATATCAGAAGATTCAAAATATGGAAGACAGGTACTATGATTTCACTGAGGATTATTATGGATATCATTTGGCAAGTGAAAATGAACCAGCTTTTGGAGATGACTTTTCCAAACTTACTGAAGCTGAAATAGAAGCTAAAATTAAGCCTGTTGATGTACTTTTTTTAGCAGATACTTATGGGGTTTATAAGAATGATTTAAATAAAACCAATCAAAAAGAGCGTTCTTCCAAGGTCTTTGGAGGTTTGAATCAGGGAGAAATCAAACTTGTGAGAGAGGCCGCGAAACAAAACAAAACTATTATAGTAGAATTTAATTCCTTTGATTCTCCGACGACAAAATTTAACCGTACGGAAATAGAGAATGAACTTGGAATCAAATGGACAGGTTGGATTGCACGCTATTTTGAGGAGCTTGATACTACAGCAAGTACATTGCTACCAAAATGGTTGATCACAAACTACCTTGAGCAACATGACAACATCTGGATAGGAAAAGGTCCGGGACTTGTATTTGTACATGAAGATGGGAAAGTAGAGGCGCTCACTTATAAAAAAGATTATCAATCCCGCATCCCAGAAATCAGAACACCCTTCTTTAACAAGACAGGTTTTCAACTCCCTGAAGTAGTTCCATATCCAGATTGGTTTGATATTGTTTTAATTGATCGAGGTTACGAGGTAGTTTCATATTTTGATATCAATCCAAGTTCAGAAGGATTAGAGAAACTAAAAGCCATGGGTTTACCTCGGTTTTTTCCTGCCACAGTGGTAAAAAATTCTGATAAGGGTCAGTTTTATTACTTTTCAGGAGATTTTACGGATATGAAAGTAGATTTGGGTTCAGCTAAATTCACGGGGCTTCCAATACTCTGGCGAGGGTTTCACTTGGTTTCTGATTACAAAGACAGGGAAAGTTTTTTTTGGAATTACTACTTCCCTTTGATATCTCAGATTCTTGAGAAGGCTGAAAATCGTGTGACTAATTGATCTGCTGGACAGGAAGTAATTTCCGAGTTTGAACCATGTAATTGTTTTTGTTTTTAAAATCTTCGAACTGCCCATTCAGCTTATTCGTCAAATCATTGTCTGTAACAGGGTCGATATTCAGATTATCTGAAATTGTAAATAACTGTCCATCGGACAAGAAAAACTCACCGTCTAAGTAATCCAAAAGCTGATTTTTATTTCGCATCATTGGCATAGCTAATTTGGATTGGAAAACCCTTGATGTGTCTAGGACTTGGCCCTGCCAAGTAGCTATTTCCGGCATTTTTAAACCTGCTTGATCCCTAAGAAATGCAAGAATACTCGGCGTCACCTCAAAATGACTTGTCATTCCTCTAAAATAGCTCGGGCGATTAAGCAAAGGGGAGTAGATAATCAATGGCACATGGAATCGATCTAATCTTGAGGACATAGGAATGTCAGGTAATCGGTGATCACCGGTAAAAATGAAGATTGTGTTTTCAAATTCGGGACGCTTGGAATACGCTTCCATAAACTCCCGAACCGCATCATCTGCATATAAAAGCGTCATATAGACGTCTTCATAGGCCAGATAGTCACTAACTTGAGAATCATTTAATTTCAAATTATCCTTCAAATGACTTCTTAACTTGCTTTGATAAAACGGAAGCTCTGGTACTAGATATGGATCATGGGAAGTTTGGGTTTGAAAAATTCGAAGTTGGGGTTTAGTGGTGTTAGTTGGAAGTTTTTCCAAACCATTGCGAAACAATTCTTTATCTGAATATCCCCATGAAAAACCAGTATTTGAAGGAGCTTTTTCATATTTCGGATCAAAACCTAAAATATCTACCAACTGATCTACTTTCTGGTAATTAAGGAAACTGCCTTGATTATCGAAATTCTGATCTGCTCCTATGAAATAGCGAACTTCATAATCATTTTCTCTCAAGACACTTAATAGAGATTCATGTTTAGGAAAATCTTGGTAAAGCTCAAGAAAACCTTTCTCTCCAAATGGTAATCCTGAAAAAATACCAGGAAGAATCCCGAATGTTCTTCCAGTTGAAGATACATTATTCAACCAAACTAGGCTATGTTGTTCTAAGGAGTCCAGAAAAGGAGTAAAACTGCCTAAATAAGCGTCTCTCCCAGAATAGGCTTTTCCCATACTTTCGATTAAAACGAAAACGATATCCGGAGCCTTTTCCAAGCTATCGAAATAGGGCCCTAATACATCTGTATAGTTTGCTTTGAAAGCAAAAGGATAAGAAGGATCAAAATAATCCTTCTTCACAGTTAGTCCTTCATTGGTTGATCTTAAATAAAAATCAAAATAATACTCATTGGTAAACATGAAGTAATCAAAAGTCTGAAAAGCCAAAAAACTGGATTTATTCAACTTAATGTTTTGCTTAGTCTCATCCTGACTTTTTAAATCTACAAGTGGGTTTATTACAGCGGCCAAAAGCAACAAATAAGAAATTCCAGTGACATAGAGGTAAGTCCTTAATGACAGCCGCATAATCCAAATACCAGTTTGCAATAAAAAGAGGAGCACAACAAAGAAAATCCCGATAAGAATCAGGTTAGTGGGATTCAGTTGGCCTGAAGCCTCTACTGTCAAAATCAAATCAGAAGTACTATAAGCGTAAAGATCCTTTCCTAAGGGAATCAGGGATTTAGAGAAATAAAAAGTAAGTGCCAGTTGTATTACTAATGCAATCCCAAATATTAACTGGCTGAACCATTTGGCGATTTTAATTGAAAAAAATGAAACAATACCATGTAAGATTAAAAGCAATCCCACGAAATAAAAGTACCAACTGATATCATCCAACAATCCTACAGCCAAGACCTCATCAAACTGAAAAGGTAAAATATGAGAATCGAAAACAAGCTTTAATTCCAAGAATCGGAATCCGATCATTAGAATAAAGAATATCAAGGACATACCCCAGAAATTTTTCAGGGTAGTTTGAATTTTTATTGGTAGATCTGAGTGGATTTCAGCCTTTTGGGCCATATTTATAATATTTCTTAAGCAAATCTAATTAAAATATAGGGCAAAATAAGATATCTTGAAGTCCGAAAAAAGATATATGACTAAATCAGATTTATGGGTAGAACTCTACTCAAATATCAGTACAACAGGAGCATTGACGTTTAGTTCAAAGGCTTTGGTATCAAAAATGCTCTCGCATGCCAACATTGCAGATTCAAAGATAATGGTCGAGTTGGGAGGTGGAGATGGAAGTATTACTCAAGGAATTGTTGATCGCATGTCACCAGATGCAGAGTTATTCGTCTTTGAAATTAACAAATCATTTTGCGACTCTATGGAAAAGCTTTTTCCGCAAGAAAATGTCCATATCATTAATGATTCAGCCGAAAACATCCAGCAATACCTTAATGGTAAGAAAGCAGATTATGTACTTTCCTCATTGCCATTTAGCTTGATTCCCTTAGATGTAAAATACCAGATTTTGGAGCAGAGTAAGCTTGCACTATCCCCAAATGGATTTTTTATTCAGATTTGTTATTCGTATTTGTTGAAAAACTTATTCAAAAAGCATTTCGAAAGGGTTAAAACCAGCTTTACTCTAAAAAATCTACCACCTGCATTTGTCATGGTGTGCAATTGATTTATTCCTTGTGGACATTCTCAGAATCGCAATACTAGCAATGCTTCAACAGAAAAAAGGAATTGATTTTTCTCCTTTAGAAGTAATACAGCAAATGTATCCGGAGGATTGGGAGTTATTTCAAGTTGATGTTTTTCTTAAAGTTAAACAACTGTACCAAGAGGGTTTGATAGAAATCAAATCTGATAGTGAAGTTATAAATCTCAATAATGATCTGCCCTATAATTCCAAAATCAGTAAACCTTCCAAACTTATCTGATTGTTATTGGGTTATAATTTTTTAAACAGAAAATATCATTCCATGAATCTTCCGACTACCTCTCTTATTATTCCTGACGGTTTAAAATTAATCACTTTAGGCGCCGGTTGCTTTTGGTGTACAGAGGCAGTTTTTCAAAGACTTAAAGGAGTAGTAAAAGTTATTTCAGGATACTCCGGAGGATTTGTAGAAGATCCCTCTTATCGGGAAATTTGTAATGGCACTACAGGACATGCTGAGGTAATTGAAGTTTATTATGATCCTAAAGTGATTTCTTTAGAGGAAATTTTAAAAATTTTTTGGGCTACTCACGATCCCACAACTTTAAATCGTCAGGGTGCCGATGTAGGCCCTCAATACCGATCTGCAATATTTTGCAATACTACATCGCAGCAAGAGATAGCTGAAAAGCTAAAAGCAGAACTTAATGATTCTAAGGTTTTTGATCGCCCGATTGTCACAGAGATTACTGCATTCACTAATTTTTATCCGGCTGAGAATTATCATCAGGATTATTACAATTTGAATGGGAGTCAACCATATTGTCAATTTGTAGTAAAGCCGAAAGTAGATAAGCTTAAGAAATTTTTTAGTGATCGAATAAAGTAGGATTTCCTACTTTTGTCTTGCGAAACTAATTTGCAATGATGAAATCGAGCATGACTAGAGAGTCAAATATCTGGTTGATAAAGTACATGGCGAGATTCCACACGGCTATTTAGAGGAGATTATACATATATGAAAAGAACTAGAGCCCAAGAATCACGAGCCGCTATAGAACGATTATACATCACGATGCGGCATTTATTCACCAGAGGAGTCTATAAACCAAATGGTATATCAGGCGAAGGCTTGGTTGAGGCACTTCGGATCCTAAGCCCTGAAATATACGGTACGATTACCGACCCTGAGAAAGTGGAGCTTGATGGATTACTTTATGTAATGGAACGACTTCCACGTGGTATAGAAGAATGTCGCTATGTCCGGTTGATCAGCAGAGAGGGTTACGAATCTTCTAAACTAACTCCGATCATTCCTCCAAAGCGAAAGCGAAATTGCTACCGTTTGGATGAGCATATTATGTATGTGGAAATGACAAGAGGCCGCTCTGATATTTATGATATTCTGACTCATTTGACATTTTTGAATATCGAATCAAACAAAATTTTTCAAAACAGTACTGATGCTAAAGGTAAAATCAATACCAACTGGCGAATGCTGGAAGAGATAGTGACCAAAGAGCAAAACGGAGAAGACTTTAACAAAGAAGCCGCCAGTGCTTATTTAAGTCATTTGATCGGTCGTACTTTTGAAGAAACTTTATTTGCTGTCGATAAATTTAAGCGAAGCTCAAATTCAAACAGTCTATTTTCAATTATTTACCACTTAGGTAAGTTGGCTTTTGAAGAGAGTGTTCAAGGGTTGGATAGAGAGATTTCATTCTCAGCTACCCTTCGGGAAAGGGTAGGTCATCACGTATACGGAGAGCTTTGGGCAAAAAGGATCAAAGCTACATTGGATCAAAAAGACCTTTTGAAACGTCCTATTCATATTATTTCTGCCAATCTTCATTCTGTATTGAATACCATTTATGGTTTTCAACTTCTCGATCTCAAGGATTACCAATCACTTGAGGATGTGGTGATGGATATCAGTACTAACACGAAAGGGAATCAGGGGAAAGCTATTGAAGATTATGCTTTAGATCATGGCTTTATCAATCTTCCTGATGAATCTGGGACAAATATTGGTGCTCAAATTATTGATACCGCTTTATTGGAAAAAGATGAGTTGATTCCTGGAGTATTTTTATCAAAAGACAAGAGCAAAAGACCTGTTTTCGTGGTGATGGATTATGCTTTTGGGGAGCAAGCTTATGAATGTTTTGATGAATTGCTTAAGCCATATCATCGTGAAGAAAAAACCAGCCCTTTGGATATCATTTCTACCTCAATCATGGGTAAAGCAGGGATACTATATGGGGGAAAGGGAGATTTGATGATTCCCAACTCACATGTTTTTGAAGGAACTGCAGATAATTATCCATTCAAAAACGAGTTCAAAAAATCAGACTTTGAAGGCTATGGGTTAGGTGTGTATTCAGGTTCAATGGTTACTGTATTGGGAACTTCCCTTCAGAATAAAGACATTCTGACTTATTTTATGGAGTCTTCCTGGCATGCGGTAGGATTGGAAATGGAAGGAGCACATTATCAGAAAGCGATTCAATCTGCTTCAAAAATACGTAGAAGCATACGGTCAAATGTTAAAGTGCTATATGCTTATTATGCATCTGATAATCCTTTGGAGACAGGAAGTACTTTAGCGTCCGGCGCTTTGGGGATGGAAGGAGTGAGGCCTACTTATTTGATTACATATAAGATTCTGGAAAAGCTTTTTTCCTAAAATCCGATATAGTCTAAAAGTTTAAAGCCTTTGAAGTGGATCCACTTCAAAGGCTTTTTTTGGATAATAAAATTCAGAAATTGAATTTATCCTAACATTTAAAATTTCTATTTTTTCAACAAATCCAATGTTCCTTTGACTTGAATTTCCTCTGCAATCTTTGCGAAAACCAAGGTTGGGATCTCAATTTTATAATCAACAAGTTTGATCAAAAATTCAACTTTAAGGTTTAACACCTTTCCATCTGAATGAATTTTACCGATCAAATCCATAGGTTTTTCCACTCCATGAATTTTCATCAAACCAGTGGCTTTTACAGAGTAATCTCCAGGCAAAGAAAAATCATCATTACCAATGATTTTACCTCTAAATGATGCCGTTGGATACTTCTCACTTTCCAAATAATTTTCGTTGAAATGCTCTTGCATCAATTTATTGGGAAATGAAAAATCAGTGATTCGCATTTGAACTGCAACTTCACGCGTATCTGAATTGATGATACTGCCGACTTTTTTATTCACAGCGCTGATATCTTCCACTGGGGTAGAAGAATAAAAAGAGATCTCACCTGTTGAGGTTGAAAAGAGCGTTTGTGCAACAGCACTTCCAATAACAAATTGAGAGCAATAAAGGAATACGAAGAAGAATAGCTTTTTCATATGATTATATTTTTTTTTAGATGTCATATAGCCTGTCCCGAGAATCGGAAAAATACCCTAATCCCGATATTTATCGGGACATTGCCCTGTGTGAGAACTTTTTTTAGGGGCATTTCATTTGATCTTCTTTTTAGCCGACTTATCCAGACTGAATGTTCTGGCAATATTAAATCCATAGAAAATATCCTTGTTTTCCCAAGTACCGATCGTCTGTCCTATAAACTGCTTCTCAATCATTCCTTTTGAATTAGTGAAATGAAGCTGGAATACGTGTCCACCAGTCTCAATATCCACACCCAAAGAAAGGGAGTTGTGAAAAGGATAGGGAAGTCCTGTTTCACTTTGGTATTGGTTTTTATCCACCAAGTTGTAGTAGTATTCTGCCGAAAGCGTAATTCTGTTTGAAAGTTTGTATCTACCCCCACCACCCATGGAAAGCATTGTGTTTTCAATTGAAGCACTTTCCACTCGATTCTGATGTAGAACGGTTGGCATTAGTTGAAGAGAAAGTTTTTCATTGAATTTACGAGCAATTAGTAACTGCCCATGATAGGAGTAGCGCTCAAGGTTATTGAAAAACTTCATTTCAGCACCTGTTTCAGTGATATATCCCGTATTCATGGTATTGATAGCCCAGCCACCCATTGCTGTTACCGTAACCGGAATTTTGTTTGATTGGCGTAGGACTTTATACTTCGAATAGAAATCATAAGTCTTTTCCATTGAACTTCTTCCGGCACCTATTAGCCATTGGTCTGTTATACCATATTCTAATCCCAAGCGGATTTTTGCTTCATCCAGCCCAAAGAAATTATTTATGAATCCACTATTCACAGCTCCGAAACGGTGGGAAATCCAGAAGTTGAGGTGCTTTTTGGAAATAGTTTCTACTGTCTGACCATTGATTAGTCGGGTAGCTTTGAAAGTAGCATATGTATAAACCGGTTCTTTGGAAAGATCCTCATCCAACATTGCCATCAAATCATCTTGAGCAAATGCTCGACCTATTAATCCAAAAAAAAGGATAAATACCAAGAGCGATATAATTTTAATACGCATTGTCGATTATTAAGAGAAAACCCGAAGTAGACTTCCATCAAAAGCTGTCATATAAACCGTCAAGCCATTTTTCCCATTGGAATTAAGTCCTCGACCGTTTACATCATACTTTGCACCATGCTCTGGGCAATAAAACTCAGCATTTCGATAGATTACTTTTGCTTTGTTCTCATGCGAACAAACCTGAGTCACAGCAGCAAAGGTGGTCGAAGAGATTCTTGCGATCACTATTCTATTGGCAATGACATATTTCCCAACAGTTTTTAGCGCAGAATAGGCTGAATCATTAAGATCAAGTGTGAAATCTGTAGTGGAACCACTTCCTCCTGGATCGTTTGGAGAAGGTTCATTGATACAACTGCTTAAAGCAGGTACAGCACAATAGACGGCTAGGAGGGAAGCGCCTTTAAATCCAAGGGATTTTAAGAATGCGTTTCTGGATAGTTTTTCTTCCATTTCTTTAGGGTAGTTAATTCGTGAAACAAGCTAGGAATTTGATTTAGGAGGTTTCCTTAAGCGATTCTTAAGATTTGTTTAAATTATTTCTAACTGAAACAAATTTCACTAAATAAGAACTTGGCCTTTTGTTTATAACTACCTAAAGGTCAAAAAATTGTACTACCATTAATTCCAAACTTTTTAAGGGATTGAATTAAAAAAGTTGATCTGAAAGAAAAGCAACAACAAGCTTTCCAAGTTCAGTATAGCCTTTTTCCGAATAATGGACATCTGCGTTTCCCTGGCCATGTTCTTTGTGAATATCTACTGAGGCGGTATAAATATCATTTACCAAGACTCCATGCCTTTTCATAACTTCTTTTGCAGCAGAATTATATATTTCTACATCAGAACTAACTCGGCCAACCTCTTGTAGAGGGACATAAGTTGTAGTGACAAATACCAATTTGGCATCACTAATTTTTTTGATTTTGGTGATTAATCGATCGAGATTGGCAGCATATTCTTCGACCGTAAATGTGATTTTTCCATTTACTTTATCGCGGTTTCCATATACTTTTGAGTCAGGATGACGATAAGCCAAATCCCATAATCCCCAATTTATTTGAATTAAATCCCAATCCTCATCACCAATCCATTCTTCTATCTTTTCTAGTCCAGTACCAGTATGCTGTCCATTGCCGGGGTTATGGGTCACTAATGCTTTGCCCTGAAAAGACTTCCATACATAAGGTGTGTAGCCCATAGAAATAGAATCTCCAATAATTAGGATTTTCTTTTGCTTCCAGATAAAAGATGATAATCCTATCGAAATCAGTAGTAAAATTGGAATCAGAAACCGTTTCATAAAATAGATTTTAAGGAAAAGGGGGGTACTAGACTTTATTGTAATGAAGTTGAACTAGTCCCTTGTCAAAAGACTTTGAATTGATTAATCGAAGTGATTGCTCAGGTCTACCTCCTTTGAAAAGTGAAACTCCATCTCCAAGAAGAATAGGAATCACAGAAATAATAAATTCATCAATTAAGTTGTTTCTCATCAACTCATTTGCGATTTCGGCACCTCCATCACAATAAATATTTCCTCCGGGTTTTGACTTAAGAATGGCTATCAATTCACTGAGATCTCCAGTATAAAAGTTAAAACTACCAATAGACGCCCTTTTTCTTCTAGTAATGATGAATACATCTTTATCTACATGTGGGTATTCATAACCCATAGAAAGTACTTTCTCGTAGGTTTTTCTACCAATTATTACTGTATCAACAGAAGAAACAAAGTTCGTATAACCATAATCTTCACCTTCCTGAGCAACTGAAGAAAGGAAATCCAAACTATCATCTAGGCTTGCGATATAACCGTCCAAGCTCATGGAGATATATAAAATTATTTTACGATTGTAAGGCATGTAGTTTTAACCAGTTTTGAAGACTAGACCAACCAAACTATTTTTTATCTAAATTTTTTCAATATTATTTGAATAAAGACTGAAAGTTTAGGTTTAAGACTATTCTTAAGATATCACTGCAACTTCGAGGTAATTGGGGGAGGACCATCAGGAATAATTCCCTTGTATACATAGTCTCCTTTTTTAGTCTTGAATTCTGTTTGTATTGATTCAACTAATGCAGGATCTTGATAAAGATCCACCATTGTCATTGCCAATGCCTTTGCAGCATATCCCATTCCTTTGTGCCCGATTGACATACCACCGCATGCTACAACTGCCCAAGAATGCCAAGGAGTACCATTTGGAGCGGTAGTTGCACTCAAACTGATCACCGGAACATTCCAGCTCACATCACCCACATCTGTGCTACCACCCATAGAGTGTTCCAAGGTCTCTTCCAAGGGTTTAATTTCTGATACTAATCCTATTTGAGGCTTATTGACACTTTCTTGAATCTTCTTTGCAAAAACCTGTTCCTCTTCAGTGTAGCTAATTGGACCAAGGGATTCTAAGTTTTTTTGAAGCACTTCAGAACCTTTACGATTGATCAGCATTTCATGAACACCTGAGATTAAGCTCACTTCATAATCTACATTAGCGAGAATCGCTGCGCCCTCAGCCATAGCTTCAACGCGCTCCCAAACCGGTATTAACCCTTCTCGACTGCTATCTCGTACTCGTACCCAAATTCTACTATAATCCGGAACCACATTGACCACTTGACCCGCATCTTGAATATGGTAGTGAATTCTTACCGTAGGCTTGATGTGTTCACGGTAATAGTTGATGCCATTAGCATAAAGCTCCAAGGCATCCGATGCACTTCGACCATTCCAAGGATCCGCTGAAGCATGAGCTGCTTGACCTCTGAATTCGACTTGAAAATCAACTAAAGCCAATCCTTTTTGAGCATTTACTTTGGTCTCATCTGCAGGATGCCAATCCATCATCACATCCACATCATTGAAGAGGCCTGCACGAATCATCCAGAGTTTCCCGAAGAATTTCTCTTCAGCTGGAGTTCCATAGAAACGAATAGTACCTTTTATTTCACCTTTCTCGATTAAATCTTTGATTGAAGCTGCAGCACCTAATGAGGCTACACCAAAAAGATTGTGTCCACATCCATGACCCGGTGCGTCAACGTGTAGTGGATCTTTGTAAGGGACTTTATTTTGCGATAGGCCAGGAAGAGCATCAAATTCTCCCATAATCCCGATGATAGGCTTTCCAGATCCATATTCTGCAACAAATGCTGTGGGTATCTCACCAACGCCTCTCGTCACTTTGAAACCCAATGATTCTGCATAATCGGATAACGCTGCGGCAGATTGAGTTTCTTGGAAAGCGATTTCCTCAAAAGACCAAATTTTATCACTCAAGTCTGTCAAATCCGCATAACGTGTATCAATAGCTTGTTGAACCTCGGTCTTTAGAGGATTTGGTTTGGCTTTTTTTTGAGAAAAAGAAATCGTAGCAAAACATGAGAATAGCACAAAAAACAAAAATCCTTTTTTTGAATATCCTGTGTTTAGGGAATTTGATCTGATCATCTAAGTGTTTTTAAGTTATTTCGTATTTATATTTTTTTGAGATGTTTTATAATTTTAAGCAATCTGCTGCCTAGATCTTGCTTGCAAACTTTATAGAAAAAAAACCTCAAAGATTACCAACCCAAGCTAAAAAGCCATCCTACCAAGCAATTCCATAGTCTTCCCCATAATTGCTTGATCCACCCCAGAAACTTCCGTGTTTCCAGTCAAACCAAATGGCATTAATAGGACCAGAAGTTCTAGGCCAAAAATCCATTAGATATCCTTTTTTAGTCAATTCAGCCCGAATCCAATTTGGGGTGTCTTCTCTCAATGTCATAGCACCTGGTTTTATCTCATGCGCACCAAAGGAGCTTTGCATTTGATAGGAATTCATATTAGCCGCCTCAGCAGCCTGTTGGACGTTCATGTCGAATTCAACCACATTGAGGAAAAACTGAAGTAGGTTTTGATCCTGTGAATCTCCGCCTTGTACCGCGAAGGCCAAGAATGGTTTTCCATCTTTTAGCGCCAAGCTAGGAGTCAAAGTAACTCGTGGTCGTTTGCCAGGCTCCGGTAGATTGTAAGGGTTCAATTTTTCATCCAAAACAAAACTTTGCATTCGTTGACTCAGACCAACTCCAGTGTTTCCAGCGATTACCGCTGGGATCCATCCGCCACTAGGAGTGACAGATACTACCCAGCCCTCAGCATCTGCAGCCTCTATAGAAGTAGTACCGCGCTGGAATTGCTCCAAAAATGGATCATCAAGTCCGCTCAATGGCTGGCCCGGGTTATTAATGGCTACAGCTTTGTTGTTTTGTTCCAATAGATTTTTGAAAGGATTGGTACCGCCTTGGTAAGGGTATGGATCTCCAGGGCCCATGGTAGGATCATTTTTGTCTTTGATCAGTTTGGCTCTGTCTTTGGCATATTCTTTTGAAAGCAACCCCTTAATTGGACTTACAGGATCAAAGGCAGGATCAGAATAGTAAAAATCACGATCTGCAAAGGCCAAATTCATCGCTTGGTAAATAGTGTGTATATAATTCGCAGAGTTATAACCCATGCTTTTCAAATCGAAGTTCTCGAGAATATTCAAGGACTGAAGTAGGGCAGGACCTTGAGTCCATTCCTGAAGTTTGTAAACATCAATACCTTTATAATTTACTGATAGAGGCTCCTCGATTTTGACTTTCCAATTAGCCAAATCTGCTTCCGTAAATAATCCGCCTTGCTCACGGGTACCTCTGACAATCTCTTTTGCAATATCACCTTTATAAAATCGCTCATAAGCAGCATAGATAGCTTCCTTTCGGTTTTTTCCAGCATTTAGGGATGCTTTTTCAGTTTCTACAAGCTTAGATAGTGTTTGATATAAATCCTCCTGAACAAAGATTTCACCAGCCTCAGGAGCTTCTCTTTCCTGACCTAGATGAGGGAGAAATACTTTCTTTGAGTAAGGCCATCCTTTGATTTGATCTTTTCCTTTTTCAATGTTGTTGGCAGTCATTTCCTCAATAGGATATCCCTTGGCAAGTTGCATCGCCGGCGCCAAAACCTGTGCTAAACTCATGGTTCCATACTCAGCCAGCATAGTCATCAATCCACCCGGAGTTCCAGGAGTAGTTGCTGCCAATGGCCCAAAAGCAGGAGGATAGTCCATGTTTTGAGATTTGTAAAAATCTACCGTCGCACCAGTAGGAGCATAGCCCATGGCATTAATTGCAATAACTTTTTTAGTGTTAGGGTTGTAAATCAAGGCTTGCGTTTCTCCTCCCCATGAAAGCACATCCCACATCGTCGCAGTAGCAGCTAGCATTCCGCATGCAGCGTCTACAGCATTGCCTCCTTGTTGAAAAATCTGAGATCCAGCAGTGGCTGCGAGAGGTTTTCCTGTAATTGCAACCCAATTTTTCCCATGGAGTACTGGCTTTTGGGTTTGCTGTGCAAAAGTCAATAGCGGTAAGAACAGTAAAGCAATAAATGTAAATTTCTTAAGCATATAATTAGTTGTTTATTTTTTACTTTTGATCAAGTAACTGACTCATAATTGGTTGGAAGCCATCAAACTGCGAGTTGAAATGTGTGAATATTTGAAACAAGGCGCTAGGTTCTCGAGTAGGGAGGCTGTTTTGATTGACAAATTGTTCCATTTCTTCTGCTTTATCACCAAAAAGAGCAAATAGTTTTTTACGATTAGTTGGAACTTCTATTACATTTTTTCCTTCCAAATAGTAATAGGTATTCCTTTTGAGAATCTGGTGATTTCTATTCCCAACCATCAATGCAGTATTGTAATTGGATTCTTTAAATATGGCCTCAGTTCTTCGCATCAAGGGTAATTCTCCGTCCACCAAGACCTCAAAAAATCCTGATATTGGACTTCCTTCATCCAAAAAATCCATTCCGTTCACAAAATACCTAGGCACTTTGTATGCGGAATCTACCCAAACAAAATTTTGAACCCGAAGTCCCATCATAATCGATATCAGGTTAGACTCAGGTTCCATCAACTCAAACTGATTAGCGACAATATTGTATCGGGCTCTAAAACCCTCCAAAAGTTTCTGATCTCTGTATAGTAGGAGAGAAGCGGTATTCCATTTTTTATCCAGGTAATAATTCCCTTCAACTTTAGCTGGCTCAGGGGCTATCCCATAAACCATATTACCCCCTAACATATTCGGACGATCATTAAAGAGGTTGGTGATATTTGTAGCTCGGATTGTTTTTTGTAATGCTGCACCAGATCCTTCTGCACCATATTTTACAAGATAAATATCTCCAAGATTTATGTTTTTATTAAGTTTAACTACCTGTTCATAAGAATTATAACCTTCAAGATTTAAAGAAAGAATGTATTTGCCTTCAATTACATTTTCAAGTGAAAAATTTCCCCCAGCTACTGATTTCACCCCAAAAGCAGTTCCTCTTAAAGTCACACTTACATCTTCTAAATATTCCTGAGTTTCAGAATCTACAATTCTACCTTTAATTTCAAATACCTGAGCAAACAGCTGATTAGAACCAAGGAAAATTGTGATATAAAGAAAGATGCATAGTCTTAAGTAAAATTTAAAATTCATCGAGTTTTAGGTTGGCTTAGATAAAGATGAAATATAACCTAATTGATGGATTCTTGCCAATTTTGAATACAAATTGGACTTTTAGCAGATTAGAATTTCTATCCAGTTAGCTATAGATTTGGCTTTCTGTTGATTTCGGAGGTATATTTGAGAAGACAAAGTTTTTTTTGTTCTTTACAGAATTTAACAATCCCTTTAATTTTGGAATTCGCAGCATTTAATTTCGAACCTTCGCTTCAGGATGGACTGGACGCCATGGGTTATGAAAAACCTACACCAATTCAGGAAAAAGCAATTCCTGTTATACTTCAAAACAAAGATTTAATCGCCTGTGCCCAAACTGGTACAGGAAAGACAGCAGCTTTTATTCTCCCGATATTAAATAAGATATGCAAATCAGGTTCAAACAGACTCAATACCTTGATTTTAGCACCAACTCGGGAGCTTGCAATTCAAATAGATCAACAGATTCAAGGGTTTTCTTATTTCCTTGGGGTTAGTTCCATTCCAATTTATGGAGGAGGAGATGGGATTGTGTGGGAACAGCAAAAGAAAGCTCTGGAAACAGGAGCGGATATAGTTGTTGCAACACCGGGCAGATTGATCGCGCTATTAGCTGGAGGAAAAATCAATCTTAGCACCCTAGAGCATTTGATTCTAGATGAAGCAGATCGGATGATGGATATGGGATTTTCGGATGATATCCTTAAGATCGTTAATTATCTTCCAAAGGATCGTCAGACAATTCTTTTTTCGGCGACTATGCCTCCGAAGATTCGTCAGTTTAGCATGAAATTTCTAAATAAACCTGAGGAAATTTCCATCGCACTTGGTAAAACAGCAGAAGGAGTTACCCAATCAATGTATTCGGTTTACGATACTCAAAAGGAGGAACTTGTAAAGCATATACTTTCACAGAAGGCTTATGAAGCAGTTATCATTTTTGCATCAACCAAGGAAAAAGTAAAATCATTATTTAAAATCCTTCGAAAGCATTTTGATGTGGAAGCATTTCACTCAGACCTGGAACAGGTAGAGCGGGAAAAAATCATGTCAGCTTTTAAAAATAAAGCTGTAAAAATTCTTGTTGGAACTGATATTATTTCCCGTGGAATCGATGTGGTAGGTATAGAATTGGTGATCAACTATGATACCCCTTCCGATCCGGAGGATTATGTGCATCGTGTGGGACGTACAGCCCGTGCAGATAAAGAAGGGGAAGCTATTACTTTTGTCAATCCAAAAGATCAACACAAATTCGTTCGAATTGAAAAGTTGATTGGCATGAACATAACTCATAATCCCTTACCAGAAGGATTTGAAAAAGGTCCAACCTATACTGGAGAACCAGAAAAAGCGGGAAAATCCAATGCTGGGAAAAAGCCAAACTTTAAAAAAAGGGAAGGGGGACAATCTAAGAATCAGTCAAGACCCAAAACCGACAATTTTAAACAATCAAAAAGCCCTAAAACAAACGAATCAAACATCACTAAGTCTGAGCAAAAACCAGCCTCAATCGAAAAAAAGCCAGGTAAATTTGGTCCTCGAAGGAATGTGATTGATCCAGAATAAGGTTATCAAAGCATTGCATATTTAAAGTACTTCAACTAAATTGAAGTACTTTTTATTTTTAAAGCAGATATTATGCAATACATTAAATTAAGGTCTCGAGGTTCTTCGGTGGCATTTTTACAGGAATTGTTGTTGAAATTGGGTTATCAGATTCCAATCACTTCTTATTTTGGGACTTTGACCGAAGCCGCTGTCAAAGACTTTCAGTCTAAAAACAAATTAGTGATTGACGGAGAGGTTGGGATTAAGACTTGGACCATTCTACTTGAAAAAACCAAACCAGCAGAATCTTTTGGTGACAAATTTTTGGATGAACAGGATCTCATAGATTTCTCTAAAAAGTATGGACTGGAATTAGCTGCAGTGAAAGCAGTAAATGAAGTTGAGAGTTCCGGAAAAGGCTTTTTTATTGATGGTAGACCAAAGATTTTATTTGAGGGCCACATATTTTGGAGGCAATTGAAGGAAAGAGGGATTGATCCTTCCAGTCTATCCAATCCTTCAAATGAAACTGTACTTTACAAAAGTTTCACTCGAAAGCATTATTTAGGTGGAACAAATGAATACCTCCGAATGGAGAAAGCAGCATCTATATCCCCTGATCCAAGGTTTAAAGAAGCCGCACTTGCTTCAGCTTCTTGGGGCAGTTACCAAATTATGGGTTTTCACGCTTTAAAGCTTGGTTATCCCTCCGTACAAAATTTTGTAGATGAGATGTATATCCACGAAAGCAATCAGTTAGATGCCTTTGGAAGATATATCTCCACTTTTGGATGCCTTTCTCATTTGAAAAATAAAGACTGGGCAAAATTTGCAAAGTGCTACAATGGACCAGCTTATGCGCAAAATAAGTACGATATAAAAATGGCGAAGGCTTATCAAAAATACTCTTAATTTTTTTTGATGTTTTAATTTTCATTTATGATTTTAAAAAATTTTATCATGCTTTTTGGGCGTGATTTAGACAGACTTACTCAAGAAATAAAAAGCTATTCTGATGAAAAAAACCTTTGGCTGATAGATGATACTATTAGTAACTCAGCCGGTAATCTAACCTTACATTTGATTGGAAATCTGAATAATTTTATAGGAAAAGAAATTGGTGGATTCGATTATAAAAGGAATCGAGAATTTGAATTTGGAGCAAAAAATGTTCCGAGAGAGGAGCTGATAAATGAACTCAGTAATTGCAAACATAAGCTTATTGTCAGCTTAGAAGGTATGGACATTTCTTTGATTAATAAGGATTACCCACTTGAAATCTTTGGCGAAAAAATGACTCATTGCTTTTTCTTAACACATCTTTATGGCCATCTCAATTATCATCTTGGCCAGATAAATTACCATAGAAGATTTTTAGATATATGATTTTCAGCAAATAAGCCATTGCAAAGAAGGGATTTAAAAGATTAAACATTTTGGTTGCTCTAGAGTTGACAAAGTATGTTTAAAGAGATTTTTTTTAATGTTTCCTTATTTCTTGGAATATTACTTTTAATCAATGTCCCTGCACCATTTTTAGGGATAAAGTTTGAGGGTAATTCTTTGAGGAAAAGACTTTGGTTTGAGCCAGCGGGCTTTGTTATTCCGATTGTTTGGGTGGGTTTGTTTTTGTTTCTGGCATATTTGAGGTATCAACTCATACTTTTAAACGCTTTAGACTTGGCAAGAATGGTAATTGTACTAGCTGTGGTATGTGCTACCTACACTTATTACACTTTAGGCTTAGAAAAATTAACAGGTGTATCAGCGCTTAAATTTGGGCTAATCGGAAATGGATTGATAATTATAAGTGCGATAAAAATAGGAGTGGAAGTGGCAGAAGTTTCCAAATCTCTTTCTTACCTGATTTATCCAATAGTAGTTTGGACATTTTTTGCAAGTATGATTCTGGTTGGACAGCTTAGAATTCAAAAAGCATAAAAAAGCCTCGTTTTCACGAGGCTTGTATCAAATCAATATAACATTCTAAATCTGATTGTTCCTTTAATTGATTTAAGTTCATCAATTGCATCTGGTGAATATGCCTTATCAATATCAGTGATCACATATCCTATTCGTTCGTTTGTCTTCAGATACTGACCAACAATATTGATTTCATAATTAGCCAAAATCTGATTGATTTTTGCCAAGACGCCAGGCTCATTTTGGTGTAAATGGATCAAACGATGCGCATCCTTAAGGAAAGGAAGTTGAATATTTGGAAAATTAACTGAATTATAAGTATTACCTGTATTGATATATTCCATGATTTTACCTGGAACAAATCGGGCGATATTTTCCTGAGCTTCGAGCGTACTACCGCCGATGTGTGGTGTTAGAATCGTATTAGGTAGTCCGATCAATTCAGAGACAAAAGGCTCTGAATTGTTTTTTGGCTCCTCTGGAAAAACATCTACAGCACATCCTGCCAAGTGTCCTGAAAGAATAGCATCCTTAAGTGCAGGGATTTCGACTACATGTCCACGGCTGAGGTTAACCAATATTGCGCCTTTTTTCATTGCAGCAATTTCCTTTTTGCCAATGATATTCTTATTGTCTTTTCTACCATCAACATGAAGAGAAATAATATCACAGGTATTCAATAATTCCTCGAGAGAATTCAGCTTTGTAGCATTTCCCAAAGCTAATTTCTCTATGACGTCGTAGTAAAAAACATTCATCCCCATATTTTCAGCCAATACCGAAAGCTGGGCTCCAATATTGCCATAGCCGATGATACCAAGCTTTTTGCCTCTGATTTCAAAGCTACCAGTTGCAGACTTATCCCATTTTCCCTGATGCATCGCCACAGATTTGTCGGCAAAACTTCTCATCAGAAAAATAATTTCAGCAATGGCCATTTCCACTACTGAGCGAGTATTGCTAAATGGTGCATTAAAGACGGCAATTCCTTTTTCCTGGCAAGTATCCAAATCAATTTGATTAGTACCTATGCAAAAAGCGCCAATCGAAAGTAGACGATTTGCATTATCAAGAACTTTTTTAGTCACATTGGTTTTTGAACGAATCCCGAGAATCGAAATGTTCTTTATTTTCTCGCAGAGTTCCTCTTCACTCATTGCAGAGCTGATTACCTCAACCTCATATCCTTCTTCCTTAAAAAGATCCACTCCGATTTGATGGACATTTTCCAAAAGCAAAACTTTAATCCTGCTTTTCGGATAGCTAAACTTCTTATTCAAATTATTAACGTATAAAATTTCGTCCAAACTAGGCGCAATATGATCTGCTTGCGAGGTGACTCTAGGTCTACTTACATTTTCTGTAAAAGCATAAAATTTATTTGCCAATCCTGAAGCTTTGATTTCATAATCGGTGTAACCGTCACCTATGACATAAATATCTCCCTCAAGATTGATTTGCTTTATTGTTTCTGCTTTTCCGTTATTCTTGGAAAGTGGGTTTTCCCTGTTGAAATCAACAATTCGATCCAACTGATCATAGATAAATTCATTGGCAAACACATTATCCTTTTGAATTCCATAATCTGCCACAATCGGAATAATAAAGTCTTTGAATCCATTCGAAATGATGTAAATATCATTCGAGTTCTCTTGCAAAAACTCCTTGTTACGCTCAAAGGATTTTGAGACTTTCTTTTTTAATGCTTCAATAAGGTCAGAAATTTGGTCTTTGGAAGCATTTAAAATCTCCAATCGCAACTCTAAACTTTCTCTAAAAGTCAGCGAGCCATCCATTCCTTTATCTGTAATATCGACGATTGCTTTGAGTTTTTGGTCTCTTTGAGGATCATTGGCCAAGCTAATTTCTCCAAGTATATCCAAAGCTTCTACTTGTGTGAAAGTACTATCAAAATCAATGATAAATTTTGTGGATTGAGGCATAATTAGGTTTGAAATATAAATTCTTTGGTAAAATTACAGTATTGTTAAAAGATTGGAAGTTTTATTGTGAAAATTGTTTAAAATCTTTTAGCCAATATTTTTTTTTCAACAAATGCTTTTAAAAGTTGAATGAAATTGCTTTTAACTTCTCGGGATAAACTTCAATCAAATTCTTTTTACTTGTGATTCTTAGTCTTATTTTTGAGAGTTAAAATTAACTAAGCTTATGAAAAAGTCCTTACTATTTATCCTTGCTGCTGGTTTTGGTTTATTGGTTTCTTGCCAAGAATCTCCAAAGAAAGAGATGGAAGCTGAAAAAACCACTGACATCATTGCTGGCAATTATGGTGCTTCCGTTTCTGATCAAGAAGTTGTAAATCCTGCAGAGATGGTTTCTTTAGTAATGGAGAACGGTACTTTCGAAGGGAAAATTGAAGGCAAAATCAACGAGGTATGTACCAAAAAAGGCTGTTGGCTTACAATGAATCTTCCTAATGGTGAAAGCATGCGAGTTACCTTTAAGGACTATGGTTTCTTTGTCCCAACTAATTCTCAAGGATTTCCAATCGTTCTTGATGGCGTTGCAACATTGACTACTACTGATGTAGAAACTTTGAGACATTTTGCTGAAGATCAAGGAAAAAGTGACGAAGAAATTGCTGCTATCACCGAACCAAAGAGAGAAATTACTTTTGAGGCTACAGGTGTGATTATTAAGGATAAAGCCTAATGCCTATCGCATTGGATAACCTTCGTGTAGGTAGGAAATATTTACTTGTCAACCAAGGAGAAGTCCGTAAACTGGAAATTGTTTCAAGATTGAGAGGAGCAAATTTTAAAGTAAAAGATCTTGATACATTAGAACTTTACACCATTGAAGAGTTACTGCAGTGGGGGATAGGCAAAGATTATGATCTTGATGAATTATACTTTTGACATAAAGATTCTCCTTCTGTTTGAATAAGTAATTTAAGTCACTAAGAATATACCAAAAGAAGTTTTACTTCGCAGCAAAAATCAAGAATGTCTAAAATCAGCAAGACTCAAGCCATCCTGACGGCCAAATGTCCTAATTGTCGGGAAGGGAATCTTTTCGAAGGCTCTAAAATGAGTTTTAAAAATCTTACCGCCATAAATCATTCTTGCCCTGTTTGTAACGCTAATTTGATGCCTGAACCTGGTTTTTATGATGGTGCTTTATATATCAGCTATGCTTTTTCGGTGGCTTTAGTTATTACAGTTTTAGTCGCCTTGAACGTTTTATTTAAAAGACCTGAGCTTTGGATGTACCTCACCACTATATTTGTAGGAAACGTCTTGTTATTACCATTAATGCTTAGATACTCTAAAGTTCTTTATCTATATCTAGTTAGTAAACTGAAATACAGAGGGTATTGAGATCTCAAGGCAAATGTTTCTTAGGATTTATGAGTAATAATACCAAGCTATAAGTTGCTAGAATAATTAGAAAAAGCGCCGGAAGCCCGCCAATTACAGAGAGCATTCGAACTCCATCTACCCCCGCAAACGTAATCATCACCCAAGCAAGACTTGCCATTAAGGTTCCCCAAAGTACTTTGAGGTTTACATCTGTCTTGAATACATCCTTACCGGCTTTCTTCATACTTATGCTGGCAAGTGCATCTGTACTGGAATCGGCAGCTGTGACAAAGGAAATAAACATAGCCAAAATAAAAAGTTGCGAAAAAAGCTTAAAGTGTCCCATGTCTTTGGAAACCTGGTAAATAATTGACTCTGGACCAGATACTTCTAATAGGTTTTTATAAAAATCAGGGGCTTGTGCTGCAAATTTTAATGTAGCCCCACCAAAAATACTCATCCAAAATGTACAAAATATTGCAGGCAGAAAAAGATTGAAAATCAAGAATTCCCTAACTGTTCGACCAACTGCAATTTTACCAAGAAAAAGAGCTGTAATGGGAGCCCAGGCTGTCCAAATAGCTAAATTAAAAGTAGTCCAATCAAATGTCCATTGATTTCCAGCCCCTGAAATTTGTAAACCCAAATCCAAGAAATAGTGAATATAAGTTTTCAAATTGTCTGCAAATGCCGGAAAAATAGCTAGACCCTGCCCTAGAACAACAAATAATACTAGAAGCAAAACGAAGAATCCGAGGTTGAAAAGTGAGAGACTCCGTATTCCTTTTTCAATTCCAGAAGAGGCGGAAATCAAAAAAGTAAGAAGTATTAAAAGTGTTACTGCAGGCTGAATTATCACAGGACTCCAATCCGGAAAAAAAAATAAAATCCCTCCGGAGAGGCTTAGAATACCAGCTCCTAGCGATGCTGCCATGCCAGTAACTAAAGCAAAAAGACAAATTGAATCTAAAACCCCTGACCAATTTTTACCACTTTTTCTACCTATTATTGGCTTAATGATATTTACCAAAGAATATCTTGGCTTGTCTGAATATAAGATTAAACCGAATACTAGTGCAGGTACAGCATAAATCGCGTAAGGGATAAAACCCCAATGAAAAAATAAGGCACCGAGCGCAAAACTTTTGGCTTCGGTGGATCGTGGTTTCAGATCAAAGAATTCTGGTGGAAAAAAGAAATGGTTTAAAGGCTCGGCACTTCCCCAAAACAAAATTCCTACAGCTATAGTGGTACAAAGTATGATTGCAAACCAGCTTAATTTTGTAAGTCTAGGTTTAGCTTTAGTTCCACCTATTCGGTACTTTCCCAACGGAGAGAAAAACACGATAACCACCAAAAACAGCATCAAAAATGAAATCCAACTGAAACCAATCGAGAAATTAGTTAAAATTGCTTTCTGTAGATTTCTGATCTGATTGGAGAAAACTTCTGGAAAAAAAATACTAGAAATTACAGCAGAAATTAGAAGAATAAATGGTGGCCAAAAAACAAACGGTCTTACGTTGAGCCTAAAAAAAGAGGAATATCTGGACATCGAGCAAACAATATAAAGGCTAAAATCTTTTGAAAAAAGAACGAAAAGAATTTGTTGAGATTCAACGAACTCAATGAATTCTTAAAACAAACAACAAATGAAAAAACAATTACTAAGGGAAATTGGGAAATACCTAATGGCTGCATTCTATTTTTTAGGTGGGATAAATCACTTTTTGCAACCCGAGTTTTATCTCCCATTGATTCCTGAATACTTGCCAGATAAGAACCTTCTAAATGCCCTAGCTGGAATAGCAGAAGTAGTAGGAGCTATCGGTCTTCTAATTCCACAAACAAGAAAGATTGCGGCTTGGGGAATAGTTGCCATGCTTGTCGCCTTTATTCCTTCCCATGTCTATTTTATTCAGATCGGATCCTGTTTAGAGGAGGGGCTTTGCGTTTCAGAATGGATAGGATGGATTCGATTAGTTCTAATTCATCCTTTATTAATATGGTGGGCTTACATTTATACTAAACAAAACTGATCATGGATGGAATAAATCTATTTGGAGAAAAAATTGAACTCTGTAGCAAATCTCCAATGACCGGATATTATAGAACAGGTTGCTGTGAGACTGGACCGGAAGATCTCGGTACACATACAGTTTGTGCAATGATGACAGAAGAGTTTTTAGAGTTTTCAAAATCCAAAGGAAACGATTTAATGACTCCAATCCCCGTCTATGGTTTTCCTGGTCTGAAATCAGGAGACAGATGGTGTCTTTGTGCATTGAGATGGCTAGAAGCATATCGAGCCGGTCTTGCACCTTTAGTGATTCTCGAGGCCACGAATGAAAAGACACTGAAAATCATACCATTAGATATTTTAATAGGCAAGGCTTTTAAACTATAAGTAAGTAAAAGTATTTTTTTTGTTAATATTACTAACAAAAACTGGAGTTTTACTAAACCTAATTCTATTCCTTCCGTTGTATTCTTGTTTTTGAAGGTATATTATGGAAAGTATATTGAGTAAATCTAAAGTAGAAGTCAATGGCAACCTTTATTTAAAGGAACCATTTTCATCAGATTTAGGTGCTGAAATCGTCAGAAAGGGTTGTAAACTTATTCAGGAACTTGGGGTGGAGCAATTCACTTTTAAGAAGCTTGCCACTGAAATTGGAAGTACTGAAGCAGCGATTTACCGCTATTTTGAAAATAAGCATAAGCTATTACTCTATTTGACAGCTTGGTACTGGGGTTGGATGGAGATTAATTTAGTTTATGCTACGGCAAACCTTACTGATCCCGGAGAGCGACTTGGCGTGGCACTCAAATTAATGGTTGATGGTCCCATTTTTACCAAAAATGAATACCTTAATCCCCTAGTCCTTCGATCTTTGGTGGTAAATGAATCGCTTAAGGGCTATTTGACTAAAGCAGTCGACGATGAACATGAGAGTGGGATTTTTGCTCAGGTTTACAAATTTGGAGAGCGTATTTCCTCCATTATTCAAGAGATCAATCCGTATTATGAATATCCTAAAACACTGGTTTCTACTGTGATGGAGTCAAGTCTATTACAATCATTTAATTCACTTCATCTCCCTGGAATGACCGAGCGATCAATAGATTCCTTAGGGAGATATCAATTCTTTCACCAACTCGTAATCAACGCGATCACTAATGAAAAGTAGTAATGGAATGACTCCAGTAGCTAGGCTATTTAGCCTACTGAGGGAGGAGAAAAATCAAGTCTACGCAATTTATTTCTATGCGATTTTGAATGGTATTGTTACCCTTTCATTGCCGCTCGGGATTCAGGCTATTCTGAATTTTATTTTGGGAGGAAGAATATCCACGTCATGGGTCATTCTAGTGATAATTGTTGCTCTTGGTGTAGCTTTTGGGGGTTTTCTTCAGATCTCTCAACTTCAAATTTCGGAAAAATTGCAGCAAAGAATTTTCTCAAAAGCTGGATTAGCTATGGCATATCGGCTTCCAAAAGTAAAATCTGAAATCCTTCATGGAGAATATGCTCCTGAGATTGTCAATCGTTTTTTCGATATAGTTAACCTCCAAAAGGGACTATCCAAAATTTTGATTGATTTTTCCACTGCCTTTCTTCAAGTCTTTTTTGGCCTGCTTTTATTATCCTTCTATCACCCGACTTTCATTCTGTTTGGTTTAGGATTGGTAGGTATATTGACTTTAATATTCTATTTCACCAGTCCAAAAGGAATGGAGACTGCCTTGAAGGAATCAACCTATAAATACCAGACTGCATATTGGTTAGAGGAAGTAGGGCGGACTTTGAATACTTTCAAACTGGTTGGAAATACTCGACTACCCATACTTCGAGCGGATAAATTAATCCAGAAATACGTGGATTTTAGGACGAAGCACTTCTCTGTTTTGATCTTTCAGTACAAGATCATGATTGTATTTAAAGTGCTTATTGTTACGAGCTTACTTCTTGCAGGTAGTTTATTATTGATAAACGATCAGATTAGTATTGGACAATTTGTAGCCGCAGAAGTAATTATTATTCTAGTAGTGAATGCCGTTGAAAAGTTAATTCTTTCTTTGGAAACGGTTTATGACACTTTGGTTTCTGTCGAAAAGATTGGTCACGTGATGGATATGGAATTGGAACATAGATCAGATTCCGAAAAAGTGATTGTATCAAAACCTGAAGGTTTACAATTTGGACTAGAAAATGTGACTTTTCAACCTCAAGATGCTACTGACCCTATACTACAAAACGTTTCTTTATCGATAGATCCTGGGGCTAAGGTAGTTCTGAATGGGAAAAGTGGTAGCGGGAAAAGTGCACTTTTGGCTTTACTCTCGGGATTATATGAAGAGTACGAAGGTGAAGTTAAAGTAAACAATCTCTCTATAGAGATGATCAATCTTGAGAAGTATCGTGGAATGGTTGGTGACTGTCTTGAGACAGAGCAAATTTTTCATGGATCAATCAAGGAAAACATCTTGGTAGGTAGAGATTTTGATGTGGACCAATTGGAGTATATCCTGGACTTGGTTAACCTCAAAGATTATATCTATCAATTACCATCCGATTTGGACACTATACTTCAGCCAGAGGGAAAGGGTCTTTCAAGAAGGCTTGCACAAAGTATTTTACTTGCAAGGGCATTCCTAGGGGAGCCTAAGGCAATAATTATGGAAGATTCTTTGACCCACATAGATGCAAAAACTAAGGCTAGAATCACAGATTTCCTTTTTAACGGGAATTGGACATTGGTATTAATATCTAATGAAGCAGAAATCCTTGCTAGAGCTTCTCAGATCGTTCAATTGGAAAAAGGGAAACTAGTCTTTAATGGAGACCATCAAAGTTATAATTCATTCATAGCTAAGAATTTATAAATACTATGTTAGATATTTCTAATGTTAAAATAAAAGAGTCAATTCCTTTTAGCGGAGCTAAAAGTCTGGTAATGACTTTACCTATCAAGGAAAGTAAGCGAAGAGTAAGAATTCTTACCGGCATTTTGATAGTGATGTTTATCATGCTCTTTTTGCCTTGGACTCAAAATATACGATCCAAAGGGTATGTTACTGCCTTGAAACAAGAGCAGAGACCTCAGACCATACATTCTGTGATAGCAGGGAGAATTGAGAAATGGTATGTTCGTGAAGGTGCATTTGTGCAAAAAGGAGATACAATTTTGCAAATTTCCGAAATCAAAGATGAATACTTTGACTCGATGCTATTGCCAAGAACTCAACTTCAGGTAGATGCAAAATTGTTGTCTGCAGACTCCTATAAAGAGAAAGTGGGACAACTTCAATCACAAATCAAGGCAATCGAGGCGAATAATATTTTGAAGCTAAAGCAAGCTCAGAATAAGCTAAATATGGCTAATCTAAAAGTTCAGTCAGATAGTATATATTTCGAGCAGGCTAAAGTGAATTTTAAGATCGGTGTAGAGCAGCTTACAAGAGCAGAAAAACTATATGAGGAAGGATTAAGATCTTTGACAGACTTGGAGACCCGAAGACTTAAATTTCAAGATGTGCAAGCAAAGTTACTTGCAGCAGAAAATGACTATCTGAGCAGTCAGAATTCCCAGATTACAGCTTTGATTGATCTCGATGCAATCGAAAATGATTTTCGTGACAAATTAGCCAAATCGAGATCTGAGATGTATACAGCTATGTCTTCTCAATACGATGCGGAGGCCACTGCCACAAAGCTTGAAAATCAATACTCCAATTATGAAGCGCGTACAGGTTTCAGACATATCTTAGCTCCACAGGACGGCTATTTGGCTCAGGCTATTCAAGTAGGAATCGGAGAAACGATTAAAGAGGGAGACCAAATTCTCAATATTGTACCATCTAATGCGGAACTCGCTGTAGAAATGTATGTACAGCCAGTTGATTTACCATTGATTAAAGTTGGAAATAGGGTGAGATTCATTTTCGATGGATGGCCTGCGATCGTCTTCTCAGGATGGCCACAGCTTTCTAATGGTACCTTTGGAGGACAGGTAGTTGCGATTGACCAATTTGCAGGGCCAAATAATCAGTATCGTGTGGTGGTTGCAGAAGATCCAGAGGAAGAACCATGGCCTGATTTACTTCGAATGGGTTCCGGTGCTGATGGCATTGCATTGTTGAATGATGTTCCTGTATGGTATGAAATATGGCGGCAGCTCAATGGATTCCCGGCAGATTATTACACACAAGAAGAAAAAGACGGCCTAGCCAAAAATAAAAAATGAAGAAGTTTTCGTTAAGCTTTACCTTTTTTCTTGTTTATCTTATAGGATGGTCCCAGTCACTGGATACGCTTGATTTTGATTCATTTCAGACTTGGGTGAGGTCTTATCATCCAATCGCAGCTCAGGCAGATATCAATCTGAGAATGGGAGATATGGAAGTCCGACAAGCCAGGGGAGGTTTCGACCCTCTATTGTTTGGGACATTGGATAAGAAAGAATTTAAAGAGAATACCTATTACGACAAGCAAGAGGCAGGAATCAGTATTCCTACCTGGGCTGGAATTGAGTTAAATGGTACCTTTGAAAGGAATACAGGACAATTTCTTAATCCTGAAGGATCAGTGCCTATTGATGGGTTATTTGCTGCCGGAGCTTCTGTAAACCTTGGACAAGGATTGATTTTGGATGAGCGAAGAGCCGCCTTACGGCAAGCACAGATTTATCAGGAATCCACCGTTTCTCAACGTGAGCAATTACTTAATGAACTCTATTTTAATGCTTCAGAATCCTATTGGAAATGGGCAGTAGCCCATGAAAATGTTAAGGTTTTGAATGAAGGTGTTGAACTTGCAAAAATTAGATTCGATGCAATCAAAATTGCCTACCAACAAGGTGATTTGCCTGCAATCGATACGGTAGAAGCGTTTGCTATTTTACTCAATAGACAATATAGTCTTCAATCTGCAGAAAATGCATTCTTTGGCGCATCTCAACTTTTGAATACCTTTCTTTGGGATGAAGATGGTAATCCAATGTTGTTGGAGAACGATGTAATTCCTCAAGGCTTATATGATGAATTTGCTCCAATTTTAGAAAAAGAAGATCTTAGGGTGGCTGTTTCGTCCCATCCTTTATTACAAATTGCAGACTTTGAATTGGCTAGTTTAGGGGTGGAGCGTAAGTTAAAAGGTCAACAAATACTCCCTGTAGTAAAACTTAAATACAACTTTCTAACAGAGAATCTGGGGGAGTTTAACTCTCCATTCTTTGAAAACAATTATAAATGGGGTGTATCAGTGTACACACCATTACTTTGGAGAAAAAGTAGAGGAGCTCTTGGTTTGGCAAATGCTAAAATTGATTTCAAACAAAATTCTCGAGATTTAAAAGAGGTAGAACTCCGAACCAAATTGGAGGCAGAGATCAATAGTTTTGAAGTTATAAATACTCAGATAGTCACCTTTTCCCAGAATGTCACTAGTTTGGAATCTTTACTTCAAGGAGAAATTAGAAGATTTGAGATAGGTGAAAGCAGTTTATTCTTAATAAACGCTCGTGAAGTTTCCCTTTTTAGTTCGAAACTGACGCTCAATGACTTAGTGTCTAAGCGGAGGATAAATTTCGCAAAAAGCCGCTTTGCAGCAGGACTAGGTTTTGATGAATAACTTATGGGAGCAATTGTATTAGTACAAGTAGATATCCACGATTACGAATTATACGAAGAGTATAAAAAACTAACACCTGCAACCGTGGCAGCTTTTGGTGGAAAATTTCTGGTTCGTGGTGCCGAAGTTTTGGTGTTGGAAGGGGAGTGGAATCATGATAGGTTAGTAATGCTGGAATTTCCGGATAAAGATTCTGCAATGAAATGGTACTATTCTAAGGATTATGAAAAAGCACGTATGATTCGTTCAAAAGCTGCAAAAGCAAAATTTTTTATTCTAGAATTTTAATAATTGGCACTTTTATTGGTTTGAAAAGCAAATTAATCGGTATGTATTTTTCCGTATCGGTTAGTTATATTTGTAACCTAAAAAAACATTATTAAAAAAAAACAATCATCCTTAAAATTATTTAAATGAAAAAAACACTAATTACCAACCGCTTAGCAATTCTTGGAATAGCTTTTACATTTCTTTGGTCATGTTCGCAAGATCTGACTCAAGAACAAATAATTCCAGAGCAGGAACTCGCAGATCCAACTTTAGAACAGGCCTTAAGTGCTTGGGAAAAACTTGATATTGATGCAGGATATTCAATAAATTCAAGAAAAAAAGTTGATTACAATTACTTTGAAGTCTTTAAAAACAAACTCTTTTTTGTACCGGCTGAAGGTTATATAGGAGGTCCTGCTCCTGCATTTTATCCAGGTACTGGAGAAGGTATAGCCACGAAAATGAGTAAACCAACCTCTTTTATAAATCAGTTAGCTCAAATTCAAAACAACGAATTAATAACTTTAGGTGCGCCAGTATCAATGTTTTTTGCAAATGAATTGAGTGCATTTGGTATTTCTGGACTTCCAGAAAATGTGAGTTCAATTACTGTTGATAGAAAAGGAAATTCTATTTGGTATAAGAATGTTAAAAATATCGTTACATCCGTGAACGAGACTTTATCTTCTTTTACTGCTGAAATTGAAATAATCGGCGGAACAGGCAAATTTAAAGGCGCAACTGGATCTGGAGTTGTGAGAGGTAATTTCAACCCTTTAAGTGGAGATGGATCATCTGTAACTATGGCTACTATTGACAAGAAGGATGATCGAGATGACGACGACGACGATCGAAAAGACAAAAAGGATAAAAAAGATAAAGACAAAAAGGATAGGGATTAAATTCTATTCCTTCTACATATCAAAAGAGCGGTCTGTTAATCAGAACCGCTCTTTTTTTATAAGGAAACTCCTCTTTTCCATGGAATAAAATCAAAATTCCTTTTTTGATCTGCTTTTACAATCATTTCTCCACTAGCTACTTTTAGGACAAGTTCAAGTAAATCATCTCCGCATTCTTCGATCGTCTGATCGCCTGAAATAACACTTCCTGCATCAAAATCAATAATATCAGACATTCTTGAAGTCAACTTATGATTTGTAGCAACTTTAATTACAGGACAAATTGGATTTCCTGTTGGGGTACCAAGACCAGTCGTGAAGAGAATGATATTTGCTCCACTACCGGCAAGACCTGTAGTACTTTCGACATCATTTCCTGGAGTGCACAATAGATTTAATCCTGGAGAAGTCAAATATTCGGTATAATCCAAGACTCCTGAAATAGGAGCAGTACCTCCTTTTTTTGCCGCTCCACAGGATTTTATCGCATCTGTTAGTAGTCCGTCCTTGATATTTCCAGGGCTTGGATTCATATCAAATCCAGATCCTACTCGATCAGCGGCGGCAGCATATTCTTCCATCAATCGAATGAATTTTTGAGCGATCTCCGGTGTCTTACAGCGATCAATGAGGTTCTGCTCTGCTCCACAAAGTTCAGGAAACTCTGAAAGTATAGCACTTCCTCCGCTAGTCACCACTAAATCAGAAACTCTACCAAGTGCTGGATTTGCCGAAATACCGGAGAAACCATCAGATCCACCACACTCTAGACCGATAACTAGTTTACTGATTGGCTGAGGAGATCTTTTACTTTTATTTGCCACCTTCAAACCTTCCCAAGTTTGGGCAATCACTTTAGTGATATAATCATCTGTAGTTCCTTCCTGCTGTTGATCAAAAATAATCACAGGCTTTGGATTCCCCTTTTGAAGATCCTGAAGTTTTCGTTCCAAAATTTTTGCTTCCGCATTTTGACAACCAAGCGATAGGACGGTGGCTCCTGCTACGTTGGGATGATGAATGTATCCAGCCAATAGTGCACATAGTGTTTCAGCATCATTTCTAGTGCCACCGCATCCACCATTATGAGTTAAAAATCGAATCCCATCTAGATTTTCAAATACCCGATTGTCTTTTTCATTTATTTCTAGCGTAACCGTTTCCGTACTTTTTTGTACCACATCATTACCCAAGCCAGAAATAAGATTTCTAATTTGACGCTCGTAAGGATTGACCTTGGCAAATCCTAAAGCATTTTCGAAAGCCTCTTGTAATAATTTTATATTGGTATTCTCACAAAAAACCAGTGGAAGCACCAACCAATAATTTGCTGTTCCCACTTGACCATCTTCCCTTAAGTAACCTTGGAAAGTCTTGTATTTCCAGTAATTAATATCAGGAGGATTCCAGGAATAGGTTTGAGAAGTAGTTCGATACTTATGGGTTTTATGACGAATATTAGCCAGAGTAATAGCTCCTCCAGCTGGTATGGATCGCGTAGCTTCTCCTACAATGGTTCCATACATCAGGATGTCATCGCCAGCAGAAAAGTTTTTCAGCGCATATTTATGCTTTGCAGAGATATCGTCTTGAATCTTAACTGTATTTTCAGAATCTTTGATAAGTTCTCCAATTGATAAATCTGTCAAGGCAACTCCGACATTATCATGAGGATGGAGGACCAAAGTTTTATTTCGCATAAAATAGGGCGTGAGCAGACATAAATTTGATTCAAATTAGAAAAAAAACAGTGACTGATGAAAAAAATTGTGACACTTGGTGAAGTAATGCTCAGACTTTCCCCTCCTGGAAATGAGCGATTTTTTCAAACCAATTCCTATGATGTGGAATTTGGTGGTTCTGAAGCCAATGTAGGGGCTTCTTTAGCTTTTTGGGGAAATGACGTATACCACTTAACTGCATTTCCAGATCAAGAAATTGGTTGGGCAGCTTCCGCAAGACTACGAAGAAATGGAATCAAAACTGATTTTGTGAAATATTATCCAGGGAGAATGGGGATTTACTTTCTGGAGCAAGGAGCAATGCAGCGGAGTTCACAAGTGATCTACGACCGCACTGATTCTGTATTTGCAAACTTTGATGGAAATGATCTAAACTGGGATAATGTATTTGCTGATGCAGATTGGTTTCATTGGTCGGGGATAAGTCCAGCGATATCTAAAGAGTCTGCAACTTTAACTTTAAAGGCTCTCCAAGAGGCTAAACAAAGAGGTGTTCCAACTAGCGGTGATTTGAACTACCGCAGCAATTTGTGGCAATTTGGAAAAAAACCTCATGAAGTGATGCCTGAGTTGATGGAACTCACCCAAGTCATGATCGCTGGGAAACGTGATTTTTCAGCTTGCTTGAATATGGAATTTGATGATTTTGAACATGCAAAAGGCTACATGTTTAATAAATTTCCAAATCTGAAATACATTTCTAAGACAGAACGAACTTCCCATAGCTCTTCACATAATACTCTAATCGGAGATTTGATCAGTGCTGATGAGTGGTTTACTTCTAAAAGCTACGACCTGACCCATATCGTGGATCGCGTAGGCACTGGAGATGCGTTTGCCGGTGGACTAATTCAAGGATTGTTGTATTTAGCTCCTCAGGATTCGATAAATTTTGCAGTAGCAGCTGGAGCAATTAAACACAGTGTTCCGGGTGATGTCTTACTTTGCAGTTTGGCTGAAGTTCATGAGTTAGTAGTTGGAGAGTCTATAGGTAAAATCAAAAGATAATGAGAAACCCCACCCCATTTATCCAGAAAATGGATCAAGCTGGCATAATGCCAATTTTTTTTAATCCAGATGAAACAATTTGTCTTAAACTTTTGGAAGCTGCTTATGAAGGTGGAATCCGAGTAATAGAAATGGTGAACCGAGGTAAAGAAGCTCCTTCTATTTTTCCAGCTCTTCGAAAATTGGCTGATCAAATGCCTGGACTTTCTTTAGGAATTGGTACAATTTATCATCCTTGGGAAGCGGAGATTTTTTTGGATATGGGAACAGAGTTTATTGTTGCGCCTGTGATGAATCCCAAGCTCGGTGAATATTGCCAAAAAACCGAGACACCATGGATTCCAGGTTGCGGAACAGTTTCTGAGGTATTTTTCGCTCAAGAACTTGGAGCAGAGTTAGTAAAAATATATCCTGCAAATGTCTTGACACCTGAATTTGTAAAGGCTGTCCATGCGGTTCTTCCAAAAGTTGAAATCATCCCAACAGGAGGAGTCGAACCAACTGCAGAAAGTATTAAAACTTGGTTTGGTTCAGGGGTTCTTTGTGTAGGGATGGGCTCTCAACTTTTTAAAAAAGAGCTAATCGCAAAAGGTGCATATGTAGAAATCAAAGAAACTATTGCTGATGCTCTGGCAATAATCAAGTCTCTTAAAAAATAAAAAAGGCTCCTAATGGAGCCTTTACTGGTCTGAAAGCAATCTTATAAATCTGGTTGAGGAGTTGTTCTCAAATACGGCTTGATCACTTTATGACCTTTGGGAAATTTAGCTGGTATGTCTTCTGTTTTGATTGAAGGAGACACTACCACGTCTTCACCTTGTTTCCAATTAGCAGGAGTGGCCACCGAATAGTTAGCAGTAAGCTGCAAAGAGTCGATCACCCGTAAGAGCTCATCGAAGTTTCTACCAGTACTAGCTGGATAGGTAATCATAAGCTTAATTTTTTTATCGTTACCAATCACAAAAACTGACCGGACGGTAAAGTTTTCATTGGAATTAGGATGTATCATATCATAGAGCTCAGATACTTTTTTGTCCTTATCAGCAATGATTGGAAAATTCACCTCAGTTCCTTGTGTCTCATTGATATCTGCTATCCAACCTTTGTGGCTTTCCAATCCATCCACACTTAGAGCCATAACTTTAGTATTTCGTTTTGCAAATTCTTCCTTGAGCTTTGCAACGGCTCCAAGTTCGGTAGTACAAACTGGGGTATAATCAGCGGGATGCGAAAAAAGAATCCCCCAACCATCTCCTAAATACTCATAGAAATCAATTTTTCCCATTGAGGTTTCTGCTTGGAAATTGGGCGCAATATCGCCTAAACGTAGTGACATAATTTATAAGGATTAAAGTCTATAGATTTAATAGAGTAATGTACGAATCCTTTAACATAGAGTTTGGTTTAAAATCATTTTTTAGATGAAAAGGGAGAAATTATAAAAATTTGTCTTCTTATTTAAGATTCTAAAAAGTTGAAAACGATTCTATATTTTCAAGAAATGAATAAAAACGCATTAATTATTTTTCAAAAGAATGAAATTCCTGGAAAAGTTAAAACCAGATTGGCAGCTTCAATTGGTGATGAAAGCGCCCTAAAAATTTACAGAATTCTTATTCAACATACCCATTCAATTCTAAAGGAAATTGTTGCAGACCAATTTATTTTTTATTCCGATTTCATCCCAGAAATAAGAATTGAAAGTGGAAGAATAGTACATGAAAGAATACAAACTGGTAAAGATCTTGGTGAACGAATGCGAAATGCATTTGAGACCGTATTCTCAGAAGGTTATGATCATGTTGTAATTATCGGAACAGACTGTGTTGATCTTAAGCCTGCTCATATTCAAAAAGCATTCAAAAAATTAAGTCAAAACGATGCAGTTTTAGGTCCAGCCTTGGATGGAGGGTATTATTTACTTGGATTAAAAAAGTTGATCCCCGAAATTTTCGAAGAGATTGATTGGAGTACTAACCAAGTATTAAATCAAACTAAATCAAAACTCCAGGAGTTAAACTTTTCGATAGGAATTATTGATACTTTATCAGATATAGACAACATAGCTGATTGGGAAAAAGTGAAGGGTAGGTTTGATTCTGAACTTAATTCAAAACATTGAACAATGTCATTTTTCCTTTAGAAATGAAACTCTTCAATTCTACATCAAGAATTAATACCTATTATGCATGATGAAATTTATTTCAAAAAGGACTTTTGAAATCCGACTGTTTTTAATCCTTACAGGAATCATCATTTTCGGAAGTGTCACTGCTCAAACAACAACAAAATCTTACTCTATTGAATTGGCTGGTTTTCAGATCGGCGATATGAAAGTTGAGGAAATCAAAAGGAATGAGATAATCGAATACAACCTTAAAAGTTTGGTGAGTTTCTGGTTTTTTGGAAAGATCAATGTCGAATTGACTATTAATTCGATTTACAAAAATGGAAAGTTGATTAGTTCGGATTCAAAATCCATTTCAAATCGGGGGTCGTTTTACAGTAAAATTAAGTGGAATGGAACATCTTATTTGGTTGATTCACATTCTTATAAGTTTGATAATAAAACCTCTATTCAGAATCTAGTCCCATTTTCAATTGTCAAATTTTATTTTCAGGAACCAAATCCTCAACAAATGATGATTTCTGAAACTTTTGGATTGACTAGTTTAATATCCAAAAAGGAGCAAGGAGTTTACCAAATTGAAATCAATGGCAATCGTAACAAGTTTGTATTTAAAAATGGGGACCTCGATCATGCATTGATCCAAAATCCCATTAAAAACTATATGATAAAGCGAATTTATTGAGTTCGGCAAACACCATATCGATAATTATTCCTGTTTGGAATGAAGCAAATAATTTAGAAGAACTCCTTCCAATTCTTCTTGAATCAAAAAGGCAAAAAGTCTTAGAAGTTTTAGTGGTCGATGGAGGAAGTGTAGATGATTCAATAGATATCGCAAAGCGATCAAATGCCAGGGTAATTTCAAGCCCATTGAAATCCCGAGCGGTACAGCTAAATCTCGGAGCACAACATGCCAACGGGGATATCCTATACTTTATTCATGCAGATACTCGTCCATTAATGAGTTTTGATGAAGATATTCTTCAAGAAGTTTCCTACGGAATTGAAGCAGGCTGTTATCGTTATAAATTTGATTCTACCAGTAGATTGCTCAAGATCAACAGTTGGTTCACTCGATTCAATGGGATATTTGCCGGTGGGGGAGATCAAACACTTTTTATATCCAAGTCATTGATCAATCATCTTGGAGGCTATAATGAGCGATTTACAATAATGGAAGATTTTGAACTTGTTAAGCGAATCAGAAAAATCACCAAATTCAAAGTTATTCAAAAGTCTATTTTAGTTTCTGCCAGAAAATATGAAACCAATAGTTGGCTTTCAGTTCAATGGGCCAACTTTTTAGCGATCATGGCTTTTAGAATTGGAGTTCATCCAGAAACAATAAAAACTTTATATTCAAATAGATTGAATAAGAACTTAAATCAAAAAAAGTAAATGAATCAGGTTCAAATTAATGGAATCCAACAAGTTGGGATAGGAGTTTCAAATGCAAATGAAGCATGGAAATGGTATAGAAAAGCATTCAAATTTGATGTTCCAATCTTTCAAGACAGCGCCGAAGCAAAATTAATGACTCGATATACATCAAATAAAGTCGAAAGCCGTCATGCGATTCTAGCTATGAATATGCAAGGGGGAGGAGGCTTTGAAATTTGGCAATACACCTCCAAAAAACCTTTAGCATCCAAAGAAAAATTAAAATGGACTGATCTTGGAATCTTGGCAGTGAAAATCCGAAGTAAAGATATTTACAAAACATATGATCACTTAAAGACATTTGGAGCTACTATTCTTGGAAAACCAGAGCCAAACCCAGTGGGAGTGATGCACTTTTTCATTAAAGATCCCGACGGAAATATTTTTGAAATTATTGAAAACGATTCTTGGTGTTTCAAGAATAAAGATCTCACCGGAGGAGTATTAGGCGTAGTAATGGGGGTAAGCTCAATTGATAAAGTGCTTCCAATCTATCAACAACATTTCCAACAAGTTGAAATATTGGCAGATGAAAAACAAAGCTGGGCGGATTTTAAACAGGTTGGAAATGAAAAAACTGAATTCCGAAGAGTAATTCTACAAGCATCTGAAAAAGCTACAGGAGCATTTGGAAAGCTACTTTGTCAAACACAAATAGAATTAATCGAAACTGACTATCCTTCAAGGAATGTGATATTTAAAGATCGAAATTGGGGGGATTTAGGATTTATCCATGTGTGTTTTGATGTCAATGGAATGCATGAATTAAAACGCAACCTCAAAGAGATTGGCGTAGAATTTACAGTGGATAGCGAAAATGAATTTGACATGGGAAAGGCTGCCGGGAGATTCGCTTATATTGAAGATCCGGATGGAACCTTGATAGAAATGGTAGAAACCTACAAAATCCCCATTATTGAAAAGATTGGCTGGAATTTGAATCTTCGTAACCGAAACCCTCAATCAACATTACCTGATCTGGTTTTAAAGGCTTTAACTCTGAACCGTGTCAAGGATTAGTTTTTGCTTATTTTCTTAGCAAGATCGACAAGTCGGTTTGCGTACCCGGCTTCATTGTCATACCAGCCTACCAATTTGACCATTTTACCTTTGGCAGAGGTTAAAGCAGCATCAATTATACAAGAATGAGGATTTCCAATGATATCAATAGAAACAATTGGCTCATCTTCTACTTCCAAAAATCCCTTTAAATCTTTATTGCTCGCTTTTCTGAATGCATCATTTATCATTTCAACAGTTACTTCCTGTTCAAGTTCTACGATCAAATCTGTCAAAGATCCATCAGGAACTGGTACACGCATCGCAGAAGCCTCAATTTTCCCAGCTAATTTAGGAACCACGATATCCAAGGCTTTTCCTGCGTTGGTGGTAGTAGGAATGATTGAATATGCCGCTGCTCGTGCTCTTCTCAGATCCCGATGTGGTGCATCATGAAGGTTTTGATCGTTGGTATAAGAATGGACTGTAGAGGCAAAACCTTTTACAACTCCAAAGTTTTTATCCAAGACTGCTACCATTGGAGCAAGGCAATTTGTAGTACAAGAAGCATTTGAAACAATTTTTTCATTGCCCGATAGAATTTTATCGTTGACACCCAAGACAACCATCTTAATGGTAGGGTCTAGCGAAGGAGCGGAGATTATTACTTTTTTTGCTCCAGCACTTAAATGTTTTTCAGCTCCGGAACGCTCAGTAAATCTACCGGTACATTCAATCACAAGATCAATATCCAATTCCTTCCATGGAAGAAGTTCCGGATCTGAAATGCCAAATAATTTGATTGATTGATCATTATAAGTCAATTCATTTGAATTTAAGGCAATATTCTTCTCTAATTTCCCATGGATTGAGTCATATTTCAATAAATGCGCAATCGCTTTTGGCTCAGCTAAATCATTGATTGCCACAAGTTTTAAATCCTTATTTTCCAATATTAATTTGGCAGTATATCTTCCTATTCTTCCAAATCCATTAATAGCAATTCGGATTTCTTTAGTTGGTTTCATTCGCTCTTTTCTAATTCAACTCAAAAATAGATAATTCATCTTCAATCTCTTCAAAGAATATTTTCTTCCTTTAATTCAGCATTTTAAATGTTAAACCAAATAAATTTTGGTAGCCTAATTGGTATTATAATCTTAACCCTCTATATTTGCACAACCTTTCAGAAAAGCACGTTTTCAAGGGTAGTAATGGTCGGTTCGTCTAGGGGTTAGGACGTATCCCTTTCACGGATAAAACACGGGTTCGATTCCCGTACCGACTACATATTTTACTGATAATCAATCTATTAAAAGTAAAATTTTGAAATTTTTAGAATATGGTCGGTTCGTCTAGGGGTTAGGACGTATCCCTTTCACGGATAAAACACGGGTTCGATTCCCGTACCGACTACTAAACTCATATTTTGAGTTTTATTTATTTTTGTTTTATGGTTGTTAGTGGTTAAAGTGAACAAAATCCCGATCTATGGTCGGGATTTTTGTTTTTATACCAGCTTTTTACCAAAGGCAATTAGATAGAAATCATTTTATTTATCTTAAGGTTTGATTTTAACAATTAAACCTATGCCCAAAATCTTTTCACTATCAAACTCTTCGCTTTTTCTGATTGCTTCTTTTGCTTTTTCTTGTCAAAAAAGTACTGAAGACCTTCGGATGAAAAGCTTGACCAAAGAGGAAGTTCAGATTCAAGTCAAAGCAATCGAAGCTCAAGTTACACCTGTCCTGGAAGATGGATTAAAATTATCCCTATGGGGTGTGGATTCCCTGGTCTATGATCCTATTTCTATACAGGTTCTTGATAATGGTGATCTAATTTATTCAAGAACAAACCGTCAAAAAGATTCGGAATTTGACATTAGAGGTCATCAGGATTGGGAGATCAGGTCGATATCTCTTCAGAATATAGAAGACAAACGTGCTTTCCTCAGATCAGAACTTTCGCCGGAACGATCTTCTGAAAACACCTGGCTCGCAGATTTAAACGGAGACGGTTCCCATGATTGGCGAGATATGACAGTTCAAAAAGAGGAAATATATTCCTTGAAAGATACTGATGGAGATGGATATGCTGACCAATCTCAAATAATCGTACAAGATTTCAATGATGAAGTCACTGATGTAGCAGGGGCAGTGATGATGGGGGAAGATGCACTTTTTGTAGGAGTCGGGCCAGATATGTGGCGATTAGTTGATAAAAATGGGGACGGATTGATGGATGAAAAAACATCTATCTCACACGGTTATGGAATTCATATTGGTTTTGGTGCTCATGGAATGTCAGGTTTGGAAATGGGGCCTGATGGACGTGTGTATTGGGGAATAGGGGACATTGGATTTAATGGAACAGGTCCTGATGGAAAAGAATGGAAGTACCCGAACAGAGGTGTAATAGCAAGGGCAAATCCTGATGGAAGTGATTTTGAAATTTATGCGATGGGTGTTAGAAATACCCATGAATTCGTTTTTGATGCTTACAACAATTTGATTTCTGTTGACAATGATGGTGATCATCCAGGTGAAAAAGAGCGCTTGGTTTACCTCACCAATGGATCAGACTCCGGTTGGAGAACTAATTGGCAATTTGGGAAATACCGCGACCCTGATAATAATCCATACAAGGTATGGATGGATGAAAAACTCTTTCTCCCAAGGTGGGAGGGACAAGCTGCATTTATTACTCCATGTATTCAAAACTATATTTCAGGGCCAACTGGTATGGTTTATAACCCAGGTACAGCCTTAGGATCTAAATGGAAAGACAGTTTTTTTGTAGTTGAATTTGTAGGCAATCCTTCTCAATCAGGAATTCATGCATTCCAACTTCAACAGAAAGGGGCAAGTTTTGAAATGACAAAAACCGAAAGAATTCTATCTGGTGTTTTGCCAACAGGATTAGATTTTGGACCGGATGGTGCATTGTATATAGCTGATTGGATTGACGGATGGGGAACAAAAAATTATGGGAGAATCTGGAAATTAGAAGAAGAGAATAGTGATTTGAAAGATATTCAAGCAGAGACGGAACAGAAGTTAAAATCGGACTTCAAAAAGTTAAGTTCTGCTAGTCTAAAGAAAGAACTTTATCACCCTGATCTTAGAATCAGAAGAAAAGCTCAATTCGAGCTTGCCAAAAGAGGAAATGATGGAATGGAAATCTTTCAAGAGGTCATTGTTGATAAAAGTAATCAACTCGCAAGGATACACGCAATTGTAGGGATCAGTCAATTAGCGAGAATGGATGATATGAGTCATGCTGATGCATTGGTGCCATTATTGGAAGACTCAGATCCGGAGATCAAAGCACAAGCCGCAAAATGGCTTGGAGATATCAGATATGCCAATGCCTCAGAAAAATTAATTAAGAATCTTAGTGATGCAAACTCAAGAGTTCAATTTTTTGCAGCTGAGGCTTTGGGCAGAACGGAAGACTCAAAAGCCATACAACCTTTAATTTCTTTAATTGAATCAAATAATGATGAAGATGCTTATATCCGACATGCTGCTACACTGGCTTTGGCACGAATCGGAAAAGTCGAGCCTCTTGCAAACTTGTCTAATCATCCTTCAAAGGCAGTTAGACTTGGGGCAGTTATCGCATTAAGAAGATTGGAATCTCCTGAATTAGCCCGTTTTTTATCCGACTCTGATGAGTTTATTGTAACTGAAGCTGCTCGAGCTATTCATGACGATTTTTCAGTTCCTGAAGCCTTACCTGAATTAGCGAAATTAATTGGAACGACCACTTTTAGAAATGAACCTTTGGTCAGAAGAATAATCAGTGCAAATCAAAGAATAGGCAATGAAGAGAATTTAACAGGTTTATTACAGTTTATAAACAAAGCTGATGTCCCATTGGCACTTCAGGAAGAAGCTATTGCTGCTGTAGGAACCTGGTCCAAGCCATCTTTGGTAGATCGAGTAGATGGAAGATATCGTGGAGAAGTCACCAGAGAGCCTGCGCTGATTCGCGAAATTTCAAAAAATGATCTAGTTGCCCAGCTCAATTCAAAAGAGCCAAGTATTCGGCTTGAATCTGCAAAAGCACTTGGTAAACTTAAAGTCTTGGATGCAGATCAAGCACTATTTACCAAGTTGAAAAATGATCCTTCTTCTATAGTAAAGGTGGAATCGCTTAACTCGCTTAAGGCTATGAATTCTCCAATCTTAGGACAGGCGATCACGCAGGCAATGAAAGACTCTGAACAGTCCGTTCGAGTGGCGGGGCTTTCTTATTTATCAGAGACGGACTTACCAAAAGACCAAAAGGTGGCTCTATTGAATGAAATAATAAATAAACGTACTATCCCCGAAAAACAAACTGCGCTATTAACTTTAGGAGGATTGGATGGAAGTGGATCACTGAAAGAATGGAATACAATCTTAAGTGATTTCGAAAGTGGGAAACTACCTGATGGCACATGGGTAGAATTGGAAGAGGCAATCAAGAGTACAGATTCAAATACATTGACAGAAAGATTCACTACAATTTTAAACGCTAAGGCAAATGGAGAGGAATGGAAAAAATACTCTGGAGCGTTAGCCGAAGGTAGCGTAAGGCTTGGAAGGGGGATATTTTTTGAAAATCAAACCGCACAATGTATTCGATGTCATGCTTATGATGATATGGGTGGAAATGCTGGTCCGAGGCTTTCAGGGATAGCTAATACCTTGAGTAGAGAGGACCTTTTGATCGCGCTTGTTGAACCCAGCAAGCGTCTTGCACCAGGTTATGGTACAATTGCGTTAGAGCTCAATTCAGGAGAAAAAGTGAGTGGAATGCTTATGGAAGATTCTGAAGAAGCTGTCGTAGTAAAAATAGGTTCTGAACCCGAACGCAAAATCCAAAAGTCAGAGGTCAAAGAATCAAAAATGGCTATGTCTAGTATGCCTCCGATGGGAACTCTTTTGTCAAAAAGAGAACTGCGAGACTTAGTCAGTTTCTTAAGTACTTTAACAAGAGAATAAGAATGAAAAAATTCTTTTTTTGGGTGATCGGTATCATGTTTTTGATGCTGATCACCCTTCCTTTTGTCTTAATCCTGATCGGAAAAGACAAGCTTCATGATTCTGATATTCCTCAGAAAAATAGCTTATTCATTAGTGAACAACCTCAAAAGATACTGGCATTTTTTCCACATCCAGATGATGAAGTGACAGTTTCAGGAACACTTATGAATCTTTTGGAAAATGGAAATGAGGTTTATTTAGTCACCTTGACAAAAGGAGAAGCGGGAAATTCCATGGGTGAGCACACTAAATCTGAACTTGCTCAATTACGCACGTTGGAAATGGAGCGATCAGCAGAATTAATTGGAGTCACTCAATTGAACCTTTTAAATTATCCCGACAGCGGATTAGAAAATCTTGGGCTTGATAGTTTAAAGCAAATAGCTTTAGAATGGATTGAGAAGATCAATCCGGATATTCTAGTTTCTTATGACAGTAAAGTTGGACTATATGGTCATCCCGATCATCGATTAAGTGGACTAGCTTTAGAACAAGTGTTTTTGGAAAATAGAGGAAAGCAGAATTTTTCACCTGTTAAACTTTTCCAAATAACTCTTTCCCCAAAACAGATTGAGGTTGCACTTCAACTTTCCTCTGGTTTCCAAAGGAACTATCCAAGAGATAGGGAAGAGGGATTACCAAAACCGGATTTTTCAGTTTATACCCAACCGTATTTTGAGCGGGTTTTGGCCGTGATGAAATCACATGAAACTCAACAAGATGTCTTAAAGGATTTGATGCCCTATCACGATAAGATTCCTTCATGGATTTATTCGCGGATTTTTGATCGAGAGTATTTTCATGAAGTGAAATAAGATATTCTCTTTAGATGATTACTTTCATGTGTACGCGTATCTATGAAAAAATGATCATTTCTAATTGATTTGTCTTAGCCTTAGTTTATGTCCTGCATCAGGGATTCGATTTTTTACTAGGCTAGGTTTGTTTCTGAATTGATAACCTACATTTCGTATTTCCAAGTCTTTAAAAAAAGAAAAAGCCATCTCAAATTGAGATGGCTTTAGGTATTATAAAGTTATACTTTTAGATTAATTCAAGAACTCGTCAAAAGTCAAGCTTACGAAATACATCGTTCCAACAGTTGGGTTACCCCAAGCTTGTCTATATCCATCGTTAAATAGGTTTGATCCACCTACTTTCAAGATTGACTTCAAGCTCTTAAGCTTATAGCTCACTTGAGCGTCAAATGTACCGAATGCCGGCATCACTGATAGTTGCTGAGTTGAAACTGAAGGACCTACGAAAGAAGACTGCCAAGCAAATTCACCCTGCCATCTGTAAGCCAATGCAAAACCTAGATTTTTGACTACTTCTCTGTTCGCAAAATTCAATACATATCGATATTCAGGAGTATTGAAGCTTGGCTGGAAACCAGTCTCAGCTAATTCTTCCAAATTTGTCAAGGTATTGAAAGAGACATTACCACCAATTGTATAATTCTTTGGCAATTTATAATCCAAGCCTAAAGCCCAACCCCAAGACTTGATAGTCTCTGTTCTATTGGTAGGAAGTGAATAAACGTTTCTTGTATTAGAACTCAATAAGTTAAGTCCAAGAGCAGAAGCTGGATTTTGAGGATTTGGATTTCTGTCCTGTACTATTACTTGACCACCGATGAAATTCTCAAATCGGTTGAAGTAAGCATAGGCATCAACAAGTAGTTTATTTGACCAAAGTCCTTTGTAACCTACTTCAAATGACTTTACTCTTTCAGGCTTGAACTCTGTTAATTCAAATGGCTGTAAAAGGGATTGGCTATTCTGAGCTGCGATTACAGGAACTAATTGAGGAACTAATGCTGCTATGGCTCCTGGAGCTGCACTTGGAGGAATTAACCCCGCTTGTACCTGTTGAGTGACAATTTGAGTAGCCTGAGCAATTGCAGCTTGAAGAACAGCAGGATCCTGCGTACCTGCAAGCACAGCTCCTCCAAACTGGGTGACTGTTGCTAAGGAGTAAACCGGATTATTATTAAAGTTATACCGATCTCTAAATAAAGGAAGACCACCAATCAATCTAGCTTGAGGAGTTACAAGGTCAATAAACTGATCTTGCGTGGTAGGGATTCTGAAACCTGTCTGATAAGAAGCTCTGAAGTTATGATTTCCCTGAGTAAAGACTCCAGAAACTCTAGGAGACCACTGACCAGCAAAATTTTCGTTTTTATCATAACGTACAGAGGCTGTCAATTTAAATTTATCATTGAAAAGTTTCTTAGAACCCTGAGCATACCCTCCATATTCTGCGATTGTAAACTCATCACCATTTTCATCTGTTGCAAATAGTGTTCCTTCAGAATTCAATTGATATATTCTATAATTTGCACCTATTACAAAATCAGCAAATTTGATTTGATCAGACAGGTTATAAGAACCTTCAAAGTGATACAGGTTTGTTTTGTCTACAAACTGAGCGCCAACACCATTAGCATCACCTGGAATTGGTCTACTTACAACTCCAGCTAATGCCTGATTAAATTGAGTAGAACCAGGAACGAAACGGCCTTGATCTGCAAAACCTCTAGCTAAACCATGGGCAGCTTCAGGATTTGCACCACCTTGGATTGCTTGGGCATAAGCTCCTACATATTCTCCAAACCATTGTTGACTTGGTTTCCATGCTTCATTGACTCCTTGAGCTGCAATGCCAACTGCAAATGCATCACCTGATCGCTCTTGAGTTGTATAAGCTCTTACGTACCAATTAGAACCTCTCAGTTCTGCTTTGTACTGTCCAAGTTTGAAATTCGCAATAGAATATCTATCAGCTCCTGTATAAACTGTAGTACCAAAACCATAATTACCTTGAAGAATAGCCTCTACTCTGTCATTTAATCTCCAATGGATAGCTGCGTTTAATTTCAAAGATTTAGTACCATAATCTGCAAGGTCTCTTTCCGCATATCCAGTTCTGGAAACGAATGTATTTGGAATAATTGCTAAAGCACCAGCAGGAAGTAATCCTGCAGAAATCAAAGATTGTGCAACACTATTCATATTTACGTTAGTTTCATCTCCGTAAATATTCACTCCATTGTAGCCAGGGTTATTTTCTCTTGTTCCACCTGCGATTGAAGAACCGTTTAGAAGAGACTGATCTCTAAAATCATTTGCTTGCCAATCATCAGCTTCTAAATATTGCACGTTTACTTTGAATGCAACTTTATCATTAATAGCTTTTGCATAACGCGCGCTAAAGTCATAAAAACCTGTTGTTGGAGTACTTCTTCCACTTTCATCCATGATACCAGTTTTTACACTTGCTGAAAGTCCCTGATATTGAAATGGATTTTTAGAATTCATCAATAGAATACCATTAATAGCATTAGGGCCATAAAGAGCAGAAGAAGCACCAGGAAGTAATTCCATACTTTCTAAATCCAATTCTGAAATACCAACAATGTTTCCAACTGCGAAATTCAAACCAGGAGCCTGGTTATCCATTCCGTCAATCATTTGCACAGTTCTTACGTTACCATTGGCATTGAAACCTCTCGTGTTGAAAGATTTGAATGTCAAGGACTGAGTGCTCATTTCAACTCCCTTAAGGTTATTCAAGGCATCATAGAAACTTGCTTGAGGTGCATCTCGAATCGCAATAATGTCCATTTTCTCAATGGAAACAGGAGATTGTAAAACTCCTTCCTCAACTCTGGAAGCTGATACAACCACTTCCTGACCTAAAATGGATGTTTCGGTCAATGCCATGTCTAGGGTAGTCATGCCATTTGTAATTTCTACTTCCTTAGTATTATAACCTACCATGGAAAAGACTAAGGTGAAAGGAGGCTCTTGATTTACACTAAGCGTGTATTTTCCCGATAAATCTGTAATAGTTCCTATCACTTTTCCTTTTACCAAGATATTTACTCCCACTAGAGTTTCTTTTGTCTCAGCATCGATTATTGTTCCTTTTACTACGGTTTGTCCAAATGCTTGTACCGAAATTAAGGAAACTAGAAGGGTGAACAGGAATACTGACCCCTTCATTCTTGAAGTAATATTGCTCATAGGCTTACTTTTATTTTGGGATTAATGTGATAATTGATTGGGTGTTATTGTCCGAAATTTAGCCTAAATAGCGAATAAAAAAATATTTGAACCCAAATTTTAATCACAAAACTAAAATCTAAAAATAAACTAATTCTGGAAACTGAGGTAGTTTATTATTGATTTTCAATTTTTTATGGCATGCAATTAGTTTTAAAAGAATGAATTAACCGGTTTATTACAAAATTGAAAAATGAAGATTTTTTTTTGAAAAATTTACAATAAAAAAAACCTGATGAACATCAGGTTTTTTTTGATCTTAATCAAAAACGTCATTTTTTACTATTCTCTTCATTTACATGTCTTACGAGGCGATCACAAAGATCTTTCATCTCTTCTGACATGAACTCGTCTCCTGTACTGTTCAGAATTGTCTGAGCCATTCCTCCAAGAATATCAATATAAAAACGCTTCATCTCTGCCACGGACATTTCTTCAGTCCAAAGATCAATTCTGAGTGTACTATGATTCAAATTGTCCCAAACATTCAAACTGATGCTTTTTGTGGACTCTAAACCTTCGCCTTCTTTATCTGAAGCATCCCATCGAATAGCTTTTGGTAAACTATTTTCGTCTAGTTCTACCTGAAAATGGATATCTGATTTTTTCATTCAATTTATGTTAACTCTCTTATATACTCTGATTTCAAAATTATTCAGCAAACTTCAAGATTGTTCTTTGAGTTCATTTTAATCGAAAATCATCTCTGGAATCTCTCCCTCAATGATCAATTTACCAGCCGTTTTTGACTTTATTTCCTCAACTGAAACTCCGGGTGCCCGCTCTTTTAGTAAGAAGCCACCTTCAGGCAATACTTCCAATACCGCTAAATCCGACACTATTTTTTTGACACATCGAATTCCAGTGATTGGTAAGGAGCAAGCTGAGAGCAATTTTGATTCACCACTTTTTGAACAATGCTGCATAGCTACTATAATATTGTCTGCAGAAGCTACCAGATCCATTGCGCCACCCATTCCCTTTACCATTTTGCCAGGGATCTTCCAGTTTGCGATGTCACCGTTTTCAGAGACTTCCATTGCTCCTAGAATGGTAAGATGCACATGCCCACCTCTGATCATTGCAAAAGACTCAGCAGAATTGAAAAGGGCTGACCCTTTTGCCAAGGTTATTGTTTGTTTACCTGCATTTATTAAGTCAGGATCTACTTCAGCTTCAGTAGGGAAGGGGCCAATTCCCAAAAGTCCATTTTCAGATTGGAGCACTACATCCAGATCTTCCGGGATATAGTTTGCCACCAGAGTAGGAATACCAATTCCAAGATTGATGTATTGCCCATTTTTTACCTCTTTGGCGATTCGCTGTGCGATTTGATCTTTAGTTAGCATAGTGGGTTTATTTGGAAATGGTTCGTTGTTCGATTCTTTTTTCATAATTAACCCCTTGGAATATCCGTTGAACGTAAATTCCGGGCGTATGAATTTCATTAGGATCCAACTCCCCAGCCGGCACAAGTTCTTCTACCTCTGCAATACAGATTTTTCCTGCAGTTGCCATGATTGGGTTGAAATTCCTGGCTGTTCCTTTATAAATCAGGTTTCCGGCAGTATCACCTTTCCAGGCTTTTACAATAGAGAAATCGGCTTTAAGCCAATTTTCCATCAAATATGTTTTCCCCTCGAATACCCTTGTTTCTTTTCCCTCAGCAACTTCAGTCCCAACACCTGCAGGAGTAAAGAAAGCCGGAATGCCGGCACCACCAGCCCTGACACGTTCAGCCAAAGTCCCCTGTGGAATTAAATCTACTTCAAGCTCACCGTTTAACAATTGCCTTTCAAACTCTGCATTTTCGCCGACATAGCTTGAAATCATTTTCTTGACCATCCGCTTTTTAAGCAATAGTCCTATTCCAAAATCATCTACTCCTGCGTTATTTGACACAATTGTCAATCCGTTGATGTCCCGCTCTAACAAAGCGGAAATACAGTTCTCAGGTATCCCCGACAGGCCAAAACCTCCCATCATAAGCATACAATTACTTGGGATATCAGCCACTGCGACTTGGGCATTTTTTACAGTTTTATCAATCATATATTTGGGTTTAAAGCAATTTTTTAGCATTAACTTGATCCAGACTTAACTGAGCTTTCAAGGCTTCCAATCCTTCAAATTTTCGCTCATCTCTTAAGAATGCCTTGAAATAAATAGTGATCTGTTTATCATACAAATCACCTTGAAAATCGAACAAATGAGCTTCAACAGTTTTTTTATGACCATCTACAGTTGGTCTATTTCCGATATTGAGCATGGCTTTGTAAATTTTTTCATTTACCATTGCCTCTACAGCATAAACACCGTCTTTGGGGATTAGTTTGTAATCATTAGGGATGTGGATATTTGCTGTAGGAAATCCAATTGATCTACCAATTTGTTGCCCTTTTATTACCAAACCATTTAACTCGTAGGCTCTCCCCAAATAATTAATAGCGGTAATCACATCTCCTGCCTCCAGTGCTTTTCTTATTTTGGTGCTTGAAACACCAATATCATCCACATCCTGACGGGATATTTCCTCCAATTCAAATCCAAATTTGGCATGATTCGCCTGAAGATATTCAAAGCTTCCTTCACGATTTTTTCCAAATCTGTGATCATATCCAATGACTAGTTTCTTGCATCGGATCTTATCCACTAACACATTTTGAATAAATTCTTCTGAACTCAATTCAGAAAACTCCTTCGTAAAGGGAATAGAAACCAGATGATCAACACCAAACTGTCTTAGGAGCTTTGTCTTTTCCTCAAATGTGCTAAGAAGTCTTAGATTATGTTCATTAGGAAAAAGAACCAATCTTGGATGGGGCCAAAAAGTAATTAAAACCGTTTCTCCATCAATACTTTTGGCAATTTCCCGAATCCGTTGTAAGATTTTTTGATGACCGAGATGAACTCCATCAAAGGTCCCACTTGTAACCACTGCATTTTTAAGCTTTGGAAAGTCAGCTAAGCCCTCATAGATTTTCATCGGATCTTAATTTGATTTCTTCGATAAGATTATCCAAATTCTTGCTTTGAGCTAAAGTGAATCCCCCAATTCGAGTTCGACAAAGCGAACTCATGTAAGCACCAACTCCAAGTTTATCTCCAAGGTCTCGAGCTAGGCTTCGAATATAAGTTCCCTTTGAACAGACTATTCGAAATTCAACGGTAGGGTTTTCAAATCTGGTTATTTCAAACTCACTGACAGTAACCGGTCTTGGCTCCATTTTTACATCAATGCCTTTTCTGGCAGATTCATATACCCGTTTGCCATCTACTTTAATTGCAGAGTGCATGGGAGGAACCTGTAAAATATCTCCCGTAAGTTCTTTCACAGCAGCTTCCACATCACTCAATGAAATCCCAGAAGAATCAGCTACTTGAATTACAGGTTGTTCCAAATCAAATGAATCTGTTGTAGCTCCAATCTCAAAAGTACCGGTGTACTCTTTTTCCTGACCCATGAACGTATCAATCTGTTTGGTCATTTTGCCCGCACAAACGATGAGAAGTCCAGTAGCTAAAGGATCCAAAGTACCAGCATGACCTACTTTTTTTATTTTTAGCGTATTTCTAACTTTTCGAACTACGTCAAAAGAAGTCCACTTAAAGGGCTTATCAATTAAAAATAACTCAGCGTATGGCTCTTGTTCCATCTATTTTGGCAGAAAAGGAAAATATCCTATTCTCCTTGAAATTCATGATAATTAATTAGAATCAGTTTTTGCGAAAATCGCATAGAATTCAAAAATAAATCCTGCCAGAGTCACAATGGGACCGATTGTAAGACCAAGTATGCCATTACCATGAGGCTGGCCGTCTAAACTAATCAGGACAAAACCCAAGATGATCATTGCGATACCGATTAACATCAGTTTATAATTTTTTCTAGAAAAGGGAAAAGAAGATTTGCTCATTATTAATAGAGTTCGTCCAAAGACATGTTCAAATATTTATTCACTGCACGCAAGGTACTCAGTACCGAGAGAATTCCTCCTACCAAAATCAGAACACCAAACAATAGAAAAAGAAGGTTTTGATTCTGAAGCATTGCAAATCCCTCGATTGAGGATTGGGTATATTTCACTAGAAGGAATAAAATCAGTGAAGCAAATCCACCTGCTAGCATTCCGAAAATAATTGCTCTGGAAAGAAATGGTTTACGGATAAATCCTCTCGTGGCTCCAACCAATTGCATGGATCGAATCAAAAACCGCTGAGAAAACAAGGCCAACCTGATTGTATTATTGATCAGCATCACTACGGTGATAATTAAAATCAAAATAAAACCCCCGAGCACTAAACTTACTTTGAGTAGATTCTTATTGATTGAATCTACAAGGTCAGTCATATAAGAGACCTCAAATATTCCAGGGATTTCCTCCAACTCTGCTACGATTGCTTCCAGCTGTTCTCCGGTTTGGAATTCCTCCGCAATAGAAATCACAAAACTATCTCTAAGCGGATTATCTTCTAAAAACTTGGTAAAATCTTCTCCTGTACTCTCTATAAAAGTTGCTGCAGCTTCTTCATCTGTAACAAATCGCAAAGCCAGCGTATCCGCTTTCCTCAATACAAATGATCTATCCGCAAGGTTAGACTCGATTGCTTTGATTTCGCTTTCCTCTAAATTTTTATCCAAAAAAACCTGCACCTCAATATTTTCCCGAATAAGGCTGGTGAGTGTTTTTGCTTGAATCAAGATCACTCCGAAGAGTCCCACAATGAAAAGCGATAATGTAGTACTGAATAAAACACTTCCAAATTTGAAGTGCCCCAGCGTTTTTTTCTTACGTGGATGATTTGCCATAATTGATTTCTTCATTCAAAATTAACTTTCCCCAAGGATATTGCCAATCTTATTCTGTTAAAGGATTTGAATGATTTTTTTTCCAGTCACCCCAAAGATTTGATCGCCTGCTTTAGGAGTGATAAGTGCCAAACCTGTAAAATTCCCAAAAGCCGGAAGCGTAAGCTGATTTCCACTCAAATGAAAAACCGGAATCCGAACAGATTGCCTAGCCTTCCCAACTAATCTGATTCCGGGATGAATATGTCCGCATAAATTCAATTGATCTACCGAAACGCTTTCAAGGGGTTCGTGCGAAAGTAGCAAATTTCCTAATTCGAGCGGTTGCAAATGGATCTGAAAAGATGATCTAGTGTAAGCAATGGGGGAGAGTACATCATGGTTTCCCTTGATCAGATGAAATTTTGTTTCCGTAAAATTCTTTAAAAACTGATTCAAAACTTCCCATTGCTCATTCCAATCACTATGGAATAAATCCCCTAAAAAGTAAAAATCATTGGGTTGGTACTTTAAAATTAGATTTGTAATTTGGTTTAAATCCTCCTGATGAATAGGCTCAGGTATTGGAATTCCAGATTTTCTGAAATGCGCTGCTTTACCAAAATGCAAATCGGCAAGGAAAATTGCTGATATATTTGGTTCCCAAATTGCTTTTTCCGGAAGTAATTTAAGGGGGTGATTTTTATATATTATATCCGAAATCATTAAATTTATAGCCTAAGGCCTTATTATAATCAAATCCAAAGCTAGTTCAATAAGTATTTTATGAAGTCAATTTTTATCAAAATTTGTTAACTTACTTCGGTAATCTTTCTTTTTACCATTACCCTTTCCCCTTCAGTTCAGGCGCAAAGTGAAGGAGCGATCTTAGGAACTTGGTTCAATACCGAGAAATCAGCTAAAATCGAAATCATTAAAAATGGTTCTGAATTTATGGGGAAAATTATTTGGCTTGAGCCAGAGGGAAATGGTGAGGAAACTATCCTTGATAGTGAAAATTCCGATCCTAAACTTAGAGAAAGACCAATAATGGGACTTACAATTCTTCAAGGATTGAAATATGGTGATGGAATCTGGAAGGATGGAAAAATCTACGATCCAGAATCAGGTAAAACTTACTCCTGCGAATTAAAATTGAAGAACAATAACATCTTGGAGGTTAAAGGATACCTTGGATTTTCATGGGTGGGAAGGACTGTAGAGTGGACAAAAGCATACTAGGAAAGCTTGATAAAGCCTTCCTAGTGTTGCAAATAAAATGACTTTAGGATATAGACTAGCTGCTCAAACTCGATCAGAAAAGCATCATGACCTGCTGTGGAATGTATTTCCTTATAAGTCCCCCGTTTTACATTTTTGGAAATAAATTGAGATTCTGAAGCCAAGAATAGCAAGTCAGAGTCTACTCCAACTGTCAATACATTCGCTTCAATTTCATGTAGAGCAGATTCCAAACTCTCCCTTTTCCTACTTAAATCATGACTATCCATTGTCTTGCTTAATGTCCAGTAGGACAATGCATTAAAGCGATTAGAAAGTTTACGCCCTTGATACCTCAAATAACTTGCTGCCTTGAAATTATCAAGCTTTGAATCCGTCTCTTGCTGTTTTCGACTAATGTCTTCCGGATGTCTATAGCTAAGCATTGCTATTGCCCTAGCTGTTTCTAAACCTTTTTTTCCTGCTTTTTCGTCTTCATTTCCCCAAGAACAATCTGACTCAATTGCCATACGTTGTGTTTCATTGAATCCAATTACCCATGGGGATGACTTTGCTGTGGATGCAAGAATTATGGCATTAGATAATTTTCCTCCTAGAATAATAGCCCATTCCAGTCCTACTTGACCTCCAAGTGATCCACCAATCAAAGTATTGATTTGAGTAATTCCTAAATGAGTTCGCAAACGCTCCAAGGCATTAGCCTGATCTCGAGTAGTTAATTGTGGGAAATCATAATAGTATGGTTTTCCGGAAACAGGATTGACACTGAGCGGGTTCGTTGAACCATAACAGGAACCAATCAAATTCGCACAAATGATATAATGCGAACTAGGGTCGAAGAATTTATCCTCCCCAATAAGCCCGTTCCACCAATCTGTCACATTACTATCTCCCGTCAATGCATGAATCACCCAGACTACATTGGATTTACTTTCATTTAATTGGCCATAAGTAGTGTAAAACAACTCGAACTCGGGGAGGCTTTCCCCGGATTCGAGTGATAAAGAAGAATTAGAATGAAACAACTCTTGAATCATAGAAATAGATGCGTATTCACTTTTGAGGTTCATTTATATGCTTAAAGTTTATCAAAAGCCTGCTGAAGATCTTCTTTAATATCCTCAATATGCTCTATCCCACAGGAGATTCTTAACAAATTTGGAGTAACTCCAGATGCCAATTGCTCCTCATCCGAAAGTTGCTGATGGGTGGTAGCGGATGGTTGAATAATCAATGTTTTTGCATCTCCTACATTTGCCAAATGGGATATCAGCTTTAGATTATTGATCAATGAAGAAGTAGTCTCTTTATCTCCTTTGATTTCAAAACTCAATACTCCGCCAAACCCGTTCTTCAAATATTTCTTAGCTACCTGATGATAAGGTGATGATTCCAGTCCAGGATAGTTTACTTTTTGAACTTTGGGATGTGATTCAAGCCATTTTGCAAGTGAAAGTGCATTATCAACCGTTCTTTGGACACGAAGCGAGAGAGTTTCTACGCCTTGCAAAAGCTGAAATGAATTAAAGGGACTTATAGCTGGGCCAAAATCTCGGAGCCCTTCCACTCTTGCTCTGATAGCAAAAGCAATATTCGGCAGACCTAGAGGGTTATTTTCTCCAAATACCTCCCAAAAATTCAAACCATGATATCCTTCCGAAGGCTCTGAAAATTGCTTGAATTTTCCATTCCCCCAGTTGAAATTACCTCCATCAACTATGATTCCACCAATAGATGTCCCATGACCTCCAATCCACTTAGTGGCTGAGCTGGTTACAATATTAGCTCCATGAGCAAGTGGCTGGAATAAATATCCGCCTGCTCCAAAAGTATTATCTACTACTAGAGGAATATCATATTTTTTTGCCACAGCAGCGATTGCCTCAAAGTCAGGGACATTAAATTCAGGGTTACCGATTGTTTCAATGTAAATGGCTTTAGTCCGATCATCAATCAGAGCTTCAAAAGCTTCTGGAGAATGACCTTTGGTAAAGCGAGCCTCAATTCCTATTCTCTTGAAAGCAACCTTAAATTGATTATAAGTACCTCCATAGAGATATGTAGTTGAAACCAAATTATCACCCGCTTCCAAAATATTATTCAAAGCTAGAAACTGGGCGGCTTGTCCTGAACTAGTAGCAACTGCCGCAACTCCACCTTCCAAAGCTGCAATTCGCTTTTCAAACACATCGGTAGTGGGATTCATAATTCGAGTATAGATATTTCCAAACTCCTTCAAGCCGAAAAGATTTGCGCCGTGCTCAGCAGAGTTGAACACATAGGAAGTTGTTTGATAAATAGGAACTGCTCTTGAGTTGGTTGTAGGATCAGGTTCCTGTCCAGCATGCAGCTGTAATGTTTCGAAACGATAGTTAGTTGACATGGTATAAAGGGATTTGATTTTAGAATATTGAAAACAGGATTAGAGATTGAAATAGTCTTAAGACTGAATCAAAGGCATAAAAACAGCCGATAATTTATAATCGGGGAGAAATCTGGAAGAAAGAAATCTAGTGGAAAATCCAATGTGCATATTGCAAAGAATTTATAGTTCCAAATAAGAATAGCTTACTTGGCAGGAATTGGCACCTTGGACTTTCCAGGTTGCCAGAGGGTCATAGAGCCTGTCTCTCGCCTCTTCTTTATAAATCCCAGCACAAAAAGTGAAAGAACTCTGCAAATAAAAGCAGGAGTCCTTTCAAATCAAAATCATTTTTCAAAAAGATGGAAAATTACTTTTTCGGATTTTAAAAATATGAACAAAATGTAAAATTTAAATATGAATGATATCACCTTTAAAAAATTATTCTTTGAAATTATATCAATTCAAAGAATAATATATAACCCTATAATATTTGTGAGGAATTATTTTTCCTTAACTCAGAAGGCTCATAATCGCTTTATCAATTTCTTCAAATCTAAATTGCCGAATCGCCTGATTCATTTTTTCTTGAATCTCCTTGAGATTTAAATTACCGATACTTCCTTCGTGCGTATGATTCAAATTAGTCTGGTCAGGTGCAAACTCCCCCTTTTCTATATCCAATCCTACCTTTTTATAGGCGTCACGAAAGGGGATACCTTTTAATACCAACTCATTGACTACTTCTACTGAAAAGAGGTGCTTATAGAAAGGGTCTAATAGAATGTTCTCCTTGATACGGATAGATTTGAGCATAAAAGTGCTCATCTCAAGACAAGATTTCAAAGTGGCTAATCCTGGAAAAATCTCTTCTTTAAGTAATTGTAAATCTCTGTGATAACCGGTTGTGGTATTGGTAAGTAGGAGATTTACAGTATTTGGAATAGCCTGAATTTGATTGGTTTTTGCACGAATCAGTTCAAATACATCCGGGTTTTTCTTATGCGGCATAATACTACTTCCAGTGGTGAGTTCATCCGGAAAAGAAACAAAAGCAAAATGCTGATTCATGAAAATACAGATGTCAGCAGCCATCCGATTCAAAGTTCCTGCTAAACCAGCCATTGCAAATCCAAGGGTACGCTCAGTCTTACCTCTGCTGTTTTGTGCGTTGATCACATTGTGGTGAAGATCTGCAAAACCAAGTAATTGAGTAGTCAAGGTTCGATCTAATGGAAAGCTAGAACCATAACCCGCAGCAGATCCTAGAGGATTTTTATTAGAAAGATCGAATGCAGCTTTTAACAAACCTAGATCTTCACTCAATCCTTCTGCAATCGATCCAAACCAAAGGCCAAAAGAAGAGGGCATAGCAAGCTGGGTATGTGTATAGCCTGGCATTAAATCGGATTTATGTTTTTCGGCCAGTTTTAAAAGTAAATCGAATAATTCAGATGAATCATTGACCAGTTCCCGGATCGCTGCCCGATAGTACAATTTCAAATCCACCAAAACTTGATCATTTCGACTTCTCCCACTGTGAAGTTTTTTTCCTACATCCCCAAAGCGCTCTGTAAGTAAAAACTCCACTTGAGAATGAACATCTTCAACACCTTCTTCAATTTGAAATTCACCTCTTTCTATTTCGTAGTAAATAGCCCGAAGTCCCTTTTGTAGAATTTGGTTCTCTTCTTTCGTCAATAGGCCAATCTTGCTAAGCATCTCTGCGTGAGCCATAGAACCCAAAACATCAAATGGGGCAAGGCTCAAATCAAATTCAGGATCTCTACCGATTGTGAATGATTCAACTTCCTTTTTGCTTCCTGTATCCTTTTGCCAAAGTTTCATTTCAAATTTTTGTATTAAGTAAGTCAGAATAGGCATCCAGAAGTTGGATATAGCCATTAATTCCTTCTTGAATTTCGTTCAAATAAATAAATTCATTTGCAGTATGTGATCTTGCTGAGTCTCCGGGGCCTATTTTGATTGATGGGTAGGGGATCAATGCCTGATCAGATAAAGTCGGGCTTCCATAAGTTTTAAGCTTAAGATTTTCAATTAACTTCCAACCAAAATGGCCTTTGGGAAGCCTTGAAGATTGGAGCCGCATTGATCTAGGCTTAAGTTCTGCTGATAATTGATCTTTCAACTCTTCGAACGCTTCTTCAAGCGAGTAGGCGTCAGTTACTCGAACATCCAGAACAAATTCACAGACATCAGGAACGACATTGTGTTGCTGTCCAGCATGTATTACCGTCGCAGAAACTTTGGATTTACCCAAAAACTCCGAGACTCTCGAAAATTCAAAGGATTTGATTTTTTGAAGATCGTCTAATGCCAAATAAATTGCATTTTCCCCTTCCTCTCTTGCTGCATGGCCAGCCTTTCCGAATGTCTTGGCATCAATTACTAGTAGTCCTTTTTCAGCTACTGCTACAGCCATTCCAGTAGGTTCTCCAACAATCGCGAGGTCACAAGGAGGTAATTGGCTTATAATTGAAGCAATCCCATCTTTTCCGGAAATCTCTTCTTCTGCTGAAGCAATCATGACCAAGTTGAAAGGAAGGTCTCGCTCTGCAAAGTGAACAAAGGTCGAAAGCAGGCAGACCAATGAAGCTCCTGCATCGTTACTCCCAAGCCCAAAAAGTTTATTTTCTTGAATTAGTGGATGAAATGGATCAATCGTATAACCTGAATTTGGTTTTACAGTATCATGGTGTGAATTTAACCAAACAGTGGGCTTTTTGTGATCAAAAGGGGAGGCAAAAGCCCATACATTATTTCCGGATCGTTCTACTACACATGCTCTTTCAATCAAAAAATCCTCAATAATGCCGGAAGTATGCTTTTCCTCGCGCGAAAAGGAAGGCGTTTCAATTAATTGGGATAGGAGCGCAACAGCTTCTTGATATAAGATTAGATTATTTTTCACTTAATCAGATTAATAAAGGTCATATCGCTGCTGCTCGATAATGGTCCCGGATAGCTTACCCTTGGCGGCTAGATGCAGATTTTCAGCTTTACCAATCCAAACATAATTAACCCCTTTTCGGAGTGCTTCAAATGCATTGTCCAACTTTGGAATCATTCCGGAATGGATCACCTTTTCCTTCTTCAGCTCTTTGTAGATATCCTCATTTATTAAGGGGATAATTGAATTCTCGTTTTTTTCATCAATCAAAACGCCGCTTTTATTAAAGCAAAAATAAAGATTGACTTGGTGATCCACTGCCAGACTTGTAGCTAATGCTGAAGCAATACTGTCAGCATTGGTATTGAGTAATTGACCTTTTCCATCATGGGTGATCGCATTGATCACAGGCAACAAATCACCATTAAGTAAATGATCAATTAGAGTAGTATTAACCTCTTGAATATCACCTACAAAACCATAATCAATTTCTTTCACTGGACGCTTTTTGGATCGAATAATATTACCATCAGCACCTGTCATTCCTATTGCATTTACATGTAAGGCTTGAAGCTTGGCAACAATGTTTTTATTAATCAAACCAGCATATACCATGGTAACCACATCCAATGTGTCTTTGTCAGTGATTCTTCTTCCGTCAACCATTTCAGGCATCACACCTAATGATTCACCAAATCTGGATGCCATGACCCCACCACCGTGTACAAGTATCTTATGGCCTGGGAATTTCGCAAAAAGCACCAAAAACTCTTCCAGCTTGTCGGGATAATCAATTACGTTTCCTCCAATTTTTATAATACTGATTTTCATCATTGGACTGTTTATTGGTCTAATAAAGAACTGATTGCCGCCTGAGCTGCAAAAATTCTGTTTTTAGCCTGCTCTTGAACCAAGGAACGATTCCCGTCAAGAATCTCATCGGATAGTTCTACATTTCTTCTCACAGGCAGGCAATGCATCACTTTTGCATTAGGCGCATTATTTAAGTGAGATTCTGTGAGCATCCAGCTCGGATCCGTCTGCAGAATCTTTCCATATTCATTAAAAGAAGACCAGTTTTTAACATACACAAAATCTGCATCTTCAAGAGCCTTATTCTGATTAAACTCAATTTTTGCTCCTCTGGTAAATTGCTCATCAAGTTCGTATCCTTCAGGGTGAGTTATAGTCAAATCATGATTCATTCCCAAAGTCCACTCTGCAAAACTATTCGCTACAGCGTGCGGAATGGCTTTTATATGAGGCGCCCAGGTGAGCACTATTTTAGGGTTCTTTTTTCCTTTTGCTTGCTCTTTCATTGTAATCTGATCTGCCAAACTCTGAAGGGGATGACGAATTGCAGACTCAAGACTAATAACTGGCTTTCCGGAATATTTCAAAAACTGATTAAATACAAAATCATTAATATCTTCCTCCCGATTAGTCAAAGAAGGAAAAGCCCGAATCGCCAAAATGTCAAAATATGAACCAAGTACAGCTGCGGCATCTTTGATATGCTCCACAGTTCCCTTGTTCATTATAGCCCCTTCATTCATTTCCAGTGCCCAACCTTCCTTATCCATATTGAGGACAATTGGTTCTAAACCCAAATTTAATGCAGCCAATTGGGTACTGACACGTGTTCTGAGTGATGGATTAAGAAAAACACATCCAATTCGTTTTCCTTTTCCTTTTAATTGATCAAGGGCCGGATTTGATTTGTAATTCAATGCCAAATCAATCAACTGATTTCCAACTTCAAAAGATTCAAATTTTGTAAAATGCGATATTGGCTTAATAATATTTGCCATTTAATTCAAATTGAAAATGATTAGCTAAGTATTTCTTTTAATGCGACTATAAACGAATTTAACTGATTCCACTCGATATTTAAAGGAGGAAGAAGTCTAATGGTATTCTTTCCAGCTGCACTTCCGGTAAAAATATGATACTTCTGAACCAACTCTGTCCGTACGGGTCCTGCCTCCCGATCTAAGTCTATTCCTATCATCAGTCCCAAACCTCGCACATCAGTCACACCTGGAATCTCTTTTAATTCATCCATTAAGCGACTTCCAAGATCTGTAGCCTGTGATATCAATTTTTCGGATTCCAAAACTTCCAAAACTGCAAGTCCAGCAGCACAGGCCAAATGATTGCCACCAAAAGTGGTTCCAAGCATTCCGTAGGCAGACTTGAATTGAGGTGAAATTAGAATTCCACCGATAGGGAAACCATTTCCCATTCCTTTTGCCATACTGATCAAGTCCGGCATAATTCCTTCTACCCATTGATGTGCAAAGAATCTTCCTGTACGACCATATCCAGATTGAACTTCATCTAAAATCAATTTTGCTTCATACTTTTTTGCTAGTGCCGAAATACCCTGCAAAAAAACGGAAGAAGGAACCTGAATTCCTCCCACACCTTGAATACCTTCGATGATAATCCCAGCAATATTCCTTTCCTTTAAGATTTCTTCGGTTGCCTTTAAATCCTCCCAAGGAAGAATATGAAAATCTTCTCGAGCATTACAAGGAGCAATGATTTTCGGATTATCAGTTAAGGCAACTGCTCCTGAAGTGCGACCATGAAATGCGCCTGAATATGAAATAAAACCAGGTTTATTCGTGGCAAATGAGGCCATTTTCATAGCATTCTCATTGGCCTCTGCTCCTGAATTGCAAAGGAAAAGTTGGTATTCGTGCAAGCAAGACAACTCCGCTAATTTTGCCGCAAATTCCTTTTGAATTGGGATTTGAACCGAATTTGAATAAAAAGCAATTTGATCCAACTGCTCTTTGATCCGCTTCACAAAGTGAGGGTGAGTATGTCCGATGGATATCACTGCATGTCCACCATATAAATCCAAATATTCCTGCCCCTGATCATCCCAAAGTTTTGCACCCGCAGCTTTGGTAATTGTGACAGGCATTAGTGGATAAACATCAAATAATTTCATTTCTAATTACGATTTACGAGAATTGATTTCTGACTTCAGTTTTCTGAATTAAAATGCGATACTTTTCAATCTTAATCCTTCTTTTTCATCCAATCCAAAGGCAAGATTAAAATTCTGAACAGCCTGACCTGAAGCCCCTTTCAGAAGATTGTCTATTGCTGAATAGATCACCAATTGACCCTTTTTCACTTGAAGATGAATGATACATTTGTTGCTATTGATCACTTGCTTTAAATCAATATCCTGATCGGAAATATGGGTAAATGCTGCACCAACATAAAATTCTCGATAACCACTCAAAGCTTCTTCAATCGTACCCTCAAATGGTAAATAAGCAGTTATCCAAATTCCTCTTGAGAAATTACCGCGGTAGGGAACAAAGAGCAGTTCCGAATCAAAGTCAGTATAAACTTTGGAAAACGTTTGTGAAATCTCCGATAGATGTTGGTGATCAAACAGATTGTAAACAGACATATTGCCTGTTCTATAGCTAAAATGTGAAGTTTCAGCTAACTTTTTTCCGGCTCCAGTACTTCCAGTTATTCCTGATATATGGATTTGATTTTTCGCCCAACCTTTTGCTATTGCAGGTAATAGCGCCAATTGAATTGCTGTGGCAAAACAGCCAGGATTTGCTATTCGCTTGGACTTTCTAATCTTTGATTTATTAACCTCTGGCAGTCCATAAACAAATCCATTCGATTCATTTCGGAAATCTGTTGATAAATCTATAATGACAGTTTCTGAATTGAACGGATGCTTTTCAAGGAAGTCTTTCGTTTCTCCGTGAGGAAGGCCCAGGAAAACTGCTTCAATACCTTCCGTTTGAACCTCGTCAGTAAAAATCAATTCACAATCTCCGATAAGGTCTGGATGAACCTCGGATACTTTTTTACCTTTCTGACTATTGCTATGCACATATACCAATTCGCAAGCAGGATGATGAACCAAAAGACGAAGTAATTCTCCTCCTGTATATCCAGCTGCTCCGATGATGGCTGTTTTAATTTGCTTCATCAGAATTATTTACTTTATGGAAAATTGAAGTTTGGTTACCCAAAATCCGTGTAAATCCTTTAACATCTTCAGCAGTATAGCCTTTGTTCATTTCTCCATAACTTCCAAATTTATTGGACATTAGGTCATTTTCTGAAGTAATTCCAAGAAGTGTGAATCGATAAGGATGAAGCATCACTCTGACATCACCATTTACAAAAGTCTGGGTATCGGCTAGGAAGGCCTCCAAATTTCGCATTACAGGATCTAGGTAATGACCTTCGTGAAGATGATTTCCATAGAATTCAGCCAATTGATTTTTCCAGAACAGCTGCCATTTAGTTAAAGTATGCTTCTCAAGTAATTGATGACCTTTTATAATTATCAAGGGTGCGGCTGCTTCAAATCCTACACGGCCTTTGATTCCGATAATTGTATCGCCAACGTGGATATCACGGCCGATTCCATAAGGAGCAGCTTGCGCCTGAACTTCCTGTATTGCAGCGGTAGGAGATTCAAATTTCTTTCCATTGACGGCTATTAATTCTCCTTGAACAAAAGTCAAAGTCAATTCCTTTGGATCATGCTCAGTCACCTGAGTTGGCCAAGCTTCTTCAGGAAGATAATCAGAGGATGTCAAGGTTTCTTTTCCTCCTACGGAAGTTCCCCAAATACCCTTATTGATAGAATATGCAGCTTTTTCGAAGTTCATTGCTACTCCATGCTTTTTCAAGTACTCGATTTCTTCCTGACGTGAAAGCTTCAAATCCCGGATAGGAGTAATAATCTCGATATCTGGCACAATAGTCTGAAAAATCATATCAAATCGAACCTGATCGTTTCCTGCTCCAGTCGATCCATGAGCAACAGCTTTTGCTCCGATAGATTTCGCATATTCTGCCAGAGATTTTGCCTGAAGAATTCGCTCAGCTGAAACTGATAGGGGATAAGTCTGGTTTTTCAGGACATTTCCAAAGACCAAATATTTGATCACTTCCTCATAATAGGTTTCTACCACATCCAAAATGTGGAAAGAAGCTACTCCGAGACCATTTGCTCTTGTTTCGATTGCTTTTAGTTCTTCCTCAGAAAAACCACCTGTATTTACGATTACTGCATGAACCTCATAGCCAAGATCTCTGGAAAGGTGTAATGCACAAAATGTGGTATCAAGGCCTCCACTATAAGCCAATACAATCTTTTTCATCTTTAATTGGTTTACCCGTTTGAGTTAGGGAAATTTTATAAAAAGAAGCTATTAATTGAGTCCTTAGACTTGGTCAATTTAAGCATCACATATTTCTTAAGTCTTACCCAGCGGTTAAACAGATTGATCTCCTTTTTGAAATCATCCCGTAATGCCAGGTCCTCCGTATTGTTTTTCTTTGCCTGTGGATCAAAAAGCATCGCTGTACAAATACAGTTTTGCCTGCTTTTACTCATCAGGATTTCATAATTAACACAACTTTGACAGCCTTTCCAAAAGGCTTCGTCATCTGTCAAGTCAGAATAGGATACAGGGATATATCCCAATTCCGAATTAATTTTCATTACAGCCGCTCCGGTAGTCAATCCAAAAATCTTGGATTCAGGATATTTTAAACGGCTAAGTTTAAATATCTCACGCTTGATTTTTCTCGCCAAACCGTATTTCCGAAACTCAGGAGCTACAATCAAACCTGAATTGGCGACATATTTTCCATGCCCCCAAGCTTCGATGTAGCAAAATCCCGCCCAAGTGCCATCCTGTGTCAGAGCGATAATTGCCTTACCTTCCTCCATTTTGGTCTCGACATATTCAGGAGTCCGCTTGGCGATTCCTGTTCCTCGAGCTTTTGCAGAATTTTCCATCTCATCAGTAATTGTGGATGAGTATTTCTTATGAGAAGGATTGGCAATTATAATTTGAAATGAAATATTATCCATGGATAAATGCATGTATAAGTCCGAACTCTTCGGGGGATTAGAAATAAATCAATGAAATAAATAATGGGCGAGAAAATTTTCCGCGCAGGAAAATCAAAATATTATAAGGGTCAAGCCCTAATAAAAAAACTATGTCTCCTAACTAAAGGAGATAAAAAAGCAATAGTCAACAATCCAAGGCCTTTTTTTGAAGGTTGAGTGAATGTTTGCGCTATCTGTGTTTTGAAATTCATTTGAGCCAGTAAAATTCAATGGTTTGAAAACGAATTGCAAGAAAATTTGCAAAAAAAACATCCAACAGCTTATTTATTATAAATTTTATGTATATCCGCAATCTTGCCAGTATGATTAAATCGAAGCAATGATGAGTCTGTCAAAGAGTTTTTGACCGAAGTATCTTCTGTTGAGCTTGTAACAAAACTCGTCCAGGTAATT
>NZ_JAQWXX010000029.1 GCF_029254265.1 Algoriphagus sp. | reverse complement strand
TGGTCAAAACCGTTTATTTTGACCTAATTTAGTACCCGTTAAGATCGCAAGAAAGCGATTGTCACTGGCTGTCACTTCTAACTTATTTGGCTACTGGCATCTTTGCGGATATACATATTTAATATTTAATGACTCAATGGGATTTTGAACTTAGTCAAATATTAATTGACCGCTTCTTGAAATTGTTCGGAACAAGTAGTGACAAGTAATTCCTAAATAGGTCGAATTGGTTTTCCTTGGTTGAAAATATACAAAGCTCTGATCTGAATATCATCGAGTTTATCCGGCATTTTCTCCACACCAGACTATTTCACCGCCTTCTCCACAGCAGCTTTTCCTCCCACCACTGGAACGGTCAATACAGTTCCATCTAGATCTATCGTCAGTTCTGTGCCGGGCTTAGGTAAAATTGTGAACTCGGCATCTGAGGAAAAGATCATCAAACCAATCTGCTGGCCTGCTGCGATGATCTGATCGTCCGGCTGCAAGTCAAAGCTTACCTCGTAGAACTTCCCCGGCACCAAAGGCTCTCCTTTACGGATGGAAGCGTGGTTTTGTGGATCTGCCCAGCCTCTGGTAATGATATTATCCGTGATTTTTGCATTTCTCCCTTCTGTCCAAGGCAGGGAAACCAACCAAACTGAAAGGTTGGCTGCAGGTTTATTGGCTGCTATTTTGACAGTAATTTTTGGAATTCCTGAAATATGAACCGGCTCTTTGAGTACAGGGCTAAGATAGAGCAAGCGATGCTCGGTGTAATCTGCCTGCGCCAGCGCAGATCCTGGAAAGGAATAGTTATCAACCAAAGTTTCATGCTTTCCGGAAGTCATTTTCTCCAGTCCCATTCCACCTGCTGCAGGAGCTCCAGCACTCAGGTAAAAACTTACTGGGGAAGCTTGAGGATTCGGGAAATCCGCATAAGGGGTTGGATTGCTACGCTCATCCTGCTCACGGACTATCCAGGCTTTTGGTTCCTGTTCCACACCATTTTCCACTCCATGCAAGTAGCGGGTAAACCAACGATTCATCATCGAAAATGGAGGAGGCCCGCCATGCCCGTTTTGATGATAAAAGATTTTAGCTGGAATTCCTTTGGCGCGAGCTGCATCATAAATTCTATAGCTGTGCTCCGGCATCACGTTCCAGTCATTGAAACCGTGCGACATCAACAGTGCTGCTTTCATTGGGCCCATGTCATTGAGGTAGTCACGGCCAGCCCAGAAGTCATTGTAGTCGCCGCTGGCTCGGTCCATGCCTTGGGCCATTTCTGTATCACGGACTGTTTTATTGCTGTAGGCTCTTTTGGATTCATCGCCGCTATGGATGAAATCATACAATACATCGATGTCTTCTCCCAGATATCCTCCCGGTGATCGGACGAGTCCATTGGATCTGTAATAATGATAATAGGATGTATTAGGAGCGATGGGGATTATGGCCTCAAGGCCTTTTATGCCAGTAGTTGCTGCTGCCAGAGGAAGCGTACCGTTGTAGGAAGTTCCTGTCATTCCCACTTTCCCGGTGGACCAAAATGCGTACACTTTTTCATTTCCATCCGGCGTAGTATAGCCATTGTCTTTGCCGGTGAGCCATTCGATCACGGCCTTTGGTGCTAAGGATTCATTGTCTCCACCGACGGTTGGCGATCCCTGGGAAAGTCCGGTGCCCGGAGAGGAGGAGTGAACCACAATGTAGCCACGAGGGACCCATAGCATAATTTCGGAATTAGAGATGATCGGCCGCTCACCTGTGCGTACGACCTCGAATTGGTTTCTTGGAGGAGCTGAGTCACCCAATTCATGTTTTACCTCCCAAAAGAGAGGAGCGTTTCCTGCCGTGCCTGCATAATAGGGGCTGCTGGCATAGACCACAGGAAGCTTAAGTCCCTCCGTCTCGGTTTGTTTCGGCCGGGTTACATCCACATGCATCCGGTCTTTTTTACCGTCTCCGTCGGTGTCAAATTCCGTTTCCACCCAGAGATCAGTACGGATCCAGTTGGCGGAATCTTTCAGTTCCGGGATGATTTGGGCTTCCCCGTTTTCAAAAATAGGTTTGACTTGTGCGAGTAGGGGGTGAGCTCCCATTCCTAGAAAAAGGAGAAAAAGTGCGGCCTGCTTGAGGAGTTTCATAATTGTGCGTTATTGATTTTATAAGGTGAGTCAATATAAGGCAAAATGAGATATTTGAAGGTATTCTTTTATGAGATAGCTTTCTTGATACTATAAAAGCAGAACAAGGCGTTAAAAAAATAGCCCGCCGCGGCGGGTGTTTTTAGCCTTGGGCCGGACCGCGACAATTGTCAGGAGTAGGTGAGGCAAACTACGCCTAGGCAATGATTGTACTACGCCCAGTCGGGAGGAACTGAGATTTTTAGAATTTTTCTCAAAATCACGTTAACCCCTCCTCCGGAATCAACATGGTGTGATTTGCTAATCGCTTCCATTCACTATGGCCTAAAATTAAATCCATTTATTGGCCTAGTTTTCCCCTTTTTCCAGCAGGATCTTTGCAAAAATCGGAGCTACCGCGCTTCCTCTCCAGCCTCCTGAGTAGTTTGCAGCCATGTAGAGATTTAATTCGGGGATATAAATCACCTGGGTTCCCCAAAAACCGGAATGAGTAAAAGCCTCGAATCCATTGATCTTAATTTTATACATGCCCATTTGGTAATCCATTCTTGCCTTGGTTTCGTAGGTCACCGGCTCCAGCATGATTTCCAGTGTTTCAGCTTTCTCAAAGACTTTTCCCTGAAAAAGGGCCTGAAAGAAATCTACCAGTTCCTGTGAAGTTGACAGGATTCCTCCCCCGCCATAATAATCCATCGTGGGGCTGAATTCATACGTGTCGCGTCCTTGGAAATATTGATGAATCCGCAGCTGATCAGTTATTGGGTCCATTCTTTCAAAGTCAGTTCGCTCGAGTCCGAGTGCCTCTATTCCGAGCAATTCCTTAAGACCAGCGTCCAGGCTTTTGCCAGTGTACTTTTCGATCAACTCACCCAAGATCACATAGCCTGTATCCGAATAGCTAAACTGCTCTCCCGGAGGGCCAATGGGATCTCCTTTTTCCACACCCATCTTCAATTGTTCGGTTCGGGTCCATTCGTGATCTGTAGTTCCGAGGACTATTTCAAAGAACTCAGGTGCATTTGTGTGGTCAAAAAAGCCCGCTGAATGCCTTAAAATTTGCCGAATGGTAATTAGATCCAAGTCATAATCCTGAGACAGAATCTCCGCATGTTCCTGAGAGATGTGTTTGGAAATTGGGTCATCAAGTTTCAGAACGCCCTTTTCCATCAGTCGGAGTATGCCTGCTGCGACATAAGTCTTCGTGACGCTAGCGATGCGGAAAGTTTCTTCGATTTGCAAAGAGTCACCGAGGGACTGATCGTTTATTCCTGCCGCTCCTGACCAGGAAAAACTTTCATCTCCGGATTCAACAGTGAATAAGATTCCCGGATTCGACTCCGTGATTTCTGATTGGAGGACCTGTTGAAAGTTTTGGGCTTGCACTTGATTCCAAGCAGTGGCCAAAAGTGCAATTCCGAGGAGGCGGTGTAGCGATTTCATAAAGTATGGGTTGTAAAGTTCTTTGGATTCGACTCTGGGCCAAATTTGAGTTAAAAGTACGCTAAATTGTAAATATGAGGATCTTGTTATTTCTCCGGAATTGCCAAGGTTTGATTGGCTAAGAGCTTCCACTTGCTATGGGTTAGCGGGTAGGTACGGGTCTTTTATCCTATAGCAAAAGGAGGGGGCGAACTACGCTTAGACAAAGCTTTAAGAAATAATCTGATTACACCTAGACGGGGCTAGACGATTAAATTGATTAAGAATTGATTGAAATTCAGATACCGTCTGCTTCTTGAGCAGGCGGTATTTTTTTTATTTCTTTTTGGAATGATTCCATCGAGGTAAAAGGTCTGGAAATACTCGTTCAGATCTTCGAGATAGTAGTTCTGATCTTCGAAATAGTAATTCTAAACCTCGAATTAGTCGTTCTGATGCTCGAGATACACGTTCTGATCTTCGAGATACATGTTCTGATCCTCGAGATAATAGTTCTGAACCTCGAGATAGTCGTTCTGAATCTCGAATTAGTAGTTCGAATCCTCGAGATAGACGTTCTGATTCTAGAAATAGTCGTTCCGAACCTCGAGATAGTCGTTCCAAACCTCTAATTAGTCGTTTTTTAAGGTGTAAAAGCATAATCAGAAAGGAGAGAAGGAATTACAAATTCCTCAAAAATATAAAAGCGTAGTTGCTCCCGACAATTGTCGCGGACTACGCTTAGAAGAACGATTTGACTACACCCAGACGATGGGTAGGCAAACTACACTCATCGCCAAGAACGATCTGAACACACTCAGCCGAGTAGGCTGATTTGGCTTCTGATTCGCTCTATTAAAAGGCTCATGATTCTTTTATTGTACAGGTTGGTATTTGCGCTGTACACAGCTAATTCTTCAATAGTGAGCATGCCAAGGGTAACTCCGATCAATTTGTTCTTTAACACGATGTTTTTCTGTAAGCTGTTTTCTATAAAGAGAACCTTGTTTTCAGGTGATAAAGAATAATACATGATCTTAGATTCAGTAATGTGATTTTTGAAAAGCCCAAGTAAAAGGTCATTTTGAAGTTTTAGAATAGGGCGCAGGGTGAGAGTCTGAAATTTTTCTTCATCTGTGCTTTTCTCGAACTCTTTTGTTTTAATAATTGGTCTTAAATCTAATCTACTTGTCATGGGTTGCTTTTTTGCTTGAGTAAAACGGTTTATGTGTCGGCTGAAGAACTAAACCACAGACCAAACACCTGATGCGCCTTGAATGTTAAAGAAAGTATCCTGTAGGCCTTTTTAGATGAGCCGGTAAGCTACGCCAAGCAAAAGGATCTGAAACACCCAGACGAGGAGGTTAAATTTTAAAACCGCGCTGATATTGATTTAGTTTTTATCTTTATCAGAAGCAAAAAATATAAATCTCAAAATTTCAATTTTACCAAAAATGAAAAATTTACTTTTCATCCTCTTGTTTTTCCCTTTATTAACTTTTGGTCAAAGTGAACCTTTCAAAGGAGCAAACACTCTGGTAGTCATTTCTGAAAAAGAAAACCTATTTCAAATTGCAGGAAAACAGCTTATCCAAGACGGTTATCAATTAGCGGATTCTAATTCCGATTTTCAAACAATTACAACGGAATGGAAAGATGTAAGATGGATTAAGTACAGGCTAATAGTTTCAATTATTGATGATAAAGTCCAGATTCAAGCTAAGCTAATAAACGAAGCAGCGAATGGTGTACTTAATACTCAAGGGTCGGATTGGCTCTTGGAATGGAAGAAATCAGGAGTTGAAAATGATGCTTGGATTAAGATGGAGGCCTTTGCATCTAACTTCGGGACTAATCGACAATATTTCAAAAAATAATTTTTTTGCGCCTTTTACCGATTTACTTAGAAATAAAATCCTGAAAATATTAAAGCGTAGTTACAAACTACGCTTAGACGATGATCTGACTACACCCAGACGGGGGACTAAGAACGATCTGACTACTCCCAGACGGGGTACATCTTAATCGTTTGACCATATCCAACAGCCGCAACCAGGAAAAGCAGGAAAAATAAAATTATCTTTTTCATAACATTACTCTTTTACAAACCAACTGGCGACATACGCTGTGAACGTTCCAAATAATCCTACACCGGTGGTCATCAAAACCATCGCAATCAATCTGCCTTCAAGTCTCACTGGAAATAAATCTCCATATCCTACGGTGGTAATCTTAACAAATGCCCACCAAAGCGAATCTCCTGCGGTTGTAGTGTTACTTTCTGGATCAGTCTCAACCTGGATCATTGAGATAGAGGAGAATATAATCATCAGTATGGCTATAAGCAATGCTGAATTCAAAGTCCCTTTGGCTTTGTCAAGGAAAAAGGAATCCATGAAATCCTTTAGGCTTTTGAATGCCTTAATGACTCGAAGTATACGAATCAGCCGGACCAGCCTTCCTAGCCGTAGGGCGTCCATCATAGGAATACTTGCCACTAAGTCAATCCAACCCCAGCGCATAAATTTCAACTTATTCTCAGCCTTGTAAAATTGAATACAGAAGTCCAGGAAAAATACGGCACAGATTACTACGTCAAAAATTTGGAGCAAACGGCTTATTTCCTCTGGAAGTACAAAAAGAGCATCAATCACCAATGCCCCTAAGACATAGATGGACAGTACGAGGATAAGCAGGTTTAAAAAGCTGATTTTTTTTCATGTGTGATCTTAATACCAGTGAAAATAGAAAGAATTACTTCCGTCTTCAAATCCAAATTGCTCCCGACAGTTGTACGGGTTTCTAAAAGATATTAAGGTGTATTTACAAATTTATGATAGTCAAACGCCAAACTACACCCATTGGGGCAGGGTGGTTTTTACATTCTCTAAAATTGTCCTTGATCTAATATAGAATAACAATGACAAGAACTAATATTGGAATAATGATAAGCCCAAACATTCCTAAACAGCCCTTTGAAACAATTCTTCCAATTTTTTGATTTCGACCACTTTTTGTCAATGGGATTCCAATTTTTCGTGAAACTTTGGCTTTTGCTCCAGAAATTCCGCTTAATCTTTTCCAAGAAAATCCTCCTTTATTCATAGCTATATAATTTTTGAATCTTTTTTCACTCCCGATTACTGGAGGATTATTAATTCTAATTGATATTAAAGCGTAGTTATAAACTTCGCTTAGACGAACTATCTGACTACCCCGAGACGGGGAGTTCTATTTCCAAAATCTTAACTCATCAACAACAGAATTTATTTGATTTAAATAGACGCTAATTTGATTTGTTGAATCAGAATCAACTGCTTTTCCCAAAATAAATAATGTAAATGTAAAATATATGAGCAATAATAAGAAAGCACTCATGCCTCCCATTTTACTTCTACTTACATAAATCAAAAAAGCTAGAATTGTTAATATAAACAATAATATTCTTAATTCTGAAACATTTGTTACGGTTTCAGGAGACATTGTAATTGGGCCATAAATCAAGGTGAAAATGAATAATGGAAAACCTAAGGCAAAGCATACATCAAAAATATTGCTTCCTAATGCATTTGAAACAGCATCGTCATAATTGCCTTTCTGAGCGTCTTTCATAGAAAGTATTGTATCTGGAACACTTGTAGCAGCACTTGCCAAAATTACAGCGATAAAATAAATTGGAACATTTAATGAATCACCAAGCCATTCACAAGATTTAACTAATAGCATACATGCTGATCCTATAACTAGCATTGAGAAAAGTAATAAATTCCAAGAATTGGCACTAGAATATTCACCCTTAATAAATATCGGCTCCAGATCTAGAGTTATTAGGTTTTTAAAAAATGAATTGGTCTTTATATTTTCATCCAACGTACTTTCTTCTTCTTGAGTGTTTCCATCATCATCCTGGCCTTGTTCATTTAATTCACTCGGCTTCATAGTGTAGAGCATATAAAATACATAAATACCATACATTAACATTAAAATGAAACCGTGAACCCAAGTTAATGTGTCACCTCCTATCAGGAAAATTAGAATAAATTCACATAATAATAATGAGATACCATCTCGAAAAAGAACTTTTCTCGAAACAACTACAGAAGAATTTAACCTTTTTAGAACAACTATCAATATTACTACTGCTGGAATAATCATTCCATTAAAAATAGCACTCCCCGCAGTAGTCCCAATACCTCCTGCAAATCCATCCTTGTCCTTTAGTATAAAGAGGAAAAAAAGTGTGGTAAATAGTTCAGGCATGGAAGATCCAATTGCATTTATGGTTGCCCCTCTAACCCCTTCACTAAGGTTTCTGCCTAAATATTCAGAAGCAGCTTCAAAGCCATCACTTGCACGCCAAATAATTACACAACAAAGTGCAATCATTAAAATTGAGACAAGAATTATCATAATTATTTTTTTTTGATTGTTTGATTACTTGTTTGCCATTGTTATTATTACTACTCGCCCGCCATCTTCTTTTGATAATAGAAGTTTTTTACTATCTGTTAATTCAACCATAGTGTTGATGGGTATTTCTTTATCTTCTGTTACATCTTTAAGAGAATCTAATTTTTCATTTACAAAAATCCATTTATTATTATGAAAAGAAAAGTAACCCATTCTTGCCTTTTGAGCTTCGGTTAGTCTTTCATTTCTAATAATATTTTTATTGGAGTGCCATTGGTGCAAAGTTGAATTGTTATAAACTACTAATCTTTGATTTTCTGGTTTCCAAACGTTTGGTTTGAATTGATAGAAAAAATCCAAAACAGGGATTGAATGAATGTATTTTGTACCACAAAATGGACAAAACGTATTTTTAGTATTATTGTAGATGAACCATTTTTGATCACATGTAGCATTACTACATTGTAATTTTAAATCATTTGTTTTTATAAGTGCTTGTTCCCAAGCATCAGCTGTTGGTCGCTGGTTTGGGTTATGCAAGCCCTTAATAAAAGCCTGATCGAAAAGTTCTTTTAAATATGGGCCAGTAATCTTATAATTTGTTTTATTTAAGTCTGTCCAAGGTGAAAATTTCTGAAGATTATCACCATATTCCCTTTTGAAATTTTTGTTACTATGGTCCGTAGGATGTTCTATAAATAATGCCTTAGACCCCATTAATAAATCTTCTTCCTTTTCTGTTTCCATCTGGCCAAAATAGTTACCGCCTCTTAAAGGGTGTCGGTAAAGCAAATACATATAAATAAGAACAGCTAGAGCGTGAAGGTCTGTTAATCTGTTGGGCAATTTCCTATTTTGGTCAGTTTTGCTTAAATGTTTTGTTGCCATAACTTCAGGAGCTATGAAATCCGCTGTACCGATAACATCAGGGGGAAATAAGCCAGGTACCACCAATCCGTCAATGTCTATAATTGCAGCAGTTTTACTAACTGGGTCAATTAAAACGTTGTTATAAGATAAGTCTGAATGAGCAAGGCCGGCAGAATGCAACCTTTTGACACCTCTTGCAATATTAACGGATACTTGAAAATAACTTAACCAATTACCAAGTTCCTTATCTTCAAGCTTAGACTTTGAATGATTTGCTCTAAATTTTGCACTTGCAAACCATTTCCCGTTTTTTTCTTTGCCTTTTAATAGATCATTGTTTGCATATCCTTTTTTGAAAAAGAAATTTTGATTGTAACAAGGAACTATAATTCCAATCTTTTTCTCAAGCTCAACAACGTCAGTAGGCCAACTATAAAGTTCTTTGTAGTAGTTGCCGCTTAAAGAGTCTCGAACAAAAAAACTATCAAAGTATTGAGTAGCTATTTTCTTTAATCGTTCTTTAGAATTAAAATCTTGAGGGTCCCTGTAAAAGGCTACTACATATGATTTATCTGGACTAAAATAAACGTCTTTCATACCACCTCTCATAGGTTCTCCATTATCAATATACTGATATGTTTTACCTGTGTTAATTATTGATGATACTGTTTTTGTACTCATAAGTTGATTTTAATAAACTATTGCTAATGTCCTATCATCATGATTACCTTGACTCCAGAAATCCATCCAATTTGAAAGTTGATTTGAGATTTCAGTATTTGAATAATCAAAATCAACTTTCAAATTATCTTCATTATTCCCTTGTAAGTCTTCCATAAATTCAATCCATTTTCCGTTCTTTTCTAAATTAGCTTCTACTACAAATTTTGGATCATAAATGCCGTCAGTCATTAAAAACAAATATGAAAAGTCAGTTACGATTTGAAAATTAAACCTTGATGCCATAGGATGTTCTTTAGAATGAAATATATTTGGTTGTGTGATAAATCTTGTGCCACCACCGAACTCACCAACATCTAACCAATTAAGTAAGGTAGTTTGAGATTGATCTTTATTCATAATTGCAATTGGGCAGTCGCCCACGCCAAATGTTTGAAGAACATAACCAAATTCATATTTTTTAAACAAAGCAAAAATCAAAGTAGAGTGGTAATAATCTAATAGTGTTTTTGCTTTAGGATTATTAAAAAGTTCTGGGTGTTCTTTTGATGTTATTTCAGCGTGTTCTTTTATTTTATTATGAACGTGAAGTGTAGCTTTATAAAGATTTTGTTTTGAAGCAATTTCTATTTCTTTCAATAGCATTTCATCTTTTGATTCATTAAAAGCAATAAGTTTCGATTCAAATTCTTTGTTTTGCTCTACATCATGGTGATTCTCAAAATAATCTAACACTGCATTACAAGCTAATTGAGATCCTATTCTAGAAAGTGAGTAACTTCCTGCACCATCAGAAACAGCTACTACTGACCATCCTGTTTTTTCAAAGTATTTATATGCAAAATCATCATCTCTAAAGGAGCCAACATTTTCGTGCGAACGACCTCTTTTAGATGCAACCACAATATGCCGATCTCCTAAACTCGCTGCCTCTGTAACATCATCTTTCTTCCAAAATAAATCATTAGTATCGCTAGGAATATCTTTCCACAATGATTTAGGGTCTGGATTTATAATTAAAGAAATAAGTTTCTCGTTTGGTGAAGTTGATTCGGATTCACCTTTGATTTTAAAAATTAGTTTAATTTTAAAATCTCCGCTTTGAGTAGGTGTGCCTTCAATGGCACTATTAACTTTATTAAATGATAATCCTAATTCTTCTAAACCTTCAAAGGTTTCAAATAATAAATCAGTAAAATTTAATTTATTAAAATCTATTTTAGCTTCATAATGTTTACCAATGGTCCCGTTGGGTATTACGATTTGATGCGAAATAATGTCTGCAACTCTATTTTTTATTTTCCATTTTTCCATTATGAAATTTTGATTTTCTATTATGCTATTAACCGCCTCTTGACAATCTACTGATCTTACAAATTCATCAAGTAAATTTTGTTTAGTTGTAGGAATTAAAATGTTTTTAGCATTAAATAGTGAATTTATATACATTTTGATGTCCACCATACCTTATCCTTGTGTTCTGTTAACATCAAAACCACCTTCTCCTGAACCATAAGTACCTTGATTTCCGCACCAAGGGCAAGTGCTAATTTCTTCATCTCCAATACAGTGTAATTTACCACAAATACACACTGCAAAGGCAAATTGATTACCACAACAAGGACAAGTTGGCGCGCCGTTAAGCTCTTCTGTATTTACTTTTATATCAATGTTTGAATTGTCGGACAATTCAAAATAAGTGTTATCAACTTGAAAAGCACCAACTAATCTATATGAAAGGGTGTTAATGTCAAGTCCTCCAAGATTGTTAGAAACAATTCGCTTTTTATACTTTATTAAATATGGCCGTTTTGTGTTTTGGCATTTTGCAGCCAATACCACAAAGTTATTATCTACTAATGGAGTTAGGTGTTTTGTTTTGGTCAAGTTAATTTTTGAAATGGTTTCACCATCTAATTTAGCTAATTCAAAACCCGTAGAATTATTCTCAACACTTACGCTATTTGTTTTAATGGAATCTGTGACCCATTTAAAAAATTGCTTGTAAGCTGTAGCGTCAGTATTTTTAAAGTGCAAAACATTTTCTGTCAATTCACTTAATAAATTTGTGTCAGTTTCTTCCCCAAATGATATTGCTACCATATTAGAAGTTCTTTGCCAATTTTGCCTCCATTCTAAAATAGCAGTTTTTGTTTCATCTGTTGGAACACCATCCGTAAATAAAAAGACAATTGGCTTCCAGTCCCCTTTTTTTTCGGCAGTTGTTTTTACTATGTTTTTGCGTAGTTCAAACATTAAATGACCTAACCCTTTGCTTAGGGATGTACCACTTCCAATAGGAAATTTTGGAGGGTAAAAATTAATAATCTCTTGGAGAGGTACAATAGTTTTTGCCTGTCCAGCAAAGACTATTATTGAAACCCAAACGGTTTCAATGGCATTTGGATCTGTTTTTAATGCTTGAATAATTGTTGATAGACCTTCTTCAACTTGTTGAATAGGTTCTCCAATCATTGACTCAGAGATGTCTATTAAAAAATATATTGGCAGTCTTCTCATAGATTTAAAAGGTGTTTACGATTATTAATAATAGAATCAACAATATTATTTGAGTCATATCAACTGACAAACCTTTTCCAACTTGAAAAGGCTTGATAATTCTTTTTAGAATATTTAAAATTGGATTAAACACACTACTGAAAAAGTTGAAAACCTTTTTGTATTGTTCATTCAATTGGTTTTGGTAGGGTATTAGCTTAGAGTAAAGGAATAACCCAACTATAAATATATTAACTATGTATAGTGTAACTATTTTCATATTACTAAATGAACTTCAGAAGGTGGAGGTGGCATAGCCACGTTATCAGTTGTACCCATACTTTTATTCCCTTGTTCAATTGTATCCGATACCCATCTGAAAAACTGCTTTAAAGTGGAACTGTCTGCTGTGTCTAAGTGAACAACTGTGTCTGTTAATTCCTTTAGTTTTGAGTTGTCCGCCGAAGATCCAGCTGCGCATCCAACAATTGCTCCGAAATTCATGGATTTTATTTTTGGAAGCATTTCAGCATACAACTGTAAGTCGGAAGGTTTCCCATCAGTGAATATGAAGAGTAAAGGCCGCCAATCACCTTTTTGTGTTGGTGTTCCCTTTCTTATATCTTTATTAACTTTTTCATATAATAGTTCCAATGCTTTACCTGTACTTGTTGGTCCACTTTGTGGACAGACAATTTCAGGCAATTGAAACATTGGCAATTCGGTGAGAGGTATTAATTCATTGACAACCCTATCAAAAGTAATAATACTAATCCAAAGTGTTTCAACAGCTTGTGCGTCAGAACGGAGCGTATTGATCATGCCACTTAAAGCATTGTTTAGCGCTTGAATGGGTTCTCCGTTCATTGAACCTGATGTATCTAGGAGGAAATAAACTGGCAATCTTCTCATAACTATAAATAGGTCTGAGTCACTGTTTTAATTGTGTCCTCCAATTTTTTGTCCTTAGTTGGCTCTCCGATTGCATTGAATTTCCATTCTCCATTTCTTTTGTAAAATAATCCCATAACCATTGAAACGTGTCCAGCAAACCCTTCTCCTTTTGCTATATTATAGGTAGCAAAAACTTCATTTACTTTTTTCGAAGTACCTTCATAAATACGAATAGATGCAAATGGAATTGTTCCGAAATCGTGTCCCCTAAAACTATTTAAGACAAAAGCAACGTAATGGATTTTAGAATTAAGCTTAGAAAAATCTACAGTGATAATTTCGTTATCCAAACCATCGTCGCCGTCTAGATCTCCTGTCAAGTCGTCTCCACTATGAGCGATAGAGTTGTCTTTTGATTTTAACTGACCAAAATAGATGACATCAATTAAATTTTTCGAATCATCAAATATCGCGCAACTGGCGTCTAAATCAACAGCTTCTTTGGTTGTGCCTCCAAGCCAGCCTTTCTTGATTATTGCTCCCCAGTTTACTCCTACGCAAATGTTAAGTAATTTAGAGCCGTTACTTTTTTCTAGGTTGATTCTTTGTCCTTTTTGTAGATTGATAGCCATGATATTTTAATTATATCTATTTAAGTAGTCTTGTAGTCCACCTTTCATTCCCATTCCTACCGCTTCGAATTTCCATTCATTGTTTCTCTTGTAAATTCGTCCAAATTCCACCGCTGTTTCAATTGAGAAATCTTCATCCAGTTCGAATTTTAAAATAGTTTCTCCAGTATTTGTATCTAATATTCTAATGAACGAATTTCTAACTTGGCCAAAATTCTGATTTCTTGATGATGCGTCGTGTATAGTAACAACAATGCTTACTTCAGAAGCTTCATTTTCTATTTTTGATAAATCGACATTAACCTGTTCGTCGTCACCATCACCATCACCCGTGAGATTATCCCCTGTGTGTTCAATTGCACCATTTGGAGATTTAAGGTTGTTATAGAAAATAAAGTGTTTGTCAGATAACAGTTTTTTATTTTCACCTAATACAAATACTGAAGCATCCAGGTCAAAAGCTGAACCTGTCGACGATGAGTTTGTATCCCATCCTAAGCCAACAGTGAATTTTGGAGCATTGATGGTTTCTCGTTGTCCTTTTTGAAGATTAATTGCCATGGTTTTTGGTTTAAAATATTTATGTTTTTTTGGTATTCTGGAATTTGATGATAATTGTTACTGATTGCAAGATGAAGTAATTTAATCAAAATAGAATCTGAGATTTTATCAATAACTATAGATAACTCATATTCATCCATTTTTAATATATATTTCACTATTCGTGTATTAAATCTGAATGTGTCTCGCTTAATAGTATCAATGATTTCGAACACACCTTTTACAGAAAAGTAATTAAAATGATTTTCGATATTTGGGTGAATAGATTTATTGCATAATTCTGCAAAATAAACGAAAATGTGATCGTCTTTAAAGTTGGAGTGTTGGAGTGTGTTTTGAACTACCAGCTCGTGACTTCCTGTAATTTTTATATCATCTAAAAATATACAATATTTTCCTTCGATGAAGTTTTTATCTAAATAGTATGTGTCTTTAGAAATTAGCTGAATTCGCTCTTCAAAACTCATACTACCATAATCTTGTGTATAGGTTTGATTTCTATGTATTTTCGATTCAGTGCATGCCTTTTTATCATTTTCAAAAAGAAATTGGTTTAGTGCTTTCTTGAAATAGGCGCACAAAAAATTAGATGCAGTGGGTATTGAGAAGTAGGGGCTTGGAAGTATTACTATGTCAGACTTGGAAAGTATTAGATCCCCATGTACCGCAATAAATCCCTCGAAGAGTTCAATCGCAAATTTTTCTGCATACTGGGTGTCCCCAAATTTGAACCAACTGTACTCCGCTTCGCTAAATGGGCAGCTATCTGCTTTATATATTTTGTGATGACTGTAGCTCAAATTCATTATAATCTTAAATTAGAATAGCATTAAGTCCAAAATTGAGTGCCCCATAGTAATCTGCATTTCGATTGTCTCCGATATGAACCATTTCTTTCTTTGAAAGTGTATGATACTGTGATGCGTTTTCAAAAGCATCTTTAAAAACCTGAATATTTGGTTTTGAAATTTTCATCTCGTCTGAATACAACTGAAACGAAAAGAAATCTGATAATTCGTAGTAGGATATCAGCTTCCTTAATGTTGATCCATTTATGAATGCTGTATTACTCAATATACTTATTGTTTTTCCCTTAGACTGAATTTTCTTGAACATTTGATCAATTTCAGGGAAGATAAGTTCAGGCCTATATTTCATGAAAAGCTGTTCGGATGCTAAATAGAATTCATTCAGTTGGTTGACGTTTATCTCTGCAATATTTACATCCAATGCATTTAGAATCAGATAGTATATTTGAAAATTCTCTAAATGTGTTCCCGTTTTCTCACTTATTTTATTGCAAAGTAAATCGTAGTATCGAATCATTTCGCTCACTTTCTCTATACTGCCTTCTATTGAAAAATATTCTCTAAAGAGTATATCTCTTTGCTTTTTAAAAAGAGGATTCGATCTTATCAGCGTTAGCCACAAGTCAAATGAGAAATGTTTGTACGGTGAGATATCTATTTTCATTACTTTTTACCAAATATCACTTGGAGTATCAACGATCCTATTTTCCTTTCAATACCTGATTTTGAAGTTGGTACACCAGTCTTTCGCGCAAAACTTTGCTTTGCACTGGTGATACCAAGCAGCCGTTTCCAAGAAAAAGAAAACCCAAATTTGCCCATCTCTTATTTCTATTTTTAAACTACAATATTCAATTCAGAAGGTGGCGGGGGTAATTCATTTAAGCCCGTTACTTCTTTTCCTGAGTCTTCTACTTTTGTAGATGATATGCCAATCGAAGCTGTAACCCAAGCAAAAAACTTAGAAATACTCTGACTATCAGCAGTGTCTAAACTCACAACACTTTCTGTAATTTGTTTTAATACATCTGTATCTGCTCCGCTTCCTGCTGCGCAAGCTACTGTAAATGCCACTTTCCGTTTTCTAAATTCAATTAAACCACTTTGCCAGTCATCTGTGGGTATGCCATCAGTCATAATAAATACAAGTGGTTTCCAATCGCCTTTTGTTTCTGCCGTTGTTTTAGCCACTTCATTATCTATGCATTTACTTACAACTTTTAAAGCATCACCTAAAGCAGTTGTGCCTGTTGCTTGAATATCCAGCATTTGAAATGAAGATAAATCAGTCAATGGAATAATTTGTTTTGCTGTACTGTCAAAAGTTATAACACTAAGAAATGCAGTCTCAATTGCTTGCGGATTTTGACGTAATGAACTAATCATTACCTGCACACCATTTTTAACGGACTCGATGGGTTCTCCCATCATAGAACCTGACGTGTCCAATAATAGATAAACTGGTAATCTTCTCATATTTTATTTAGTTGTAAGTGTATTTTTTTAGGATTTCAATAAAATTATCTGTTTGATGTGGTTCGCCAATTGCTCGAAATTTCCATCCACCATCTTTTCTGTATGCCTCAGCAAAAACCATTGAACACATCCCATTTAGTGACGCATCTCCTGACAAACTATATTTTGTAATCTCTTTACCTTTTGCATCGACAGCTCGTATAAATGCATTTTCAACCATACTAAAATGTTGGTTATTTTGCATTCCTTGATAAATGGAGACTACAAAAAGTATTTTTTGATATTTCTCGTCAAGTGAATCTAGTTTTACAATTATCTGCTCATCGTCACCATCGCCAGCTCCTGTTCTATTGTCCCCAGTTAACCATATATGACCTGATGGATGCTTCATAGAATTAAAGAAAATTATATCCCCCCCATAAAGTCCAATTTGTCTGCCGTTATTAGCCTGAACAGTTTTACCTAGATCTGCAACTTTTCCATTACTATCAAGTAAAAATGCTATTGCATCCAGATCATACTCTTCCTCTTTACCGCCTCCAAAAAGCTTTCCTAAAAAACCGTTTTCTTTTTTACGAACATCCCATCCTAAACCCATTGTGACAGAAGAAAGGTCATAGATACTTTCTCCCTTATCATTTTTGCGCAGGTCAATTGTTTGACCTTTTTTTAAATTTATTGCCATATTCTTATGCTTACTTTATAATTTTTCCAGTAAAATATTTTTCAAGAAAGAATCCTAAATCGGCTTGGTAGCCAATGCCAGAGGCTTCAAATTTCCATTGTCCATTTCTTTTGTATAGTCTTCCAAACTCTACACCTGTTTCAATTGAAAAATCTTCATCTAATTCGTATTTTGCTATTTCAACACTTTGCAAATCATCAACTATTCTAATGTATGAGTTCCTTACTTGACCAAAATTTTGTCTTCTAGCTTGAAAATCTTCAATGGTTACAACAAATAGAATTTCCTGAACATCAGAACTTACTTTATTCAAATCTATTTTTATTGCCTCATCATCATCACCATCGCTACTTTTGCCATCTGGGTCGTCTCCAGTATGTTCCAGAGATCCGTCAGGAGATTTTAAGTTGTTGTAGAAGACAAAATGCTGCTCACTTATGAGTTTTCTACTTTGATTAATCATTATTGCAGATGCGTCTAAATCAAAGTCGTGTCCAGTTCCTTCGTTTGGGTCCCAGCCAAGTCCTACTGTAATTTTGCTTAATCCGATGTCAATTTTTTGACCTTTCTGTAAGTTGATTGCCATAATTTAAAATGGGTTTAGTTTAAAATGCTTCATTTTCACTACTCGGTTTAGTCGAGAAATTACCTGATTTTTGGAGAATCAATGAGTAGGTGAGTATATCATTATTTAATGTTTGGGGGTCATCTTTGCCTACCTGTGTGTCTGCTATGAATCCACCTTTAAGTCCATCACAACTCTGTGAGGATATCTCTTTTTCAGGATTCCAGCCTTTTCCATAGTAGAAAAAAGGCTGATAAGTACCGTTTGGAAGTTGAAATGTATAAGTGTAGCCTTTTTTGATATAGGCGTGGCGGACTACCTGATTTTCGCTTTTGATTGTCACAATTACGTCGGAGTCTTTTGGTGCATTCACTTTGATTTCAGAACAGCCGTTATTTGTGCAGGATTTATTCCCACCGAAGCAGGAAGAGTAAGGGGTAGCACCTTGACTTAGGGAGTTGTTTATGTATCGATTGTATAGTTCTTTGGTTTTTCTTTCGAGTTCAGCAGCCTGCCTATTTTCCTCGGCTACCCGTTGGTTTTCCCATTCAAGTTCATCTGAAATGGGTAGGTTTTCTGCAGCAAGTTCTGTTCTTGCCTGTTCTTCAAGTTTTAACCTATTTTCTTTTTCACGCTCTGATTCACATGACATTAGAAAAAATGTAGATATTATAATCATGCCTAATAAACGCATGTTTTTTTCTTGTTTAAGTGAAGATTTATTTGGAAATCGATTACAATAAGAAGAATTTGAATTTAACTAACAATACCCAGTACAAGGTATTTTTTAAAAAAAACTAAAAAACCGGTTGTGGATAACTACTTACGCATCATTCTAAAACCCTTTAGACAGCGCACGGCCAAAACCCAAGCTTTTCGACCAGAGTAAAAAGCTAAAAAATCCTTTCTAACCATCAAGTCCTCAAAATAACCTCTCCCGGAGATGTTACATCCCCCTTGTCTTCTGCGGTAATAAAAAATGAACTTGGTTTGGAGGAAGTCACTGTAAATAAGGATCCTATATAGGCTTTGGAAAAGAAGCCGGTAAAGATTCGTAGCTGACCGATATTTTTGGTTTCCCCGTCTTGGGTGGTCATCCAGACCACATAGATTTCCTTGGGTGGAGTCAGTTGATCCGCAGGGACTAAGTGAGCTATCTCTATTTCTATGGTATGATTTTTATTTTTATCGCGCTTTATTCTGATGGAGCCTTCTGCTTCAGGCACCATACTCGAACCCGAAAAAGTCATTTTCTTCGGACGATTAAAGAATGAATAGGCTGCAAGGGCAACCAAGCCTAAGCCTAGCAATTTTGGAGCAAGCTGTATTTTTTTCATGGTTCTGATGTTATGAATCAATGATAACTCGAAAAATTTGATGTGTATATCCGCTTTTATTCCAGCAAAATAAAACACCCTAATAAAATTCGGTAAAACCTGAATCTTCGGTCCACCCGACATCGGTCACCCGACATCGGACATCGGACATCCCACATCTGACATCCGACATCGGTCATCCGACATCGGTCATCCCACATCGGTCATCCGACATTCAAACAAATCCAATTCAATAATTCTTTTCGCGTCCCAGAATGGTTTCAAGGGAATGCTTGAGTTTGTCCAGAGCGCCTGAAAGCGCTAATTCCACTGTATCATCCTGATGGGAAACGGCAATCGGTTGCCTGCCTTCGAGCCGGGCTTCCAACAAGCATCGCTTATCTTTCAAGCTACTTTTAGCTCCGTTTTCGTCCGACAAGTGAACTTCTATTCTCGTAATCTGCGATTGATACTGCTCTAAATCGCTTTCTATTAAAGTGGAGAAATACTGTTCAGATCGCATGTCTCCACTTATGTTTTTATCGGTATTGAGTTGAATTATCATTTTTCTTTTTTTAATAGTTGGTTTTCGCTTAGCCTTTATCTTCGTCCAGATCATTGTGATTGTCTCCACCCAAGCTGTAGTAGTTATTTTCCTCATCCTCACTACCCACACTTTCTTGCTGATCATCCAATTCTGATCCCGGCACATCCAAATCATCCCCAGACATATCGTCTTGGAAATCTTTCTCATTCAAATGGCCTCTGCCCTCGTTTGGGGTTTTGCTTTTCGAAGGGTCTTCAGGGTTCAAACCCATTTCCTTCTTTGCGTGGTTGTAAATGTCTTCAGATGGTGGATAGGGCGGATATCCTGGAAAATTGTGCGCTTCATTGTATTTCTGAGGCACTTTACCATCATGCGTTTTAGCATATTCGCGGACAAGCTCTTCCAGCGAATTATAGTAACTCTCAAGTCCTTTTGTAGTTACTTCATCTGTTCCCGAATCCTTAAATGGTATTTCAGGAATGAATTTCGCAAGCTCGGGGTATTTCTGATAAATTAGATTAGTGATATTCCTAATTTCCTCATCCCATTGTTCTGCTGTTTTCATAATTCTTATTTTTTTAAGGAAAGATATTTTTCAATAATATTTAAGATCAATTTCAACATTGCTTTATTTTGTTTTTCAAAAATCAAAACGCCATGCCGATTCATTGGTAAATTCTTTTAATTCATTTCTTTTTTAATTATATAAAAAAGGCTGTTTAAACCAATTATGATAAAGCGTATTCCAAATCCCTCAAAGATTATGACCTATATCATATAGGTATTGAGGGAAGATTTTATGGATAAAATAGTTACTTCTCTGTTTAATATGTTTTAGACTACTAAAACATAAAAGTAATTAACAACTAATTCATTTTTCAAATTGCAAATCCCGGGAGTTTTCCAGGTGATGCGTTCTATCACTTCTTTTTGGTACCAGGAATTTACCGTACCTCTAATAGTGACAGTTGTTCCGTCCACTATTACCTCGGTCTCATTGTCCTTTATCGACAAACTTCTTGCAATGGCATCCTTGATAGCTTTTTGATCAATCGTAATCTGAGATTCTGATTTGATTTTAATGTTATTGGTTACGCCTAGAATGCCTTTAAGGTAATTTACGACATTTTTTGCAGCAACTCGTTGATAATCCCAGGGAAGTTCCCCTTCTAAAGTAACCCAGCCCTTATCTACTTTCACGGTTAGCTTATCCTCAGGAATCATCCAGTTTGATTTTAAACCGATCAATATTTCACCGGTAATTTCAGCATCGTTTCTTATTCCTGATTTTGGAAGTTTCACTTCAATTTTTTCCAGCAAAACTTTAACGCCAATTACACTTTTTGCTACTTTTTCTGCTTCCAGTTTCTTGGCATAGCTATCAACAATTCCCGTCAGAGAAACTAAACCATCTTTGGTAGTAACTCCTATTTCTGCTGTATTCAGTATGGGTTCCCATTTAAGGGATTTTAGAACATCTGCTTGTAATTCCGAATCATTTTTCATCTTTGTTTTTTTAAAAGAATGAATAAATATCTCTTGCTATACAAAGATGAATACTTAATTGCCCAACTGCGTTACACAATTGTGTCTTAGAATTACATGATTAAAAAACGAAGAAAAAAACTATAGGTCTTCTAAAGATTTACGTTTCTTATTTTTAATTTTTTTGAAATAGGTAGGTGTAATTCCTGTAACTTTTTTGAATTGGTTAGACAAATGTGCTACACTGCTGTAATGTAATTTATAGGATATTTCTGTTAGACTTAATTCATCATACATGATGAGTTCTTTTACTCTTTCAATTTTATGTAAAATAATAAAATGCTCAATTGTGACCCCTTTTGTTTTAGAAAATAGAGCAGATAAAGTATGATAATCCTGATTTAGTTGGTTAGTTAAATACACAGAAAAATTCGTGATTGGGAGTTCCTCTGATTCATGGATCATATTTACAATTATGGCGACTATTTTTTCGACCAATATTGCCTTTTTATCCTCCATTAGTTCAAGCCCATATTCATGAAGAACTTCTCTTATCTTTTCTACTTGGCTCTCGCTGATGGGGTCCACCAACTCCACTTCACCCAATTCTATATTGCTGTAGGAGATCTTCATTTGGTCCAGGACAGATGCAACGGTCATTTTGCAACAGAGGCATACCATATGTTGTATGTAAAGCTTCATTTGCTGGATTAATTAGGTTCTTTAATGTACTAAATATTCTTGATTACAGCTTGAGTTTAGTTGGATATGAGCTATCGATTTAAAATGATAGAGGATTTCGGAAAATTTTCCCATTTAAATGAGCCGAAATTAGTAGCTTCAAAAAAATGAATATATGCCAAATTTCCAAGGATTTGGGATTCAAATTGGCAAAAGTTACCGTTGGGGTGACATTGTTTTTCACTACACCATCGATGATCATTGGGGCAGTAGTCGTGTGGGTTTTTATTCCGGTTCGTGTAGACCTTCTTATCGCAGACAGACATAAATCATTGAACTTTCTGTTCCTGCCTTGACTAAATTTATAGAAAACCGGGACGATAAGAAGTATCAATAATTCAAGTCAAGACTGTTTTTCGAAAAATTATGGTATTTGTAAAATTATAACTACCTTAAAAACAGTCAATTAAAATTTTTTTTTAAAAGGTTTAAACTTCAACTTTATGAAACTTTCATTTTTAACGCTAGCTATCTTTTGTTTTTTGAGCTTCACTTTGTCAGCCCAGCAAAATGTAAGGATAAAGAATCAATGGACTAACAAATATCTTAACACTGAGAATAGATCGCTTCAGGTGAGTGATATTTTGGAAGGCTGGGTAAGTGCTCAGTGGGAATTTGTAAATGCGGGTAATAATCAATACCGAATTAAGAATGCCTGGGACGGGACTTATCTCAACATAGAATCTGGAATTTTGAGATCCAGTCAGATCGAAAATGGATGGCAAAGCGCTTTGTGGACACTTAATAAAATAGAAGGAAGCAATTCTTATCGAATAGGGAATGTTTGGAAACCAACGCTCTACCTTAATATGGAGAATGGTCTAAACTGCACTACCATAGCTGAAGGTTGGGTAAGTGCAATGTGGGAGATTTCTAATGTTTCCGGAGGTTCAGCTCAAGCGAGAAGTCCGCAGCCAAGCGCAAGTACTCAGGGGAATACAAACTCAATCTTCAATCAGCAGAAAGTATTGGATGCTCATAATTCTTTAAGAAGGGAAGTGGGGGTTCCTCCTTTGGTTTGGTCTTCAGAATTAGAGGCAAAAGCAAAGAGTTGGGCCAATAAACTTGCTTTGAAAAATCAGGGGAATGATTGGGTTTTGGAGCATTCTGGTTCCGGAGAAAATCTTGCCGGAGGATTTGTAAGTGGGGATAGTCCAGACTTGCGAGTTTTAAATGGTTGGGGAGGTGAAAAGGCAGATTTTGACATGCGGACTAGGAAATGTATCCCAAATAAAGTCTGTGGTCATTATACTCAGATCGTCTGGAGGAATACCACAAAAGTTGGTTGTGCTGTAGCGGTCAATCCAAACGGGAAATACATTTTAGTATGTAATTATGATCCCCCGGGGAATTACAATGGTGAACCGGCATTTTAAAAATCTTTAATCATTTGAATTAAGGAGGTCATCTTCTCACTATCGCAGAATCCTCCCCAAGCTCTTTTTTTGAGCTGGGGGATGAACCGCAATATTCGGGTACAGGCTTTTTAGCTCAGTTTCATTGGGGAAGTGACGTTTCTCAGGGGACACAACAGCTATTTTACTACGCCTTGACAAGAGCGCTCAACCAAAAGCTTGGCTCATTTTTTTTTATCTTTGTTTCAATTAAAAAATGATAGACGCAGGTCTGCTGTTTTTTTCATACACAAAAGTCTTACCAGCAAGGAATTAAATTCATCTTGGTTGGATAAGACCACCCAATAACTCTATCAACTCTTTTATTCAAAAAGGATCATCCTTTTGGGTGGAATTAGTTTAATCATCTTAACAAGAACCATAGTAAATGGGAGAATTTATTCTTAACCAACGATATACCAGTTCCGGAGAACCTGAGCTTGGGGTCGGCATAGTGACTGAAGTCAGCAAAGGTAAAGTTCGGATATCCTTTCCGGTAGCAGAAGAAGTGCGTCTGTATTCTGCAGAAAATGCTCCTTTGCTCCGAACTATTTTCAAACCAGGTCATACCATCGTAGATCAGCAAGGACAATCCATTTTGATTGAAGAAGTAAAACTCGAAGATGGGCTGTATGTTTACATCGGGAACGGAAGGGAGTTGGTTGAAAGCGAGCTTGGTGAGGTCACTACTTCCCATACGGTAGATGATCGGCTATTTGCGGGGGATGTTGATTCGCCTGAAAAGTTTGCACTGCGCAGAGAAACGCTTAATCACAATTATCAAAGAAGAATATCTCCGGTACATGGATTCGTTGGGGGAAAAATAGATTTGATTCCCCATCAATTGTATATCGCTCATGAGGTGAGTTCGCGGTTTGCTCCCCGTGTGTTGTTATCCGATCAGGTAGGATTGGGAAAAACCATTGAGGCCTGCTTGATTCTCCATCGTTTATTGGTGACTGGGCGAATAGCTAGAGTGCTTATCCTTGTTCCCGAATCCTTGATTCATCAATGGTTTGTAGAGGTCTTGCGAAAATTCAATTTGTGGTTCAATATTTTCGATGAGGAACGCTGCAAGTCTCTTGAGAAAGGTGCGCCTGAAGGAAATCCTTTTCTAGATGATCAGTTGGTGATTTGTAGCATTGAGTTTCTGGCAGGTTCATCAAAGCGAACCCGACAAGCCATTTCTGCTGGTTGGGACATGATGGTGGTAGACGAAGCCCATCACCTCGAATGGTCGGTAGAGGAAGTAAGCCCCGAGTATAGTATCGTGGAATTGTTGAGTCAGGTAGCTAAAGGCTTGCTACTTCTCACGGCTACACCGGAACAATTGGGCGTAGAAAGCCATTTTGCACGACTTAGATTACTTGACCCCAATCGATACAATAATTACGATGATTTCATCCATGAATCGGAAGGCTCTAAAGACATTGCTGTGATCGTCGAAAAATTAGCTGAAGGCAAGGATTTAAAAGCAGAAGAAATAAGCCTGTTAGAAGCTATTTTCTCCAAAGAAAGAATTGCCTTACTGGCCAAAAAAGACGCATTGACAAGGCACAATCTAATCGAAGATTTGCTCGATCAGCATGGTCCGGGTAGAGTTTTATTTCGAAATACCCGATCCGCCATGAGCGGATTTCCAAAGCGTTTAGCGCATCTGATTCCCATTCAGGAGCAGGAAAACCAGAACTTATGGATTGATCGGATGAGGAAGGAGTTTTCCGCAGATTTGGAACATACTTCAGAACCAAAACCTGAGCAGGAATTTTGGTTTGACGAAGATCCGAGAGTAGCGTGGCTTGTAGCGAAAATGACGGAATTGCAGGATGCAAAGATACTTTTGATATGCGCTACGAAGGAAAAGGTGCTGGCATTGGAATCTGCTTTAAGTAATTTCCCTGAGTTGACGGCAAGCGTTTTTCACGAAGACCTTACCCTAGTACAGCGGGATCGGAATGCCGCATGGTTTGCTGAGCCTGAGGGCGCTCAAATCCTCCTCTGCTCAGAAATAGGGAGCGAAGGTCGAAATTTCCAATTCGCCCATCATCTTGTGTTATTTGACATGCCCTTCCATCCCGAATTGCTGGAGCAGCGAATAGGACGACTTGACCGAATAGGACAGAAAGAGGATATCTCGATTTATATTCCATATCTGGTTGGCAGCCCACAAGAGCGCATTGTCAGGTGGTTTCATGAAGGCTTGGATGCTTTTAATTCGAATCTTGAAGGAGGGAATATCATCTCCAAATTGTTCAGCAAGCGATTGCTCCATCTTGCTAATTCGCCGTCGGTTGAAGCCACCGATTTAGGATTTGAAGCATTGATCGCTGAAACCGCAGCATTTCAAAAAGAACTGAAGAAAAACCTTGCCGAGGGACGTGATAAATTACTGGAGATGAATTCATTTCGTCCGAAAGTAGCAGAGAAACTGATCAAGGAAATTCAGACAAAGGATAATGATCCCGCTCTGGAAACTTATCTGACTAAAGTCTTCCGGTATTTTGACATAGAAATGGAAGACCTTGCTTCCCGGACGTACTTCTTGCATCCGGCATCCTATAGTGCTGAGGTGTTTCCAGCCATTCCTCGGGAAGGTTTACAAGTGACGTTTGATAGAAAAAGAGCTCTCAGCAGGGAGGATGTAAGTTTTCTTACCTGGGATCATCCCATGGCAACGGGAGCCATCGATAAGGTGCTCAGTTCCACCATCGGAACAGCAAGTTGCGGTTTGATTCGGGGAATTGGAAAGCCTGGTCTTTTCCTAGAATTGATTTTTGTCCTGGAAACTGCCGGCAAGCAACGCATGGCTATCGACCGCTTCCTGGCAGATACGCCACTGAGAATTGTGGTCGACCATGCGGGACAAGAAGTCACAGACAGCTATCCTGTTGACATGCTCAATAAAAACCTTGTGCCAGGTAACCTAGACTCCTTATTGGAAAATGATCTGTTTGTAGATACCATGCTGCCTAATATGATTTCATCCGCCACAGAAATAGCTGAGAAACTGGGCGAACAAGAAATAAGCAAGGGTTTAGATCGAATGAAACGCACGCTGGATCATGAAATCAACCGGCTGACGGCCTTACAAAAAAAGAACAAAGACATTCGAACCGACGAAATTGAGGCAGCGATTGCAGAGCGAAACAGCTTATCCGCTCTGATAAATAAAGCAAGAGTACGACTGGATGCGGTACAGTTGATTCGGAAGGAATAGGTTGTGATGTATGGATTAATGCTCCTAGTTGGAGCTTAGTAGCTCTCATTACTATATTAAACTATTCCTTACCAAAGCAAGCTAATTGGAGATAATATCTATATGTTCTCTTGGCTGGAAAAACCCCATTATTCCTTTGTTACCGTGGTTCTGAACTTGGCACAAAACACTATGCAATCCTCAGCCATTTTAAATCCACAAACAGAGGAAGAAATGTCACTTTTTCATAGTGGGATTATCAAAAGTCATACGCTGAAATAGTAGGTCTGAAAAATTCTAATCGCAGAAGGTACTTACCTTAAGCTTAGGTTTACCCAAGTATTGCTGCCAATAACCCGATAGTTGGCGGTAAGTTTGAATGCATCTTTTTTGGTTAAAATGGACTTTTCGATCATATCCTGTACCATTGCAAAATCGTGTTTAGGTAAATCAAGGATAATATCTGATCCACTGATACTTGGGTTTGCAGACAATTTTTCAGGGTCTCTAAATCGAATGATTACCCTGTTTGGAACTTCTCCCGACTGATTTGTTCCAGTAAGTACGATGGATAAAAGAGTCTCAGGATATGGTTTTCCATCCGGAGCAGAATTAGGAGCTGCATCAAAATCTGAGATGTAATCTGTTAATTCAATTTTTCCGTTCATAGTTTTAAATTTTAAAAGTTTGAAATAAAGATTAAGTTTTTCTTGAGGATCTACAATTTCCTAACTAAACACTATTCCCAGAATACCCCGTACTAGGTATTTATTAGACAGGATTTTGCAAACACTCAGGCTAAATGATGCGCATGCGCGTAATTGACCAAACTTACCAAGCTGGAGCAACCCGTCTTTCGTAGAATATTTTTGCGATGAGTATCGACCGTTTTTTCGCTGATAAATAAGACTTCGGCGATTTGCTTGGTCGAAAAATCTCGGACAATCAATTTGATGATCTCTGTTTCCCGAGGGGAAAGCTCACTTTTCTCCTCGGGTGAATTCAGCTGCCGCACCAAGATCTCAGAGATTTCATCGCTGAAGTATTTTTTTCCTGCGCTGACCTTTTCCAGTGCGCGAAGCAGGGAGGAATGCGCGTCATTCTTTAAGACAAAGCTATCGATATTCGCTTGGAGTAATTCTCTGACTACTGAGGGATCATCGTGCATGCTGAGCACGATCACCCTGATATCGGGATTGATGGAATGGGCAACGCGGATGATATCCAATCCAGAAAAATCGGGGAGCTCATAATCAGTCACGAGGATGTCAAAGTCTTGAGATTTCAGGAGTGCCATGGCTTCTTTTCCGCTGCTAGCCATCGCGGCTACCTCATAATCCTCCAGACCAGACAGCAAACTGGCAGTACCTTCCAGTAAAATTCGATGATCATCTACTAAAAGTATTCGGGACTTATTCACAGCCAGATTAGTTACCATACTTTTAAATAAACGCAACATTTTTTTTATTACAAATTAAGCTGCGTTTAATGTCTATTTCAATACCTATGACTAGGTATTCACCGCTACCTGAGTTGGGGTAAAGGCTAGTTTTGAATCAATGCTAAGCATCAAGGTGCTATTTCTTCGCCCAGGCTGGGTATCGATGTCAAGCGTGCCTTTGATCAGATTGAGGCGGGTATTTATATTTCTCCAGCCATTTCCGCTACTGGTTTCGAAGGTCTTCAAGTCAAATCCGGTCCCATTGTCCTCTACCGTAATGACGATTTCATTTTCATGCGAAACAAACTGAATCAGCAGCTCGGTCGCTCCCGAGTACTTCAGCAAATTTGAAACCCACTCCTGCAAGATGCGGTAAAGGGAAATTTCGAAGACTTCATTCAACCGGGTATCAATACCAAAGGCCTGAATGCTAGCTTTGACCTGATTTGACTTGGATATCCGACCGCAGAGTTCCTCCAATGCGGGGATCAAGCCTTCTTTAGTGAGTACTTGAGGCATGAGGTTAAAAGCGATATTGCGAATCTCCCGTTGTATATCGTTCAGCAAAACGGTAGAATTATCCACAATCTCATGGCGTACCAGTGGATCATTGCCCGTATTTTTCAAGCCTTGGATATTCATGGTTAGGGCTGAGACCAGCTGTCCCATGCTATCATGGAGGTCGGATGCAAAGCGCTTGCGTTCTTTTTCCTCACTGGAAATCACCGCCTGAATCTGCGCTTCCCGCAGTCTGGTTTTTTGCTCACTCAGCACTTTTTGCTGATTGATACGAGATTGCTTTCGCCAGAGGTAGAAGATCAGGATCAACAACAAAAGCACTAGCAGCAGTCCAACTATGAGCAAGGTATTCCGATCATTGTTGGCTTTTTGAAGGCTGTTTTCCTGGTCTAAAAGTAAGATCTGTTGGTCTTTTTTCTCGGTTTCGTATTTGGTTTCCAGTTCGGCGATCTTGGAATTGGTATCAATATTCAGCAGACTGTCCTCGTAGATTTTATGAAATTTATGGGCTTGCAGTGCGGACCCAAATTGATTGTTGGCTTCATAGACTTCTGCCAAAAGGCCATAGCTATCCCGCAGGCGATTGAGGTTTTCAATTTTTTTGGAAAGGGCTAGACTTTGCTCGGCAAGGGTGACGGCAGCAGAAATATTATTTCTCCGAAGTTCATTTTCGCCCATAGACCAGAGCAGAATGGACTGATCGTAATCATTTTCGTATTTCCCCTCAGAATAAACAGCCAGTGCCTTTTTGAAAAAATCCCCGGCCAGATTGTATTCCTTCTTTTTAGAGTAAGCATGTCCAAGGTCGGTATAGATCAAGGCTTGGCTTTTGGAGTCATTGGCTTTGATAGCATAGGGGAGCGCTTCTTGGTAATAATAAATGGCCGAATCCTGCGCGTCCAGTCTTCCATAGACATTGCCAATGTTTAGTAAGGTCTTTTGAATATTTTGTCTGAAATCATCATCAGGCAGGGATTGCTTTAGGCGAAGCGCATCGAAATAGTAAGCCTTGGCTTTATCGAACTTCTCATTCAGGAAATGCACATTTCCAATATTAGTCAAGACACTCCCTTTAAGTCCTTGGTCATCTATTTTAGTTACAATCCGAAGTGCCTCTAACTGATATTCAAGGGAGGCATCATAATCTCCTTTGTTTTGCAGGATAAGTCCTAGGTTCACTGAGGTCACCGCTACTCCCCGTTCGTTATCAAGTGAGGTATACAATTCACGCGTTTGATCTAGGTAATAGGCTGCAGAATCATAATCTGATTTTGCCCAAAAGACTACCCCAACATTATTAGAAGCATAGGCCTGCAGGGCTTGGTAGCCATTCTTCTTCGAAATCTGAATGGATTCGTGGCCGTATTCCAGGGCTTTAGGTGGGTCTGAATATTTCAAATGCCAGCAGAGATCGCCCATCACAGATGCTTTGGTAGAATCATCTGGCTGCTGAGTAAGGATGTTTTGGAGGCTGTCTATTAGCGAAGTTTGCCCATAAGAGCTGAAACTGCAAAGGCAAATAATAATTATTCCGATTACTCTCAAGGTGGCAAATTTAAGCTCGAATACCTACCATTAGGTATGGCAAAATACCTAATCAACCTTATTGAAACAAGATGTTGAAAGAGAGTTATTTGTAATAAAAAAATCTCGACTATGAAATCGAGCATGACAAGAACGTCACACATTGGGATGTCCCGATGTCCCTGATAGCTATCTGGATGGTCTTTAAAAAACAAATTATAATCATATGAAAAACTATTTATTAATCCTTGCCTTCTTAGTCTGCACTTTGGCGCAGGCACAAATCGTGACAGATAAAAATATTAGCGACAATAGCTACGGTGAAAAAAAATTGAAGGATGCTCCAAAGAAAATTTACCTCAATCAGTTCTCCGTGAATTACCAATTGGTTGCCGCTAGCTCAGAAGCTAGTGCCGGAGGTAAAACAAGAGCTGAAATGGCTGTTGGGATGGTTGGAGTGGAAATTGACGTCATGCAGGAAATCACAAATAATGCCTATGCGATGGTGGTGAAAAAACTCCAAGATGCGGGAATTGAAATTGTAGGTTCAGATGAGGCTGGTAAAACTGAATTTTACAGCGACTGGACCAAAATGACTGGAGGTACTCCTTCAAAGGCTCAATTGATTGGCTATGTTTCTACAGTGCCTGCTGGATTTGATTATTATGTTAAGAAGATTGACAATAAAGGAAAAACCAAAGGTACTTTTTTGGATACTACGCCTAAGCTTTCGAAAGAAATGGGTGATATCCCAGTTTTTGAAGCCAACATCAGTTTCCAATTTGTGACCATTGAGGGTAACAGTTCTTATGTTACTGATGCGACCAAAATGAAGGGTGTGGTCAATTATCAATTGCCAGAATCTGCTATCGCAAAGTCTGCTGAGGGGGTTTTTGGCTCTAAAATAGAAGTCTCTCCCGTGGTGGCACGAATCGTTTGGAAAGGCGGTATGAATGGAGCTGGCGCAAATATTATTTTATCCTATAGCCCAAAAGGGGGAGTAGAAATTCCAGGAGTAATGGAGGAGAAGAAATTTAAGGAATATGTGACGCCAGACCGGAGCTATAATACGACTTATGCCGGTGTTTCATATACCAATAACAAGGAGCTGGAAGTTTCTCATCAGGTAAAAGCTGACCCTGCGGCTTTCAAGGAGAAAACTCAACAAGCGCTCAATGAATATTTGAGCTTGGTGGTGGATAATTTTATCGCCAGCCTGAATTAATTCAGAGACTTCGAAAGCGCTAAGGTGCTGGTTTGTTTGGAAACAGATCAGGTTCTTAGCGCTTCTTTTTTTATAATTTCAGCCAATTCCAAAGCGCATCCCCAAGCCACCGTGAATCCTGCTCCGCCATGTCCATAATTATGAAAAACATTGGGGAAATCCGGATCAAACTCAAATCGAACGGAGCTTCGCTTTGGACGAAGTCCGACCAACACTTCTAAAATTTCGGGGACTTGCGAGATTCCGGATTTTTTCAGCCGATCCAAAATGAGCTCAGTATCGCTTAGGTCTTCCTTTTCATTCCAGTCATTTTCATAATCCGTTCCGCCGATTACCGTATCCCCGCTTCGATTAATCAAATAAATGAGTGCTCCTTTTTTGGTGGGGTCAGCAAAAGATTGTTCTTTCAATTTTGTGCAGCGTAAAATCTGACCACGAATAGGGTATAACTCCTCATCCTGACAAATTTCCTTTGCCCCAAGACCGGTGCAGTTCACCACAAACTGATCCAGTGCTGCCAATTCTGCTAAAGAAGAAATCCCAGCCTGATGGAATGTACCTCCATGTACCAGAAAGTCTTCAAATAAATGAGGTAAATATAAACGAGGCTCAACCAAAGGAACTTCAGCAATTAACCCTTGCTCCATTCCATCTGGAAGTTTAGCCTTTTCGACTTCTTGCACTGACCCCGCTGGCAATTGCTTGACCCAATCGTTATTGGATTCGGAAGTATAGGCATTGATGAAGGGGATAAAAGTCACGCCATTTTCGGGGTTGATTTCCTCTTGGTATCGGGAAAAGGCCATTGCAGCCCAGCTATTTGTCTTTTCTTTGGGTGCGATTTCAAAGGGAAACCAGATTGCCCCAACCTTGCTGGAAAGGGTTTTTGCAAATTTTTCCTTGGCGATAAGCTTGACCTGAAACCCAGCTTCCTGAAGACTTCTCGCCGTGGTCAAGCCTATAATTCCAGAACCTACGACTGTCACTGATTTCATCTGTTTATATTTTGATTTTTACCGGTCAGATGGAATGCCCTTGAAAATCATCCCCCTGTGTGAGAAGACATTCTCATGGGCATTTCATGTGTTTATAATTTTTCTATTTGGCCACATGGAATCTCGCATAGGTTACAATCATCCCCGTGTGTGTCGATTCCGACATGCTCGATTTCATATGAATATAATTTGATTTTTATAGGTCATCCCGATATTTAGCGGGAGGAATCTCGCCGAAGCTAATAATCATACCACTGTGTGCCGCTTGTGACATGCTCGATTTCATATTTAAATCTTTATGTATATCCGCTTTTTTGCCAGTAAAGATCTTAAAGCAGTAAATAATCAGCTAAACTCTAGGTTCTAGGCCACTTCGGTCATCCGTCATCGGTCTTCCATCCAGTAAAACAAAGAAAATAAGCCTACTGGCATCTTTGCGGATAATCATATAAATCTTTTTCTTAACCCACATTCACATGGAATGCATGGCCAACTAAGGCCGTCAATCCCATGGCAACTGTCCCCCAAAATGTAATTCGGAGGATCGCTTTTCCTATTGGTGAGCCACCGGTTTTAGCCGCCAAAGCCCCTAAAATGATCAAGAAAAATAGAGCAAATCCATAAAGTGAATATTCCATGCCTTTCAAGGGGAGAAAGAGGGTGACCAAAAATGGAAGTAATCCGCCTACGCTGAAGGCCGCGCCTGAAGCGATGGCTGCCTGAATTGGTTTGGCTTGGCTAACTTCATTGAGTCCTAATTCATCCCGAATATGGGCGCCCAATGCATCATTTGCGGTAAGTTCTTTTGCCACAGTCAACGCAGTCTCTTTTTTGAGGCCTCTTTTCTCGTAGATCTCTGCCAACCGTTGTAATTCGAGTGCTGGCATTTCTTTTAATTCTATTTTCTCCCGTTGAATGTCGGCCTTCTCCACATCAGTTTGAGAGCTTACCGAGACGTATTCTCCCGCGGCCATAGATAAGGCTCCGGCCACTAATCCTGCTAAGGTTGCTAAGACAATCGGATCTCTTAAATCGCTGGCAGCAGCAACCCCAATGGCCAGACTGGCGGTAGATAAAATCCCATCATTTGCTCCAAGAACTGCAGCTCTCAACCAATTGCTTCGATGGATGTAGTGGTTTGCTAAATAGGGATCTACTTGTGGTGCGTTGTCATTCATCTTTTGCGGGTTTTAATGGTATTACCAATATCGCTAAAAAAATCTCAAATGGTATTTCTGAAAAAAAGCCCAATCAAGACCGACGTCTTATCATCTAGCCCTGCTTTTGTAAAAATTGTTTTATGTTTCTCCGCTTTTTCACCAGTTGATAGGGATAGCCCCTATAAAATTAGGGTAAGACCTGAATTTGGTTCGCATCGGTCACCGGTCATCCGACATCCGTCTAGAAAAGCAAAGAAAATAAGGCTTGTGGTAGCATTGCGGATAATCAAGAAAAGTTTACAGTAGCTTTTATTTACAGCAGATCATGAAATTCAAAAAAAGCCTTTAAAACTTCTTTCGGAGTTTCCACATGGGGGTAATGTCCGGAATTTTCCAGCAGGACAATATCTGCATTGGGAACCACTTCATCAAAGCGTGCTGCCGCATGTTTACCCGAAATAGGGTCTTCTATTCCGTTGATCAATCGTATTGGAACCACTGCATTTTCCATTGGCGTAACCCACCGCTCCCGGTATATTCTTCGTTCCTCCATGTATTGAATAAGTCTCGGCAACATGGATAAACCGTTATTTTCCGAAGTTAATTTCCAGGTCTCATGGATGAATTCCTCTGTTGGTGGATGAGCTTTGCTGAAAATTTTAGTCATACTCTTTTTTAGTGACTTTTCAGACATCAATTTAACTATTAAGGGTCCGAGAGGAGACAATAACAACTTTTGAATGAATAGCGCACGATGAGTTTCTGGAAATAAGCCTCCATTCATAAATACACATGACAACCAGTTTATTTTGGATGACTTTTCATATTGGCGAGCTAAAAGTTCCTGCGCAACCGTATCCCCTAGGTCATGAGCGAATAGATGAGCAGCTTTGATTCCAGACTTTATGGCTAATCCTTCTATTATATCAGCCTGCAAACTGATTGGTAAAGGCTGCTGCGGTTTAGCCGACTTTCCAAGCCCAATTAAGTCACTAGCCAAGACATCAAATTGCTCAGTCAAGGATGGCCATATAGCCTCAAAGTCCCAAGAAGATGAAGGGAATCCATGGATGCAAACAAGTGATTCTCCTTTTCCAGCTCGTTTGAAGAAAACCTTGTGATCAAGGATCAATTCTGTTTTCCCATCTGAATACCAATCTTTTGAGTTCATAGGCCTTGATTTGCTGCTGAATTGGTTACTGTTATGGTTTCTGGTGATTCTCCCTATTTCCGGAGCTATCGATCCGGGTTTAAGCATCTTTATTGCTTTAAAAGAGCTATTTAATAAGGAAACGCCACATTTTCAAGTTCTTATCTGTAACATGAAAACACGTATTAGTTTTAAAAAATAGGATCAATAGATTCTCCGCTTGTGTCTGTCACAAAACTCGTGTCTAAATATATATTACAATTGGGCATGCGTTCTTTTAGCACAAATGCTTTTTCAAGCAAGTTTTCATCAGATTCTGCGGAGGATAAAAACACTTCTTTCAGGCTTTGATTATCCAACAGTTCAGATAGATCTGCTAGCGTGATTTTGGTTTTAGTGATATTCAAACTTTCCAATGATTTCATTTGGTTGAAATACGGAATGCTTTTTTTGGTGACTTCTTTGTGTTTTCTCAAATAGAGTATTTTCAAATCCTTGAACGCACAGATGTGCTTTACGCCTTCATCCGTAACTAGTGTTTCTTTTAGATGAATCTCCAAAATCGATGAAACACGTAAGGATAGAAAATATAAAAAAATATCATCATTTTCAGAATCTATTGAGGTATACCCACTCCAATTTTTAGGGATATCTTCTAATTTTTCGATACGAAAATGGCGTTGCCAGAATTTCTTTTCTTCTTTTAGGAGGTTCATGTTTTGACTTTTGCCAAAATATAACAAGTAAAATAATCGCTGATGAGACCTATAACAATATCTACCTCATATTAGATATAGCATATCATCTGCTCTTAGCTAATTTCTCCAATACTAATCTTTGCTAAATCTTCTTTCGGAAGAATAAATCGGTCTGGCTAATTTCCCGTCCCGGCTCTCACCTTACCGTTATGTGATAGCAACTCTGCTTTCTTTCCTTGATGACGTAAATTTTGCCAGTCTGTTGGAAGTGATTGAGTACGGTTTCCAATTGTTTGATAGCCTTTTGATCGTAGGCCTTTATTCCATTGAATCTGATATAGGAGATATCAAATGAAACTCCAAAAGAATGAGAACTTTCTCCGGCAGTCGCATTTCGATTTCTCCGGCTCAGTTTCTTTTGTTGTTCTTCAGTGCGCGTGACGGAGGTAACAGTAAAAAAGTTCTCTCCCCCAGCAAGGGCCTGAAAGGTTTTGCCAAGCTCCTCCAGGACTTTTTTGGAAGCTTTGGTGATGTAGGGATGGCTATGAGTGAGGTCGTCCACATGGTATCCTACTCCTGAGTTTGCTTCCACCAAATCCCCTTTTTCTACCAGTTGAAAAAGTCTTTTTTCATCCTCTATTAGGCCAATTCCTTTTAGCTCCGCAGCTTGTAGGTGGTCCTCGTAAGCATCTTTGCTAAGCCTTCCTTTAAAGACCTTTAAGTCGGTGACGGCAAAAGTTTCTTCCGGTAAAGGCTCTACTGGTTCAGGAGCTTTGGGTTCCTTGTTATATTCCAGTAGGCTGCCATAAGTTTCTTTTAATTGTTTTTTAAGTTCCGGCTTGTAATTCACCATGGCCAGGCTACCAATTGAAAAAAGGGCAAAAAAGGAGAAGACTAGAATGAGGGTGGTTTTCTTCATTCGAAAATGGAATGCGTTTGTCAGTTTGATTCCCAATTTAAGGATAAGGACTGGTTCAAACGAAACAAATTAGCTTTCTAAATGGCAACTTTTTAGGGAAAAGGAGCTTAAGTGCTGATGGTAAGGGTAGTATCAGTAGAGTCTGATTTTACTGCGGCTAGTGGAAAAATAATTAGTATAAACTCCTTTAAAGATGTAATAATTCCCGACTACGGTACGGGATTACGTCTAGTCAAATTCCAGACTTCCCAAGATGGGGGATTTCAAATTCCCGTGGATTATATTCCCCATTTAGGGTGATTATTTTGTGGTTTTATAAATTGTTAGCGCTCTGAATTTTCCTAAAATCTAAACCGGGATAGATCTAAATAATAGATAATCAATAGATTGTGTGTGTTTTATTGGCTTTTGACTTAAGATTTGTCAATCAAGGCATTTGGTTTGGTTTTCTTAGATCTAAATAAACAACCATGAAAAATCAACTGATCAAGTACTCGCAAAATATATTCATGTTTTTTCTAGCAATGTCTGTAAGCTTAACTACTTATGCTCAGAATGGTGGACTTGATATTGATATAAATATCGGTAAACCTGAATGGTATGAACAGACTTGGGTTTGGATAGTAGGAGCCGCAGTATTTATTCTTGTTTTAGTGGCAATCCTTAGGAAAAAAAGATAAACCAAGCCAAAAGAAAAAGCCATGTTCAACATTGATTGAACATGGCTTTTTTTATTACTCGATTTCCACCGTCACTGTATTGTCATCCGGGAGTCGATCAATCAGCTTATTAAGCGGATCAATGCCTGCTTTTGCCGGTTCGCCTTTGACTCTAATGGTTAACGTGTTTTCACCGGGCTTGATTTTGTATTTCTGCAAGTACAGCGTATTTACGCGATCTTTTCCTTGCTCATCTTTGTCATCCGCGGCAAAGATCCCAATATCAATATAGTCACCATCGTAAGTGGCATTGCTTTCCATCCCGGAGCCATCTGCATATAATTTCTGAGAGCTAAACTTGATCGTCACATCATATTCTCCATCGGCGATTTTCGTGGCATTTACCTCTTGAGCTTTATTATCATAAAGTGTGATCTTATTCCAGGTATCATCCAAATAATACATCAAGCTGTCGGGAGTCTTCGCTGCCAAGTGTCGATAGAGATCCGAACTTCCTGGGAATGGTGGAGCCTGACGTAATCCGAATTCCTTGTTGAAATTATATAGCGCCGAGTCCATCGCATCTGCACCGATCAGGTCACGAAGTCCATAAAGAATCAAACTTCCTTTATTGTACCACTGATAGGGACGGTTACAGTTGATAAAGACATTTTCCTTTTTGCCTTCATTCGATCGACCACTGAGATAATCATCCAGTTCGTCCTTCAGGAATCGTTTCATATTCTCTTTGCCGTATTTGCGTTCCGAAAGAATCAAGGCTGAGAATTCTGCCAAAGCTTCGGAAGTCAAATTCGATCCCCGTGTATAGTTTGGCGTGATCTGATGTCCCCACCACTGGTGTGCCAGCTCATGCGCAGTCACGTAATACACGTAGTCAAAGCTATTCGGGTCGGAGAAGTCTGCCACCCAACCGAAGCTTTCTGCAAAGGGAACCGTATTCGGAAAAGACTGTGCAAAACCGGCATAGCGTGGGAATTCCAAGATCCGCATCTGTCTGAATTGGAAATCACCGTAGGTTTCAGAGAAGTAGGTCAAGCCGTCTTTGTAGGAACTGACAAAGCGATCCAAGTTGTACTCATGTCCTTTTTGGTAATAGATTTCGATGTCGATTTCCTTTCCGGACGGCAAGGTGGTCTTGTCTCGAAGCACTTCATACTCGGCAGAAAGAACCGAGAAGAAAGCCTGAATTGGAGTGTCTTGAATGTAATGGAAGTAGCGGCGATCGCCTTCGATCCATTCTTTCTGTAAGTAACCTGGGGCGATGGCAATCTGGCTTGGGATGGTACTTACTGTCGCCTCAAACTGAATCAAATCTGCTTCATCAGCGAATAAGAGTGTGTTTCTTCCATAAGGATCATCATGTGGAGGAAGATCCTCAGGCTTTTCAGGAAGTTCATATTCTCGGCGCTTCTCGTCGCTGCTCAGTTCCCCGTCAGCAGAATAGCCAATCTCTGGCATTCCGCCAGCAATAAAGCTTCCATTGTACACGAGCTCACGTCCGAAGCCGGAATTTGGGAAACCATCATTGATGACTTTGCTTTTGACCACAAGATTCAGTGTATCGCCTGGCATCATCGTCTGAGGTAAAGCGGTTATTTTATACCATTCACGATTTGGCTTTTTCCCAAAAATCTGGAATTTGGGAGCATCATAGACTAGTGGAAAGCGGTAGGCTAGCGGTTCCCCTTGATAAAGAATCTCAAAATCCGTTAAGCTCGTGCTGTTGAAATGCACCGAGTCGATGGGTTCATTGGTTTTGTTAACCATTTGAACTTCCGCTTCGAAATAGGCATCTCGCTCCATTGGATAGAGATCCGCTTTGAGATTCACTTTCGTGACTTTTGGTTGAGGCATAAATTCATATTGCTTCAGCTGCTTTTCATAGGCCACTTGTCGTAGTTCCCCTTCGTCGCCTGTGATGAATCCATTTTCATACACGACCGAATTGAAAATATAGGCTCCTGCAGCAAAACCTATAATTAAGAAGACATATGCCGCAATAGAGGTTTTTTGGGTCATTCTGCTTTTAGCAGTTTTCCAGGTGTTTTTGAAGGAATTCTCTGTGCCTCTGCTATAGAATATGCTGAAGAAAAGAATCAGGAATAGGCCGATCGCAGTCCAGTAAAGATTAAACCAGAATAAAGGTTCTCCAAAATGTCCCAAGCCATTCATATCACTCCAACGGTAGCCGGGCTTGTAGGAGAAAAAGAACATATTGAAATTATATCCTGCGAAATCACGGAAAACGATCATCACCAGCCAAATTCCGATGGCAGCAGCATGGCCCGCAAATTTGTTATTCACCACTAAGTGGACAGCAAATACCAGCATCACCATTTGGAGGTAATCAGGAAGGGAAATCAAATAGCTATCGACAAGGTAAACCCCGATATCATAATTGAAATAGCCTTTCAGTGTCTGCACTGCCAATCCTACAATAATTGGAATAGTAGCCAGCATCAAACAGATAAATGCCATTCCGGCAAACTTTGAGGCGATTACAGTACCGTCCTTTACAGGAAAGGTATCATTGATGACCGAATAGCCTGAAGACTTATCTCGGTGTAAACTCTCTCCGGTAAAAAACACAATGATAATAAATACAAAGAGATTGTAATCAAAGGTCTTGTACTCCATCAAAAAGGAAGTGGAGGGGAAATTTGGAACACTATAGAGTGTATTTCCAATCCAAAAATCCAGAATCAAAAACACTAATCCTCCGAGTAAGATCGACTTGAAGTAGATGTCCTTGAAGATATTTTGGAACTCGATTTTGGAAAGCGTTTTGAAGCTGTTCCATTGGTAATTTCCGGCAAAGCTTGATTTTGCAATTACTTTTTGAAGCATTGGAGTGCTCGCTTCTTCTTTCTCAGCTTTTGACTTTTTCTGTTGTGTTTGGAAGAAATAGGTAAAGCTAAATCGCATGTAAGCGGCAATGAAAAAGATAAATCCAATCCCAATCCATAGAAGTCGATTGATCAAGAGATTTCCAGCAATAGGAAGGATAAAACTATTCTGCTCATAAGGAGTCAAGTAGCGCGTTTGGAAATTGAAGGTATTGATCCCAAAAGGATCCATAATTTCTACCAAGTTCTTGTTTTCGATATCCTGCGCCAGAAAATTGGCCAAGAGGTAAATGATGAACACCACAATTCCCCCGGAATAGATGGATTTGATATTTCGGGTAAAAACAATCAAGGCAAAGAACAGCGAACCTGCCAACCAAAGGTTAGGAATGGAAAGTGTGATCCAAGGATGCAAGTAATTCATCAGCACATTTGGACCGTAACGGAGCGCATCTGTACCAAAGAGAGGCCCGAGAAGCGTCCCTAAATAAAATCCCACAATGCTACCGAAAGAGATAAACATTAGGGTCACAAAGGAACCCCAGAATCTTCCCATAAAGTAGGCAAACTTTGAAATCGGATAGCTAAAGAGGAAGGTGCCTGTTTTATGCTCTAGATCTCGGTAGATGGGAACTCCCATCACAGCCGATGCAATCAAAATTCCGAAAATTGAAATCAATAACTGAAGGTTAGCGATCACAATTGGAGCATTGTGATAAACCTTCTCCGAGGCTGGGGTATTACCAAATCCTACCAACAGTAAGGGTACGATTAGCAGCATCCCAAAATAGATATAAGTCGCCGGGCGACTGAATCTATATTTCAGTTCAAAAATGAATATATCTAAAAACATAGCAGGCTTATATGGTGATAGGATCTACTTTCTTAGAAATATGGCTGAAGTAAACATCCTCCAGATCTGCCGGAACTGGCACGAATCCATCACCAGGATTTTCTTCACTTTCAATTCGTAAGCTGAGCTTGCCTTCCAAAAGTTTGGTGGAGATCACAGAATACTTTTCTCTGTAGATTCCCAAATCAGATTTCTCGATGGATTTCTTATAGATTTTCCCGTTGACCGAGGCAATCCCATCTGCCGGCTTTCCTTGCATGAGCACCTCCCCTTGGCAGATAATCGCCATGTTGGAGCAGAGGGTATTCACATCTTCTACGATATGAGTGGAAAGAATCACAATGGTATTTTCTCCGATTTCAGAGAGCAAATTATAGAATCGGTTTCGCTCAGATGGATCCAATCCAGCAGTTGGCTCATCAACAATAATTAAAGAAGGATTTCCAACCAAAGCCTGGGCTATCCCGAATCGCTGGCGCATTCCGCCTGAATAAGTCCCGAGCCCTTTCTTTCGATGGGAGTAAAGATTTACTTTTTGAAGCAGGTTTTCCACGAGGGCTTTTCGCTCGCTTTTGCTTCCAATTCCTTTCATCTGTGCGATGTGATCCAGCATCACTTCTGCATTGATCCGCGGATAAAGTCCAAAATCCTGTGGCAAATACCCTAGGCGTTCGCGTACGGCTTGCTTATTCTCGATGACATTGATATCATCCAAAAAAATGGTCCCAGAATCCGGATCCTGGAGGGTTGCTATGGTTCGCATGAGTGTTGATTTTCCTGCTCCGTTTGGTCCGAGTAAGCCGAACATTCCCTGTGGAATAGTTAAAGAAATGTCATTCAAAGCCTTAACGCCATTGGCATAAGTTTTTGAAAGATTTTTGATGATTAGTTCCATTTTAAGAGGTTTTTAAAGATGATGGTGGTTTGGATTTTCTTGAAAAATTAGAATCACTTTGACTCTTAGCACTTTGAATATAAGAAAATGATTTTAATGTCACTTTTAAGTTGGTAGCAAATTCTATTTCAACTGTTAGATGCGGATTTATACTAGGAAGTTGCTCTTGCTTGGTTTTTTTAATCGCTGGTTCAATAAACTCCTGCAACTTCAATCTTATCTTTGAACTCAATTAGAATCCTTCCTTTTATGAAAAGCTCAACTCCCCTAGTACTACTTCTCTTCATTTTTGCTGTTTCCTCTTGTACCAAAATGGATTTTCTAAGAGAGTCAGGGCAGTTGGAATCTTTTGCAGAAATGGTCCAAGCAGGGGTAAAACCTATCGCGCTTAGTGAGCCTATGAGTTCGGCTGAGCTCGATTTGTTTCTGCCGGAGGCAAAGCGCTTGGCCGAGAAATATGAAATTGAGATTTTCAGAGAGCCTGCATTGATTGGAACAAGTCTATTTGATTCGGCTGTGGTGGAGGGAAAGGAAGTGCTGATTTTATACAAAGGGAAAAGTCTTGATGCTTATCAATTACTAAAAGCCGAGGCAAATGAATTGGCTGTAAAAGGAGCTTATTCTGGCGCTAAGAAAGAAGCCATTTCCAGAGCTTTTGGTAGACTCCTCGGCTACCCAGCTTCCCGAATCAATGACTTGCTGGCGCAAAATTCGGAGTTCAGGGATTTGGAAGACTTTGGAATTAAAGGGCAAGAATTGAGTTGGTTTTACAAAGATTTGCCTGCGGCTAAGCTATTTTATGGAAAGACACTAGGCTTGAAAATGATTGCCGAAGATGATCATTCTGCAACTTTTCAAATTGCAGGAGATTCGAAGTTGGTTTTGAGAAGTATGGGAGGAAGTGCCTATACTGGCAAGGAAGACAAGTCGGTTGCCTTAGCACTTTTGACAGATAATCTGGAAGCTTGGTATACGCATCTTCAAGACGAAAAAGTTGAAATCAAATATACCTTAAAGGTCAAGCCAGATGGAGCTCATGATGGTTTTGTTGCGGTAGATCCAGAGGGCTATTTGTTGGAATTTGAAATGTTCCGAATGCATCCCGAGAATGAGCGATTTATTCCTGAGCTGAAAGGACTCACGCCACAAGCGACGAATTTGGGCGCTGAGTTTAATTTTTATGCAAGCATTACCTGGTTGTACTACAAAGACATGCTTCCGATGGAGAACTTTGTAACCGAAAAGCTGGGATTGGAGTTGTCCGCGGATCAAGGCTGGGCCAAGATCTATAAGGCATCACAAAACAGCTATTTGGGATTGGTGGATGAAAAGCGTGGGATGAATAGTTTTTCTGAGGAGAAACTGGTAGAGGTGAAATTTGATTTAGAAGATTCAAAAGGCTGGGAAGAATACTTGAATAAAACCTCAAAAGACTCGACTCGGATGACTGGAACGTTCAAGGATCTGGGAGGGTATGTATTTCGATTATTTTAACCGTAAAATACTTTTTAATAAAACCACATAGCCACATAGGTCACATAGCTTAGCTAATTAACTCTAAACTCAATCCCTTTAAAATGGGTCTAGAGCGTCATAATATTTATTTACAAAGGTTTTTTGGCCTTGATGGAAAACATTACCAACATTGAAATTTATCAAAAGCCCTTTTGGGACCTTAAGAAGGTTTATATAGTTGATTACTTGAGCTTGGTGAATTGGTAATAATTCCGAAACCGATTTAAGCTCCACAACAATCATCTCCTCTACAAGAAAATCACATCTAAATTCAGTGTCTATCCTTTGTCCTTTGTATTCCAGAGGGACTTTTAATTCTTGACGGAAAATAATTTCTTGATTTTTAAATTCTATTGCCAAGCATTTTTGGTAAACGCTCTCTAATAGACCTGGACCTAAATGCCTATGTACTTCAATTGCGGCTCCCATAATCTTGTAGGATAGATTATCTAGCGCTTTCTTAGATGGAATCATTGTTTTCTTTAAAAGTTAGTAAGAAAATCACTTTCATACCTCTTCTATAATAATCTAAAAACTATGTTTTCTATGTGACTATGTGGTTTAATTTAAAAATGTGACTATTTGGTTTAATTAGTATTTTAGAGCACAAACCACCAAGCGGCTTCCTGTCATGAAAAAAACTCTATTTGTAATCCTTTTTGTTTTTACCGGTTTTTTGGCGCAAGCCACTGAGCTGGTGCAACTGATCAACACCTATCAGGCGGATTATGGCGCTTTGCGTCGCTTATACTCGAATCCCCTTTCAGCGGAGTATTTTCAGCGGATGCAACGCTTCAACCAAGAGTATATGAAGTCTTTGCAATTCTATAATTATGATTCATTTTCCGAAGACGGAAAGATCGATTATGTGCTTTTTCGCAACTATTTAGAAAAGGAACTCGCGGAATTAGACTTAGATAAAAGGGCTTTCGGAGAGATTTCTTCTGTTTTAGCTTTTGCTCCTCCTTTGGAAGAGTTTGTAAAAGGAAGAAGAAGAGCCGTGAGGCCTAAGGCACAGGACTTGGCTGCGAGTTGGAATCAGGTGGCTTTGCAAATCGATCAGCAGCTCAAAGCTTTACCCGCTCAATCGAAATATACCAGCTGGCAGAAAGCCGATCTTGCTGCGCAGGGGGTTGAATCCTTGAATAAAGTAACTGCTGAGGCCTATAGCTATTACTATGATTATGATCCTGAGTTTACTTGGTGGATGCCTGCCTCTTGGAAAAAGCTAGACGCATCAATGAAAGCCTATGCCAAAGGCTTGCGTGAGCATTATACCAATTCGGTAAAAGACGATGGAAGTGGAATTATAGGAAGACCAATCGGTAGGGAAGCTTTAGAAAACCAATTGGCATTTGAAATGATTGCTTATTCTCCGGAGGAATTGATCAAGGAAGCTGAAAAACAGTTTGCTTGGTGCGAGAAGGAAATGCTCAAAGCTTCGAATGAGTTGGGCTTCGGAAATGATTGGAAAGCTGCTTTGGAAATGGTCAAGGAAACCTATCTGCCAGAAGGAGAATGGCCAGCAGAGGTGATTCGATTGGCAGAGGAAGCGACGGATTATGTGGAGTCTAACGACCTAGTAACCGTGCCTCCTTTGGCAAAAGAGACTTGGAGAACCATTATGATTTCGGCAGAGCGTCAGCGGGTGAGTCCCTTCTTTCTAGGAGGGGAAGTGATTCAGATTGCTTATCCGACCACGGAGATGAGTTTTGAGGACAAAATGATGTCCATGCGTGGAAATAACCCACATTTCTCGAGAGCGACCGTGCAGCATGAATTGATTCCGGGACATCACTTGCAACAGTTTATGAACCAACGCTACATGACGCATCGTCGAATATTCCGTACGCCATTCTGGACAGAAGGCTGGGCACTGTATTGGGAATTTGTGTTGTGGGATCGGGATTTTCCGAGGGATGCCAAGGATAAAGTGGGGATGCTTTTCTGGAGAATGCACCGCTGTGCACGAATCATATTCTCGTTGAATTATCATCTAGGAAATATGACTCCACAAGAATGTATCGATCTTTTGGTGGACAAAGTAGGGCATGAGCGAGCGAATGCGGAAGCTGAGGTTCGACGTTCTTTTGAGGGAAGCTATGGACCGCTTTACCAGATTGCTTATATGATTGGCGCTTTGGAGTTTTATGCGATGCGGGCGGAAATGGTCGATTCAGGGAAAATGGGAGAGAAGGAATTTCATGATTTGATTCTGACTCAGAATACCATGCCAGTGGAGATTTTACGAGCGAAAGTAACTGGGAAACCACTTAAGAAAGATCATAAGGCCAGCTGGAGGTTTTTGGATTGAGGTTTTTTCGGTGGACCAAGTCGGAGATGGTGGTGGGTTTTGATTTCTCGCAGCGTCGTGACTAGAAATAAGAAGCCTAATTGCTCATCAAAGAAAAAACACTAAATTCCTAATTCAAAAAATAAATGAGTATGACAAGTTTGGAAACTATCGGATATCTTCTTTTTGTGGGCATCCAGTTCGCATTTATAATTGCGGTTTTCTGGTTGGTTTTTTACTACGCTTGGAAAACCTGGAAGGAATTCAGAAAGAGTTAGTGTCAAAAAAAAAGGAAGCCCATTTGAGCTTCCTTTTTTAGATTTAAACCATAGTTATTTTTTCTGTAAGTAGTATTTGCTGTTCTTTTTCAAAGTGATGATGATTACTCCATTTTTTCCTTTGTCACCATATTCAAATGTAGCAGTAGGGCCTTTTATTACACTAATGGATTCGATATCATTGGGATTGATATCCTTGAGATCAGTTTTCTCTACTTCCCCATCTTTAGTTTTGATGATGTAAAGTGGTGTAGTATCTGGGTTACCATTTTCTGCTTCGATAGTGACTTTAGGCTCGAAACCGTATGCTGGCTGACCTATTCGAATATTGCTAGTTCCTAGGGGGCTGGGAGTGGGTTTTGCAAAAAAAGTCCCTGTTCCTGCTAAACCTTTGACCCTTTCGTACTCCAACATTTTTTGCTGTGGACTTGTCAACTCATTTTTGATCGCCACTAGTGTATTTAGTTGCTTTTTCTTCAGCTGCCCCTCTAATCGGAGTACTTCATCCATTTGCTTATTGACTAAAACAGGATCGATTTTCGATTCCTCAAGCATAGATTTCAAACGGGCTGTTGCTGCATCCAGATCCCACTTCAACGTACTGAAATCACTTGCGTTATCGGTATGTATTTTCTTGATTTTCGCAGCTTGTGCATCAGTTAGTCCAAGTTTCTCTCTGTTCTCCATGATCCGGTCTGCGGAATACAGATTTTTCTGATAGATGTCCTGAGCAAAAGTTAGAGTGGAGCAGAGCAGGAGCGCGATAAGCAGTAAATGTTTCATAAGATGTTGGTTTAGAATTCGGTTAACAAGGAGGAGGTACCAGACTCCCAGGTATCCAAGTAGGAGCTTTCTTTGATTTTGAATTGCTGTTCATCATTTGGGCCCTCCTCTAGGGTGATTATGATCACTTCGGCAGGAGTTTCCGACACAGGTTCTTTTTCAAAGAAGAGGAATCCTGCCAGAAATAAACTCGCGGCTATTCCAACTGGAATGATCCAATTAATGGAGCGGGTTTTTGGCTTGGGGAATTCAGGAATTTCCAGATTTTGATCTTTGGTTCGCATGTCCTCAAAGAAGCTTTTGATCAATTCGTCATTTTCCATGGTTCGCTTCTGTTTGTGATTTTAAAATCAATTCTTTTAATTTTTTCTTGCCTCTGGCATAGTGCGTTCGGGCCGTGCCGAGTTGGATCTGTAGCACTTCTGCACTTTGTTCTATGGTCATCTGATGATAAAACACCATCAAAATCACTTGCTGCTGCATACTTGGAAGCAATTTGATGATCGCATCGTAATCGGTATAATCAACTTCCTCCGGAAGATCGATCAACTCATGATCTTCAGCTAATGGGAGCATTCTCCCGCCTTTTCGGAGCTCATCTACCGCAGTATATCGGATGATGGAAAAAAGCCAAGTCTTTGCTTTTGCAGCATCATTAAGTTTTGCTTTTCCCTCCAAGATTTTCAAGTAAGTGAGTTGGAGTACATCTTTAGCCAATTCAGAATCAAAACCGCAACACTGCCTTGCCCAGATATAGGCTTCCCGATGGTGGGACTCGAGCAGTTGTTGAAGTGAGGTTCGATTCATTTACAGCTATATGTCGGAGAAAAAGTAAAATATAGGACAAGTCTTTTAAAAAATTCTGAAATATAAAGTCAGAAGTCTGAAAACTTACTTCGATCTGAGTGCTCTGCCCACTGTCTACTGCCCACTGTCCACTGCCTTCTGTTTTAATTTTTTAACCTGGAAAAGATAGGCCAAAGTAAATTCCAGATTGGTAGAGGACATTTCGAATACTCGGTCCAGATTCTCAGGATTGGTGAAATCGTATGCAAAACGGACTTCTCCCGCTAGGGTGCTTTTTCCGAAAAGTTTGGAAATACCTGCACCTGCGGTGATTCCATACATCAACTTTTTAGGTTGATCGTCCTCACCTCCGTAAGTAGGAAGAATGGTGGAATTTGAATTTTCAAATTCCCTTCGAAGATCCTGAGCGTTTAATAAATAGCCGAAATGAGGACCAATTTTGATTTGAAAGCGTCCGGACTTTCCTATAAAAAAACTGGAAACCAAAGGCATTTTCAAATAATTGAATTCAGTTTCATTGATCAAGATAGGATCATCCACCCCATTCTCTTCTGCAAATCCAATACTCAGGTACTGAAGATTAGCCTCAATTCCAGCATTTTTCGAATTGAAATGCTCAAACACTAAGGCAAATGTCTGCCTCCCAATGCCTGGCACAGAACTCGCTCTTGATCCCGGCGTAGAACGATAGCTATAAGAAGAAGTCGTGTACCCACCTCGGATTCCAATGCTGGTTTGGGCAAAGCTAGCCGACATTGAAGTCAATAAAAGAATGAAAATACCAATCAATCGCATGTCCAAAAGTAATAATTTATCTGAGGGATTGGGTTTATTTAGCATTGATCGTGATGCTTCCGGATACCGGTAAACCGTCAAGTCCCAAGCCGCGAACATGGATGGTTATGGGTCCTCCTGTTTCATTGGTATAAAACGAAATTGTAACATTCCCAGAGTCATCATTTACCAGGTAGGGATTCCAATACAAGGTCTGTCGGAGATCCTTTAAGCTTTGATCTGTTTCTTGAGAATAGTCCATTTGATAAAAAGAAGATGTCGGCTGGAACCCTTCGATTTCAAATTCTCTAAAACCTGTCGATTTGGCTTCCCCAATCTGCGGAGCGTTTGGATCAAAGTTTTTCAAATAAACTGCAATTACACCGTTTCGACCATCATCGCCCAGCATGGATACCGTTCTTGATACGATTTCTACTCGATCTACATCAAATGGGTTAATGCTCTTCAAATTGTCTGATGCAGTTGTACTTCCTGTGGTGACCATCATACTTCCATTGAGCATGACGATTGGTTCCATACTCCCTGATACTGAAGTGGCGCCTGATCGAATTCGGATTTGCTGTCTTCCGCTGGAGCCTTCTACGGTCACCCGCATCCCAGGTACGTTTCCTGCAAGGCTATTTACCAAGTCTGTGGTATTGCCAGTTCCGAGTAATTTGTCTCCTTTGACGACGTAGCTTGGGGTTCCATAAATTGCCTTAGGCGTTTTTGGAGTTCCTTTTTCCTCGACAGTCACCGAATCTAACTCCTGATATTCTGGGTCCATTCCCAAAGACCGAATGGGATCTGCTACGGTTTTTACTTCTGGAAAATATGCGCCAGCCGGTAAAGCAACCGGAGCTTTAAGCGGCTCAACCAATTCTACATTTGAAACTGGTTTTCCTTTACGGTCAGTTGCCTGGATCGCCAAATCCATCTTGCCATAAAATTCCATTTCCTGCATGGCAAATTCCCCATCCCGGTTGGTCTCCATCTCCAACATTCCCTCAAAATCATTGACAAAGATCACCACCTGTCCAGAAGTAGGTTTACCTTTTTCATCGTAGATGATTCCCTTCTGATTTAAGTTTTTTTCCACTTCGTAGGAAAAGCGATCCAGCCCCATGGTTTCCGGGATTTTTTCTAAAGCCAATTCTTTTTGAATGGATTTCGATTCACGGATTGGGATGATTTGATTTTGATCGAGAGCTGATACCGAGAGCGTTGCCTGAACAGGAAGATTTCTTTCATTTCTCGCTTGGATCGTTAAGGTGACTTTTTCCTTTGGTCCATATTGAGGCTTATCCGAAAGGATTTTCACACGGTCCATACCTGGGAAAGATGCTTTTTCACTTTCCACAACTCTTTGATAAGGAGTCAAAACACGAATTGCTGTTGTGAAATAATGATTCGGCCCATAGTTTCTGTTCCAGTTGGTGTAGGCTCTGAGGTAATATTTTTCCTGGCTTAGCGTATCTGGTAATCTGAAATCGCCAACTACGATTCCATTCATGATTTTAAACTTTTTTTCTACAATAAAATCTCGATCACCATTGATTATTTCTACATGTAGCACCTTACTCAATTCGTCTCTTAGATAGGGGTTCCCATAGTTGAAATAAGCTTTGAAATACAACTGGTCGCCAGCGTAATAGTAGGGTTTGTCGGTATGAACGTAGATTTTTTCCTGAAAATTAGCAGCTGTTCGCTCCAAATTTTGGAGCTGGATTGCTTTTTCTGCATCGTAATCCAAAGGCAAAAGCGTTGAAATCCGCTTTCTGTCCATATCTCCTGAAAAGACCAATTCCTGTGGATTGAGTACCATTCCATTTTCGCGAACTCTTACTATGGATTTGTTCACTTCCAACCAAGAAACAGGGTAAGGAGCATCCACATAAGTATTGACTTGCGAATAACCTTTTTGATAATGAATCTCAATCCTACCCTTCATATTAATGAGGTATTCTCCGGGTTTATCAGCTGGACTGATCAGGTTTTCGGGTTTGTATGCCACTACAGACTTCCCAAGCTCATTTGCAAAAACATCTGTCCGCATGTTCATACTTGGTGATCCTCCCGGTTTGTCTCCATAGAGGTAGAATCCTTCTTTCTCCTGTTCCCCTTTGATCATTGCCCGAAACATATTCATCGGAGATTTTTGATAGACCAAAGCTCTGTTTTGCTCCCATCCGGCACGTTGGGTTTCAGAATCGGGTACCATTTCTTCAAATCTTGCTGCGCCTACGATACGGTAATTAGTGGGTGAGTTGTAAAATTCCTTTAAATCAAAATTGATTTTATAGCCCAAGTATTTATTAATGATTTCAATCGGGGCATAGGCTGACGCCAAAAAAGAATTTTTATCCTCGCCTTCGGCAAAGTCAATGACCCAAGGATTTTCGATACTGGATAGTGCTGCTACTTCATCATTTCCGAGAAATAAGTTCTGAAATTTCCGAAGGTCTCTTTCCCAGGATTTATCCCTTGAAGCTTTGATTTCTACATCTGAAAGCTCTTGAGCAAAGGGGTTCATGTTGTGATTGACCGTCGTTGTTCCTCCTGGATTCAGGGTTACATTCTTGGTTATAGCTTCGTAGCCCAAGAAAGAGAAGCCAATCTCCACAGGTCCCGGTTCTAATCCTGAGATGGTATATTTTCCATCCAAATCAGTGACAGTAGCAATAGTGGTATTATTGATAAAGACATTGCAATAGGGGAGAGTCTCACCAGTTTCAGCATCGGTGACCACCCCGGTGATTGTTACGGTTTGCGCTGAAACCAAAAGGGATATTTCTAAAAATAATACTAGAGAGAGAAATAGTTTTTTCATATTAATAAATATACTGAGTGCCTTGTTTTCAAAAGTAAAAGACTCAATTATTTTACATTCAAAACAAAATGTCCATAGACGGGTTCACCAAAATTTGTAATTCCTTTAATCTCCAACCATATTGGTCCAGCTTGATTTCCTGTGGTAAACAGGATTTTTTGACTAAGCGTGTTTTCTGTGCTGATTAGATTTGGGTTCCAATATAGAACTGGTCGCTGAGTTTGATTGGTATCAGTGGCTTTTTTGATTTTCTCAAGCAGCCATTCCTTTTTGGGAAATCCTTCAATAGAAAAGGATTGGAATGAATTCATGTTAGCCATAATTGCTTCTTCATATTCTTTCCCTGTTTTAGTGAAGATCGATATCACGCCATTTCTACCTTGGTCACCAAGCGTAGGGACTAATCTCCGTATCACTTCGACACGGTCTATAGCAAATACGTTGATCCGTGCTAACACATCGATCACAGGCGTGCCGGCGAGAGCTGCAGGAATGCCATTAATCATTACTAGTGGTTCCCCGCCTCGGAATTTTACAGCGGTTGGAGTTCCCCCTACTTGCATTCCGGGAATTTTTGAGGCTAATAGAAAAAGGAACTGCTGGGAATCACCATTTAATTGTAGTTCGGATGGATCCACGATATTATCTGGTGTTCCATATGGTACTGGCCCTTCTTTTCTTTCCCGAGTGGATTCGATTACGGCCTCTTCCATCAATACCTCGCCGCCTTGCATTCCGGAAATAATTTCTTGTTTTGACAGAAAAGTGTTTTCAGCTAAAATGGTTTTTGGATACTCAAATTCTGGGATTTTTATTTCCTCACCAAAGCGCTTGATTTCAAGACTTTTAGAACTCCGAACATTTCCATCTCTGGGGGTCGCTTTCATTGCTATCTCAAACGAACCTTCAAACTGCCTATCCGATAGCATGAATGCACCATCATCAGATCCAGTGGCTGTTTGTACTCGGTCTTCTAGCCCATTTAGAAGCAATTCGGCAGACCCCCGAATAGGTTTTCCATCTTGATCATAAATTTTTCCTATAAGACTAAAACCAAATTCACTATCGATTAGAAAATTTTTACTAGATAAGTCAGGTTTCTTCAATTCCAAGGCTTCCATTATACCTTGTGGTTCGGAAGATGGTTGGGTCTGATTTAAATCTAACACAGCTACGGACAGATTAGCATTAATCGGGTTTCCCTTGTCATCTCTTACCATGATATTGATGCCTACTTCCTCATTTGGGCCATAGTTTTGTTTGTCTGAAAAAAATGAAACACCCTGTGAAATATCTTTCAAAGTTCTTGAAGGAGGAAAATTCTCTAAACCAATGATTTGAAGGGGTTGGAAAAACACCCCATCCTCTCCATAATTTGTGCTCCATGCGGTGTAGGCTTTGAGCACATAGTTGCCTTGATTCAGCATATCTTTAGGTTCCAAAACACCCTGAGATAAACCATTTTCGATTCGAAATACCCGATGAAAAATTAATTTTCCAGCATCATCCAGCAGCTCTACATGCAAGACTTTGCTCAACTCATCTGCAAAAGCTACATCTCCATATCGAATATATGCCTTGAAAAAAATAGGCTCATTTTGCCAATAATATCCTCTGTCAGTATGGAGATATATTCGCTCCTGCATCCCCTCGGCTGTCCTTTCGAGATTTTTCAGCCGAATGATTTTTTCTCCTTCAAAATTGCTAGGGAGAAGAAGAACTGGGCTTTTCTCTTCAATTTCTCCTGAGATTTGGAGTTCTTCCGGATGGACTAACGCACCATTTGACTTGACCGAAACATATTCACCAGAATATGAAAAAGTGACTTTTTTGGAATTGGGTAAAGTAAGCTGGGTAGGATTGGTAAAGATCAGTTTGTATTCTCCGGGGTTGTCTCCATAGTAAACCTTGGGTTGAGGCTCTGGATTAAAATTAGCTGTTTCGCCAGAAAGCAAGCGGACCATTTGATTCTCTATCGAATTTTCAAATAGAGCCATTTGAGTCGACCGAGTTGCTTGCTTAGCCTGAGATGTAAGTTGTTCAATTTCAAAGTAAGTATAATCTGCTTTAAGACTCACCTTACTTTCATTTAAATGAAATGGCTCAAAATAGCTAGTCACCAGGTAACCTGATTCTAAATTTCTAAAGAATATAGCTTCAGAAGCAGAGACTTTTACTTTCTTTCCCGTTTCCTCAAAAAGTAAAACTTCAGGGTTGACTAATAGAACCGGGCTATCATTATCCTTTAACCCTAGAAATACTTTTATGAAAAGCTCGGTGTATTTTTCTCTTTTCTTTTTGGATAGTTCTTGTGGAATTGGAGCGAAATCAGTCAAAGGCCTTAACTGATAGTTTTGATTTGTTTGAGACTTTTCGATGATAATGTCGGCCGTGCTCGAATGAAAATTTGGATGAAAGAATTTTATCTGCCAAAATCCCAATGGCATTTCTGGCATAATAAAGTTCCCAGAGCTATCTGTATAAGCTTGGTAACTGGTACTAGGCACAAAAATATGAGCTCCTGCGACTGGATCACCAGTAATTTCGTCAACAATATTCCCACTGAAGTCACTGGATTGTGCGTTTGACAAAGTTTCTGACAAAAGGAGGAAGAGCAATGAAAAAAAAATAATACGCATGTTTTTGAAATACTGATTTGTTTATCAAAATAATAAAAAAAGCCCCATAACGGAGCTTTTAATTTTAAATTTTCAAATAAATTAAGATTTTGGTTTTTTGCCTTTTTTTGACTCATCCAAATCATCCCGATCTTTCAACTTTTTATCTTCAACATTCTTGTTGAGAAACTCATTGATTTTATCAATTGGGAAGGAAGATGAAATCTCGCCGAAGGAATTGATTTGCATTTTGAATCCCTTCAATTCCTCATGAACTTTGGGATCTGCTTCCGTTTTTTTCTTCTTCGTCATATGATTAGTCGATTATTTCTAAGGTGTCTAACGCAAATCTGATCCGATTGGCTACTTCTTTTGTGCCTAAAATCGCAAAAACTTCCATTAAATCCGGACCGACGCCCGAACCAGTTACTGACAGGCGAACTGCTTGCATGACTTTTCCTAGCTTGATTCCTTGTGCTTCTGCAGTTGCTTCCAAAAGACTTTTCGCAGATCCAGCATCAAAAGTGCCATCAAACTGATCTAATTCACCAGCATAGGCGGTCAACACTTTTACTGCCTCCTGATTCCATTTTTTGGATGCAATAGCTTGATCAAAAGCTTCCAACTTCTGAAGGATAAATTTATTCTGACTCCAAAAATCAGCTGGAAAAGTAACCCGATCTTTTGTCAGTTGGACAATTGCTTCTGCCTTTTCTCTAGAAACTTCAACTCCTTCAGCCTTTGCATCTGCTATTAGAAAATCCGCCAACTCGGTTGTTGACATGGCTCTTATATACTGCTCATTGAACCATTTGGCTTTTGCGATATCGAATTTTGTACCTGCCTTTCCAATTCGTTCGATCGAAAAGGCCTCTATCAATTCTTCAAGAGAGAAAATTTCTCGATCATCTCCGGGATTCCATCCCAAGAAAGCCAAGAAATTCAAAAAAGCATCTGGTAAATAACCCTGCTCCCGGAATCCTGCAGCAGTTTCACCTGTTTCCTGATTGATCCAATTGATCGGAAAAACCGGGAATCCCAATTTGTCTCCATCCCGCTTGGAGAGTTTACCGTTCCCATCAGGCTTTAGTAATAGCGGTAAGTGTGCAAATTCAGGCATGGTATCTTCCCAGCCAAAAAACTTATACAACAATACGTGAAGTGGGGCGGACGGAAGCCACTCTTCACCACGAATCACGTGGGTGATTCGCATTAAGTGATCGTCTACAATATTCGCCAGGTGGTAGGTAGGCATCCCGTCTGATTTCATCAATACTTTGTCATCCAGTGTAGAGGAGTGAACCATGATCCATCCTCGAATCATGTCATTTAATCGTACTTCCTCTTTTCTGGGAATTTTTACACGAATGACATACGGCTCACCGGATTCCAATCTTGCTTTCACCTCATCCTCAGGAAGTGTAAGCGAGTTTTTCATTTGAGTTCTGGTAATGCTGTTGTATTGAGGTTGTACCATACGGGCAGCAGTCAATCGCTCACGCATGGCTTCCAATTCATCTGAAGTATCAAATGCATAATAGGCATGACCTTTTTCTACTAGATCCAGCGCATACTGCATGTAGCTTGCTTTCCGCTCTGACTGTCGATAAGGAGCAGAGTCTCCTGGTTTCCAAGGGCTTTCGTCAAAGGTGATTCCCAACCATTCCAAGGAATCTTTGATGTACTCTTCCGCTCCAGGCACAAATCGATTTTGATCGGTATCTTCAATTCGTAGGAGGAATTTTCCTCCCATTTTTTTTGCAAAGAGGTAATTGTATAGGGCGGTTCTCACCCCGCCGATGTGTAATGGCCCTGTAGGTGATGGGGCAAATCTTAAGCGAACTTCTTTCGTCATGTTTTATCTCATTAGCCAAAACTGAATTGGCTTTATTAATCTTGGATCAGGGGGCAAAGATAGGAAATTGTCCGGTAAGGCTAAGAGAAGGGGATGTTGATAAATTGAGCCTAAAAACTATAAAAAATCTGGATTTAGTAAAACTTCAATTTGATAATTTGAATTCAGATCTTTTTTTCCAGCCATCTGGAAAGGAAAAATGCGGTCAGACAAATGCCCGTAGCTGCTCCGAAAACTAACGTAGACCAGAAGATAGAGCCTGGTTCAGGTTGATATTTCCAAAAAGAAAAGTTGAATTGAATAACCCAGTCATTAAGTCCACCCTGGTAGGCGAGGTAAGTCAATCCACCAAAAACTGCCACGCAGAAAGCCAAAAAGAGTTGAATAATTTTGAGTGCAACTTTTCCTAGTGCTAGGCCGGGATCAAAGTTTACAGTTTCCATCCTTAAATAAGTTTATTGAGCTTTAAGTTAGTATCAAAAACCAGAAAAGGAACCCATTGCTAGGTTCCTTTTTGATTTCAAGCGTGTGAAATCTTACTTTCTCACTCTGATTTTTTCCTTGATACGTGCAGCTTTACCCTGACGTCCTCTTAGGTAGAATAGACGAGCTCTTCTTACTTTACCTTGTCTTAATAGATCGATTTGCTCGATCGCTGGAGAGATGATAGGGAGGATACGCTCTACACCGATTCCAAAATGAATCTTATAACCTTTTTTTAAAAGTTTGCGATTTATATATATATATAGAGGTGTCCGCTTAACATCATATCATATTTGAGATATACATTTTATCTGCTTTTACCATTCTGATGATTAGATTATTGAAGATGGTGTCTTTGTTCTGGGAGCGATTAATTCG
>NZ_JAQWXX010000025.1 GCF_029254265.1 Algoriphagus sp. | reverse complement strand
ATCTACCAATTTACGCTTGAATTCTTCAGAATACTTCCGGTATGGATTGATCCTTTTTCCCGTTTTTAGCATTTTTCAAGTAGCTTTAAAACGGTCAACCTATATCAGGGAATGACATACGACCATAGTATATTTCCTTTTGGGTTAATAGCCCAAAGAAATTTAAACTCTTAGCACCTTCGTAACAATCAATTATCTATGAAAGCAATTATCTGTAATCAATTTGGTCTTCCTGATAGTCTCATTTTTGGTGAACTCCAAGATCCTAAACCGGCAAAAAATCAAATTCTCATCGCTGTGGAGGCATGTGGAGTTAATTTTCCAGATGTGTTGATTATTCAAGGGAAATATCAATTCAAACCGGAATTGCCTTTTTCTCCAGGTGGAGAGGTCGCAGGGAAAGTCATTGAACTGGGTGAAGGAGTGACCCAATTTCAAGTGGGGCAATCTGTTTTGGCACTCTGTGGTTGGGGTGGTTTTGCAGAAAAAGTGGCTGTGGATGTGGATCGGGTTTTTGCCATGCCTCCTGGATTATCACCAGAGATTGCGGCGACTACACTATACACTTACGGGACTTCCTTTCATGCACTAAAGGAACGGGCAAAACTCCAAGAAGGGGAAACACTTTTGGTTTTGGGTGCAGCCGGGGGGGTTGGATTGGCAGCAGTGGAACTAGGAAAACTAATGGGAGCCAAGGTAATTGGCGCTGCATCAACAGATGAAAAGCTTGAATTGTGCCGAGAAAAGGGAGCTTCAGAAACGATCAACTACACCAGCGAAGATCTGAAAACCCGAATCAAAGAGTTGACTGGAGGAAAAGGGGTGGATGTAATCTATGATCCAGTCGGGGGTGATTTTACGGAAGCCGCATTAAGAGGAATTGCCTGGAAAGGGCGCTATTTGATTGTGGGTTTTGCAAATGGTGAAATTCCTAAAATCCCAATGAACCTTCCCCTTCTGAAAGGCTGTGCGATTCTGGGAGTTTTCTGGGGACAGTTTTCAAAGTTAGAAGCCAAACAAAGCTTTCAAAATATTGCCCAATTGGTACAATGGATCAAAGCCGGAAAAATCGAGCAACATATCAGAAAGCGATATTCGCTGGAAGAATCTCCACAGGCCTTGCAGGCTTTACTTGATCGCAAGATGTTAGGCAAAGGAGTTGTCCTGATTTAACACAAAAAAAGGCTGGGAAAAACCCAGCCTAAATATTTTTTTAAAAAAAGTTTTACACAACAGCTTTCACAGTTACTTCGATATTTCCGCGTGTTGCTTTAGAGTAAGGACAAACTTCATGAGCGGCATCTACGAGTTTTTGAGCGTCTTCCAACGATGCTGCATGTGGGATTTTCACTTCGATATCCACGGCTAAGCCAAAACTTCCAGGACCATAATTTCCCAAGTGAACTTTAGCTTTGATCTCAGAATCTCGCAAACTGGTTTTGCCTGCTACTGCTCCTAGAGCTCCTCCAAAACAAGAGGCATATCCTGCTGCAAAAAATTGCTCAGGGTTAGTTTTCCCTCCTTCTCCACCAATTTCCTTTGGCATAGCCACATCAAAATCTAGCAATCCATCATCTGTTTTCACATGACCTTTTCTTCCTCCGGTATTAATTGCTACTGCTGTGTAATCGATATTAAGTTTTTCCATTTTCTGAATTTTTCAATGATTTTAAACTATCTAACAACTCTAAAAGACTTTGGTTTATTGAATCGAGCGAGAGATCCAGAAATTCTGAAAGTAATTCATCAAATTTCATCAAACTTGCTTCTACTTTGCTTTGAAGAGACTTTCCGGGATAGGTCAATTCTGCAGTTACTGTTCGTTCGTCTGCTTCTCCTCGCTGTCGTTTCACATAGTTCATCGCCTCCAATTTTTTAAGAAGCGGAGTTAAAGTTCCAGAATCCAATTCGAGTCGCTGACCTATTTCATTGACTCGTAACCCATCTTCTTTCCACAATACAGCCAATACCAGATACTGTGGATAAGTCAATCCAAATTCTGTTAATCTGCTTGTAATAAGCTGAATGAAAATTCGAGAACTGGAATAAAGATGTAAGGCGAGGTCCTGTGAAGCATTCATAGAGAGTGTTTTTTGATTGAATACAATCTAACGGAATAAAATTAAAAAAGGAATCAAAATTTAATTTTGATTCCTTGATTTAGGTTAGAATTGGAGGTTATAAAGAGAGTCCATTTTCATAATTATAATGTAATCTAGAGTTGGCTTCTTCATCTCCGATAAATACTTGAGCGATGGGATCCCATTTTAAGGATCGACCAAGATCGTGAGCAATATTTCCTATTGTACAAACAGTGCAAGTGCTATGTCCCACTTCCACAGGAACAATTGGGTCTTTTCGCATTAATACCGAATCAATAAAGTCTACATGATGCGGAGAGAAAGCCAATTGCTCCTTGGAAAAACTCATCTCACATTCTTTTACAGAAGTATCATAATTTCCCCGTGAAACAGTAATCCATCCTTTTTCTCCGACAAATTTTACCCCTTGTCTATTAGTGTCATCAAAAGGTGAGACAATCATCTCTATTCCATTTGCATAGCGGTATTTCATCGGCTCTTCGCCTTTATCCACAATAATTTCCACAGGCCCATTTCTGTCCATTCCGATTCCCCACTGCGCAATGTCAAACATATGAGCTCCCCAATCTGTCATCAATCCTCCTCCTGTCTTCTTGTACCAGCGCCATGCGCCCCAAGCTTTCTCATTTTCTTCCGGATTTATGCTAATCGGAGGATTAAGATCTGGGAAATAGGGAACTGCCGGAATCGGGCCGTTCCAAGTTTTCCAATCCAATCCAGTAGGGATAGGCTGAGCTTCAAAATCTATTTCCTTTGGAAATGGAGGTGTGCCAACATTAGCATAGACGGTTTTTATTTTCCCCAAATAGCCCTTTTGAACCATTCTTACCGCATGCTGGAAATTTGCGCCGGCACGTTGCATACTTCCCACGGCTAATACAATCCCATTGGACCGAACTGCTTTCACTAATTCCTGACCTTCTTTGACAGTAAAAGTCAATGGCTTTTCCAAATAAATGTCTTTTCCAGCTTTGCACGTATCGATAGCCATCAAAGCATGCCAGTGATCTGGAGAAGCTATTACCACTGCGTCCACATCGTCTCTTTTGAGCAGGTCTTTGTAATCTGCATAAAGACCAATTTCTCCAGGTTTTCCGCCTCTCTCCAAATACAATTTCTCTGCTCGGATTTTGAATCGGTCTAGTTTTATTTTATACACATCAGCTGCTCCAATGACTTCCACATTTGGGTTTTTCATAAAATTCCCCAATAATCCCATGGCTTGTCGACCGACTCCAATGAATCCAAGGCGGACTTTTGAGGTGTCTTTTAATTTTATGGCTTTGGATGAAGCTCCAAAACTAAGTTGCGGAAGTGCGCCGAGTCCTGCTGTAGTCAGTATTGAAGTGGCAAGGAATTTTCTTCTTGAAAAATTGGATCTGCTCATGATTTTAGGTTTAATGAATTGACTGGGAATAAATTACAGCTTTTCTTGACTTTAGTGAAATTATGTTTCTGGAATTTGACAAAAGGAGAAATACCTTTTTGGAAACTCTTTTGGATTTTTGATACTTTAGAATGCTATGACAATCCAACAACTTGAATACCTTATCGCGGTGGATAAACACAGGCATTTCGGAAATGCTGCAGAAAGCTGTTTTGTGACTCAGCCAACGCTAAGTGCACAATTGAGTAAGTTAGAACGAGATCTGGGTGTGATTCTTTTTGATCGGAGCAAAATGCCGGTAATTCCGACTGAGATTGGGGTTCAGATTATTGCTCAGGCAAAACGAGTTTTATCCGAAAGCAAAGGGATTTTTGAGCTTGTTGCCCAGCTGAAAGGTGATATTTCCGGAGTGGTAAAATTGGGAATAATCCCAACTTTAGCCCCTTACTTGCTTCATTTATTTATCCGGAACTTTGTTGTAAAATATCCTAAGGTAAACCTCGAGGTTCAGGAAATGATCACCGAGGAAGTAGTAAAGAAACTCAAAAATGATGAGTTGGATTTGGGGATCATTGTCACTCCATTGGACGAGCCGGGGATTGTGGAAAAACCAATGTTCTATGAGAAGTTTTATGCATACCTTTCAAAGGACCATCCCCTTTTAGGAGAAGAATTTTTTGATCCTGCAAAAGTGAAAAAGGAAGATTTCTGGGTTTTACAGCAGGGACATTGTTTTCGAGATCAAGTACTCAACTTATGCGATCAGACGATGAGTGGTCCAAAGAATTTTCACTATGAAAGTGGTTCTTTAGAAGGTTTGAAAAATATGGTTAATCGTTATCAGGGGGTGACTTTATTACCTGAGTTAGCGACAATGTTACTTTCGAAGGAGGAGAGAGCTCGGCTAAGACCATTTCATGGTACAGCACCTACGCGAGAGGTCAGTATTATTTTAAATCGAAGTTTTCTAAAACAAAAACTGGTAGAACTCCTTTACAATGAAATAACTGCAGCGGTACCTCAGGAAATGACTTCCAGGGCTCACGGGAAAATCATTCGTTTTAAATAATTAGTGGGATTTGATTAACACGTAGTGATCTGCTAAATCTCCGGTGATAATTTTACCATTAATGTCGAGATGCCAAATTCGATTTTCTCCAACTTTATACTGGTTAGGGCCTGATGTGACATTGGTTAATGTGATTATAGAACCAGCCTCATTCCAGGAAAAAGATCCTCTTTTTTCTTCCTCTAAGGCATCATTTCTTCCCAAGTAATCCGTAAACAGGAGATAGGTTTGATCAGGATTTAAAGTCAAAATTGTTTCTATCCCCTCACAGTTTGCACATGGTAAGGTACCTTTGTAAGTCCCATTCCAATCGAGGGAATTCATGGAGTTATGAGAATCTGGTTTCTTTACTGATTCCTTAATTTTAGTCTCATCGACCGATAGTATAGTGCTCTTGTTTGAATTATCACATGAAAATAAGATAGTGGAAAGTAGAAATAATTTGATTGCTGAAGTTTTCATTGTAATCAAGAGTTGGGATTAAAAGGAGATTGGCACTCCTGTTCGAGATCGTCCTATCGCAAATATTTCAACACTGGCTAAGAACTCTTTTTTCAAATATTTTGAACGAAGATAATCTTTTTGAGCATTCTCAATTTCCCCTATATTTCTATAAACTTCCCACCTTAACTCGAAATTTTGAGCGATGTATGGGTTTTCTTCCGAGAGCTTATTGAGGAGTTTTAGAGCCTTATCGTATTTTTCTTTTTTTATCAATTTTTGTGCTTGCTCTCTTTCCTCAAAAGGACTGGGTTGGTTGAGGAAGGTGTCAAATTTGAAAAACAACAAATAACTCCTTGATCGTGGTTTATCTTCAAGAAGCTCAGGATACCAATTTGATTCTAAATATGCCAGTGCCCTGAGGGATTCTGTTTTGAATATCTCATCGGTTGATTCTAAAACCAGCAAACTGTCAAACATCCCCTTTTCATTGATTTTGATTGAAAATAGAACCTGTCCCTTTTTTTGTGTTTGTAACCCTTCGGAGGGATATCGGACATTTTCTGAAAGGATTTGGTCAATGGATGCTTTTGGACCAACTAGGTTAAAAGGGCTTTCTACCTGAGCTTGGGTTTCAAAACAAGAAAGAAGGCATAAAAACAAGAAGGAGTAGAATATAAGAAATTTCAAAGCAAAGAATAATGTGTTTATAGAAAACTAATATTTGAAAAATATCTTTCAACTCAAAAATTTAAATAAGATTTCCAGAGGATTGATTTTTAATAAGGATACTACTTGGAAGGTTAATATTTAGCTCTTAATCTAGAGAAGTGAGGCTTTTATGTACCTCGGGATATACGATGATGACGAATTCTGCAAGCATTTTTTGCTTGAAATACTCCGCAAGCATCAAGTCCTTCTTAGCTAAAACTGGCAAGTTTAAGGACTCATATAATTCTGCTCGCTCAAGGTATAAGTTGGAATCGTAGGGATTGGCTTCAATTCTACCCGATATTCGCTTTTCGGGGCTTTGCATTAATTGCGTATGTTCTTCTATCGGGATCATTTGATGTAATCGAGTCGAAGTGGACTTATTTTTAGAATACTTAAATTGAAAACTCATCAAATATGAATCGCTTTTGGCTCGATCTCCTAGATATTCAGGCTTCCAATTTTCTACCAATGCTAAGAATGCTCTTGTCACTTCCTCTCCTAGGACCTCATCGCCAGAGATTATAGCAGAAGAAAGCGGAAAACCTTGCGCATCAAAAGAAGCTTGAAGTATTACTGTGCCTTCCAAATAATTCATTCTTGCTTCGGCAGGATATTTTAAATTTCTAGAAAGAAATTGATTCATGTCATGTGCACTACCAGTAATTTCCTGTGCAAAGATGGAAGGAGCAGATGTAAGTCCTATAAAAATGGCAAAGAGGAGTTTTTTCATATGGAAGAACGTTTTATGTCATTAACGGACTGTCTATTATAAAGTTAAAAAAAACTAAGATTTAAAAACACCAAAATGCCAAAGAATCCCGCTTGGGTCATGAAGAAAAAATTCACTCCCCCAATCGTTGATTTTGATTGTAGATAGGCGAACGCCAGGAAATTTATCTGGCAGTCCCAAAACTTTCATCGCTTCCCAATGGTGCTGAAGATCTTCTACCTCTAAAAACAGCATGGTATTATCTACCCAATCTTTAACGTAAGCGTCTTGTAAATAAAAGGAGAGCTGTTCATTTACTTTTACCACAGACATTTGGGAACCAAGGGAATGGACACTAAACCCAAGTGTAGCATAGAAAAGGATACTTTCCTTGTAGTTTTTAGCGCCAATAAATGGACGAATTGATTTTGCAGGATGGTTCATACGCCAAATTGAGTTAAATGATGATCAAGGTGTTTAAAGAAGAGATTGTTCCATTCTCCAGCACTCATTGGCCCAAAGGAAAGAGATTCTTTGCCTTCAAAATGTGAAGCTCCCAGATCTCGTGTTTGCTCTATATAATTGATTAATCTAGCCTTTTCTTTTTCAAAATTTCTTCGATCAGATATAATAAATGCAGGAGCTGTTCTTGAGTTTTTAGGATAGGGAGTTTCATTGACAACGCCATTTTTTACAAAAGTCTTTAGCAAAAACCGTATGAAGGCATTAGGCTTTGGGTATTTATCAGTGAAGGCCATATCATATGCGACTACACAGTGAGCTAGCATCTGGTCTACCGACATTTTCCCCCATAGTGCCGGAGTATCAGGATTTAAAGCATTGATTCTAGCGATTAATTCAATGCTTGTTTTCGGATCAAAAATGTTTTTCATCTTGTAAATGGCTAGGTTTTAAGGAGAGAAGTTAAAAAATATTTCATGAATCACCTCTTGAGGCTCCAATTGAAGAAAATAAGAATGGAGAAATATTTTAGTATAAATTGGTTTATATTGTAAACCTATTTATATTTGTTCCGTATAGAATGATATAAATCTAAAATCATGGAAAAAGAACTAAGCAGCAAAGAGTCTTTGGCCATCATCACACAGATGATCAGCAAAGCAAAGAAAGAAGCCGCAGGCGATGGAAGTTTCCAACTTCTGCTTTGGGGCTGGGTAGTTGCAATCTGCAACTTTGGGCATTATACCTTGGAGAAAATGGGTTACGAAATGCCTTACATAGTCTGGTTACTAATTATCCCTGCAGTTGGTCTGAGTATCTGGGATAATATTCGGAAGCGAAAAAGAGCTAGGGTCAAAACTCACTTGGATGAAATGCTGGCTGGAATCTGGATTTCTGTTTTTGTAGGAATGCTGATCACGTTAAGTTTTATGCCGACTTTGAGTTTTCAACAAAATCCCATCATTCTAATTTTAGCGGGAATAGGTGTGATTAGCACAGGGGTATTAGTGCGTGTCAAAGTAGTATTGGTTGGCGGTATTCTGTTAATGGTCGGATCTGTTATCGCATTCCTACTTCCTGTTATCGATCAGTATTTGGTAGCTGGAATTGCAATGATTTTTGGATATTTGGTACCCGGTTATTACCTGAAAACAACCTATCGTGAGCGAGTTTAAACCATTAGATCCCCTCTTACATTCTCAGTTGCGGCTTGCAGTGATGTCTCTTCTCATCTCTGTGGAGGAAGCGGAGTTCACTTTTCTAAAGGAAAAGACGGAATCTACCGCTGGAAACCTTAGCGTGCAGTTGGATAAATTAGAAAAGGCGGGATATATCTCCATAGAGAAATCTTTTCGGGGAAAAAGACCACTGACTACCTGTAGGATCACTGACAATGGACTTCAGGCCTTTGAAGAATATGTAGAAAACCTTAAAAAGTATATTCAATAAAAAATTTTCTCAATTTAGTTTATAATATAAACCAATTTACAATTATGAAAACGAACTCTAAATTTCTCATTTTGCCCATGATGATTGTATTGCTTGCCATGGGGATTCCTCAGGAATTAAAGCAAATGAACTACCTCGCCTACCTCAATTCCGACAAAGAAGCCTGGAAACAAAATGTGGGTTTTGCTTACAAGCTCTACCAAGACAAGCCTTCTGAAGAGGCAAAATTTCAGCTTGCCTTAACAGAATATGGTTTATTGAATGCCACCATGATTGATCAAGATGAAAAGCTATTCGATGCATATGCATCCGATTGCCAGGATCGCCTTGAAGATTTAACCGAAAGCAAAAAATACGGAGCAGAAGCCAAGGCGCTACTTTCAGGATTACTTGGTTTCAAAATGGCTTATTCTCCGATGAAGTCTATGTTTCTCGGGCCTAAAAGTTCAGCCTTATTGGAAGAGGCCATGAAGGAAAATCCGCAGTCTCCCATTGTCTTGAAGCAATATGCATCAAATCTTTATTTTACTCCTGAGATGTGGGGTGGAGATAAAGAACTTGCGCTCATTACTTATCTCAAATCCACAGAAAAATTTGTAGGAACTGATTTTGAAAAAAGTTGGATGCATCTAGATAATCTCGCTTGGACTGGAATTATTTATCAGGAATCAGGAAATCAAACTCTCGCTAGGCAAACATGGGAAGAGGCCTTGCTGATAGAACCAGATTTTTACTGGATCTCCAAGCAGTTGCTTCCTTCCTTGAATTAAAATTGATTAGAGGTTCTATTTTTGAAAAGGCAAGGATGCGTATTCTTGCCTTTTTTTGCTTAATCCTTGCAGTTTAAAGTTGATAGAAGAAGGTACAAAAGTTACTTTTGGGATATTTTAAATGGTTTTTCTATGAAGCAGGTACTTTTATTAAGTTTTTTATTTATGTTTTCATTTAGTGTCTTTTCCCAAACTGAATCGGAAAAAGAGAAAGAAATCGAGATTCAAAGTAAGCATAGCTTGGCGTTTGTAATTGGTCACGCAAGAATTGGACAAGGCAGAAATGCGGAAGGAGATAAGGAGTTTTTAGCTGTTCCCTCATTAGTACTTGACTACAATTATTGGATCAACGATCGCTGGGCAGTGGGTTTACACACAGATTTTTTGAATGAAAAATTCTATATAGAGAACGAGAAAGGCAAAATATTAGAACGTAATCGTCCGATTGCTCCTGCTCTTTCTGGTGTATTCAAACCTAGTGAAAGATGGGCAATTTCGCTTGGAATGGGAAAGGAATTTTCGAACGTGGATGGGGATTTTACGTTGACAAGGTTAGCAATTGAATATGGCGTAGAAATCCGTAAAGGCTGGGAAGTATTTGGCGTCTTAAGCCAAGACTTCAGATGGACAGCTTACAACGTAACTACCTTAGGCCTTGGATTATCCAAGAAATTATAAAACAAAGCAGGCTTTCAATTTTTAGGAACCTGCTTTGGTTCTAATCCAAAATTACTTTTTCCCGCTTCGGATATTTAACCTCATAGCCAAAAACCAATGTTTTCTGCTCGCCAGGTTTGAGTGGGACTTCCCATTCGATAAATCCAGTATTCGGATCAAGTTTTCCACCGGAAAGCTCTTTTGCTTCTATTTGAATCTCAGAGTTGACAGAGATCGGGATTTGATCTGTTACTTTCAAGCTGATAGGTTGAGATTTATTGTTACGAATCAAGATTTCATATTGTCTGCTTTCGGTAATATTTGATCCAATGCTTCGCTTTTGGGAGAATTCCTCATTCTTTTTTCGGTCGAGGACGATACTTCGATCTCTTCCCATAGAGATTCCTAAGGTGTCCTGAAGTGAAGTCGCATCCAGAATAGATTTGCCTACAAAGCCATCTTCGAAATACAAATTACTCTCACCCTGAAGCAAACTATATTTACTCCAATCGTTTATTTCAGCAATCAGAAAGGCGTCTTTATCCAATTTTGGAATAGCCGAATATTGATAGGTCGCTGGAATCTGATATCCCTGAAGATCTACTAAGGTTCGTTCTCCATTTGATTTGATCGTGTAGGGCTCCGTGACTTCGATCTCAACGGTAGTTTGATTTTCTTGGAAAGTGGTTTGGATGGTTTGAGCATCTGCTAGGGCCGGAGATGCAGTACCCCGAAGCTTAACTGTTGTACCGGTTAACGCTTTTTTGTTTGAAGATCCATATCCAGTAACTACTACTTCTTGAAGCGATTGATTGTCTTCATACAATTGTACATTGACTATCGAGGAATTTATGATCTTTTCTTCTGGCATCATGCCTACAAAAGAGAACACCAAACGACCATTCTTGCCGGGAACGGTAATTGAATAGGACCCATCAAAATCTGTACTTGTACCGATGGTGGTTCCTTTCACCAAAACGGTTGCTCCGGGGATTCCCTGACCTTGTTGATCCACTACTCTACCACTTACTGAACCAGAAAATGGTTGTGTATTTCTAGGCTGAAATACTGTCAAACGAGCATAATTCAATTCCCATTTGTCGATTTCTGGCATTTGCCCTCCCTGAGAAGGGTTTCCATTCGAAAATCTCAACTTGACATTTTTCCAATCTACGCCTGTATTTTGGAAGACCTCTGCTTTGTAATTCAGGGAAAGCGGACTACTCACATCTTTGACCCGAACATCATATTTTGGATACCATCCAGCATTTTGGACCAAGTAATTGAGTTCGAAACTGGCAGTGCCTGCAGTTGTAGCTTTGATTTTTACGCGAATTTCAGAGGTGGATTTTGTATCAGAAGCCTGAAGGCCAACTAACTGACTTCTCAGAGAGTTCAGTTTTTGATCCTCCTCCTGCATATTGGCTTTGAGCTGAAGTTCTTCTTTTTTGATCGCCGTTAATTCCGTATCATAAAAATCCAAGGCTTGTTTCAAACTTGCTGTGGAGGTGCTACTTTGGCTTCCTCCAAGATTTTTGTTGGCGCTAAGGAGGGATATTTTTTCATTTAGGACTTCTAATCTGCTGTTTTCCCGACTTTGATTTCGCTGGATGGCTTCGATTTCACCCTCAAGTTTTTTTACTTCTTCACCAATATTTTTTTCAGACAAATAGTCCAATCTTCGATTTACTGCCTGAATTATAAAATTTCCTTTTCCTTTGACTTGGATACTTTTTTCATCCAGATAGGGAGAAAGTCCTTTGATCACTACTACTGACTCACCGGCGGAGAAATTTCCTTGAGCTGATTCAAAAATCTGTGCTCCGGAAAGAAAAATGGTAACTGACTTAATTTCAGATTTGAAGGTGTTTTCTTTGAGTTCTTGAGCTTTTGCAAAAAATGTAAGACAAAATAGAACGAGCGAAAAGGATAATTTATTCATGATTAGATTCTTCTGTTTGTCAAAAAGGTACGATAGTTTTTATTTTTCAACTAAAGAAATTAACTAAAATTAAAATTAAATCTACTCCAAAATTAACGCTAAACTCCCAAAGCTTTTCTTTCCCTTTGAATGGTATTCTTAACTTTGCGCCTGAAATCAGCTAAATACCATGACCCTTTTCCAATCCATCATTATTGCGATCATCGAAGGCTTAACAGAATTTTTACCGATCTCTTCCACCGGACACATGATTTTGGCTTCTACTGCGATGAATATTCATGAAGATGAATTTGTCAAAACCTTCGAAATTGGGATTCAGCTTGGGGCGATTCTAGCAATTGCACTGATGTATATCAAACGGTTCTTTCGTGGCTGGACCATTTATTTCAAATTACTTGCGGCATTTATTCCAACTGCTATTGTTGGACTTTTAGCCTACGAATACATCAAGGCATATTTGTTCAATCCTATTGTGGTTTCAGTGTCCTTGATTTTAGGGGGAATTGTGTTGATTTTCATTGATAAAAAAGTGGTGAATTCTGAAACTGATCTTGCTGAGGTAGAAGATATTTCTTATAAAAACGCTTTTTTCATCGGGCTTTTCCAATGCCTATCCATGGTGCCTGGCACATCTCGGGCAGCAGCCACTATTATAGGTGGGGTATTTAATGGCTTAGACAAAAAACAAGCAACTGAGTTTTCTTTTCTTTTGGCAGTGCCAACTATGATAGCAGCTTCTGGATATGACTTGCTCAAAAGTGATTTGGCTATGACAAATCAGCAACTTTCATTTATGGGAATCGGATTGGTTGTGGCCTTCATTACTGCTTGGATAGCGGTGAAGCTATTTTTGAAATATGTATCTAATCATGGTTTCACTGCTTTTGGGTATTATCGAATTGTCTTAGGAATCCTCTTTCTGATTTTTATGTGGGGAACTGATCTTGCTTGATTCGTTTAGAATAAGTCAAAAAATAGCATCCGAATCTGCCCTAAAAAGTAAAAACCCCACTCAAAAATTAATTTGAGTGGGGTTTTAAGTTTTTAACTTATTTCGATTTATCCATCGTATTCTTATTCTTCACATATTTTTCTAGCCAAGTATCCATTTCCCAAAGCGTGTGGAGGATGGACTCTTGAGCGGCATAGCCATGACTTTCGTTAGGTAAGAAAACCAATCTTGCTGTGGCTCCATGTCCTTTCAAAGCATTGTAATAACGCTCAGACTGAATTGGGAAGGTTCCGGAATTATTATCCGCTTCTCCATGAATCATCAGGATTGGAGTAGTCACTTTGTGTGCATAAGAGAAAGGTGACATATTGAAATACACCTCCGGAGCTTCCCAATAAGTCCGCTGCTCATATTGGAATCCAAATGGAGTCAGGGTTCTATTATAGGCACCACTTCGTGCGATACCTGCAGCGAAAAGGTCTGTATGAGAAAGCAAATTTGCTGTCATGAATGCACCATAGGAGTGGCCTCCTACTGCGATTCTCATCCGATCACCGATTCCCATATCTACGATTTTGTCAATAGCGGCTTCGGCATTCCAAACCAATTGCTCAATGAAGTAATCATTTGGCTCCTTATCGCCTTCACCCACGATTGGCATCTCTGTCTGATCCATGATCGCGTATCCGCGCGTCACCCAATAGATTGGAGATCCCCAACTTAGACGTGTAAATGCGTATTTAGATCCTCTTACCTGAGCGGCGACCTCTTTGGATTTGTACTCTCGAGGATATGCCCACATTAATACTGGAAGCGTACCATCTTTCGCAGGGTCATATCCTGCGGGAGTGTAAATTACTGCAGAAAGATTTAATCCATCCTCTCTCGAATAGGTTACTTGTTGCTTTTGGATTCCTTTTAGCGATTCATATGGATGAGCAAAACTCGTCACTTGCAATGGAGCCATCCGCTTTTTGGTATTGACAAGCCAATAGTTAGGCTGGATATCGGTACTTTCTTTCAAAGTAATAAATTCCGAACCGGAGTCGTCAAGTACTTTTACTACTCGCTCATAATAGGGCGCCTGAGATCTCCAAAGAATATTTTGTTCCTTGGTTTTGGTGTCAAATGTGGACAAGAAAGGCATATTTCCATCAGGAGACCCTCCTTGACTGGTCATGAAAACCAAATCACCATTTCGCATCAGGACATTTCTTCCAAATTCGTTTTCTACAAAAAGAGGATCGCCTGGATCGTTGTAAAGGTCATCTGAAGAGCGCTCGATAATTACCCTTTTTGCTTGATTAGGGTTGGAAGGATTGATTACAGATCTCATTTCTTTTCTGCTTGCTGACCAACGCTCGTTCATGATCGCAAAGTTGTCATCTGACCAAGCGATTCCTCCAAAACGATATGGAGTGGTTGCTAGGGTTTTCTTTTCTCCGGAAAAAGGAGCATCCAGTGTAAATACTATCTCACGGTCTTTCACATCGTTTCTAGGATCACCGCCGTCTTGTGCCTCAACCCAATAGAGCATAGCACCTTTGTCAGCTCTCCAATTGATATTTCTAGGTCCAGTTACTGTCGCGTCAAATCCTGTTGGACGGTTTTCATCCAATGGAATCTGTGCCAAGGTTTTAACTTTTTTTCCAGTTTTATCCCAAATCTCTACATCGTATGGGAATCTTGAAGCTGGAACTAAATAGGAGAAAGGTTTTTTGATCACCTCTACTAAAAGGAATTTTCCATCCGGAGACAGATCCATTGATTTAATCATTCCGGAAGGACCAACGGGTTTTTTGTTTCCGTTTAAATCGACCAGCATGATTTGAGAATCTATGAAATAGGCAAATAATTTTTCGTCATATGGATTGCTCAAAAGATCTTGGTAAGTCCGATTTGGAGAAGCTTCTCCAGTAGATTCTTGAATGATTGGACCTGCAGGTGCTGCGGGTTTTTGAGGTATAGACCCTCTGCTAGGATTAACAGCTTTTATTAGAATCTCATTCTCCGGAGTCCAAGCCACTGAATTTCCATATACTTCGTTTAGAATTGACTCTGTTAATTTTTTTGCTTCAAAAGTACTTAAGTCTACTACCCAAAGGCTAATTCCATTTGCTTCTGTTTGAGTAAAGGCAAGGAATTTTTCGTCTTTGGAAAGTGAAAAACCGCCCATGCTGGGGTTAGTGGGTAATCCCTTAATTTGGATTTCCTCACCTCCACGGGTCATTTTGATTTTTACATTTTCTACTCCTCGACCCCGACTTGGTCCAGAAGAGGCAGGATTGATTCGAAGACCGGCAATTCTGAGCTCAGGTTGAGAAAGTTCTTCAATGCTCGGATTGTCAGCCCGCTCGAGAAGCATCATCCAGTCGCCATTTTTACTAAAGCTTACAGATGGGGTGCTCGGTGCATTAACCAAATCGGCAATTGCTTTTGGTGGGGTTTGGTAGGTAGTTTGGGCTATTCCCTGATGATAGAAAGTCCCAAGAATGGAGATAATAATTAGTATTACCCGTTTCATATTCTGATTGGATTAGTTTACATGAAGATAAAACCTGATAAATAAACCTTTTCGTAAACTTCATAAGTGGTCTGTATCTTACTTGAATACTGCCTGATTCTAGGATAAGCGCATAGCCAAGAGTGAGTTTCATTAGATTATTTTGAGAATAAAACTAATTTTAGCACTGTATGAATGAAGTATTGATATTAAAAACGAAAACTTGAAGCCATGAAAAAAATAATAATCGTCATTCTTCTTAGGATAGGAATGGGTCATCTGAGCAAAGGACAGACTATTAAACCAACAGTGGGTCTAAACTTTACTGATGTAGTTTCAAATGGAGATGGAACAGCAAATGGGAGAACAGGATGGCAGATTGGGGCAAGTGTAGTTTTTGGAGAAAAAATCTATCTGGAGCCAGGAATTTTTTATCAAAGTAAATCTGCAGAATTCTCATCCTCAGATAATTTGACTCAGCCGGATTTGAAAGCAGATTTAAAAGGAATAAGAGTTCCTTTGGCGCTTGGATACAATCTTATTGGAAACTCAGAATCCGCGGCGTCAATTCGCCTTTTTGGAGGTCCTTCAGGCTTCTTTGTGACAGATACTGGAGAAGGTGTAAATAAGAACGATATCAATTCTCCGGCTTGGGGAGTTTTTGCTGGGGCTGGACTGAATATCTGGCTTTTGTTTGTTGATGTTAGCTATGAATGGTCAGTAACTGATTTGCAAACTAATTTTACCAATATCGATTTTGGAAAAACGAATGGTTTATTCGCTAATGCTGGAATCAGGATTAGACTTTAAGCTTTTTAGAACTAAAATAAATCAAAAAGAGGAAGTCGAGGTTTTCCTTTTTTGTGCCTTACATAGCTTGGTATTAAGGCTCATTTAAGTTGTTGAGGAAAAAATTTCAAAACTCAATTTGATATGATTTCCCAGACAGCTTAAAATTTGCTCGGAATCAGTTTATTTCAGTATTTTAATCCTAGAAAAAATTAATAAATGGAGACTTACGGAAAGATATTACTAATTGCAATGCCGGCTTTTTTGATCTTAGTTCTATTGGAAAAGTGGTATGGCTGGTATAAGAATAATGATACGGTACCAACGAATGATATGCTTTCAAGCCTGAGTTCAGGCGTCACTAATGTGACGAAAGATGTACTTGGATTGAGTATAGCTATTATTTCGTATAGCTGGCTGGTTGATCATGTTGCATTGACCCATGTAAATGCAAGTTGGCTTACTTTTCTGATCGCCTTTGTAGCTTTGGATTTTTCTGGATATTGGGTACACCGAATCAACCATGAGTACAATATTTTTTGGAACAATCACATCATCCATCATAGTAGCGAGGAATTCAATTTAGCTTGTGCGTTACGGCAAAGTATATCTTCTTTTGTACGGATTTTTACCGTTTTTCTTTTGCCGGCAGCATTTCTAGGAGTTCCAACAGAAGTAATTGCAGTAGTAGGACCGATTCATCTTTTTGCCCAGTTTTGGTATCATACACAGCATATCAAGCGAATGGGTTTTTTGGAGCACATTATCGTGACTCCTGCACATCATCGGGTGCATCATGCGATCAACCCAATCTATTTGGATAAGAATTATGGACAAATTTTCATTTTCTGGGATAAGCTTTTTGGCACGTTTCAAGAAGAGCTGGAAGATGTGCCTGCTGTCTATGGGGTGACTCGACCAGTAAGAACCTGGAACCCGATCAAAATCAATTTTATGCATTTATGGCTCTTAATCAAGGATGCTTGGAGAGCTTCCAAATGGGAGGACAAATTCAAAATCTGGTTTATGCCATTGGGTTGGAGACCAGCCGATGTTGAAGAGAAGTTTCCAGTTGAGAAAATCGAAGATGTATATCATTTTGAAAAGTACAGCCCCGTTCTTTCCCCGGCTTTACTTCGATGGAGTATTTTTCAGTTTCTGATGCTTGTGTTTTATGTGTTTTATATGTTTGGGAATATTGCTTCTATTGGTTCGCCAGGCATCTTTATATATGGAGCATTTATCTTTTTGACTGTGTATGCTTACACAGAGTTGATGGATAAAAATCCGAAAGCTTGGATCTGGGAAAGCTTGAAAAGTATCGCTGGTTTAGCAATTATTCTCGTGTCTGGTGATTGGTTTGGTTTGAATGATTCCTTTCCTTTCGGTTCTATTATGATTATGACAATTCTTGCACTATCGCCAATCGTTGTTTTTTGGTTCTGTAAATCGGAAGGAATCAGTGTAAAGAATGAGCGAAAGATGGTTAGCATCTCTTAAAATCGAGATTTTGATTAGAAGTTCTATTAAAGTTTTAAATCGCTTTGCATTATAGCTGTGCTATTTATTTGAAATTAAACGCTACTGAATTTCTTTACCTCAATTCTCTTCTGAAAAATATGGATTCGTTTTCAACAGGGAAAAAAAATACCTTTGGCTATTAGTAACCAAGGGTATTTTTAAATGTATTGTTAAGAATTACTTTCCTTTCTCGCCGATTGAAATCATCGCACATCTGAAACCGATATCGTTGGTTGCAGAATCCTGATGCATAAATCTTCTGGTACCTGGAGCAAGCCAATAAGTAACATCTCTCCAAGATCCTCCTTTGTAGACACGAAGTTCATCTGTCAACATAGAAGTCTCATAAGTATCTTCTTCATCATAAACTCCACTATTTCTAACTGGGTTTAGATCGTCAAAATCCTGAAAAGAAAGTGGACGGTAAATATCCTGAACCCACTCATTCATGTTTCCTGCCATGTGATAAAGACCGAAATCATTTGGAGCCATGTCATATACGTTAGTAGGGATGATTTCTCCATCATTTCGTTGATTACCGGAAATTCCTCCATAATCACCTCTACCTCTTTTGAAGTTAGCTAAAAGATCACCTTGCTTACCTTTTCTTTTTACGTTGTAAGGGTTTCTGACACCACGACCATCCCATGGGTAAATTCTTCCATACTCTTGGTTTTCGTCTAAATATTGAGTGCCAATCATTGCTTTAGCAGCATATTCCCACTCAGTTTCAGTCGGAAGACGATAATCGGCCAACGCTACACCTCTTTCGATTAATTGAGTTTTAGTAAACGTAGAATCAATTTCTCTTTCCTTTCTTATTAACTCCTGTACAAACTCAGTTCTCCATTTTGAATAGATATTTGCTTGACTCCAAGATACACCAGCAACTGGGTAGAAGTTAAATCCAGGGAATCTAAAATAGTAAGATTGGTACATGTCATTGAAAGACATTGCGCCCTTCCATACATTTTCCGAAGGCTCTAATTTCAAAAGTGAATCAGCGCTTACTTTCTTTTTCATATCAAAAAGAAACTCACGGTAATCATTATTAGTGATTTCTGTCTCATCCAGATAAAAATTGGAAACAGTCACAGTACGCTCCAAATTATCACGGAAGGCCATGATGTCTTCTTCTTGCGAACCTAAAACTGCCCGACCACCTTGAATAAACTTCAGGTTAGGTCCAGGAATTTGTTCAGCATTTTTTTTGGCTACAAAAAAGTTGGTGGAGTCATTTTCTTCAAAACTGAATTCCTGACCAGTTGTAGCACTCTTTTTACCGGGGTTGTTTGCAGTCCTTCTGCCATAACCAGGTGTTTTGTTACAAGAGGTCAGAATAGAGCTTCCTACAATCGCAAAAGCGGCTACCCACATTCCCCAAGATTTGTTACTCAGACGCATATTTTGTATTCGTTTAGGTCTAATTATCGATGCAATATAAATGCAATGTCAAGCACTTGCAATGATTTCTGATGATCAAATAAACTTAAGAGTGCCTTAAAAGCGCTTTAAATCTCATTTAACTACAGAATAATTGTGCAAAACTGCAATATTTATGCCAGTAAAAATTGTTAATTTTTTTAAGATTCGTTCATCTCTTTAAGCTTCACCTGTGCTTTTGAAATACTCGAAACACCTGCCAATGTAAGAATCAAACGATTCTTGTACTCCTTTATTTTACAGTTCCTTGTATTGAATTGAGCAAATCGCATGATTTTTTGAAAAGTATCAGAAGAATAGAAGTCATCTCGACTAGCCGGGAGTAAATAGCATTTCATCAGATTACCTTTCAGTGTCAGCTTTTCTATTCCAAGTTTTTCTGCTTTCCATCGTAATCTTACGGTCTCCATTAAATCCTCTACAGATTCTGGAAGTGGACCAAAGCGATCCAAAAGCATAGTAGAGAATTTACTTAATTCCTCTTCGTTTTTTATTGCATCCAATTTGGAATAGAGCCCTAGGCGCTCGCTTATATTTCCTACGTATTCTTCTGGAATCAACAATTCCAAATCAGTCTCTATAGTACAATCCTGAACAAGAACCTTTACTTTTTCTGCTAGATCTACTTCGAAAAGAGCGGCAAATTCATTTTCCTTTAATTCTTGAACTGCTTCATCCAGAATTTTATGATACATCTCAAATCCCAAATCTGAGATAAATCCGCTTTGCTCTGCCCCCAATAGATTACCTGCACCCCGGATGTCCAAGTCTTTCATCGCAACTTTGAAGCCGTCCCCGAGATCAGAAAACTCTTCCAAAGTTTGAAGTCGCTTTCTGGCTTCTGCCGTGAGACCGGACATCGGACTGGTCAAAAGGTAACAAAATGCCTTTTTATTGCTTCTTCCAACCCGACCACGCATTTGATGTAGATCGCTCAATCCAAACATATGAGCTCTATTGATCAAGATGGTATTAGCGTTTGGAATATCAAGTCCGGATTCGATAATATTTGTCGATACCAGGACATCATATTCATGATTGATAAAATCGACCATGATCTTTTCCAACTTTTTCCCATCCATCTGACCATGAGCTCCGACCACTCTGGCATCTGGCACCAACTTCATGATCAAGTTGGCAATGGAGTCGATCTCCCCAACTCGATTGTGCACAAAAAACACTTGGCCTCCTCTACGCAATTCGTACGCAACAGCATCTCGGATCACTTCCTCTTGAAAGGTTTGTACTTCGGTGGTGACTGGCTGTCTGTTCGGAGGAGGAGTTGCGATGACCGAAAGATCCCGAGCTCCCATTAATGAGAAATGAAGCGTCCTTGGTATTGGTGTTGCCGTCAAGGTCAATACATCAACATTGACTCTCAGATTTTTCAACTGATCTTTTACTTTCACACCAAATTTTTGTTCCTCATCAATGACCAATAATCCGAGGTCTTTGAATACGATGTCTTTGTTGACAATTTTATGAGTGCCGATCAGAATATCAATCTCTCCTGATTTTACTTGAGATACGATTTCCTTGATTTCCTTTGCTGTTCGAAAGCGATTGATATAATCAACTTTCAATGGGAGATTTTCCAGCCGCTCTTTGAAAGTTTGGTAATGCTGCATTGCCAGAATCGTTGTGGGAACTAGTACGGCCACTTGTTTCCGATCATTAACGGCTTTGAAGGCCGCTCGAATCGCAACTTCTGTTTTGCCAAACCCCACATCTCCACAGACCAAACGATCCATAGGGTAGGATTTTTCCATATCGGTTTTTACATCCTGTGTCGCAATAGCCTGATCTGGAGTGTCTTCATATATAAAAGAGGATTCCAATTCAATCTGCAATACCGAATCGGAACTAAACGCAAATCCTGGTGCCGATCTTCGCTTGGCATAGAGTGCAATCAGATCTTTGGCAATATCTTTTACTTGCTTTTTAGCTCTAGTTTTTTTGTTTTCCCACTCCGGAGATCCCAGTTTAGACATGGCAGGTGCACTACCCTCTTGGCCTGAGTATTTGGATATTTTATGGAGAGAATGAATGTTTACATACAAAAGATCATCATCCCTGAAAATCAATCGTACGGCCTCCTGCATTTTGCCTGAAACATCGACTTTTTCCAATCCTGCAAATCTTCCAACGCCATAATCTACATGGACAATATAATCTCCCGGATGAAGAGCCTTGAGCTCTTTGATGGTCAGAGCCTTTGATTTACTGGCTTTAGCACGTGGTTTATAGCGATGAAATCGCTCAAAAAGCTGATGATCTGTGAAGCAGGCAATTTTTAACTGACGGTCCTCAAATCCCTCTCTGAGACCCAAAAGCATACTTTGTGCTTGAAGCGTAGGATCTAATTCCTTGAAAATCCCGATCAGCCGATCAATTTGCTTTTCGTTTTCTGCGGTGATGATATTCGTATAGCCTTTCTTTTCATTTTCTGATAAATGGCTTACCAACAGATCGAAATTCTTATTGAAGGATGGTTGAGGTTGACTTTCCCAACTGCTTTGCTTGGCATTTTTCAAATAAAACTGTCGGCCAAATTCGATTTTAGAAAAAGGATCAACCTCCGTAATGAAGTCGTTTCCATTTTCAAATAAATCAGCTGGCTTGAGTACCAGCTTGTCATTTTTTGTTTTTCTGACGATCTGATCAAACTCTTGACTTGCCTTATGAAAGCATTCATCCATCACATCTTTGGTCAGCTGAAGATCTTTGATCCATATTTTGGAATGCTCTGGCAAGAATGCTAGAAAAGATTGGCGAACTTCCTGAAGGAGCTTGGTTTGAACATTTGGGATCAACGAGAGATGATTCACAACGGCAATGGAAAGCTGGCTTTCAGGGTCGAAAGTTCGAATGCTTTCTATTTCTTTTCCAAAAAGCTCTAGACGATAAGGATGCTCATTGGAAAATGAAAAAACGTCTAAAATTCCTCCTCGGATAGCAAATTGACCAGGTTCGTAGACGAAATCGGTCCGCTCAAAATCATAACTGCTCAAAAGCTCAGAGACAAATTCCATATCTACCTGTTCACCTACTTTTGCTGTGAAAGTATTTTCGCGAAGCGATCGCTTATTGATCACCCGTTCGTAGAGAGCCTCTGGATAGGTGATGATCACCCGGGATTTAGTTCGATCCTCCAAAATAAGATTCAATATTTCCGATCGAATCAAGACATTGGCATTATCAACCTCCTCGTAGTTATATGCTTTTTTGAAACTTGATGGAAAGACCATATGCTCCTCAGTATGAAGGAGATTCTGAAGATCCGAGTTGAGATAAGCAGCCTCTTCTTTGTCTTGTGCTATTATCAGATGAAATCCACCCTTTTTTTGGAATAAGGCACTGAAAAGCACCATGTCCAAACTGCCGGAAAGGCCTTTTAGCTGGTAGGTGATTTTACCATCTTGCATGATCTCATGCTCGATGGTCTGAAAAACGGAGTCGGATTGGTAAATGGAAAGAAATGACTGACGATCCAAGGAGATATATTTTGAAGGAGAAATTGAAGCCCAAAGTTAGTGGATTCTCGGTTCTCGGATTTTGAATTGATATAGATTTACAAAAATCTGAACCTAAGGGCGGTTATAATGTTTGTGAGAATATGAGTAATTCAGGTTCACAGCTTACTTGGTTTCAGCGTTTGGAGCGGATGCACCCTTACGAAACCCTGCTTTATCTAGGAATGATAGGAAGTGGTTTGATCTTTCTTTTTCTGGTGGTTGCGTTTGCCTTTTCAGGATTAAACCAACTGGAGGGTTTTAATCACCACATTCCTGTTGCTTTCTTGATATCCACACTTTTACTGATATTGAGTGGATATACTGCCACAAAAATGAGGCTTTATTTTATAGAAGAGCGAACAGATAAATTGATAGGTTCTTTGCGAAACACGCTTTGGCTTGGTATTCTTTTCACTGGACTACAGCTTGTTGGATGGTATGAGCTAGATGAGATGGGGATTGATTTTAAGGGTATTCCCAGTGGGAGTTTTCTTTATCTGCTGACAGGGATCCATATTTTTCACTTGCTTGGCGCAATGATATTTGCAGTAATCCTTCTCGTTGAAATGAAGAAAAAACAGCAAGATCAAATTCAACATTTGATTCTTCTCACAAATCCTTTTGAAAAAATGAGAATCAGACTTTTTACAGTCTATTGGCATTTCATGGATTTGATTTGGCTTGTTCTATTTGTCTTGTTTATTCTCAGTTTTTAACCCGCATTGTTATATGAAATCGAGCATGTCGTATTCGACATACATAGGGATGATTATCAACAATGCGAGATTCTCCCGAAACGAGTTCGGGACAGGCTATATGACCTATAAAAATCAAATTATAAACAGATGAAATTAATTATTGAGACTCAAGTAGAGCAGAAATACCTTCAGGTAAAGAAGGGATTTGATGAAAGTCTTTTCACCAAATTAAGTCCTCCTTTTCCTCCGGTTAAATTGCTCCGTTTTGATGGTTCTTCTAAGGGTGATTTGGTATCTCTGGAGTTGAATTTTATTTTTTTCAAGCAAAAATGGACTAGTGAAATTATTGAAGACCAGACGAATGAAAAAGAGTTTTACTTTATCGATAAAGGGACTGAACTTCCTTTTTTCCTAAAAAAGTGGACCCACAAGCACCGAATTATCAAGAATGGTGAAAATGCGATTATAAGAGATGAGATTGACTATCAAGCGCCATTTATGTTGCTTACTTGGCTGCTTTATCCGGCAATGCTTCTTCAGTTTGCTTATCGCAAACCTATTTATAAGAAAATATTTAATTAGTGAATTTGGAGGTTTTCGCAGTTTTCGATTTTACAATCTCCATATAGCACAAGAGAATGACTTTGAATATTAGATTCAAATTTCTTTCCGATCGCTTCTTTGATTTCATTGATTTTTGGATCCGAAAACTCCCGGATTTTTCTGCATTGATTGCATACATGATGGTCATGATGCTTATAAGTTAGCGCCTGTTCATAAAGTGCAACTTTATCCTTGAATTGATGCTTTACGGCAAGACCACTCTCTACCAAAAGATCCAATGTATTATAAATAGTGGCTCTGCTTATGGTATAGCCTTTATTTCTCATACTAAGAAAAAGGCCCTCAACATCCATGTGCTCATCCTCGGGCAGGGAGTAAAGTTCATCGATTACCGAAAATCTTTCCGGAGTCTTACGGCTTCCTTGCTTTAGAAGAAAGTTTTCAAAGATTTTTTTCGCCTTTTCAATAAGCGCTTTATCGGCCATGATTTTTTGAGTCGTAAAATTAAAGATGGATCATTCTTTATTTTTTGGCAAACCACAAATCCAATCTATCGTAATTTGGGTTTAATCTAAATTAACACTAATACCGTTTGATCACCGAAACCTTTTTCACCTTTCTATTGGTTACAATGGTCAAATCAGAAGATTAAGATTAAATGTTTTAACTTCTATCTAAATATTCTCATTCGATTACAAATGCCTAAAAAGATTGCGCTAACGTACTTCTTATTATTTATTTCTTGGTTCCAAGGCTGGACTCAGGTGCCGGGATTTTTTTTGAAAGAAGATAAGCGAAAGGTGACCATTCCCTTTTACTCATCTAATAGTCTGATCATCGTCCCAGTATCTATCAACGGCAACCAACCTGTAAATTTTATGATTGATACAGGTGTACGGGCAAATATTCTGTTCAGCAAGACGCTTGGTGATGAGCTTGGACTAGAATACAGTAGAAGATTGAGTTTGGTAGGTGCAGATGGAACGACCAATTTGATGGCATCCGTGTCGCCAGTCAATCAATTGGATCTTGGTCCAATTGTTGGAAATTTTCAGAATCTTTTGGTTTTGGAAGAAGATTTTCTCGAGTTAGAATCAGTCATAGGAGTGCCAGTTTATGGGATTCTAGGTTACGAGTTTTTCAAATACAATCCGATTCGAATCAATTATGATGATGGAAAATTGGATTTTTTTAAAAACAAAGCATTGAAATGGAGACCCCCATTTTTCAAAAAACTAGAGCTATCAGTTGAGGATAATAAGCCTTATGTACAAGCGAAGGTGAAGCAAAAAAGCGGAAAAATTATTGAGCCAAAACTTTTGATTGATACCGGTGCCAATCATGGTCTTCTTCTTAATCGAGAGACCACTGATGACATTGATATGCCTTCCAAGGTAATCGAATCGGAAATAGGACAAAGCTTGGGAGGACTTTTATATGGTTTCATAGGTCGAGTAGATTACCTTAAAATTGCAAAACTAAAACTGGAAGAGGTTCTGACCTCCTACCCGGATACCACTGCTTTTAGCTATGTGATCAAAGATTCCGGTAGGCAGGGAAGCCTCGGAGCTGAAGTCTTAGGAAGAACAAAGGTGATTTTTGACTATCCAAGAGAGCGTATTTTTATTAAGAAGGCGAATAATTTTTATTCTCCTTTTGAATTTGACATGAGTGGTTTGTCAATAAAAAAATTGCCAGTAGATCAGACTCGGTTTTTTATTTCCGATGTCCGGGAAAACTCCCCTGGAGCAAGATCTGGAGCACTTCCGCTAGATGAAATTATTGCAATTAACAAAGTGCCTGTTTTCATCTGGGAGCTCGTGGAGATTAATAAATTACTGAGGTCTGAAGAAGGTAGGGTCATTGAACTAGAGCTTCGAAGATATGATCCTGTAGATTCCAAAAAATGGGAAAGTCTAAGTGTCAGAGTAAGGCTTCAAAAACAGATTTGAGCAATTCTCTAGCCTTTAATTTAAAAACGGTATTTTTGAATTTCGAAGCTGGAAGAAAACTTCTTGTCTTTTTATTCGTGATATCAACGTTTTGAAAACCCATCTAAAATGAAAAAACTATTAATCCCAATTCTAGTACTAGGCGTTATTGGAATCTTTATTTACAGTAAGGCTGTAGGGTCTTATAATTCTTTTGTACAGGCAGAAGAAACCATAAATGGCCAGTGGGCAGAGGTTGAGACTCAATATCAACGTAGAGCGGATCTGATTCCCAACTTAGTAAATACAGTAAAAGGGTATGCGGACTTTGAGCAGGAAACCTTGACTGGTGTAATTGAAGCCAGAGCTAAGGCAACTTCAATGACTATCGACCCGACCAATTTGAATGAATCCAATATTGCCCAATTCCAGCAAGCTCAAGATCAATTATCAGGTGCCCTGAGCAGATTATTGGTGACGGTAGAGCGATACCCTGATTTGAAAGCGAACCAAAATTTCCTTGAACTTCAGGCTCAGCTTGAAGGTACAGAAAATAGAATCGCTGTTGCCAGACGTAACTTCAACGAATCAGTGGTAGCATACAATAAAGAAATCAGAATATTCCCAAATAACATATTCGCAGGCTGGTATGGATTTGAGGCTAAAGGAACTTTCAAAGCTTCTGAAGGAGCCGAGAATGCACCAAGCGTACAATTTTAATAACCAAAATCATGGCTGAGAAATTATTCTCACCAGCAGATCGGGAGGCTATCGTATCAGCAATCCGAGCCGCTGAATTACGTACATCAGGAGAAATCCAAGTTCATATCGAAAATCATTGCAAAGGCGATCTGATGGACCGCGCAGCAGTGCTTTTTGAAACCTTAAAGATGTATCAAACCAAAGATCGAAATGGCGTGCTCTTCTATTTGGCGGTCGAAGATCACAAGTTTGCCATCTTAGGTGACGCTGGAATCAACCATGTCGTCGAGGCAGATTTTTGGGAAAAAATCAAAGAAAAAATGGCCGAGAATTTTCGTTCTGGCCAATTTACCACAGGGCTCATCACAGGGATAAAAATGGCTGGAGAACAACTCCATCATTTCTTTCCCTATGACAAGGGTTCCGACCAAAACGAACTACCGGATGAAATTTCCTTTGGATAAAATGAAGGCTACTTCAATCCTCCTATTTCTATTATTCCTTTCTAATCTTTCCGGGCTTCTAGCTCAGGATTTTCCGCCACAGCCAAATCCTCCGAGATTGGTGAATGATTTTATCCAGACGCTTTCAGCAGCGGAAGTAGCTCAACTGGAAAATAAGCTAGTTGCATATAATGACAGTACTTCAACACAGATTGCGATCGTGATCATGAAGTCAGTTGGACAATATGATATTTCCGACTATGCATTTCAATTGGGAGAAAAATGGGGTATTGGGGGATCCAAGGATAATGGAGTTCTGATATTGGCGGCAATGGAGGACAGAGATGTATTCATAGCTACTGGCTACGGTATGGAAGGTGCAGTGCCTGATGCCCTTGCCAAGCGAATTGTTCAAAATCTGATCATCCCTAATTTCAAAAAAGGCGAATTCTATCAAGGATTCGATCAAGCCACAGACATGATTATTAAGCTGGCTTCAGGAGAGTATACCGCTGAGGAGGTCCAATCTGACGGGAATAGTGGTGGGGCTTTGATCATGCTTTTCGTCTTCATATTTTTCTTTGTGATTTTGCCATTGCTTCGAAACAAGAATGACAATAACAATCACATGGGAGGCAAAGGTGGAGGAGTTGATCTTTGGACTACGATCATGTTGGCTAATATGCTAAAAGGTGGCGGCGGAAAATATGGAGACTTTTCCTCTGGAAGAGGTTCTTTTGGTGGTGGCGGCGGCGGTGGCTTTGGTGGCTTCGGCGGCGGAAGTTTTGGAGGTGGTGGAGCCGGCGGAAGCTGGTAAATCCCATCAAAAGTTTAGAATTTAAATTTTGTCAAGCTTCCAAAATCGGAAGCTTGATTTTTTTTTGAGGTGATTCCAAAAGCTTGGAATGGGTGAATATTGATTTGTTTTCTTAGGTTAGTACTATGATTTCTGTAACAGAGGCCCTAAGTCTTATTGATCAAAACACCTCAAAGTTGGAGGTTGTATCTCAGCCAATACAAACAGTTTTGGGAAGTACACTTGGAGCGGATGTTTATGCTCCGATTAGTTTGCCGCCTTTCCGGCAATCCTCTATGGATGGCTATGCATTTATCCATACTGGACTCACTGATCTTGAGATTATTGGCGAATCTAAAGCAGGAGATTCTGTCGAAATTTCCTTGTTAAAAAACCAAACCGTTCGAATTTTTACTGGAGCTCGAGTTCCTGATTTGGCCGACACTGTGGTGATGCAAGAACATGTCGAGAAAACGGAAAATGGAATTCGTATTCTGAAAATGCCCGAGCGGTTTGCGAATGTGAGACCAATCGGGGAGCAGATCGAAAAAGGCAGTCTGGCACTTCATGAAGGAATTAAAATAAATGCGCCTTTAATCGGGTTTTTGGCAGGTTTTGGGTTGACTTTGGTTCCTGTCATTGCCAAACCGAGGGTGAGTATTATCGTAACGGGAAATGAGATTCAATCCCTTGATCAACCCCTTTCCGTGGGAAAAATCTACGAGAGTAATTCGCTGATGATTCAGCAGGCAATTGAGAATATGGGAATCCCTGTGCATCAGATTATACAATGCCGAGACGATCAGAATGCTACGATTGAGGCGATCTCGAAAGGTTTGGAATCGGATATTTTAATCGTCTCCGGAGGAATTTCAGTTGGGGATTATGATTTTGTGGAAGAGGCTTTGCTAAGCAACGGAGTCAAGCAGATTTTCTACAAGGTCAATCAAAAACCTGGGAAACCCCTTTGGTATGGTAAAAAAGGGGAAAAGCAAGTTTTTGCACTTCCGGGAAATCCCGCCTCTACGATGATGTGCTTCTTGATTTATGTGGCCCCAGCACTTCGGAAAATGATTTCAGGACTTCCTATTCAGATGAATTTTCAAAAAGGAATCCTGAAGAAAGCAGTAGAAAATAAGTTTGGAAAAGCGCTCTTTCTATTATCTACTGAGGAAAATGGGGAAATTGAAGTTCTCCAAAAACAAGCCTCCAGCATGTTGATTTCTTTCGCAATGGCAAATGCGATTCTATTTTTCCCGCCGGATCAACTGGAAATACGAAAAGGAGAATCAGTTTCTTTTCTACCCATAAATCGATAACCAATATTTACTAGTTATTGGGTTTAGTTGTCTTAGTTTTCGGAAGTATGGCATATGGCGACAAAACTTTTTTGCCCCTGAGCCATTTCTTTTATACAAGCAGTTTTAAGCTTCAATAGAGTTTCTATTACATATTTTGGTGTAAATCAATCTTCAAAAATTGGAGTTGTTATGTTACCCTTTTGTAAATTGAAGGATTAGAAAAAAAATCATGATTAAGGTCCACTATTTTGGAATCATAGCTGAAGCAGCAAAAAGCGAAGGAGAAACAATTTCCTCCCCAAGCATACCTTTAAAATCCCTGATTGGGGATTTGACAGAAAAGTATCAGCTGGATTCCTATCAATTTCAAATCGCTGTAAATCGTAAAATTGTCAAGGAAATGGATGCGCTGGAATTAAAGACCGGAGACGAAATCGCATTATTGCCAGCCTTTTCAGGTGGTTGATCAATGGATTTTAGCAGACAAATTATATTGCCTCAGTTGGGAGTTTCAGGTCAAAAAAAGTTGAAAGACTCCAAAATCCTAGTCGTCGGAGCAGGAGGACTAGGTTGTGCCGTATTACCTTATTTGGCAGCTGCAGGAATAGGGACCCTTGGGATTATGGATGGAGATCGAATTGCCGCTAGCAATCTTCATCGACAGTTACTTTATTCCCAAAATCAAATTGGCCTTTTAAAATCCCAAGAGGCAAAAAAGTATTTGAATATAAATTTTCCTGAGGTTGATGTTGACGCAATAGATTTCTTTTTGGAACCCTCAAATGCAAGAGACCATCTTCAAAACTTTGACTTGATCATTGATGCAACCGATGAGATTTCGGCCAGACACCTCTTGAATGATTTTTGTCAAGAGCTTGGTATTCCCTGGGTATATGGTTCTATTCATCAGTTTCAGGGACAAGTCTCGGTTTTCAATTTTGAGAATGGTCCAAATTACAAAGACCTTTTTCCGATTGCTGACGCAGACGCAATTTCTTGTTCAGATGCCGGTGTCCTTGGCACTACGGTAGGATTAATAGGAATGCTGCAGGCTAATGAAGCGATTAAAATAGTAGGAGGATTCGGAAAGGTGCTTTCGGGAAAAGTATTGATTTATGATTTGCTTTCTTGTAACCAACAGATTTTTGAATTTGAAAAGAGACCAGAAAATAACTCCAGATTGGAACAAATTTCTTTTCCATTCATTTCTATTGAAGAAGTAATCCAATCCAAAAGAACTGTGTTGGATGTCAGGGAAAAGGACGAAAAACCGGAGATTTTAAAAGAAAACTTTCTAAAGACTCCACTTTCAACACTTGCTGAAAAGGTAGAATTATTTGATCGGGGAGAAGAAATTTGCATCTTTTGTCAAACAGGTAAACGAAGTCAAACTGCTGCCGAAATACTTCATCAACTGGGATTTACCCAAATCCGTCTCATTAAAGGCGGTGCAAAAGAAATTCTAGAACAATTATCGCATGAAAAAGACCTTTCTTGAAGGGGCAATTGCCTCAGACTTTATAGCAGAATCCATTGCAAAGCATCAAAGCAAACACAGCATTGGGGCTCATAATATTTTCTTGGGACAAGTTCGTGGGGACGAGATCGACGGTAGGCAGGTGACTGCTATTGAATACAGTGCCTATGAGGAAATGGCGAATGAAAAGCTTCACGAAATTAGGGAGTCAGCTTTTGAAAAATTCGATCTGACTTGCCTACATATCTATCATAGCCTCGGACGTGTGAAGGTTGGGGAGATTTGTTTCTTCGTTTTTGTTTCGGCCAAGCGTAGAAAGGAAGTTTATGCTGCCACGGAATATTTGGTCAATCAAGTGAAAGAACAAGTCCCTATTTTTGGAAAGGAAATCTTTGAAAATGAGGATTTCCAGTGGAAAGTAAATAGCTAAGGGATGGTCGATATCACTCATAAAATCACCACACTTCGTGTGGCAAAAGCGAAGGCAATCGTACATACAAGTAGCCTTGACACGATTCTGGCAGTTACAGAAAATCGGGTTCCCAAAGGGAATGTCTTTGAAATGGCGAAAGTGGCGGGTCTTTTTGCGGTGAAAAACACCCATTTGACTATTCCGGATTGTCATCCGCTACCAATCGAATACACTGCAGTGGAGTATCAGATTGAAGGTTTGGAAATCCATATTTTCATCACAGTCAAAACAATTTACAAGACAGGAGTTGAGGTTGAAGCTATGCATGGGGCTTCGGTGATTGCTCTTACGATTTATGATATGCTCAAGCCAATTGACAAAGGAATTACGATTCGTGAAATAGGATTGGTTGAGAAAACGGGTGGAAAAAGTAGCTTTAAAAGGCAAGATCCGAGCACTATTTCAGCAGGAGTGATCGTTTGTTCGGACTCGATTTCTGCCGGAGAAAAAGAAGATGGAGCTGGAAAAGCGATCATTGAAAAGCTAAAAAGCCAAGGCGTAGAAGTGAAAACCTATGCGGTCGTTCCCGATGAAATCGCTACAATCAGAGCCACTGCACTTGATCTTTGTGATCTGGTGCAGCTATTGATATTCACCGGAGGGACAGGTCTTTCTCCCAGAGATGTGACACCGGAAGCTTTGGAGCCTATTTTGGAGCGACGAATTCCTGGAATCGAAGAGGCCATTCGAAGCTACGGACAGCAAATCATGCCCTATGCCATGCTGTCCAGATCGGTAGTTGGCACGATTGGGAATTGCCTAATTTTGGCTTTGCCAGGCTCAACCAAAGGGGCATCCGAATCCATGGATGCAGTTTTTCCGCATTTATTGCATGTATTTAAAGTCCTAAAGGGAACTACCCACTCCGCAAATGACTGAGCATAGCAAAGCCCTGATCGACCAATTTGGTAGGAAGCACGACTACCTGCGAATCTCGTTGATTGAGAAGTGTAATCTTCGATGCACCTACTGTATGCCCGAGCACGGTATTCCACTTAGCCCTGCCAAGGAGCTGATGACGGCTGAAGAGATTGGGAATTTTGCGGAGATTTTTGTGGGTTTTGGGGTAAAGAAAATTCGACTTACTGGAGGAGAACCTTTCCTGCGAAAGGACTTTGCTGACATTGCGAGGCTGCTTGCGGCTTTTCCTGTAGAGATTTCCATTACCACTAACGGCATGCTGCTCGATCGAAATATCGAGCTTTTGCAAGATCTCGGGATTAAGCACCTGAATTTCAGCCTAGATACCTTGAAAGAAAGTAGATTTCTGGAAATGACTCGACGAACTGGTTTTCAGAAAACGATGGAAAACTTTCATTTAGCCATTGAGGAGCAATTTCAACTCAAAATCAATTGTGTTTTGATGAAAGGCGAAAATGACGATGAAATCATAGACTTTATCCGATTGACGAAAGACTTGCCGATCTCTGTGAGGTTTATTGAGTTTATGCCTTTTGATGGGAATAAATGGAATAAATCGAAGCTGGTCTCTGAAGCCGAGATTCTGGCTCAAGTCGAAGAAGCCTTTGGCAAAGCCAATCTGATTTCATTACCAGATGAAAAAAATCTAACCGCCCGGAAATTCAAGATTGAAGGTTTTCAGGGCGAATTTGGGATTATCAGTTCAGTGACCAATCCTTTTTGCGGGACTTGTAATCGGATTCGACTTACTGCCAATGGAAGAATAAAAAATTGTCTTTTTTCAAATCGGGAAACCGATCTTTTGAAAGTGATGCGAGCAGGCGGTAATGTGGAGGAGTTGATTTTGGAGTCGATTTACAACAAGAAAGCTGTTCGTGCAGGAATGGATAATCTGGAAAAACTCTCTGATCCGGAACTACATAGTCAGAATCGAAGCATGATTGCCATTGGCGGTTAAAATTCACTTTTCACTTTGATCAAAATCAAAAAAAGCACTCCCGAAAGAGTGCTTTTTTAAAATTAATTACGAAGAGAATTAACCTACTCGCTCAGTCTGAGAGAAATAGAATGAACCTTCGATAGCTGCATTTTCGTCAGAGTCAGATCCATGGACAGCATTAGCCTCGATTGAAGTAGCGAAAATCTTACGGATAGTTCCTTCAGCTGCATTTGCAGGGTTGGTAGCACCGATCAAAGTTCTGAAATCTTCCACTGCATTCTCTTTTTCTAAGATAGCGGCGATGATAGGTCCAGAAGACATATATGCACATAGATCCTTGTAGAATGGTCTTTCCTGATGTACTTCGTAGAATTTACCAGCAAGAGCAGGAGTTAATTGGGTAGCTTTCATAGCTACGATTTTAAATCCAGCCTCCTCGATCATTTTCAAAATGGCGCCTGAGTTGCCCGCTTTGAAAGCGTCCGGCTTAATCATGGTAAATGTTCTGTTTGTTGCCATGGGTTTTTATATTTTAATTGGTTTAAATCGGCTGCAAAAGTATAGCTTTTCGCGCCAATCTCCGAAAAAACTTCTTGATTTATACTTTAGCTACTTAATTTTCAGGGAAATGCACTGCTTTGGAATTGCCAAAAAAATATTGACCTTTGCACCACACTAAAGCCAAAGTGCCGCTAAATATCTATGAAGGAAGCTTTAGCCTCATTTGCAAAAGAGATATCCTCCCCCAAAAAAATATTTATCACTACCCATGTCAAGCCAGATGCTGATGCATTAGGCTCCTCACTTGGTCTTGCTAATTACCTGATCAAGAAAGGTCATGATGTGACAGTGGTGACTCCATCCGATTATCCGAGTTTTCTCAATTGGATGAAAGGGAATGAGGATGTTCTTGATTTCAGCAATCCGAGTGATGTCAATCAAGCCAAGAAAAAGCTAGAAGAAGCAGAAGTGATCTTTTGCCTTGATTTTTCTGTGCTGCATCGGGTGAATGAACTTGGTGAGTTGATCAGAGCTTCTGATGCTTATGTAGTAAATATTGATCACCATCAGGATCCGGAGGATTTTGCAGATTACAGACTCTGGAGCACAAAAGCTGCAGCCACCTGTGAGCTTGTCTATGAGTTAATCGTGGATCTAGGAGACAAATCCCTGATAGACAAAGATATCGCGGAATGCCTCTATGCAGGCATTATGACTGATACGGGAGGATTTCGTCATCCAAACACAACCAAAAACGTTCACCTCGTTGTAGCTGAATTATTGGATTTGGGAGCAGATACTTCCCAAATAGCCAACTGGATCTATGATTCAAATTCTGTTAACCGATTGAAATTCATTGGATTTGCAATCTCAAGAAGGTTGGTAATCCGAGAAGATTTGCATCTTGCCTACTTTACAATCAGCAAAAAAGATCTTAAAAAATATCAAAGCCGAACCGGAGACACCGAAGGTTTGGTCAATTATGCTTTATCTTTGGAGGGCATTAAACTTGCCGCACTATTTTCAGAGCGGGAAGATGGTATCAAGATTTCTTTTAGATCAAGTACGGAAGTGGCAGTAAACAAATTTGCAGCAGCTTATTTTAACGGCGGAGGGCATAAAAATGCTGCCGGAGGAAAATCTTCTCTAGGCTTGAAAGAGACTGTTGAATTATTTGAGTCCTTGGTGGCCAAACATCAATCCGAATTATTTGGCGAAGTGACTCTTACAGCCTAAAAAATCTCCCTAGTTTTACCTTGAAAATTCACATAAACTTTATGAAAAAATCAAAAAGCCTTTTGGCACTAGCTGTTCTCTTGATGGGAGCAACTACAATGTCTTCTTGTCAGAAAACAAAAGTGACTGAGAAAGACGGAATAGAATACACCTACATCAAAGAAGGTTCTACAAAAGCAACAAATGGAAACTTTTTGCTTTACAATCTTCAGATCACTAATGGGTCTGACTCAGTGATTTACTCAACTGCTGACCAACCGATGCCTGGGTATCTACAGGCAAATGACTCTCTTCCAACCAATAATGGAATGGATGAGATTTTCTTGAATTTGAAGAAAGGGGATAGTATCGTTTTCCAATCTACCGCAAAAACTATTTTCGGAGCTAACGTGCCTCCTTTCTTGAAGGAAGACGAAATGGTAAAAGTGAATTTAGGAGCTTTTGAAGAAATGGACGAAGCAGGTATTCAGGCTTATTTCGAAAAAGTAATGGCAGGAGAAGACTCTAAAAGAGCTGAAAGAGCAGTAGCTCAATTGGCAGCTGAGGCAAGTACTATCGAAGCATATGCAAAAGAGAAAGGTCTTAACATTCAAAAAACTGAAAATGGGCTATACTATGTAATCGAGCAGGAAGGATCTGGAGACCCAGTCACTCCGGGTACCACTATGTATGTTAATTATGCAGGTTATCTGTTAGATGGAACACTCTTCGACACCTCTTATCCAGAAATTGCAAAAGCAAATAATGTATTTAATGAAGGAAGAGAATATTCTCCACTTCCAGTAAACGTAGGAATGGGTCAAGTCATTCCAGGGTGGGATGAAGGATTGCTTCTTTTGAAAAAAGGGTCAAAAGCAAAATTTCTAATCCCTTCACCTTTAGCGTATGGAGAATCTGGTGCGGGAGCAATGATTCCAGCCAACTCTCCTTTGATTTTTGACGTAGAGGTCACTGACGTTCAAAAATAAAAGTAAACCCTACTCTAAAAGATTACCATGAAAATTAAATTAGTCGGACTCCTTGTTATCGTTTTCGCTTCGATCGGATTTATTTCTTGTATCGATCAAGAAAATACAATTGAGGCGATATTTGAAAAAGATCTCAAGGCCATCGAGGAATATGTTGCAACCAGTAATTTGGTCAATGTGAAGGAATTCAACGATCCTGTCCTTGGTATCAGGGTAATTTGGCAAGAGCTTTCAAATAGTGGAGTTAAAATTGCTAGAGGTGATACCATCAGTACCGATTATACTGGAAGACTTCTAGCAAACGATGCAATTTTTGATACCTCAATAGAAGCGGTAGCGGTACAAAATAATATTTTCAGTTCTCAGCGACGATATGTACCCTTGAGATTCCGAACTAGTTCTAATAGTTCTCCACAAGTTGTGATATCCGGATTTGAGTATGGATTGCTACAAATGGAGAGAGGAGACAAAGCAACGATTCTGATCCCATCAGAGTATGCATACGGCAATAATCCTCCCCAAGGAATTCCTCAAAATGCACCGCTTATCTTTGAAGTGGACTTAATTGAAGTAAAAGCAGGGCCACAGCAATGATGAATAGACAATCAGGAGTTTTAGTTGGATTAGTGTTATTGGTAGCAATCAGTAGTTGCGAGCCTACCAATCCTTTTGCTACAGGACCAGTATATGATTCAGACGCTAATCTTGCCATAGATCGTGAAAAAATCGATGCATACCTCGACACAGCTCGAATAGATAGTCTATACCGAATCCATGATCCAAGCGGTGTAATCATCATCGTGCAGGAGGAAGGAAACGGTACGCGTCCGACTAGCGGGAATGTAGTTTACACCGATTACACAGGTTCATTGATGAGCGATGGCTCTGTGTTTGATACAAGTATCGAGCAAGTAGCCATTGAGAATAGTATCTTCGTGGAAGGTAGAAATTATGTCACCTTTAGTTTTGTAAAAGGTTCTGGAGGGGTAATTACTGGTTGGGATATTGGCTTTGGCAGGTTGCGCCCTGGCTCCAAAGCAAGGCTGGTTATTCCATCTCCATATGGTTATCGAAATGCAACAAATAACACCAGAATCCCAGCGAATTCAGTTCTGATATTCGATGTGGATTTCAAAGGAATAGATTAATTAAGAGGGCTTAGGCCCTCTTTTTTTATAACCAAGGCAAAATAGCGGGTACCTTAGTGCGATAGACTTTGTATTGATCTCCGAATAGATCAATTAGATTTTTTTCTTCAAAATAAATCCCAAAAGGCAAGTACACTAACAAGCAAGCTAAATGAACTGCGGCCGTCACACTTCCCGAAAAGAAGAAATATCCCAAAAACACCAATATCAGGCCTGCATAAAGTGGATGTCTGATTTTTGAATAAATACCCGAAATCACTAATTTTTCCTGCTTTTGTTCTGAGGAGTTGAAACCTATAAAATTTGAAAGAGCAATCTTTTTTGCAGATTTTACCAGAATGATCGTTCCAAAAGCAGCGAATAAATAGCCTAGATAGATGGTAAACGTACCTTTGGATATCAAAATTATTTTTGGGATTAAAGCCGATTGTACCATTATTCCTGTAATTAGAACTAGTGAGAATACGGAATAAAAAAGGCGGTACCATTTAAAGGCGGAACCGATTTTTACCCGCAAAATTCTTTTTAACTTGGAGCTTGCCAATAAGGAATGAAGTGTGTAAAATACAGTCCAAGAAAGAGTGAGAAGTATATATTCCATCTAAATGATTGATTACCCAGTGTAAATATCTTATGAAATCGAACATGACCTAGAACGTCACACAGAGGGGTTTGCCGATGGATATGAGAAACCCTTGCGAGATTTCCCCGAAATGGCCTCAAATTCAGCAGACAAGTTCGGGACGGACTATGTGACAATCAAAGAACAATAATAAACGCATGAAAATCGGAATAATCCGCGAAGGAAAAAACCCTCCAGACAAACGGGTTCCATTTACGCCTAGCCAGCTTCAAGCAATCCAGAGGGATTATGCCGGTAAAATAAGTGTCCAAGTGGAATCAAGTAATGTCCGTGTAATTACTGACCAAGAATATCTCGATGCGGGAATAGAAGTGGTCGATGACATTTCTTCTTGTGACGTATTGTTTGGAGTGAAGGAGGTGAAAATCGATCAGTTGATTCCAGAGAAAACCTATTTTTTCTTTTCTCATACGATGAAAAAGCAGCCTTACAATAGAAAGCTTTTAAAAGCCATCCTTGACAAGAATATTCGATTGTTGGATTATGAAGTATTGAAAGACGAAGATGGTAATCGCGTGGTTGCTTTTGGAAGATGGGCAGGAATCGTAGGAGCATATAATGCATTCTGGACCTATGGCCAAAAAACAGCACTTTTCGATCTTAAAAGAGCTAAGGACTGTTTTGATCTTAATGAGCTACACGCTGAACTTTCAAAGGTACAACTACCTCCTATAAAGATCGTGGTAACAGGTACTGGAAGAGTTGCAAAGGGAGTTTTGGAAATTTTACAGAAACTGAATATCAAGCAGATTTCTAAAGAGGAATTTTTATTCCATTATTTTGAAGAACCGGTTTTTGTAATGCTGAAGTCTGAGGATTATAACAGAAGAAAATCTGACGGAGGCTATGAACGATCTGAATTTTATAAATATCCGGAGCGATACGAAAGTCATTTTCAAAAATTCGCTGAAGTTGCTGAAATTCTGATTTCTGCCGCTTATTGGGATCCGGCGGCTCCAAGGCTTTTTGAACTTGATGAAATCGCAAACGACGATTTTCAAATTTCAGTCATTGCAGACATCTCCTGCGACATCAATGGATCTATACCTACTACTATCAAGTCTTCCACTATCACTGACCCAGTGTTTGATATTGATCGAAATACCCATGAGGCTTTGCCGGCATTTGGAAGCCAGACCAGTATCTCCGTAATGGCGATTGATAATTTACCTTGCGAACTTCCCCGAGAAGCAAGCAGGGAGTTTGGAGAGCAACTGACTAAGTGGGTTATTCCTGCTTTACTTGAGGAGAATGCACCCATTCTTGAGCGGGCCACTATTGCAAGAGATGGGGATTTGACCTTGGAGTTTATGTATTTGACTGATTTTGTCCAATCAGATGAAGAGTCTTAATCTATATTAATCTTTACTAAAATAGATTAGTAAAAAAGGAATGATAAAAAAGGTGAGTAAGATGTAAGCAAAGCCTATAAATCTGCTCTCTATAGACTTTTTGCCCATCCAGGAAGCTAGTCTAACAGGAATCCTCCGAATCAAAGGAAAGGGTAAAAAGATCATTGCTCCAAAAACATTAAAAAGAAAATGTACTAATGCTAAAGCGATTGCAGCTTCAGTTTTATAGATAGCCGCAATTGCTGCAGTAATAGTCGTTCCGATATTAGCACCGATGATAAAAGGAAATGATTTTGGAAGCGAAACTTTTTTATTGGAAACCAGTGGCACGACCAAAGACGTGGTCACAGTGCTTGATTGTACGGCAGCAGTAAAAAAAGTACCATAGATAAATGCCAAATATGGATTTTTGAAAATGAAATTGTTGATCTCCTTGAACGAATCCACCACAAATGCTCGATAGACGGAAGTAGAAAGTAATTTGATTGCGCCGAAAACCATGAATATGGCTAGCAGCATAGTGAGAAAAGGGATATTGATGGTCTCTGTAATCCATTCTGTCAAGGGTCTAGTAAAAACCTTGTTGTATACGATTGGACCCATATAGTTTTCATCAGGAGCAAAAAAATGGGCAATCGATAAAGCCATTTTGGAGAGAAACCCAAATGAAATCTCCAGCGGCAATAAAATGAGAACTGTGAAAATGTTGAATATATCGTGTAAAATTCCCGCAGAAAGTGCCCTCTTGAACTGTTTTCGGTTCATGATGTAGGAAAGAGAAACTAAAGTAGAAGTCAGCGTAGTACCTATATTGGCACCCATGACCATTGGGACCGCTTGTTCCAGTGTTAGATTTCCGGCTGCCACTACTGCTACTATACTCGCTGTCACTGTAGAGCTGCTTTGGATCAGTGCAGTCATCAGAAGACCGATAAATAGACTGACGAAGGGATTCCTAGTCGCAGATAAAATGTTTTCAGCAACATTGTTATTCAGCTGACTCATGGCTACTGTGAGTAGGTCTATTGCAAAAATGAAAAGGAGCAAAGCCAAAAGCATAATGAGATAGCTTTTGATCTTACTTTGCTTTTTCTTTTGCAATTCGATGGTTTCCATGCGTTGGAATAAATATATTTTTGTTTTCGGCTACAGTTAATTTTCAGAGGTTATTTACTCTTTCGATAAAAACTAAAGGCAAAACCCAAATTTTTAATAAAATATTGAGCAAAAGTTGAAATTTTTTTGCGGAAAACAAGATGACGCATTCCTTTTAGCCTGAAATTGCAGTTCCTTAACAATTTGTTAATATGGCAGGCCAGATTATCTTCTTTAATTTTAGCCGCCGAACAACAGCCACCCAATGGCCAAAAAAACAATAGACCAAAACATTAATCAAGATAAGCTCTCCAAAAGCGCTTATTCACTTTTTGATTTCACAAAGAAGGAAAAGCCATTCCTAATAGTGATTTGTATTCTGGTATCCATCGCTGGTCTCATAACATCCTATACCTATGCTGCGATGTGGTTTGGGTTTGCTTTAGCAGCCTATTCTGCTATCGCCAATGACAGTATTCAGACGATTGGTACTTTCATCGCCTCCAATCAAAACAGGAAATGGTACTGGCTTTGGTTATTTATGGGTTTGATCTTCGTTGGGACAGTGACTTACAGCTGGTTTGCCTTTAATGGAGATGTGAGTTATCAGCGCCTCAGTGTCCCCGGATTGGAGAAAGCAGCGGAGAGTTTTGTATTTCTTCAGCTTGCAGCTCCGATTGTTTTATTGATTATGACCAGGCTTAGAATGCCTGTATCGACGACTTTCCTGCTTTTGAATGTATTTACCTACAAAGCAGGTACTATTCTGGAGGTAATGAAGAAAAGCTTTTTGGGTTACCTCCTAGCTTTTTTTGTAGCCATTATCGTCTGGTATGCGATCGAGCGTTTGGTGAAAGATTACCTCAAAGGTGAGGCTAAGCCTTATTGGACAGTCCTCCAGTGGATCACTTCAGGTACACTTTGGGCAGTTTGGATCATGCAGGATGCAGCTAATATTGCAGTATTCCTTCCCAGACAATTGTCCGTCGTAGAATTCATTGCCTATGCAGGTTTTGTATTTGTTGGGATTGGTTTCCTTTTTTACCTGAAAGGAGATAAAATCCAGGGGATTGTCAATGAGAAATCCAATGTAACGGACGTCCGAGCAGCTACTATTGTGGACTTTGTGTACGCTATTATTTTGTTTTATTTCAAGATCTACAGCAATGTACCAATGAGTACAACCTGGGTCTTTATTGGATTGCTTGGAGGCAGAGAGTTGGCGATTGCATTAGGAAAAGTCGGGAAGGAGAAAAAGCGAAAAGAATTAGTGACACGAGCGTATCGACTAGCTAAGAATGATGTCGTAAAAGCATTTATAGGTCTTTTGGTGTCTTTGATTTTGGCGGTAGTTATCAATGAAGGCGTGAGAAATGAGATTCTCGAAATGCTAAATTTTTAATCATTGGAGCTTTCCAGCCACGAATATTTCATGAATGAAGCCTTAAAGCAGGCTCATTATGCTTTTGAGGAGGGGGAAATCCCTGTAGGCGCAGTGATCGTATCCAAAAATCGAATTATCGCCAAGGGCTATAATCAGACAGAGCGATTGAATGATGTAACCGCACATGCCGAAATGGTTGCTATTACCTCGGCAGCAAATTTCTTGGGAGCTAAATACCTGATTGATTGCAAGCTTTACGTCACTTTGGAACCCTGCGTGATGTGTGGAGGAGCATTGTTTTGGTCCCAAATCGGAGAAATCCACTACGCTACATCCGATCCGAAAAGAGGATGCATGAAAGTTGAGCCTTCAATCCTACATCCAAAGACCAAAATATTTGCCGGGACCTTAGCCCAAGAAGCCGAATTGCTTTTGAATAATTTTTTTAAAAAGCTTAGAGAATAAAAGGAATTTTGTTCTTACAGAACCTTTTTATTGCAAAGGGGGTTTTGAAAGCAGATTATTTGAATCATTTTAACTCATTGTATAACCTTTAAATTTTAAGAAAATGGCTTTTGAATTACCAGCGCTTCCTTATGCAACAAATGCATTAGAACCAAATATTGATACGAGAACAATGGAGATCCACCATGGAAAGCATCATAATGGTTATGTGACCAATTTGAATAATGCTATTTCGGGAACTGATCTCGAAGGAAAATCCCTTATCGAACTTTTAAAAGTAGCAGGTTCAAATACTGCAGTAAGGAATAATGGTGGCGGACATTACAATCATAGCCTATTCTGGACTATCTTATCTCCCAATGGAGGCGGAGCGCCTACTGGAGAATTAGCGGCAGCTATTGATGCAAAATTCGGATCATTTGATGCTTTCAAAGAGACTTTTAACAAAGCTGCTGCAACCAGATTTGGTTCCGGATGGGCTTGGCTTTGTGTGGACACCAAGAAAGAACTTTGTGTATGCTCAACTCCAAATCAAGATAATCCTCTAATGGACATTGCAGAGTGCCCTGGCACTCCTATCATGGGATTAGACGTATGGGAGCATGCCTATTATTTGAATTACCAAAACAGACGACCCGATTACATTGCTTCATTCTGGAATGTCGTGAATTGGGATGAGGTAAGTAAAAACTACGCAGCAGCGAAGTAATACCTGATCATTGGTTAAAAGATCCCCATGCCTAAAGGTTTGGGGATTTTTTTGTTTTAAAATCGAACGGGAAAAGTGTACGTTTTTGAAACAGGGTTTTTCAACAGAAAAACAAAACCTCCCTTTTTAGCGATTTTAGGCTGATTTTATTCATTGGCATTTTCTTTTCATAGGTTGGTACGAAAACAAAACCAACCAGCATTAAAATGAAAACTACCAACATTATCTTTTTTACCCTCTTAATCTACATGCTAGGGATTAGCACTCTGGCTGCAAAAGAAGTAAGTAAAATCTCCGGAAAAGTATTAGATCAAAAAGGGGAAGCCGTTCTCTTTGCTAATATAGCCCTGATCAATGTAGGTGCCGGGGGATTAGTTGATGGAACTGTCTCCAACGAAGCGGGCGAGTTTCTAATTGAAACTATTAAAACCGGAAATGTCAAATTGGTGATTTCTTCAATTGGCTTTAAGTCATTTGAGTCTGATTCATTTGAATTGGTTTCTGGCTTGATCAAAGAAATGGGAACTATCTCTATCGAGGATGAGATGACAGGCCTGAATGAGGTGACTGTTCAATCCACGAGGCCTGAAATCATCATAGAACCTGATAAAACTATCGTGAATGTTGAGGGTACCGTTTTGGCTGAAGGATCAAATGTGCTCGATGTGATCGGCAGATCTCCGGGAATCTATGTAGATCAGGATGGAATTATCAATCTAAATGGTCGTTCTGGAGTAGTAGTCATGATCAATGATCGCCAAACCTACATGAGTGCTACAGATCTTGCCAATTTCCTAAGAGCGATGCCAGCGGATAATATCAAGAGCTTAGAAGTGATCAATAATCCCTCAGCCCGATTTGATGCAGAGGGTTCTGCAGGAGTGATCAACATTATATTGAAAAAGAATTCGGTGGATGGAGTTTTTGGAAACGTCCAAGCTGGAGGACAGTACAATGGCCTATGGGCTCCGATCGGAGGAATAGCGCTCAATGTAAAACAGGGAAAGTGGACTACAAATGCCAATCTCAACTTTAATGAATATGCGATTTACAACGATTTAGAAATCGAGCGAAATTTTACACTCCCTGAAGGCATATCCAATTTCAGCCAGGAATCAAGAATTAAGCAAAGAGACAAGAACCTGTTTTTCAGCGGAGCTGCGAATTATGAAATCAATGAAAATCACAACTTGGGTTTGAATGTGCAAGTTTCAAATTCCAATGATCTTAACACAAATAGATCATCCACAGAAATCACGAGTCCCGCAATGACTGAAAACAGCTACTTGGATTCAGATAATAATGCTGATGGTCACAGCGACCGAATTTTTGGAAATATCCATTACGAAGGGAAGCTAGATACTTTGGGGACAAAGATTACTTCCGATGTTGATTTTACTCGAATGAATTCGGATAGCGAGTCACTTTTGACCAATTTGACCTGGACGGGTGAAGACCAGATAGGGGGAATGCAAGATCGAATTCTGACGCTGAATGATATGTACTACAATATATTCACTGCCAAAGTGGACTTTGTAAAACCTTTGAAAAACGGAAGCACTTTTGAAACAGGATTGAAAGGATCTTGGGTAAAATCAGACAATAATCTTGATCTCAGCCGGTCAAATGAAGATGGTCCTTTTGAGCCAGATCCGAGTAGCAATCAATTTATATATCATGAGAATGTTATTGCGGGCTATGCCTCATTTAAAGGGAAGTTTTCTGATAAAGTTTCTTTCCAAGCAGGACTAAGAGGTGAATACTCTGATATCGAGGGGAATTCTGTGACGCTGAATCAGCTGAATACTCAGAATTATTTCAACCTCTTTCCAAGTGCATTTATTCAGCATCAAGTCAGCGAAAACTACCAGATTGTATATACGGCAAATCGGAGGATCACTCGACCAAATTACAGATTGCTTAATCCATTTGTCTATTACATAGATCCTTTGACTTCTGAGCGAGGAAACCCAAATCTGAAGCCGCAGTATTCAAACAACTTTGAAATGAATCATGTGGTGAAAGGAATGTATCAATTCACAGTCGGCTATTCGGAGACTCAGGATGCATTTATGCAAGTCTTTATCCAAGATCAAGAAGACCGGACCACGACTACATTTACGGATAACTTTGACAAAACAAAGAATGCAAATTTCCGGGCAATCATTCCAGTGGACATTAAAAAATGGTGGGGAACTTCCAATATGGTTCAGGTAAATTACAACCGATTCAAGTCTCAGATTGGAGATGATTACCTGGATAATGCTCAGACTTCTTTTATGGTGAGATCACAGCATAATTTCACTTTGCCAAAAGGGTTTAAAGTAGAATTAATGGGAATGTATCTTGGACCGCAAATCTGGGGACAAGGTTCTATCGAAGGATTCGGCTGGGTGGATGCTGGGGTGACCAAATCCATCATGAAAGACAAGTTAACCATTGCGGTGAATGGAACAGATCTCTTCCGTACCCAAGTAATTAGAGCTAAAGTGGACTTTGCTGATATAGACACTTCATTCAGACAATACCGAAGTAATCAGGGAATTCGATTTACGCTAAGATACCGCTTTGCAAAAGGCGATAGCTTCCGAGTAAACAGCAATTCAGGAAGTACTGAAGAGCGAAATCGATTAAACTAAATTTAAATCTCCCCCCTTCCCAAGAATAGAGAAAAGGAATGTTTAATTAAATAACCGCTATGAAAAGCCTTTCAAAATTAGGAGTAATTGTACTGATGCTTGTCTCAGTTCAGCTATCAGTGGCTCAGCAGACAGATTTTTCCAAAGCCGACCAACTCTTGGATTCTCTGGAAGTACATAACAAATTTATGGGAACTGTCCTACTCACTGAAAATGGACAAATTCGCTTCGCTAGAAGTCGTGGATATGCAGATCAGGAAAATGGAATAAAAAATATTGTTGAGACACAGTACCGGATAGGTTCCATTTCCAAAATGTTTACTTCAGTCTTGATTTTCAAAAGTATTGAGGACAAAGAACTCAATTTGGAACAAGCGCTTTCAGATTTTTATCCCATGATACCCAATGCGGAAAAAATCCAAATCGCCCATCTTTTACAACATCGGAGTGGGATCCATAATTTCACCGATAGCAAAAACTACCTTGAGTATAATACTGAGGCTAAATCTGAAGCCGAAATGCTGCAAATTATCCTAGAGGGAGGGAGTGACTTCGAGCCGGACTCCAAGGCCGCATATAGCAATTCCAACTATGTACTTCTATCATATATTCTCGAAAAAATCCATAAAAAACCCTACGGAGAAATCCTCCAAACGGAAATCGTTCGACCACTCAAGCTAAAAAATACCCAGGTTTTTGGAGTAATTAGCCCACAGGCAGCAGAGGCACGGTCCTATGGCTACAATGACGGTTGGGTAGTGGAAAAAGAAACTCATCCCTCCATTCCCATGGGTGCAGGAGCAATTAGTTCTACAGGGGAAGATTTAGCCCAATTTGCTAAAGGGCTATTTGATGGTAAGTTAGTTTCTCAGAAAAACCTTGATCAGATGATGGAAATCAAGGATGGCTATGGTTTTGGGCTGTTTTCTTTCCCGTATTATGAAAAAAAGGCCTACGGACATACAGGCGGGATCGATGGATTCCGATCCATTTTGGGGTATTTTCCGGAAGAAAAAGTTGCTATTGTCATACTTTCCAATGGCCTAAACTGGAACAACAATGACATTATTTTGGCGGTATTGAATGAGTACTTTGGGAAGGAAGTCACGATTCCATCTTTTCAAAGTTTCAGTGTGGCGGAGGCCGAGATTGACCAATACTTGGGCGATTATGTTTCGGAGCAGATTCCGATCAGTTTTACCTTTGTCAAGGAAGGCAATACGTTGATCGCTAAACCCACCGGCCAACCTGATACAAAGCTGGAGGCTACCGCTAAACATCAGTTTGAATTTCCGGCAGTAGGAGCAGTATTTATTTTCGATCCCGAAAATGGAGAACTTACCCTGAAACAAGGAGGCGGGTCCTTTCTATATAAAAAGAAGTAAAGAAAAGCCGGGATCATCCCGGCTTTCTTCATTTTTCATCTAGGAATATTCTTTAAACTGAGGCAATTCAATTATGCGATTTGATCCTTTCGATTGGATACTAGCCAACGCTCCAAGTTGATAGCAAAGAGAAAATCCTCAAGAAGCGGCCTTGTAAAACCATGCGAATTTTTGACGGTAACTTTGAGCTGTTTTTGTTTTGGGATGGTTGCTCGTGAGCTCGTGATTTCCTGATCAATCCGTGCTAAAGTGGTATAAAAAGATCAAAACTCCCGTAAACGCTGGTTTCTTTTCCCCTTTAATTTCGAGTTTGACCTCAACTTCTGCTTTTACCGTGCCACGGAGATTTACTATAGATTTGAGTTTGGCAACCAATCGAACCTCACTATCTACCAATACTGGATTTGCAAACCGAAGAGATTCGATGCCATAGTTGATCATCATTTTCAGATTTCGGACATCCACGATTTGTTCCCATAGGAAGGGTACGATACTCAAGGTCAAATATCCATGTGCAATCGTATTTCCAAAGGCACCTTGGGCCTTAGCACGCTCCGGATCAGTATGAATCCACTGGTGATCGTGAGTGGCTTCAGCAAAGAGATTGATTTGCGATTGGGTAATTTGAAAATAATCTGAGGCTCCTAGTTCTTGGCCATTGAATTTTTCGAAATCGGAAAAGCTTCCTATTATAACTGGCGGCATCTAAATTTTATTTGGTAAAAAACCAAATTAGGCCAGATTATTTGGGATTTACAAGTCAAAAAATTAGTAATAGGATTCAAATTTTTTACGTCAAACTACATTCTAAAAAAGGTGAAAATTATTTTAACCCGCTCTCTTAGTTTTTCAAATCTTTCGTTTAGATTTCGAATATATACCAATACACTGAAAATGAATTTACTATCGATTGGGGTTACCCTTTTCCTATTTTCTTATAGCCCCATGGATAGTCTTCCTGTATTAAAAGAACTACCAGTCTATTCAGATCTTTATGAAAACCAATGGATTAATCTTACCCCTTCTTTTGAGGTTATTCATCAGGTTGAGCGAAAACTGATAATACATTCATCAGAAGGACTAGCACATGCAAGAACCACACTTTTTTATGATAAACTGAATCAAATAGAGTCATTCGAACTAGAAGTAATTGATCCTGCTACCAAAAAAACCTTGGAAAAAGCAAAGCTTCGTGATATGGAGGATGCCGCAGTTTATTCTTATTCATCCATATTTGATGATGATCGAAGAAAATATTATGAGCTTAAAACCGCCAAATTTCCAATTGAAGTAACAATCAAAACAGTCACAAAATCCAAATCTAATTTTTTTATCCCCACTTGGATTCCTGTTTCTAGAGCTAATCAAAAACTTCAGGAATCAAGTTTAACTGTGGTATACCCTGAGCATTTGGAAATTCGATACAAAGAATTGAATCTCTTGGGGACTAAAGAGGAATTTCAATCCGGAGATGAAAGAGTGATCATTTGGAAAGAAAAAGATCTACCAGTGCAAGCCCCGGATTTTGATAATAAGCTTGATCATCGAGTTCTTTTGGCCCCAGTCTCTTTTGCCCTCGAAAACTATGTAGGAAAGATGGATGATTGGTCCGGTCTCGCAGCTTGGCAATATGAACTCAATAAGGGAAGGGGAGCTTTGCCGCCAGATTTTGAATCAAAAGTCATTCAGATGGTAGCTCACACCGATGATCCCTACGAAAAGACAAAAATCTTATATGACTACCTGCAAAAAAATTTCCGCTATGTAAGTATTCAATTAGGAATTGGAGGTTGGCAGACTATGACAGCCAAAGAGGTGATCAACTCTTCCTATGGAGACTGTAAGGGCTTGACAAACTTGATGAAGGCCATGCTTGAAGCCGTTGGAATCAGCTCTTATCCAGCGCTAGTCCGCGCAGGCGTAGATGCTGAAGATATTGTCATCGACTTACCTTCTCAGCAGTTTAATCATGTTATTCTTCAAGTCCCAATGCCGAATTCTCCCAATCCGGTATGGCTTGAATGTACTTCTTCATTACTTCCTGCAGGCTATTTGGGCGATTTCACCAAAAACCGGCATGTGCTGGTCACGACTCCAACCGGGGGATATTTGACCAAAACCCCGATGTATAACAATCCTGAATGGAACCGGATATCTGGGTTTTACGAATTCAAAATTGATCCTCAGGGAAATGCTGAACTCAGCTCGAAAGTTGAAATGGAGGGAAATATTGCCGAGAAAATGTTGAGTATAAAATCCGGTTTGGATACACGCCAACAGCGCGACTATTTCAATCAGAACTCTCCGGTCTCGGGGTTGATCATTCAGAATTACTCTTTGGAAACAGGTCGATTGGACTCATTGCCAAAGGCGCAGTTAAGCTATGATGGGATCGTCCAGAAATTTGTCCAAACTACTGCAAAGCGGGTCATTCTTAAGTCTTTTATCAAAAAAATCTCAGAGGATCAGCTTACCAATAATTGCCTTTACCAAGATGATGAATACTTGATAGAATTACCTGAGGTTTTTCAATTAGATGATTTATTGGAGGATTTGAGCTATGAAGATGATTTTGCTAACATAAGCCTGATACACTCGCTTGATGGGAAGACATTAAAAATATCCAGATCCATTGCCATCAAAATCCCGGAAAATACCGATAAAGAAGTCAAGGATGAGCTAATGAAAAAGATCAATGCTATGACTTCTAAGACCTATTTCTTTACCAAACCCACTGTGAGTAGTTTCAATGAATAAGCGAATCATCCTTTGTTTCTTAAGTGTTATTTCATTTGGGGTTCTTGCCCAAACTCCAAAATTTGGCAAAGCCAATTCTAATGAGATTAACTTAACCAGTGTCTCATTTGAGCCAGATGCAGATGCAGTTTTTTTGCTCAAAAATGGAGAGTCCAGATTTTTTGGAAATGTCTTTGAGACTGCGCACTTCGGGCGAATGAAAATTCTTGCTGAAGAAGGGAAATCCTATGCAGATCTTCGGATTCGTTATTATTCAGGAGAAAAGCGAATCGAAGAAATCAGTGGTATCAAAGCTCAAACTATTAACTATGTAGACGGAAAAGCAGAGGTGACGGAAGTTCCTAAGGAGTCAATCTTTGACGTAAGTCTAGACAATGGGTATCGAGAGGTGCGGATTACTTTTCCCAAGGTGCAGGTTGGTTCTATTTTAGAGTATACCTACAAAGAGACAGATAAGTCAATCACGTTCATTGATGGCTGGACTTTCCAGAATAATATTCCTACGCTGTATTCACACTATCAGATCACCATGACTGCAGGTCTTCAATATCGGATGCTAAGTCAGGGCGAAAACCTTCTAAATAAAGGTGAGAAAACAGAAAGTAATGGGACTTATAGCTGGACTCTTCGGAACCTTTATGCCTTCCAGGAAGAGCCATATATGAAAAACTATCGAGATTATTTTGATCGTGTGGAATTCCAATTGTCCAAATATGCTCAAGGTTCTGAATGGGAAGATGTGCTTAGTACTTGGCCAGCCCTTGGTGATGAATTAATCGGATATTATCGAGAAAAGGGATATTATCGATCTAATCCATTGGAGAAAGAGTTGCTGGCAATAGAGCTCACCGGAAATAATCAAACGGAGATAGCTCAAAAAGTATATTACTACCTAAGGGATAATTTTGTGATTGATGGAGATGATTGGATCTATCCTGAACAAGTGTTGAATCAGCTTCTGAAGAGTAAGAAAGGAACACCAGCCGAACTCATGTTGACCTATATGGGAATCCTTAATTCTGCAGGCATCGAGTGTGACCCCGTTCTGATTGGGAGTAAAGGATATGGTCGTACAGATTTGGTGGATTTTCCTTTCCTCAACCAGTTTGACGAGATTCTTTTACTGGCAAAATTGGATGGCAAATTTCAATACTTGGATTTGAGCGATCGATTGGCTCCTTTTGGATATGTCGATCTAGAAAAGCACGTTAAAGAAGGGTTGCATCTGCAGAAAGAAACAAGCAAGATCGTACCGGTGATGATCAATCATAATTCCAATACGATTTATTTTGCTCAGACGGAGTATAATCCAGAAAAGGGATTAAGTATAAAAAACTCCATTCGTGAAAATTTCTATATGGGTCTTCAAACTGCTCACCATATTGAAAGGCTTCAGTCTAGAAATGAATCTCTTGAATTATTCTTTGATAAGGATGAATCGGATGAAATGATAATTCAAAATGTAACAGTTGAGAATAACCTGAGAGAAAAGAATTTTGTCACGGTAAGTTTTGAAACAGTATTACCTAACTCAGAAAATCTCGATTTAATAATTTTCAATCCTTTGAGATTTTCCACTTTTGCCAAAAACCCATTTACAGCTTCCTATCGAGTCTTCCCGGTGGATTTTCAATTTGCTTTCAATGAGACATATAATACGAACGTTATAATTCCGGAAGGCTACGAAGTAGAGGATTATCCACTTGCGGAGCAAATCAGCATTAAAGGGGGTTATGTTACCTTTACTTATGCCCCAACTAAAGTGGATGGAATGCTGAAAATCACAGCCAGATTGGAAGTAAAAAAACCATTGATTCCGGTAGCTAGCTATGGAGATTTGAAGTTTTTCATGGAGTCAGTAGCTTCCAAGCTTACAGCACCAGTGGTATTGAAAAAGATAGCGAATCCTTAAAAGTGAAGATTTACGGTTTTCTTTTTCTATTCTTTTGTTTTGGCAACAAAGCTGCTGGTCAGGTGGCTGAGTTTGGCAAATTCACGGATCAGGAACTCCTGATTGAAAAAGTTTCTTTTGAGCCTGAAGCGAAACACGTAGTTCTCTATGAGTCAGGGGATTCTTATTTTAAATATGGAGGGATTCATACCGATTATTTTTATCGTTATAAAGTTCTGACTGATGAATCTTCAGACTTTGGTGATTTCAGGATAAGCTTCTACAGAGGAGACAATCTTTTTGAACAAGTATCTCAGGTAAAGGCACAAGTGAGCTACCTGGATGGAAACAGCAGGAAGAATATTCGACTGGGAAACGAAGCGATTAAAGAAGTTGATCTGGGAGATGGATATTTTGAAATTCGAATTGCATTCCCACAAGTGAAAAGAGGCTCTATTCTGGAATTCAGCTATAAAAAGGTAAGCAAAATGCTGTCATTACTTGATGGCTGGGGATTTCAGGGCGAATATCCCTCACTTTACAGTTCGTATAGATTTAAGGCTCCAAGTTTCTTCCAGTACCAGATGATCATTCAAGGTAAAAGACTTGCTGAAGCCACCAAAGTATCTGAAAGGAGCAACTCATATTCTTGGATACTGAGAGATATACCTTCATTGCCTATTGAGCCTTTTGTTGGAAGCCTAATTGATTATCAAGAACGAGTGGATGGATACTTGTTTAGTTCAGAGTATTATAAAGAAGAGGAGCTGGAGTCCTCCGAGATTTTCTATGCTTCCTGGGACCAGGTGGCTACTGAGATTTTATTGATTGATGACTATCGAAGTTATCAGTACAAAACCGGGCCAAACTCTCTTTTGGCTGATTTAGATTTTTCAGACTCTACACAAGAAGGTCAGGCTAAGAAAATCTTTGACTATGTTTCCACCTCCTATAAATCTATAGAATCGAGATGGTTAGAACCAATTTATCCCCTGCCTAGGATGGTGGAGTTGAAAAGGGGAAATAGTTTTGATAAGAATCTTCTGTTGAATTACCTCTTTCGGATGCACGGAATAGATTCTTATTTGATCATGATCAATGAAAGAGGAAAAGGAAGATCTCAATTGATTGAGAAGCCTTATATTTTTCAGTTTCACAGCGCCATTCTAAAGGCAGAAATAGAGGGAAAACAAGTCTTCTTAGATGCTAGTGATTCGATTATGCCTTATGGATTGATTCCGGTGAGAAAATTAGTTCCAAGAGGATTTTTTATGGAGAAAGGAAATGGAAGATTAGATAAGCTATCAATAAATCACCGGTCTGGAACAATCAATCAACTGATTTTTGAGGTTGATGAGGGAGGAAATTTCTTTATAAGGACCACCGAACGGTACACAGATTACGCCGCTCTTAAATGGGATGAAAACTACTCGGGACTCTCTCAAGAAATACTTATAAAGCAGGATAGATACAAAGACTTTGAATTAATCGATTTCGAAGTTCTGAACCAAATCAAAGAAAAACGGATGTTGACGGTGAATTATCGGAAACCATTTGGGTCCCTTGAGGATAAGGTTATAGCCTTGGAACCGTTCACCAATTCTATTTTCTTTAAGAATATTTTCACTCAAAATGAACGTATACTACCAGTAGAATTCGATTATCCAAACTATGAGAGTTATAATGTTATAATCCCTATTCCTATAGGATATGAATTAGAGGATTATCCTGAAAGTGGGTCTATTACTATCCCTTCAAAGGGGGTAAAATTTAGCTTTCAGATAAGCACAGAAGCCGATGAAATCAAGATCAACAGTAGAATAGAATTATCCCAAAGTTTATTTCCTGTGGAAGAATATTCTGATTTAAAATTTATCATGGAAAGTATTGCTGATAAATATTCTCAGCCGATTATCCTGAAAAAGAAATAGCGGAGAGTAAAGACTCTTTTATCGGGCTATTTTTAATATTTTTATTTAAAATAAAACTGAATGGCAGAGGCATATTTACATGGATTTATCCCAGAAGAGCAGCAACGCCTCCTAGATCAAGGCAATTATCTAGCACCGAAAATTTATCCCAGAATCGATTTCTCCGGCTGCACCAATCTGTTGGAAATAGGTTCAGGTGTCGGGGCTCAGACAAGGGAGCTGCTCAGACTTTGGCCAGAATTAAGAATTACTTGCGTAGATTATTCAGAAGCACAGATTGCTCAAGCCAAAAAAAATCTTGCTTTTGCTACAGACCGGGTTTCTTTTTACTGTCAAGATGCAAGAGACTTAAAGCTGGAAGAGCAATTTGATTCAGTATTTATTTGCTGGGCATTGGAGCATATGCCAGAACCAGTAAGGGTGCTCGAGTCTGCAAAGAAATATTTAACCAAAGGAGCAAAAATTTGGGCAACGGAGGTTTTTAATTCAAGTTTTTACTTGTATCCAGATCTCCCTAATCAAAGGAAATATTATGAAGCTTATAATCAGCTCCAAATCTCTTTGGGAGGAAATCCGGATGTAGGAGCTCAATTGGGGAATCTTATGAAAAAAGCAGGATTCGGTTCTATAGAGATTTACCATGGTGGTTTTCATTTGGATCAGTCCAAACCTGAGGAGCTTCAAAAGATGTTACATTTTTGGACCATATTATTGAAAAGTGGCGCTCCAGGATTACTTGAAGCTAAATTGATCACAAAAAAGGAGATCGAGGAAATGGAAAGTGATCTTATTTCTGTGCTGAACGATGAAAATGCTGTTTTTTTCTATCAATTTGTACAGGCATTTGCGACTAACTAACCTTTAGCAATGAAATTATTCAAATGGATTTGGCGATTGATTTGGAAATCGGCTCTTTATTTTTTTCTGCTCTCAATAGGTTTCACGATTCTATACCGCTTTGTGCCAGTCCCCATTACTCTTTTGATGGTCATTAGGCTGTTTGAGCAAGCGTTTGATGAAAATAAAGAAGTCAGACTTAAAAAAGATTGGGTTCCCTTTTCCGAAATCTCCAAAAATGCTCCTCAGGCAGTTTATGCCTCAGAAGATCAAAAATTCTTAGATCATAAGGGATTCGATTTTGAGGCCATGGAGAAAGCCTGGGAAAATAATAAAAAAGGAAAGCGAGTAAAGGGCGCAAGTACAATCACCCAACAGACTGTGAAAAATGTTTTTCTTTGGCCAGGCCGAAGCTACCTTAGAAAGGGACTTGAAGCCTATTTTACGGTATTGGTAGAATTAATCTGGTCCAAAGAACGAATTATGGAGGTTTACCTCAATGTAATCGAAATGGGAGATGGAATCTATGGGATTGAGGCTGCTTCACAGACATATTATAAAAAGCCAGCAGCTAAACTTAACAGAAACCAAGCGGCCATGATCGCAGCAGTTCTTCCAAATCCACGAAGATGGAACCCAACCAAACCTACTCCTTATATCATAGGAAGACAGGCTTGGATACTTCGCCAGATGAACAATCTAGCGCCGATAGGATTTGGGATATAAATCCTAATTTTAATTTTTGGTGTTAAAATTGAATAATTCTTAGACTTCAACTTTTTCTAACTGAATCAAAATATTCCTTCTAAAGGATTTGGAGATTTTTTAAATGAAAAATTAAAAAACCGAATATTATTTTGATTTCACATTTAACAATTGTTGAAATTAGGCTAGAATTCATAAATCAAATTGAAGAAATAATTATTGAAAAATCGCCTTTCAGAGCGAGATTAAGCACATTAAAAAAAGCAAGAAAATTTTATCCACAAAATCAATAATTTATCCACACTTTTCTTTACGAATGCTATAAGTATCAAATAATCAGGCAAATAAAGGATAATACTGAATGTCGATTTTGTGGATAAAGGAAGCTAACTTCAAAAAAGTACCAATGAAAAGAGTTTTAAAATGTAGATAATTTGCCAGACCAAATTTCCTTCTAAAACCGATTAATCTTCCTTTTGTCTGATGAGTTTTTTCCGGTAGGCATTAAAGATTCTTGACTTTGAAACAAAGCCTAAATATTTACCATCTTCAATTACAGGAAGATTCCAAGCTCCAGATAGCTCAAATTTACCCATTGCTTTTTGCATATTTTCAGTAGCCAATAGGATTTCAGGAGGACTGTGCATCAATTCCTTGATGGAAATGGTTTCTTGTTTTTCTCGATCAAACATAATGTCGCGGATATCATCTAGAGTAATTATTCCTCGGAGAATCCCATATTCATCGACCACCGGGAAAATATTTCGTTTGGATATTTTCACTAAGTCAATCAAGTCGCCAAGCTTGGAATCAGGATGAACTGGAAGCAAATCTCGCTCGATGACATTGGTGATGCTGATTAAGTCTAGTAATTCTTCATCTTTAGATTCAGGAAGCTGCCTGCCTTTTTCTTTCAATTGAATCACGTATAGACTATCTTTTTCAAAATAGGTAGTAGTAATATAGGAAATAGCCGAAACAAACATCAAAGGCACGAACAGCTCATAGCCACCGGTAATCTCAGCAATTAAAAATATCGCAGACAAAGGTGCGTGCTGAACTCCCGCCATTACTCCACACATCGCCACTAAGGTAAAGTGAGCAAGAGGCAAAGGAATATGAAATCCAAGTTGATTCTTTGAATACGCGAAGACAAAACCCACAATACCTCCTACGTAAAGTGAAGGGGCAAAAATTCCCCCACTTCCTCCTCCACTCAAAGTCAATGCAGAAGCAATAGGCTTAACCAGAATAATCAATGAAAGGAAAATAATAATCAAGTAAGGATTCTCTGAAGAAGAGAAAAAGGGGCTTTTATCCAAGAGCTGATCTGAGTTTCCGTTGATCAAAAGATTAAGCGTGTCATAGCCCTCTCCATAAATCGGAGGAAAGAAAAAAACCATGAATCCTAGCAATGCTCCACCATAAAGTAATCTTAATACTTGAGTTTCCAGTCCTTCCATCAGACGCTCAGTGGTCCGCACCACTCTGCTGAAATAAAGTGAAATAACACCGCAAAGAATTCCCAAAAGCAAATAATAAGGCATATGCCCTGCAGTAAAAGTTCCTTCTAAATCAAAAGTGAAAACAGGGTCATTTCCGATTAGCACCATAGATGTCAGAGATCCAGTCACCGATGCTATCAATAATGGGATAAATGAGGCTGTGCTGATTTCCATCAAAATAACCTCAATTGCAAAAATCACTGCACCAATTGGGGCGCCAAAGATGGCTGAAATTGCCCCTGCGGCTCCACAGCCTATAAGTAATGTTCTTTTCTTGGCATTCAAATGAACAAGCAAGCCTACATTCGAGCCTATTGCAGAGCCTGTCACCAGCATGGGAGCTTCCAGCCCTACTGATCCCCCAAAGCCAACTGTCAATGCCGAAGTAAATACCCTGCTGTACGTTTTTACTGCAGGAATAATACTCTGCTTCTTAGAAATCGTAAATAGCACATCAGCTATTCCATGACCTCCCACATCTTTAAAAATGTATTTTCCTACAATATAAGCAGCAGTGATACCGATAATTGGATAAAGAATATAAAGGAAATTGGCATACTCTGTATAAAAATCCTCCGTCAGGAAGTGTTGTATAGCATGAACAGATTCTTTCAAAATCACAGCGGCTAAGCCAGAAATTATCCCAATAATCCCGCTAAGGATAAGGATAAATGACTGGTTGCTCATGTGTCTGAGCCGCCAGATCAAAAGCTTAGTAATGAAATCTGATTTAGCCAAAGGTTTTTATCGGTAAAAAACTACAAGTGACTAAAGTACTCAAGATGATACCCAATTAGAAATATTTGGGCTATTCTTTGGGTAATTCAGCATCTAAAGCTAAAATACATTTCAGAATCAGATTGGTAGCATTGACATAGAATGCCTGATCTATATTCCCAAACTCATCGCTTGGTTTGTGATAGTCATCGTGATCTTCCACTCCAAAATAAATATGAGGGATCTTTTGATCGAAAAATGGACCGTGGTCTGATGATTGAGTCCAATTGTCCCTACCGGTATTTGGTTCGTCATGTCCAAATTTTAAAACAGGGTTTGATCCTTTAGAAGCGTTTTCTAAAATTGGTTTCAGATAAGGATTATAGTACGTCCCTGATGCATATAGCTCCCCGTTTTCATTTCTAGAGATCATGTCCATATTGATGTTTATCAAAATATCTTCAATAGGGAAAGGAAAATCATTCAGAAGTGCCTTTGCTCCTTGCAAGCCCATTTCCTCTCCATCCAATGCGGCAAAAATAATAGGATGCTTAGGTTGGTTCTCTTTGAAATAGGCTGCAAATGCCAATAAAGCTGCTGTGCCTGATGCATTATCATCAGCCCCATTATAAATCGAGTCTCCGGAAGAATTCTTACGTCCGATTCCCACATGGTCGTAGTGTGCAGTGATGACTATAATTTTACGGGAATCCTTGCCAGGGATAAAGGCCACCACATTAGTAGCATCCTCATATTTTTGCCGTTCTCTCCGATTTTCAAAAGTGAATTTTTGAAAATATTTAGCATAATGGGTGCTTAAATCCAAAGATTTAAATTCCTCACGTATAAATTCTTGTGCTTCTTTATTTCCTTCGCTTAAGGTTTTTCTGCCCTCAAGTTTATCAGATGAGAGGTATTCTATAGTTTGAAGTAGTTTTTGATCATCGATCGATTGACCCGAAGCAAAGCCGATGATAAATACAAATAAAAAACTTAAAACTGATTTGGTTGGTGATACCATCTAAGGAAGTATTTTGCGTTATGTATATTCGTACTATTAATTACCAAAACGAATCTACGATTTCCATTGATGAAATTCACGAGTTTACTATTGATAATCGCTTTCTTTTTGCCAAATGCACTCTTTGCGCAAGGGACGATTCCGCAGTCTTTTTTTGATGGTAAATCAGTGGTTTTAGTATCTGTAGATCCTGGTGCTAGACCAGCAATGTCTTGGAAACAATTGGCGGATAGTGTTCATACTAGTTTGGTCGAGGCCGGAGCGGATCCGGTAGCGTACTTTGAGCTGGAGCAAGTCACACTTTCGGAGGAGATTCAAGCTGATTATGCTAAAGCATTCCAGACTCGACTTGTAAAAAATATAATTCTCGTAACCAGGCAAAAAGCACAAACTAGCATACATGCCGGGGAATTTTCCGGTGATGGAACAATTATTACTTCTACAAATCTCTTTGGTGCTGTTGGTACTGATTATGATCAAGCAGGAGCGAATTTCGCAGCTATAGGACAAGGTCAAAAATCTAAAAATCTACTGGTACTTGATGTGCCCGAGTTTTTATCCATCAGCACTCAGGAGGCGGTTTCTGCTCAGAAGTTTATTCCTCGAAATCCGCTCAATTTGGACGTGTTCAAACTTGGGATTCCAATTGAAGGATCATCTGCACAAACAGGTCTGCTGAGTTATTTTAAATATGATAATTATGGCAAATCACAAGAAACTATTCTAGCTGAGCAAGCCGCACAAAAATCAGGAATCGAGGAAATCCTTAAGCAGGAATATCCCTATCCCGTGGAGTGGCTGACAGAAGCCAAAACGAACGAGGAATTGGTTCAAGACAGGGTCCAATTCCTATTAGTAAAAGTAGAAGGCCGCGAGGCTGATCTCATGGAAAGTATGGGGTTGGAAGTAATCCCTTCCGAGACTAATTCCCGAACGGTTGTGAAATACTACATCAAACTCCTCGTAAGAGATGAATTATATATAGGCCCTGAATGGGATGCTGATCCGGATTGGAGGCAAGCTTTGAAAAATTTCATGGTGAACCTAAAAAAATAGACCTCCGGAAGGAGGTCTACTGCTACTTAAGGGTAGGGTGATTTAAGCAACTATTACTGAGGTAAGATTTATAATTTTAAGGCTATCTTTTAATCTTTTCTTAAAGAAATAATTATTTAAGAATTTGCAAACAATTCAGAATTTTATTTTAATAATTTACTGTTCCTTAATTTTTTTTTACATAAACGGCCGACTTAATACAAATTTTCCTTGATAATTGGGATCAATGCTAAAATAATTGCCTGCTGATAATATGATTCCCGGTTTAAAACTCCATTAGTTAAAATCCCTACTGATCCTCCGGATTGTTTGGAGTTTTCTTTCGAAAAAAACTGATCATCTGCATCCCCCAATTCTATTCCGGAGTTTACCAAATCAGCAATCGCTTTTGGAAGGTAGAAGACCCCGGTTTTCGAGTAACCCACTTTTCCAGATTTGTTTTCGATATAGACCCAGGCAAAAGCGTTCATTCCTAACGTGTCTTCTGCAATTCCTCCCTCTATTCCCACCCAATAATCTGCTTCCGGAAAGATTGATTTTGAATTTAGGGCTCTGTTTTTTGCCCCTAAAAAAGTCTCTTCATCTCCTCTAGGCTGGTCAGAAACCATGGAAGAGACATTCACTCCATTTACGATAAAGCCTTGCTTGAAGGCTTCTGTAAAAGCTAATTCGGTACAGGAAATTTTTACGGGATTTTTGCTTCCTACAATGATTAATGCTTTTTCAGAAGCTTGGAAATTTTGTCTTTTGGGGAATATCATAGAAAAAGGCTTGGCTTACGCCTAGGCCATGTTGGTAAATATTTGATTGACATCATCATCCTCTTCCATTTTTTCGATCATTTTATGGATGATCTCTTCCTGCTCTTCCGTCAATTCCGTCAGGGTAGTTGGGAAGCGCTGAAAATCTGCACTGATGATTTCTATATTTTTCTCTTCCAATGCTTTTTGCATGGTTCCAAAGTCCTCAAATTCGGTGTAAACGAAGATTTCTCCTTCATTTTCATCGATATCAACCAATCCGAAATCAATTAATTCGAATTCTAATTCTTCCAAATCAAAATCACCTTTCGCAAATCTGAATACTGCTTTGCGATCAAACATAAAGCTTACCGATCCAGAAGTGCCAAGTGATCCTCCGGCTTTGGAAAAATAACTACGAACATTGGCTACCGTTCGGTTGATATTATCGGTGGAGGTCTCTACAATGACTGCAATCCCAAAGGGTCCGTAGCCTTCGTACACCATTTCTTCAAAATCCTTCTCATCCTTGTTCGATGCGCGTTTGATTGCAGCTTCGATCCTATCCTTAGGCATTTGAGCACCTTTGGCATTTTGCATGATGGTCCGAAGTCGTGGATTGGAAGCAGGGTCTGGGCCTCCAGATTTGACCGCCATTACGATTTCTTTACCCAATCGGGTAAATACCTTGGACATTTTGTCCCATCTTTTGAATTTTCGTTCTTTTCTGAACTCAAATGCTCTTCCCATGGATCTCTTTTATTTGGTGGGTAAAAATAGCAAATCTTTTCATTTAGGCAGAAATGCTTCTTTTCAATGGTGACTTTTCATCAAAATATTCTTCTAAACTCCAAATGGTCCGGATTTCAGGGCTCAGCATGAAATTACTTCCCTTTCTTAGACCCTAGTTGCTGGATTTATCGTTAGCTTTTTTAAACATATACTCTTATGAATTCTTCCGACTCCCATCATATCCCAAATATACCCTCCTCGAATTTTCCTAAAGTAGTTATTGTCGGTGCTGGTTTTGCAGGTTTGAAACTTGCCAGGAAATTGATGAACAAGGATTTTCAGGTGATTCTTCTTGACAAGAATAATTACCATCAATTTCAACCCCTTTTCTATCAAGTAGCAACAGCAGGTTTGGAGCCAAGCGCAATTTCTTTTCCGCTTCGCAAAATCTTCCATCATGCCGAAAATGTGACCTTTCGGATGGCCGAGGTGAGTCATTTTGATCCGGAAAAGAAAAAACTGTACACCAATGAAGGTTTTGTAGATTATGATTACTTGGTCTTGGCAATGGGGGCAGACACCAATTACTTTGGAAATAAAAGTATTGAATACTATGCAACGCCGATGAAGACCGTCTCGGAGGCTTTGTATATCCGAAATAAAATTATTTCCAACTATGAGCGGGCGATCAATATCGAGAAAGTAGAACATCGGAAGCACCTGATGAATGTAGTCATCGTAGGTGGCGGGCCTACCGGAGTAGAACTTGCAGGAGCCATCGCTGAGTTACGAAATAATGTACTTCCAAAGGATTATCCTCAGCTCAATTTTCATAATATGAAAGTGGTCCTGATTGAAGCGGGGCCTGTTCTTTTAGGGCCGATGTCTAAGGAATCTCAGGATCATGCACTGAAATATTTGAAGAAACTTGGTGTCGAAGTGATGCTTAAGACATTGGTCAAAGACTATGATGGGCAGATTGTGACTTTGGAAGGAGATGTTTTTTTGGAAACTCAGACTTTGCTATGGGCTGCGGGAATAAAGCCAAATCTAATAGCCGGATTTCCAAAAGAATCCTATGCCCCAAATGGTCGATTAATCGTCAATGAATATTCCGAGGTCAAGGGGTTTCCAAATGTCTTTGCACTAGGCGATATCAGCCTTATAATGAATGAAGAACATCCTAAAGGACATCCTCAAGTAGCTCAGGTCGCACTCCAACAGGCAGAGCATCTGGCAAAAAATTTATTTCAAATTACAAAAGGTCATGATCCAAAGCCTTTTCGATACAAAGATCTTGGGTCTATGGCGACAGTGGGAAGAAAACTCGCGGTAGTAGATCTTCCTTTTATCAAATTCCAGGGCTTATTTGCCTGGTTAACTTGGTTGTTTGTTCATCTCATGGCTATTCTCGGAGTAAAAAACAGACTGTTTGTATTTTTAAACTGGTCTTGGAATTACCTCAGTTTTGATCCGAGTTTGCGTCTCTTAATCAAGCCAAAATATGTCAAAGAAAGTGAGCGAAAAGAATTGATTGAGGAAAGATAATTTTTAATGCTTAAGAAGCACTGGCGATGGGATTAAGAGATTTCTGAATCTTGATAAAGTAAATAGATAATTAAGTTTTCTTAACAATCACTTTGATAGTTCCTGTTAAACCTAGAGATGGATCAGTGGTCTAACCCTCGTAACTAATCCACAAAAAAGATGAAAAAAATAATTTTAACCTTAGGTCTGATGGCATTCATCGGCTTAAGTGCAATGGCACAACAACGAGGTGGCGAGCGACCAACCCCAGAGCAACGGGCGACGAAAATGACTGAGAAAATGGCAGAAGAATTAAGCCTTTCTGCTGATCAGAAAAAGCAAATTCTTGAAATCAATCTCGAACGAGCCAAAAAAATGGATCAGGATCGAGCAGAGCGTATGAAAGAAACCGAAGCTAGAAAAGAGGAAATGGATTCCCGAAGAGAAGAGATGAAAAAGCAAGATGAACGAATCAAGGCCGTACTGACTGAAGAGCAGCTTGGAAAATGGGAAGAAATAAAGCTAAGCCAAAAAGATCGAGGCAGAAGACCGGGCGGTCAGATCGAAGATCGGGATGAGTTTCGTAAACGAAGAGGTGGAGGAAATTAAATCAAAGCCTCTATAAGCAAAAAATGCCCCCAGAGTTTCAAAATCAGGGGGCATTTGTATTTTCAGAACTTTGAGATCATCCTTTATCCAGCATTTGCTATTTCATCCTCCACATGGAAAAAGGACTCGTCTTTCTGTGGAAGCATGGAGCTTCCCATAAGGTATTCATCCACATTTACAGCAGCTTCTCTTCCCTCTGATATGGCCCAAACTACAAGTGATTGACCTCTACGCATATCTCCGGCTAAGAATACTTTTCCGTTACTGCTTTTGTAATTTTTCGATTTTGGCAATGTGTTTTCCATGGTATCTACTTGGAATGCCTCGAGTAAACCATTTTGAGCCGGGCCTGTATAGCCAATTGCTAAAAATGCCAAATCACAAGGAACTTCCCGTTCTGTTCCGGGAATTTCCTCAAATCCCATTCTTCCACCAAGATCTTTCCACTCCAAATCCACAAGCTTAAGTCCAACAACCTCCCCAGCTTCATTTCCAATAAACTCTTTGGTGAGAATGGAAAATACTCGCTCTGCCCCTTCTTCATGTGAGCTGGAAGTTTTCAAAGTCATAGGCCATTCCGGCCAAGGATTTAAGGTGTTTCTTTTTTGCGGAGGTTTTGGCAAAAGCTCCAATTGAGTGATCGAAGCAGCGCCATGGCGATTAGAAGTGCCAATACAATCACTTCCAGTATCTCCCCCGCCAATTACGATGACATGCTTTCCTTTGGCAGAAATTGGGTTTTCATCAATTTCACCACCGATCACCTGATTCTGTTTTCCTAGAAACTCCATCGCAAAATGAACTCCCTTTAAATCGTCTCCTTTGATATTTAGTGCTCTGGGTTGAGCCGCTCCTGTAGCCAATACGACTGCATCAAAATTTCGGAGAATGTTCTCAGCCTTGATATTAAAGCCGACCTCTGTGTCACAGGAAAAGATCACTCCTTCTTGCTTCATAAAATCGATTCTTCGGTCGATCACCCATTTTTCTAATTTGAAATCAGGAATTCCGTATCGAAGTAATCCCCCAGGTTTGGAATCTTTTTCAAAAACAGTGACCTCATGACCAGCCTGATTCAATTGATCTGCAGCAGCTAGTCCAGCAGGACCTGAACCAATTACTCCAACAGATTTTCCTGTTCTGGTTTTTGGTGGGTTAGCTTTGATTAGACCGAGTTCATACGCTTTTTCTGCTATATTTTTCTCGATCAATTCAATAGCCACTGGATCTTTATTGATTCCTAACACACAGCTTGCCTCACAGGGAGCTGGGCAGATTCTGCCGGTAAACTCTGGGAAATTATTTGTACTTCGTAAAATCGTGATTGCCTCTTCCCATTCTTGATTATAAACAGCATCATTGAAATCGGGGATTACATTTCCCAATGGACAGCCATTATGGCAAAATGGAACTCCACAATCCATACATCGCGCCGCCTGATGGTTTAATTGCTCACCAGAAAACGGCTCATATATTTCCTTGTAGTCTCCCACCCGTTCTTTTGGGTCTCTGGCTACAGGAGTTTCTCTTTTAAATTGAATAAATCCTTCTTTCGCTCCCATCTTACACCAATGATTTTGATTGTTCTAATGCTCTTTTTTGTAAAACCGCTTTATAATCTCTAGGGATTACTTTGATAAACTTCTCTTTTGTTTCTTCCCAATTATCCAGGAATTTTTGGCCGAGCCCTGAATGAGTAAGTTTGACGTGTCGCTTTATATGGGATTTGATAATTTGGTAATCCTCCTCTTCCAAGAGGTCTATATCTACTAACTCCGGATTGATTTCAGTAATATAATCCTTTAGAATATAGGCGATTCCACCACTCATTCCAGCGGCAAAGTTTCGGCCTATTTCACCCAGATTAATAACCAATCCACCTGTCATGTATTCACACCCATGATCTCCAATCCCTTCGATAACGGCTTTTACTCCGGAATTTCTCACACAGAAACGCTCGCCTCCTTTTCCATTGATATAGGCTTCACCTGAGGTAGCTCCGTAAAATGCCACATTTCCGATAATGATATTTTCTTCTGGGACAAAGCGTGCATTTCTACTTGGGTAAATGATCAATTTTCCGCCAGAAAGTCCCTTTCCGAAGTAGTCATTTGCCTCACCCTCCAATTCAAAGTTTACTCCTTTGGCAAGGAAACCTCCAAATGTCTGGCCTGCCGATCCGTTGAATTTGAAATGAACGGTATCCTCGGGCAAGCCGACACTTCCATAGATTTTAGAAATCTCATTCGAGAGCATAGCGCCCACAGAGCGATCTGTGTTTTTAATTGGGAAATTACCTTCTGAGGCCATTGCTTGCTCCAGGGATGGATGGGCAGCTTTGATTAGCTGTCGATCCAATACCTCCTTAAGTTCAAACTCTTGATCGATTTGCTTAAATATCCCTACGTGATCAGGAACCTCAACCTTGTGGAAAATAGGGCTCAGATCTACTTTATCCCATTTCCAATGATTCAGATGACCAGTAGATTGAAGCACGTTGCTTTGGCCTACCATTTCATCGATCGTTTTGAACCCAAGGGAAGACATGATTTCTCTTAGATCCTGAACTAAGAAATAAAAGTAATTTACCACATGATCCGGATCACCGGTGAAGAGTTTTCGTAGATCCTCATTTTGGGTTGCAATTCCTACCGGACAAGTATTCAGATGGCATTTTCGCATCATAATACAACCTTCAACCACTAATGCAGCAGTAGAAATTCCCCATTCCTCTGCGCCCAGCAAAGTCGCTATTGCGAGGTCACGACCAGTTCGAAGCTGCCCGTCTGTCTGAAGAGTTACTCTGCTTCGAAGGTTGTTTTTTACCAGAGTTTGGTGTGCTTCTGAAAGACCAAGCTCCCAAGGCAAGCCAGCATGACGAATCGAACTGAGCGGAGAGGCTCCTGTTCCTCCATCTGCTCCGGAAATCAGAATTACATCTGCCATCGCTTTTGCCACGCCGGCAGCAACTGTTCCTACCCCGGCTTGAGAAACTAATTTGACATTGATTCTTGCTTTTCGATTGGCATTTTTCAAATCAAAAATCAGCTGTGCCAGATCTTCGATGGAATAAATATCATGATGTGGAGGAGGCGAAATCAATCCCACTCCAGGAGTGGAATGACGCACTCTTCCGATCCAATCATCGACTTTATGTCCAGGAAGCTGACCTCCTTCACCAGGTTTAGCACCTTGGGCCATTTTGATTTGTAATTCGGCAGCATTGGTGAGGTAGTTGCTGGTCACACCAAATCTGCCCGAGGCTACCTGCTTAATTGCCGACCGTTCCCAATCCCCGTTTTCTTTTCGGGCAAAGCGGATCTCATCTTCCCCGCCTTCGCCAGAATTGCTTTTTGCTCCGATTCTATTCATGGCAATGGCAAGCGTGGAATGTGCTTCATGAGAAATCGAGCCAAAAGACATGGCTCCGGTAGCAAACCTCCGCATGATGGAAGAGGCTGGTTCAACCTCATCTATTGGGACAGATATTCGTTTTTTGAATTCAAATAACCCTCTCAATGTCAAAGCATCTTTGCTTTGCTCATTGATTTTTGCTGCAAATTTTTTGTACATCTCAAAGTCATTGAGACGTGTTGATTTTTGGAGTAAATGAATCGTTTCTGGATTGAAAAGATGTTTTTCACCTTTTCTTTTCCATTGGTAAACGCCTCCGGTTTCCAGTATTGGTGATGTGGTTTGATAAGCCGCTCGGTGGCGAATAAGAACCTCTTCAGCGAGTTCGTCAAATGAAATCCCACTGATTCTGGAAATGGTTCCCTTAAAGCATCGGTCAATTACTTCAGGTCCAAGACCGATTGCCTCAAAAATCTGTGCTCCTTGGTAAGACTGGAGAGTACTAATCCCCATTTTTGAAAGGACTTTTAAGAGCCCTTTTCCAATCGCAGTTTGATAATTTGAGAAAAGAGTTTTTCTGTCCTTGATCGTTGGGAATTGACCTTTTTTCCACATTTCAAGTAAAGATTCCAAAGCAAGGTAAGGGTTAACCGCGGAGACACCGTATCCGATGACGGTGGCAAAATGATGAGTCTCTCGTATATCGCCTGATTCCAAAACCAAGCCTGCACTGGTTCTTATTTTTTTCTTTACTAAATGATGATGTACTGCTCCAATTGCCAATAAGGATGGAATAGGAGCATATTCTTCAGTACTATTTCGATCAGAAATGATCAAGATGTTTTTTCCTTCAGCAATAGCTTCTTCCGCTTCATCACAAAGCCTGTCCAATGCTTCTAACAATCTTCCTGGTTGATGATCAGCTTTGAAAAGACTTGCTAAAGTTTTGCAACGATAGCCTTGACCTTCCATATTTTTTATTTTCTCTAGGCTTTCATTTAGTAATACCGGCTGAGAAATATGGATCTGACGTGTGTGTTTTGGACTTTCCTCCAGGATATTTTGCCCGTTACCTAGTCGGGTAAATAAGGACATCACCATGCGCTCCCGAATCGGGTCGATAGGTGGATTACTTACTTGAGCAAATAACTGCTTGAAATAGTTTGAAATGTGTTGGCTTTGTTTGGAGAGTACTGCCAAAGGAGTATCTGCACCCATTGATCCAATTGCTTCATAACCAGTTCCTCCCATAGGAGAAAGGACAACTTTAAGTTCTTCGGAAGTGTAGCCAAAAACGGTTTGACATTTTTTGATGTTTTCCGTCGAATATGGATGGCTCAATGTTTCAGGATCATCCTCTAATCGAAGCTTGATTCGCTGATCATTTACCCACTGTTCGTAAGGTTGCTTTTTACAGATCTCACTTTTTACCTCTTCGTCAAACAATACTTTTCCTTTTTCAAGGTCCGCCCAAAGCATTCTGCCTGGACTGATTCTTCCTTTTTGTTCGATGGTAGCCTCCCTGATAGGTAGTGCTCCGGCTTCAGATGAAAGAATCAAGCGCTTGTCTTTGGTGATAAAGTAACGTAGCGGACGTAAGCCATTTCGATCCAAAGTTGCTCCTACAGATTTACCATCTGTAAACAATAAAGCCGCCGGTCCGTCCCAAGGCTCTACCAAAGAAGCGTGAAATTTATAAAATGCTTTACGGTCTCGATCCATGACCTCATTGTCCTGCCAAGCCTCTGGGACCAGCATCATCATAGCATTTGGAAGACTTCTTCCACTAAGGGAAAGCAATTCCGCCATCGCATCAAGGTTGGCAGAATCCGAGTTCATTTTGTTTGTAATCGGCATGAGCATTGCCAATTCCTCATCAGAGAAAAACTTCGATTTCATCAAGTTTTCCTTCGATTTCATTTTATTCAAATTTCCTCGGATGGTATTGATTTCTCCATTGTGAGAGAGGCATCTGAAAGGCTGTGCAAGTCTCCAGTTTGGGAAAGTATTGGTCGAAAATCTCGAGTGAACAATAGCGAAAGCCGATTCGATTCGAGAGTTTTGAAGGTCTTTGAAGAATGCTAAAACTTGATCTGTTCGTAGCTGACCTTTGTAGATTAGGGTTCGGCTACTTAAACTGGCAAAATAGAATGCATGGTTTACGCCAGGTATTTTATCATTGATTTCGGAAGTCGCAAAATTTCGTAAAACATAAAGTTTCCGCTCCAATTCAATTCCGGTAAGTCCTTTTTTATGTTTGACAAAAAGCTGCTCAATGTTTGGCATTACTTCCAAAGCTCCTGACCCAGGAACAGTCACGTCTACAGGGACAGATCGATATCCAATCAACTCAAAATCCAACTGCTCAATAATTTGGTTTAAAAGTTCCTTTGATTTCTTGAAGAGCTGTTTATTCTTTGGGAAAAAAGTCATCCCTACCCCATAAGAATCCGCCTCTGGCAGATTGATCTCTGTCCGTATAGTAATATCTTTTAGAAATTGATGGGGAATCTGAATTAAGATCCCAGCACCGTCTCCTGTTTTGGGATCGGAACCACGGCCGCCTCGATGCTCCATATTGCTCAACATGTATAGGGCATCGCTGATCGTCTCATGCGAGGGTCCACCACTCAAATCAACAACTGCACCAATACCGCAGGAGTCATGCTCAAACTCCGATCGATACAAACCTTCTTGCATTAGTATTAGAATTTAATAGGTTTAAAATTTCCAAAAATTACAGAAAAATTTTATCCTATTAAAATAATTGCAATAAATCAGGGGGTTTGATGCGGTATTATTTATGAAATTTAACTTTATTGATTTTTTAGCAAAAATGATTTCGAAATAATTTTTTCCGTTTAAAAGTGAAATTAGCCATGCTTTTGCAAGAAATGAGGGTGAAAAAAACCCGCTTTTAAATTAAAAATAGTCATTTTTTGAATTTTAAGTTTCTTTGAAAAAAAATAAGAAAAATTTTCATCTAATTCTTTCTAGACACTTTTTAATAATAAAATCAGGAATTATTATTTATAATTACAGAATTATATTCTGAGTTTTTAGAATTATTGCAGAATAAAAAATCAGTCGGTAAAAGGGTTAAGAGCATCCTTTTCTCCCGACTTCAGATGAACTTTGACCTTTTTGATTTTTCTAGAATCCATAGCCAAGATGGTAAACTCGAAATCTTCGAATAGGATCTTTGTCCCATTTTTCGGGAATTTGGAATTCAGTTCAAGAAGTAAGCCCCCAAGGGATTCACTTTCTCCCTTGACTTCATCAAAAATTTGAGAGTCAAGCTCAAGTTTTTTACAAAAGTCGTTCAAGGATACTTTACCCTCAAAAATAAAGGTGGAGGAGTCTATTTCCTGGAAAAGGAATTCATCTCTATCATCAAATTCATCATTGATTTCTCCTATAATCTCCTCAATAAGATCTTCCAATGTGACCAATCCAGAAGTACCACCATATTCATCTACGACTATGGCCATGTGCACTCTTTTCTGTTGGAAATCTTTTAATAGAGTATCTACCTTCTTGTTTTCTGGAACATAAAAGCTTTTTCTGATCAACTCCCTCCAGGCAAAATCCTCTTCCTGCTCGATATGGGGAAGGAGATCTTTGATATATAATATGCCAAGGATATTGTCAATTGTCTCTTCATAGACTGGGATTCTGGAGTATCCACTTTTATTGATACGATCCATAAGCTCATGAAAGTCTATATCTACGTCTACCGCAGTGATATCCATTCTGCTGCGCATAACCTGCTTTACAGTCAAGGTTCCAAAGTTTACAATACCTCTCAAAATATCTTTTTCTTCGGAAGGAGTATCTTCAGTGGTAAGTTCTAGTGCTTGATTCAGTTCATTTACAGAAAGGGAATAGCCTTTTTTCTTTATCCGTTTTTCTAATACATCGCTAAATGCCATCAGAAAGACAGAGATTGGCTTTAGAATAGTCGAGAAGAAAGCAATAGAAGGTGACATTATAAGACTAAACTCCTTTTTTGCCTTGTTTGCGTAGACTTTTGGAACAATCTCTCCGAAGAAAACAATCGCAAAAGTAACTCCTACGGTCTGCACTAAAATAATTACAATTCCAGTGGCATTGGTCCCAAAAATAGACCAGGCCACAAAAGTCGTTAAGGTGACTATTCCAATATTGATCAGGTTATTCAGAATCAGGATCGTACTGAGGAGCTTTTTTGGGGATTCAATAAGTTCCAATACTTTTTTCCCATTTGGGCTGTTGGATTCTCCTATTTCTTCTAAGTCTTCATTCGAAAGCGAAAAAAAAGCAACCTCTGATCCTGAAACTAAGGCTGAGCAGATGAGAAGCAAAATAAAAATCAAGCTATTTAATATCAGATAGCTTGCAGAGGGGGCATTAATCTGTCCTAATAATTCTAGACTCGGGTAGGGATCGTCCATGTATAAACCAAAGTGGTTGGTGCAAAATTAAAAAAATCCCCTGAAAACTAATCCAGGGGACTCAGATATTAAAATGGAAGATCATCATCTGCTGAATCAGCCTCCATCATTGGTGGGTTTGGCGAAGGCGCTGATGCTGTAGCTTTCGGTTGGTAGTTTTGAGCCGCAGGTGCTTGATTACCCATTCCAGATCCGCTTCCTTCGGGTTTAGCTCCAAGCATAGTGAAACTAAGCACCCTGATCTTCATCCGTTTTCTATTTTGACCTTGTTCATCAGTCCACTTGTCGGATTTGATCTTTCCTTCCACATAGATTTGACTTCCTTTTTTGAGGTATTGTTCGGCAATTTTGGCTTGCTGACCCCAGAGTTCAAGATCGTGCCACTCTGTTTGTTCTACTCGGTTTCCACTTCGATCCTTATAGGCCTCAGTGGTTGCAAGACTAAGATTTGCTACAACATTATCTCCCTCCAAATATTTTACTTCTGGGTCTGCGCCAAGATTCCCCACTAATATTACTTTGTTAACTCCTGCCATATTTTTTTCTTTGTTTTATTTTCGAAATTCAACTTGATGAAGGTACTCAAATCTTAGTATCGTTCAAAAAGTTGACTATTAACTTTGGCTTTGCCAGATATTCAACTCTTTCTTCTTCCACGAGTAAAAGACCTTGGTTTTCACACCATTGGGCTAATTCTGCAGTCTTTTCACCTGGAATTTTGACTTCGGAGAACTTAGCATTCAATTTCTGATGTGACAAAATGTGTCGGTATTTTTTCGGATAGGGTTTTATGCTTTCAGGTTTTGGGAAGCCTTTGCTTTCATTCTCGTTTATAGAAAAAATCCCTTCTTGAGGAAAGTCATGTAGCCCTTCCCAAATGTCTCCAGAGGTTCTTTTATTCCAGACGGATTGATTTCCGCATTTGATTACATAATAATGTAGATCTCGCTCCTTCACTTTGGTTTTGTTGATTTTAAGTGGGAGTGAAGTAACTAGGTCCTTTTGGAAAGCAAAGCATGAATTTGCTAAGGGACAAGAATCACAGTCCGGATTTTTGGGAACACACATTCTTGCTCCAAAATCCATCATTGCTTGATTGAATTCGGCAGGATTTTCAGTTGGAATAATTGAATTGGCCAGCGATTCAAATTCTTTTTTACCTGCTCCACTCGCAATATCAGTAGCTATTCCATAATACCTTGCCAGTACCCGGAATACATTCCCGTCTACCACGGCTTTTTTTTCACCAAATGCAAAACTTGAAATTGCTGCTGCAGTGTAGCTACCTACACCTTTTAATTTTAGGAGGTCCGCATAATTAGCTGGAAATTTTCCATTCAAGTCAAACCAAATCGATTTTGCGCAAAAATGAAGGTTTCTTGCCCTGCTATAATAGCCCAAACCTTGCCATAGTCTCAGTACATCTTCCTCTGGTGCCAAGGCCAAATCCTTGATTGTTGGATAACTCTTTACAAAAGCTTCGTAATAGGGCATGCCTTGGGCAACTCTTGTTTGCTGTAAAATGATCTCAGATAGCCAAATTTTATAAGGATCTAACGTGTTTCTCCAAGGTAAATCTCTTGGATTTTCACGGTACCAACGAATTATTTGATAAGAAAAAGCCTGATAGTCAGTAGGATTAGGAGTCATAGGTAAATAAAATCAGTTATACAAACCAAGCTAATTTTTCTGAATATGTTTTTTAATTGCGTAGGTTCTTGTACATTTGCAGTCCCAAAAACACTTGGTTAATAGGTTGTTAAGCTTATTTCATAATTTCTAAATAATTTAACAGTGACAAAAGCAGAAGTAATTAGCAAGATTGCAGATAAAACTGGAATCCAGAAAGACGATGTAACACAGACAGTTGAGGCATTCTTCAAAGTAGTGAAGGATTCAATGGCTGAAGGAGATAACATCTACGTGAGAGGATTTGGTAGCTTCATCAACAAGAAGAGAGCTAAGAAAATCGCCCGTAACATTTCAAAGAACACAGCGATCGTTATCGATGAGCATTACATTCCGGCTTTCAAGCCATCGAAAGTGTTTATTGAGAAGATCAAATCGAGTAAAAAAATTAAGGACCTTGCTCCTCAGGACTAAGCCTGTAGAGAATTGACATGAAAAGATCTCAGCTCATTTTATTGCTTGTCGGGGTCGTTGCAGTCGCAGGACTGTATGCACTACCTAAAGTAGTGGTGGATAATGAAGGAGAGGCAGATGGAATTTCGCAAGAAAACCAGCCCGAAACTTCAGAGTCAGCCAATCCAATAGCGATGCATGATGCTGAGATCTCTCTTGATCAAGCTGAAGAAATTAATACTCTTAAGCTACAGATTACGGCTAATTCCACCCAAAAAGATTACGTATCTTCAGCAGATGGATTGGCTTCAATTTATCAAGAGCTCGGAATGTATGACAGTGCAGGATATTTTTTAAGCTTAGCGGCTGATAAGTATCCTTCCGATGAACTATCCGAAAAAGCAGGAAATGCCTATTATGAGGCTTTTGGCTTCGCTCTGGATGCTGATAAGGTGTCTTTCACAGCCGATCAAACTCGAAAGTATTTAACACAGGTGCTTGATAAAGATCCAGCACGATTAGATTTGAAAACAAAAATAGCGATGACCTATGTGTCTTCGTCCAACCCTATGCAGGGGATTACGATGCTGAGAGAAGTTTTGGCAGAAGATCCAACTAATGAGGATGGACTATTCAATATGGGAATCCTATCCATGCAATCTGGCCAGTACAAACGAGCCACCGAACGATTTGAGGAATTGATTCAATATCATCCAGACAATCTTCAGGGACAGTTTTATCTGGCGGTGAGCTATTTTGAAGCGAATCAAAAGAATAAAGCAAAAGCTCAGTTCGAGAAAGTGAAGGAAATGACACAGGATGAAATGATTCTGGGAAGTATCCAAAGCTATCTTGACAAGCTGTAAATTATTGTATCACAACTAAATCCAAAGACTATGCCTTGCGGAAAGAAAAGAAAGAGACATAAGATCGCTACGCACAAGCGTAAGAAAAGACTAAGAAAAAACAGACATAAGAAGAAGTAATACACTTCTTCTTATTCTCATTTTAGTACAACGTTCATTTACATTATTAATTAGAGACTTTGAGTACGGAATTGTTAATCGATTCTGCTCAAAACGGGAGTCGTATTGCTCTTCTCGAAGATAAAAGTTTGATTGAGTTGCATTCCGAAGGGATGGACAACCAGTTCAAAGTTGGAGATATTTACCTCGGCACGGTCAGAAAAATAGTCAATGGGCTTAATGCCGCATTCATTGACGTAGGATACGAGAAGGATGCATTCCTTCACTATCAAGACTTGGGGCCAAATTTCAACAGCTTGACAAAGTTCACCAAGCAAGTTCGCAACAACAATTACAGCAATTACATGCTGAAAGGCTTCGAAAACGAATCTGAGATAGATAAGATTGGAAAAATCTCCAGTCCGCTATCCAAAAACCAGCAAATACTGGTTCAGGTCGTCAAAGAACCTATATCTACGAAAGGCCCCCGACTATCCTGTGAGCTCTCTCTACCCGGTCGTTACCTTGTGCTTGTACCCTTTTCGGACTCAGTCAATGTGTCTAAAAAGATCAGAAGCAGCGAGGAAAGAAAGCGTCTTCTGAGACTCATCAATTCTATCAAACCCGCCAACTTCGGAGTAATCATCCGGACAGTAGCTGAAGGCCAATCCGTAACGGAATTGGATAAAGACCTTCGAAATCTTCTAACTAATTGGGAAGAGGGAATGAAAAAATTGCTGAAAGCTAAGAGTCGTGATAAGATCATTGGAGAGATGAGTATGGCCTCCTCACTCGTGAGAGACTTACTCAATGAATCATTCGACGCAATCACTGTAGAAGAAGAATCAACTTACGATCAGATCAAATCCTACATCAGGACTATAGCCCCTGAAAAAGAAAAAATTGTCAAGCTTCACAACGGTAAAGCTAAGTTATTTGAAAGTTTTGGAATAGAAAAGCAGATCAAAAGCCTCTTTGGACAGACGGTCAGCCTCCCGCAGGGAGGATATGTGATCATCGAGCATACCGAAGCCCTTCACGTCATCGACGTGAATAGTGGAAATAAGTCCAATCAGGAAAGCGACCAAGAATCAACAGCATTAAAAACAAACCTGGTCGCTGTGAAAGAAATTGCCAGACAACTTCGCCTCCGAGATATGGGGGGAATAATCGTAGTCGATTTTATCGACATGAAGCGTGCCGAGAATAAAAAGGTAATCTTCGATGCGATGAATTCAGAAATGAAGTCTGACAGATCAAAGCATACAGTATTGCCATTGAGCAAGTTTGGACTGATGCAAATCACCAGACAGCGTGTAAGGCCGGAGGTCAATATTGTGACCAAAGAAACCTGCCCGGCTTGTAATGGTACCGGCAAAATCCAAGCCTCCATTCTGGTGGCGGATAAGCTGGAAAAAGATCTGGAGCATATGGCTACTATCCAAAACGTGGACAAAATCCAAATCGGGCTGCATCCCTATCTGCACGCATACTTTACCAGTGGCATGATTAGCCAGCGAGTGAAGTGGTTTTTCAAGTATTACAAATGGGTTAAACTGATCAAAGATTCTTCCCTGCCGGTGACGGAATACAGATTCCTAGATGAATCTGGAGAGGAAATCGAACTAATTGTAAAAAGCGAGACTGATTAGTCTCGCTTTTTTTTATAGGTATTTTTTTTAACCGCAAAGGAAACGCAAAGAGCACGGCTAGAAACTGGAATTAGTTTTATCCTTCTTTTTTAGCTTTAATTTTCGAGAAATCTAGTCTAACAAAAGCTACCTCATCTTCGGATTGAGGGTACCCTATATATAGATAATATCCATAAGGAGTGGAAAAACCACGTGTTAAAAAGGGTAAAACCACCTCTCCAATTTTTTCAAAATCACTATCTAAAACCACTAGTTTTGTGAGTGGTAATTTACCTTCATTTCGGTTTTGTTCAGTGTCAACTGTTATGATAGCTTCACGTAGATACACTTGAGACTTAGGATCGTAATCTACCCAGCTAAATTGACTGCTGTTGTAATTAGGTAGAAAAGCTGTGTATTCTCCCCTTTGTTCAGTTCGGCCAACTAAAAATTCCATCTTATCATTTATTCCAGCATATACCCATTTTTGTGAGTTGGAAGAAATAACAAGAAGGGAATCGTCAGCTGGAAATGAAATCAAATGAAACCTATTGATTTTATCATACCCATTTTGGTACGTGGCAAAGTTCGGATCGTCTAGGAACTCTTTGTATTTGCCTGGATATTTGAACTTGATATAATTGATAGAACTGTCTTTCGGATCAAATTCAAGGAGCCAGTTTTCATAATCCAGTAAAGACTCTTTTAGTACAAAAGGGACATCAGGAATGAGGATCTTTCCATCGATATTCAAGGCTTTTGTTCCTTTCAGGGTATTATAATTGATTGCCATCCTTTCTGTTGGTCCTTCGGGTAAATCATACCGCATGATGACTTTTCCAAAATGATCAGCTCGAATTAGTTCCTGAAAGGATACAAACCAAGCGGAGGAATCATCAGTAAAATTGACCTGCAAAAAACTTCCTATACCATCTGGTCCTTCTTCAAAATAAAATTGATCACGAATCAATTTGCCTTCTGGAAAGCTGTATTCGAGGTATCTATTTTTTCGTGAGGTCATAAGAAATTCCTTATCTCCTCTTTTAATGTAATTAAAGTTTGTCCCCAGATCTTTTGTAACCGTATCCTTTTCCAAATACAGTGTGTCGACAATCAAGTCCTCCAATTGAAGGATGGAGATCTTCTTAACTTCAGTAGATTGACATGCAAAAAGGACCCAAATTAAAGACAGGGGGAATAGTTTAAATTGTTTCATAGCTTAAGAATTAACTCAACTAATGTAATAAAATAAAAAAATTTTCTTCAAAATGGTGATACATGACGTCTCTTTTATGTGAAACTATTTCGCTGGAGATTTTCGAGCCAAGTGAGTTGTTCCTGCTTACGGTCGGAATCTAGTTTCTGTTCTTCCATAGTTTACCTTTTAACCATCTAGCCAAGTTTTGAAGTCGGCGGTCTTCTCTCTGCTGATCAAGATATCTTCATCTGAACAATTGACCAACTTTACTTTTAATCGGCTATTTGAATAGGTGAAAATTTCGGAAATAGAGGGGAATGAACAAAGGTATTTCCGATTTAGTCTGAAAAAGGAATCCGGATCTACTTGACTTTCCACCTGCTCTAAGGTTTGATCAAGAACAAATTGTTTTCCTGAAGTAGTCTGTAAAAAGGTAACACGTGCTTCACTATAAAAAAACGCAATCTCCTCAACCGTGATACTTTGAATCTTCTCTCCATATTTCACCAAAAATCGTGTTTTGAAATTAGCAACTTTGGGGGCAAGCATGGCTTTTATAGCTTCAAAATCTAAGCTCGGCTTCAGTTGGTTTGCTTTGTATTTTGAAATTGATCTGGCCAATTCTTCGGGGTCGACTGGCTTCAGTAGATAGTCAATCGCATTGACCTGAAAGGCTTTTATGGCATATTGATCGTATGCAGTTGTAAAAATAATGGGTGTGGATAGTTTTACTTGTTCGAAGATCTCAAAGCTGATTCCATCAGCCAATTGAATGTCACAAAAGATTAGATCTGGAGCTGGATTATCTGAAAACCATTGAATCGATTTCTTAACTGAATCTAAACCTTGAACAAATTCTTCTCCCACAAAATGCTGCTCTAAGAGCCTTATTAATCGGTTTGCGGCAGGGCGTTCATCTTCTATGATTACTATGATCATGTGGATAACTTTAAAAGAGGAAGCTTTACTATAAATTCATCAGCGGTCTGTATCACTTGGATTTCTTGATTACTAAGTAGCTCATATCGCTTTCGAATATTCGCTAATCCTATTCCGGTTGAGGGCTCGTTCAAGTTCTTCTTTGGTTGAAAAGTGTTACTTATCCACAATTCGTTTCCTTCTCGAATGATTTGAATAAATAGAGGATTCTCTTGACTAGCTTCATTGTGTTTGATTGCATTTTCAAGTAAAAGTTGCAAAGAAAGTGGAGGAAGAAAAAGGGGTTCAGTACCCGTAGCTTTGATATTGTAAATCAGGTTTTCTTCAAATCGTATCTTTTGCAACTCCAGGTAGTTTTTAGCAAAGTCCAACTCCTTTTCCAAAGCGACCAATTCCTCCTGTTGTACCTCAAGGACATACCGGTAGATTTTTGAAAGCTTAAGAATAAATGCGGCCGAGCGATCCGCATCCTCATAGACTAGATTGGAAAGTACATTTAAGGAATTAAAGAGGAAATGGGGATTAAGTTGGTCTTTTAAACTTTGGTATTGGCTTGCCATCATTTCTGTTCTAAGTTTTTCTGCTTCTGTGGCTGATTTTTTCCATTCCAAGAGCCAAGAACGGGTAGTAAACAATGACATGAATACGAAAGCGATGATCATTGGCTGTTTAGTAAATTGTACTAAATAATCCCATCGAACATCAGCTAGGGTAAAATGCCCATAAAACCAAGAAATGAAAAATGCAATTAGAAATGTGGCTATGAAGCAATAGATTAGGTATGTGATGACAGTCAGGATTAAACGCTTGATTGGCTGACTGATCCAAGAGATTCTTGCCTCGTAATAATCATCTACCCTACTTCCTCCAAAGCTTAATACCGAAGAAAATAAAAAGGCAAAAATGAAATCTTCCCTTGCTGAAATCAATCCTTCCCAGGATAACAGACAAGAGGGACAATATACAGGGATCAAAATGACGGCGATCATGAAATTAATCCCAATGAATTTTGGGAAGCTTGTCCAAAGCCCACTTATTGCTTGAATCTTCTTTTGCTGTATTACTGTTGGCATCGGATTGAAGTTAAATAAAAACAAGCAAAACCTTTCAAAAGTAATTTTTGAAAGGTTTTGTTTAGGGATATATATTGTAAACAATTAAATTAAAATCAATTACAATTCTTCATTAATTCCACCATTTGATCTTTCCCCCAAGTAGGAAGAATATATGTCTCGCTAACCTTTTCTTCTTCGTTTTGATATAGTTCCATACTCATTCTAGCCATTCCACAAGCCCTTTCTGGACCTGATCCAAAGAATTTTGACATTCCCAGCTCCATCTGCGACATCAAATTCACTGCCCTTGGATTGCTCCGATCTTGTGCGATAGCTTTTCCAAATAGCTCCATCACTTGTGGACTTAGGCTTTGACCACGACTTCCTGGATCTAGGCTGATTTTTCCCATCAGGATATAGCCATGAAGTGCTGTGATTTCAGAATTGGATGGGGAGATTTGAGCCGCTTTTTTTGTGATTTCGAGTGCTTGATCAAAAAATTGATCCTTGTTTACATCAAATCTAAATGCAGATTCAGTTTGGGTTAAAGCAGCGTAATAAAGTGGAAGCCACTCACCTTCATTTGCTTCGGCAATTCTCATAAAACCATTGATGACATCCTGCGCTTCTTCAGCTGTCTGAATTATACTTTTTGACTTTAATTGTTTGATCATTGCTTCTTCAAACGCAGATTCAGAAGCGAAACTTAGAGTTATCCACAAAATGGAAAGAGCAGTTGTTAAAATGTACTTTTTCATAATTTATTGATTAGAGGTTGTTTAAGTTATTTGCTGTTTTGTCTTTTGAAAGCGTTAGGAAAATTCCCAAGAATAGAAATCGAGGAGCAACTTGTCCTTGAGGAATTGATTCAAAGATTCCCTGTGAATTAGCCTTAGGGCTAAATGTGTAGCCAAAAACATTATCTCTGCCCAGCACATTAGTGCAGGCTAAATGAATGATTAGGTTCGGTTTTGGTAAATAGCTCCAGGACAAACTTAGGTTTTGAAAGCTCTTGGTTTTAGAGTTCATCTCCGAGTTATCCACATTTGGATTTGTAAAGGAATAGCCATCATTGTAGGCAAAAGAAGCTCCGAGTTGGGATTTGAGAGGAGTTATAAAATGCTTGACTACAATTGAAAGGTTATGCTTTGGAGCGAAACTTGGTTGAACTTCAGTTTGAAATTGGTTAAAGCTTCGCTTGCTGTCCACAAAGCTGTAAGTCACCCAATAGTCTGTATTTTTGAATGTCTGACGATCTCTGAAGAAAAAATCAATTCCTTTGGCATAACCAGATCCACCATTTTTCAATAATTCTGGATTGTCAGGAGATCCTTCAAACGTCACCAGATTTTCATAAGACTTGTAAAAGGTTTCTGCTCGAAATGTAAATCCATCTTTTGAAAACAAGTAGTTTAAGATCAGGTGATTGGATTCCGAATTTTGAAGATCCGTGTTCAAAACCCGAAAGTTATCCACAGGCAGTTGATGAAAGCTACCTGCGGCAAATGATAATTGGCCTTTTTCTTTTAACTGATAGGCTACAGAGAATCTTGGGTCCAACCATTTTTCTTCCGAAACACTACTTGCCCCACCTCGAAGACCCCCACGGAATACCAAATCCTTGTTTAGATATAAATCCCATTCAGTAAACAAATATGTTTCGCGGTCATCAAAATCTCTTATCCAACCTTCTCGGACTAATTTTTCTGAGTATGGATGAATGAAGTGCTCTACACCGAATTTTGCAGAAAGCCGATCTGAAAAATCTTTAATAGCCGTTCCTTTGATGTGGATAAGTTCATTCCTTCGTTCAATCTGAAGGCTGTCATAGCCAATCTGGTCAAGGTTCTTGGAATATGAGATTCCAGTAAAAATCGTCCATTCATTTTTCAGAATTGTTCTCCAATTTGCTTGTGCATAGCTGTAATCATTTTTCAGGTCAACCAAAACTTTGCGATCTGTTCCTGGCAGTTGCTGCCAAAGACTCATTCCACCTGATTCAGTTCTAGCCATTACTTTAAGCAGGCCATTTTTACCTGTTTTCTTTTGGGCGGCGACTTCCAAATCCCAAGCATTTGGAGCTGCTTCAAAATCAATTTCTTGTTTGATCAGATTTTGATAGGGTTGAAGATTAAAGTAGTTCGCGCTCGCTGTAATACTTTGTTTTTCATTTGCTAGAGTATGTGAATATCCTCCTCCGACTGACATTATGCTCAAATCTCCTTGGCTTCGTATCGAAAGGTCCTTTGTATTCAGTGCCAAAGCTGAGGAAAGTGCTTGGCCATATTCTGCAGAATACCCTCCCGTGCTAAAGAATGTTCCTTTGAATAGGTTTGGGTTAAAACGTGTGCGTGATGGTACATTTCCTGCTGTGGTCCCATAGGCATTACCGACACGCATCCCGTCGATATAGATTCCCACTTCACTTGCATCTCCACCTCTTACGAAAAGGCGACCGTCATTTCCAACAGTACTTGTGCCGGGTAGAGTTTGGAAGGCACCCATGATATCGCCCATTGCACTTGGTGTGGTGACAATATCGAGTGGTCTAAGAATCACTGATTTTCCTTCATCGGAAGCCTCCATAGCTCCTGCTGAGATAGTCACGGAATTCATTTCGGTGATTTCTTCTGTTAGGATAATGTTCTCTATTTTTAAAAGTTCGGCTTTGCACTCGATACTGATTTGGCTGGATTTGAAACCCATAAACTGGAATACTAAAATCTGATATCCTTCTAACTCAGTTTCAAAACGGTAACTACCATCTATTTTGGAGGTTGCTCCGTCGTATCCTCCTTTTATAAAAATGTTTACTCCCGGTAGAGCAATTCCTTTTTCATCCAAGACTATTCCACTTATGATTGTTTGACCAAAAGCAACTGTCTGGAACAGGATAAAGTAAATCAGGAGAATAAATTTCGCTTTCATTTCGATTTGTATTTGAATCAAATCTGCAAAAGGGTACTTGAGATAAAAATTTAACCTGACTGAAGCGTGGTTTTTTGTGACTGAAGTGTAAAATACCTTGATTGAAAAAAATTGGGATTGTTAAAAAACAGCAAATTAAATTTCTCTTAAAGCTGATCTAACCAGGATTTTATTTGATTTTAAATATCTTTAACCTAGAAGATCGATTATGTATTTATGATGAACATGTCCCCTCAGCAATTTCTTTTTGCATTAATTTTAATAATCTGCTCCTGTTCTTCTCCCCCTGAAGTGGTTGAAAGGCCTCCTCTTGAAGTAGATGTTGTTAAATTGAAAACAGAGTCAATCCAATTGGAAAAGGATTTTGTGGCTCAAATCTATGGGAAAGTGGATATTCCCATCCGTGCAAGGGCTGAAGGATATTTAGAGGGAATTCATTTTCAGGAAGGCCGAATGGTCAGAAAAGGAGAACTGCTTTACACGGTAAATTCAGATCCTTTTCAAGAGGGAGTCAACGCTGCTAATAGCGAACTAGCCTCAGCCAAAGTAAAGTTGACACAAGCTGAAAATGACCTTAACAGGTATAGACCTCTTGCAGAAATTAATGCTATTTCAGAAAAAGACTTAGATGCGGCAATCGCAAATCGAGATGCTGCCGAAGCAATGGTCAATGCTGCTGAAGCTAAGGTAAGGTTTCAGGGAATTCAATTGAGCTATACCCAAATCAAATCGCCTATCGATGGATTGATTGGGAAGACAAATGCTAAAATTGGAGAATTTGTTGGGCGTGATCCCAATCCAGTAATTCTCAATGTGGTTTCATTAATCGACTCAATACGAGTTGAATTTTTCCTTTCTGAAAATGATTATTTATCCATTTTCAGAGAATATCAGGAGGAACACCGAAAAATTCAGGATGCTCCAGCCGAGATCAAGTTAATTTTGGCCGATGGAATCATATTTGACCAAGTAGGCAAAATCGATTTTATCAACCGTCAGATTGATGCAAGTTCAGGCACTATTTTAATTCAATCGACATTTCCAAATCCAGATAGACTGATTCGGCCAGGGCAATTTGCTCGGGTGAGAGTCCCCATCCAAAATGTGGAAAATGGAGTTCTTGTTCCGCAAAGGTCAGTAAGTGAGTTTCAGGGAAAATTCTTTGTGTTTAAAGTTGGGGAGGGAAATAAAATCATCCAACAAGGAATAGAAATCGCCGGCAATTACCGCGATTATTTTTTGGTAAAATCCGGTTTGGAATCAAACGATCTGGTGGTCTTGGAGGCGATCCAAAAAGTAGCTGCGGGGCAGGTGATTTCCCCGAAAGAAGTTGTATTCCAATCTCAGTACAAAGATTAAGCAGATGAGCGAACTAGACGATTCAAAGCAGATATTCTTTGTAAAAAGGCCAATTGTAGCCATTGTGATTGCACTTTTCATGGTGATTATTGGTGGAGTTTCTATTCTTGGGCTAGCTATAGAGCAGTATCCTGATATCACGCCTCCTGTAGTGCGCGTGAGTACTGCATTTACTGGGGCAAATGCTATAAGTGTAGAGCAATCCGTGGCGTCACCATTAGAACAAGAAATCAATGGGGTAGAAAACATGCTCTATATGAAATCTACTAATGCTAATGACGGGACTTTAGCGCTTGATGTGACTTTTGATCTGGGTACAGATCCTGATATGAATACGGTCTTTACCCAAACAAGGGCAGCAGCAGCTACTCCAAAACTACCCGAAGAAGTAAAGCGCCTGGGAGTAAAGACCGAAAAGTCGATGCCAAATATTCTGATGCTGGTAGCCCTGACTTCTGATGGAGCTTACGATCAGGAATTTCTGGGGAATTATGGAATTATCAATATTAAAGATCAGCTTGCTCGAACCAAAGGAATAGGGAGAGTTCAGGTTCTGGGGGCAAGTGATTATTCTATGCGAATCTGGGTAAAACCGGATCGACTGGCAAAACTTGGAATCACAATTCCAGAAATAGTTGATGCAATTCGTCAGCAAAATGTTATTGCACCAGGAGGAAAATTCGGATCCGAACCAGCGCCTCCAGGAACTGAGTTTACTTATACAGTTCGACTTCCCGACCGATTGGTTTCAGAAGAGGAGTTTGGAAATGTAGTCATCCGATCAGAAGAGGATGGTAGTCAAATTTTCATTAAGGATGTAGCTAGAGTTGAGTTGGGGGTTGAATCCTACAACGCATTCACAAGACTTAATAAAAACTCCTGTGCTATTATAGCATTGTATCAAGCGCCAGGTTCTAACGCTGTTGAGCTGTCCGAAACTGTTCGTCGGACGATGGATGAACTAGCTGAGGATTTTCCTGAAGGAATCGAATACAAGGTTTCATTGGATTCTACCGCGCCGATTAAAGCTGGTATTTCGGAGATTATCGAAACACTTATTATTGCTCTTTTGCTAGTTGTACTGGTAGTTTTCCTTTTCATTCAAGATTGGAGAGCTACTCTGATTCCAACGCTTGCGATACCGGTTTCTTTAATTGCAGCATTTATGGTTTTCCCGATGCTCGGCTTTTCAATTAATACACTTTCGCTGTTGGGATTGGTTTTGGCTATTGGAATCGTTGTGGATGATGCGATCGTCGTGGTAGAAGCTGTGCAAGTGAATATGCAAAAAGGTATGGATTCAAAAACTGCTACCTCTGAGGCAATGAGAGAAGTAACTGCTCCGGTGATTGCTACTACACTGGTCATGGTTGCGGTATTCGTCCCTGTGGCAGCGATGGCAGGAATCACGGGAAAGCTCTATCAGCAGTTTGCGATTACCATCGCTGTTTCGGTTTTGTTCTCCTCTATCAATGCCTTGACTCTGAGCCCTGCACTTTGTTCACTTTTGTTGAAAAGTTCGTCGGGTCCTAGTAAAGGTCTATTGGGTCGATTCTTCACCAAATTCAATACAGGTTTTGAAAAGAGTACGGAAAGCTACTATGGATTAGCTAAAGTCATGGCTGGGAAGCTCAAGCGTGGCTCGATTTATATTTTGATTACGCTAGTGGCAGCAGGCATATTCGGATCAATGGTTCCCGGAGGGTTTTTGCCCGAAGAAGATCAAGGTTATATCTATGTCAACTTGCAACTGCCAAATGCAGCTTCGATGCAGCGTACGGATGTGGTGATGAAAAAAATTGAGGAGATCGTAATGGCTCAACCTGAAACCGAATATGCCACAGCACTTTCCGGTTTTAGTTTACTCGCGGGATCTTTTATCCCAAATACCGGTTTTATGTTTATCACCTTGAAAGATTGGGATGAGCGAGACGCTACAGCCAAAGAGGTGATGCAGCGATTGAATGTGATTTTTGCTAAAGAGATCCAAGAAGCCCAGGCCTTTAGTTTTGGTCCTCCAGCTATTCCTGGTCTTGGGAATGGGTCTGGATTTAGTATTATGATCCAAGATAAAAAGGGTCAGGATCCAGCTTATTTAGCACAAAATACCTATGCTTTCATCAAAGCTGTCCAAGAAAGACCAGAGATTGCCTCAGCCTTTACGACCTATCAAGCGAGCGTTCCTCAACGTTTTATGGAGATCAATCAGGATAAAATTCTGAAAACTGGAGTTCGTCTGAGCGATGTGTATAACACATTTGCTGCTTATCTAGGGGGTGCATATATTAATGATTTTAACCGCTTTGGTAGACTATATAAAGCCTATGTGCAAGCTGAGCCGGAATATCGGCAGAGTGAAGATGGTCTGGATCTGTTCTATGTCAAAAATAATCTAGGGGAGTCTGTCCCTATTTCAAGCTTTGTAGATGTCAAGCGAATCTCGGGGCCTGATTATACCAATCGATTTAATCTTTTCCGATCTGCTGAGGTGACTGGTTCTCCCGCTCCTGGATACTCCTCTCTACAAGCGCTGGATGCTCTAGAGGAAGTGGCAGCAGAAGTTCTTCCAGATGACATGACCTATAGTTGGAACGCCATGAGTTACCAAGAAAAAGCCTCTTCGGGCCAGATAGGAGTGATTTTTGCTTTTTCTCTATTTTTTGTGTTTTTGATTTTAGCAGCACAATATGAAAGTTGGTCTCTACCATTCGCGATTTTGTTAGGAACTCCATTCGCACTTTTTGGTGCATTCTTATTTCTATATCTGGCAAGGCTGATGGACGAAGCATACTTGAATAATATTTTTGCTCAAATATCTTTGGTCATGCTGATTGCGATGGCAGCTAAGAATGCCATCCTGATTGTGGAGTTTGCCAAGATCAAATTTGATGAAGGACTCAGCCTTTTTGATGCAGCTGTAGAGGCAGCTAAGCTTCGGTTTAGGCCAATTTTGATGACAGTTTTCTCCTTTATACTAGGAGTATTGCCATTAATTCTAGCCTCTGGATCTGGCGCGGAGGCTAGAAAAGTAATGGGAATGGCATTGCTAGGGGGGATTGGAGTTGCCACATTATTGGGCTTGTTTCTTTATCCAATGTTATTTGTCTTGGTAGGTAAGCTTGGCAAATATGAAGAAAAACGAGAGGCACTTTTAAACACCCAAAAATCATGAGAAAATTACTACTCATCAGTTTGGGATTGTTATCCCTTTGGTCCTGTAAATCCGGACAGAATTATCAGGGTGCTGAAGTCACGATTCCCGATCAATACCGGTTTACGGACACGACTTATCAACAGCAATTTGCCTTGGTGAATATTGATTCCTTGAAAGTGGATTCCTTAGTGAATATCAAATGGTTTGATATTTTTAAAGATCCGGTTTTGGATTTGTTAATTCAAAAAGCGCTGGAGAATAATCAGGATTTAGCTATTGCGGCAGAAAATATCCAACAGGCCCAAAGCACTTTGGTAATTCAGCGCTCCCAAATGTTACCAACAATTGGCTATTCAGCTGGAGCTAGCAGAGGAAATTATGCAGGTCTGGTTCTTCCAAATACCCAAAATGTGTTTACTGGATTTGGTACGGTAAATTGGGAAATAGATTTTTGGGGGAAATACAGAAGACTCAATGAAGCTGCAAAAGCCAATATTTTAGCTTCTGAGCAAGGCTATCGGGCAACTCAACTGAGCTTGATGAGTACAGTTGCGGCATCATATTTTCAATTATTGGAATATAAGCTTCGCCTTGAAGTCTCTAATCAAACCTTAACGCTCAGGGATAGTATGGAAAATATTATAGAGGAGCGCTTGGCTAAAGGGATTATTGCAGAAATAGATCTTAATCAGGCACAAATCCAGAGCGCGATCGCTGCGGGAAGTATTCCGATTTGGGAGCGATTGATTGCCCAGACTGAAAATCAAATCAGTGTTTTGGTGGGGGAACTTCCGCAGGAAATTGAAATTGGGACTGCTTTGATAGACCAGTCGCTTGATTTGAAAATTCCTGAAGGTTTACCTAGCCAACTATTGGCTCGAAGACCAGATATTCTTTTTGCCGAGCAAGATCTCATCGCATCAAATGCCCTAATTGGTGCAGCAAAAGCCAATCGACTTCCCAATATTTCTCTGACAGGCTTGCTTGGAGTAGCAGGAAGTGAATTTAAAAGTCTCGGTTCCGGTGGTGCGGCTTGGAATCTGGGAGGCTCACTTTTTGGACCTATTTTTAATTGGGGAGCTTTGCAGCGACAGGTGGACATTGAGGAAAGCAGGACTCGGCAAGCAGTGCTAAATTATGAGCGGACTGTTTTGGAAGCCTTTCGGGAAGTGGAAAATACGCTGGTAAATATTACCTCCCTCAGAAAAGAATTAATAGCTAGAGAAGCGCATGTGAAAGCAGCTGTTCGGGCTATGTTTTTATCCCAGGAGCGATACAATCAGGGCGTAACAAGCTACTTGGAATATCTGGAGTCTCAGCGGCAGGCATTTGATTCTCAGTTGAATTTTGCTGGAACCAAACAGGAACTTCTGAGTAGTTATGCACAATTGTATAAGGCGCTTGGAGGGGGATGGTGATTTGAAATTGTAAGAATGTAGACTTCTAACTTCAGACTTCTAATTTCCCCTACCATTCTCTCCCCACTGGAATCATTTTCCAATTCTGATCAAAGTAAGGAGTCTGCGCATAAAACCACTGGTAAATCGCTCTAGGAGATTTTGCAAAATCAGGCTCAGCTGCCTTTTTTTCCTCAAATCGTTTGTTCAAATCTGGATCTTCTACCAACATTTTTGCGATCAATGGCTCCATAATATAGGTTTCCATATATTCGGTCTGCGTAAAAATCGTATTAAAATATCCCCACTGATAGAAGCTATCTACAGACTCTGGTTCCATTAAAATCACTACCAATTCGCCCAATGGCTGATCGGTTTTGATCCGCACAGAACCCGGACTAAGAGACAGGGTTTTATAGTTACGATTCAGATCGGAGGATTGTACGCGCATCATTCCCTCGTAAGGTTGATTGCCCATTTTATAGTTTTCCACTGTGGAAAACTCCAGTTTCATTTCTTTTGATTCTGTTAAAGATTCCAGTTCGATCCCATGCTGCTTCATTTTTTGAATCAAATTACCCCATTCGGCAGGAATCCAATAAGCTTTCGGAACAGCAACGGAAAGTTCAGGAACATCCATTAGTAGACTAGGTACTACTTGCGTAATCGGTCTACCTTCCCATTTTACATATTCAGCTCCGGTAATTTCAGATTTGACTTTTGAAGATGCAATTCCTAGAAATTGCATGGAATCGGCAAGTGTTTCTCTGAATTTGAATTTGACAGGAATAGATTCTTTTGGTTGGTTGGAATCAGATTTGACGGCAGACTGTAAGGATTCAAAATGATCACCAAGCGAATTTATGGCTTGTTCCAAAAAAACATAAGTGCCCAAAACCCGCTGCTCAAAAGGTTTTAAAGAATGATTTTCGATCAGAATCGAAGCCATATGTCTAATGTCTCCATAGGTATGTGAAAACCGTGGACTGAATGAGAAAGCAATATTTCCTGCAGAAAAGTCATTTCCATTTGCCGCAAAAAGTAGAGGTCCGGGAATGTGTCCCATATCTTTCAATGCTTGGTCTACCTCAGGCTGGAATGCTGTGGATAACCAGGAAGAAATAGCCGGAGAATAACCTCCGGTTGCAACATAGCCATAGGTAATGTCATATTGATAATCAGCGCCATCTGTTACGTGCACATCGATATAAAGATCCGGATCGTATTTGTTGATGATATTAGCAATAGTTTTTATTCCAGCAGTTTCGAGTTTTGTATAATCCCGGTTGAGGTTTAGATTTTGAGCGTTTGTACGCCATCCCATCTCTACTGGTCCCCGCTGATTCACACGTCCAAATTGGCTTCTTCGCTCGTGACCATCTACATTGAGTATAGGTATAAAAAGAATATTCGCTTTGGTCAAAAGTTCTTTTTTGTCACCTAATGCAATATCCCGAAGCAGCATCATCCCAGCGTCCTTTCCATCTATTTCTCCGGCATGAATCCCCGCCTGGATCAAAATGAGTGGCTTTTTCGATGTGGATAACTCCGATGCTGAAAAATCTCTATCCAGGGATGCGATGATCATATGAATAAACCTTCCCTGCTCCGAGATCCCCGCATTGGTCATAGTCAGATAAGAAGATTCGTTTGCCAGCTTTTCCAGCCAGGTAATAGTTTCTGAATAAGTAGGAGATTCAATGCCTCCCGATTTTTCAAAAGGAGTAATCCAAGGATTTGACTTATCCACAATCAATTCCTTACTTTTTCCATCCCAAGGAAGTAATGGCGGCATGATATCTTGAGCCAAAACGTTTAGGCCAAATAGATTGAAAAATAGTACAGGGACAAAAATGAATCGAATTTTCATAAGGTTGATTTTAATAAAACTAAGGTAGTTTAAGAATTTTAAGGGAAGGAAATTATTTCTCTTCTTTTCTAACCGCCTTCATCAAATCTTCTAGGTAATCGGTTTGAATTTCTTGAATTTCTAATAACTTCTTATTTTGATGAACGAGAAGATGATCGATTTTTTCACTGAGAAGTTTGATCTCCAATTCGGCCTTTAAATTGATTTTGTAATCGTGTTCGCTCCGTTGACGATCTTTTGATTCTTGTCGATTTTGGCTCATCATGATGATAGGAGCTTGGATCGCAGCCAAGCAGGAAAGAATCAAATTCAGTAAGATAAAGGGATAAGGGTCAAAGGACTTGGTGACCAAAATAAAAATATTGGTACCAATCCAGATCAAAATGAAGCTGAAAAAAACTATAATAAAGGTCCAGCTACCGCCAAAAGTGGCAATTTGATCAGCTAATCGATCTCCAAAATTGGGCGTCTCTTCCAGTTCATCCTTGATATTTTCCGAAAGAATGGAATTATTTTGGATCGCCTCCATCACATCTTGGTCGATTTTGGCAAGCTCCCCTTTTTCCTGAATAATCAAAAAAGTAAGGTATTTCCTTCGATACTGGTTGAGTTCTGTCAAGGTAATGTAGCCTTCCGAAGGAAAATCAGGATATTCCTTCAGGATCATGGACCGAATCCCCTCTCGGATATCTTTTAAACTCACTTCTTCTCCGGAGGCAATTTTTTGATTAGAAATAGCAGATGAAAGCATAGCTGGAAATTAATAAGTCAATCTACAAAAAAGCCCAAGCTTGTTAATCAAGCTTGGGCCTTCATTTACTCATAAATGCAGGAAAATTAATCCTTGTACATGATCTCATAATATTCTCGAGCCATCCGATTACTTTCAAAAAACTCCACCACTTCTTTCATTCCCCGATGAACTATACCTCTCCAACTGTCTTTGTTTCCATAATAGGTTGGAAGGATTTCCTTTTCTAAAACATCATAAAGATTGTTCAAATCAAATTCATCCTGATCGGGAACACTCATAGTCTTGTAATCTGCTGCGGGTACGATAAAGCTATTTTTACCATGATCAGCAAACTCACAGATCCATCCATCGAATGTGGAGAAATTCACAGACCCATTCATTGAAGCAGTCATTCCTGAAGTTCCGGAGGCTTCGCGAGGAACGCGTGGGTTATTTAACCAAATATCTGAAGCCTGCTTGAGTCGCTTGCTTAGGGTCAACTCGTAGCCTACACAAACAGCAATATTTGGATAGTTTTTGCTTAAGTGAACGAGTTGATTGAAGACTGAAATAGCTCCATAATCCATCGGATAAGGTTTTCCCGCCCAAATGATTTGGACTGGGCGATCAGTATCTCGCATTAATTTTTCGAATCGCTCAAAATCACGAGTTAACAAATCAGGACGTTTATAGTTCGCAAATCTTCTTGCCCATACGATAGTCAACACGTCTGGGTCTAGAAGTTTGCCCGTTTGATCAGCGACGATTTCAAAAGCTCTTTTTTTCAAATACCGTTTTCGGTCTTCAAATTTTTCCACATCTCCGGCCTCCATGTAGCGATAAAGTTGCTTATCTGCCCAATAGTTGAAGTTTTGAGAATTTGTCACATGGGTGATTTCAGGGATGTTTTCATAGTCTTTCCACATTTCCCGACTCACTTCGCCATGCAGTTTACTTACTCCATTTGCTTTTCTGGCAAATCGCAATGCTGCTAAGCTATGGTTGAATAATTCGCCTCGCATTCCTGTTAGTTTTTTGACATCTGGAATCGAATAGCCATTAAAATAGCCCATGCGCTCACAGAGATAGATGTCGTGCTTTTCGTTTCCGGCTTCTTCCGGTGTATGAGTAGTGAATACTACTCGTTTGGTCACTTCTTCTTTGCTGCCAAATTTTTTCATCAAGTGAAAAACCGCACTGACTCCATGTGCTTCATTCAAATGATATACTTCAGGGTTGAAGTTCAATTCGTCGATCAGTTTTGCTCCTCCAAGTCCCAGTAGCATAAACTGGGCAACTTTGGCTGCTGTATCCGAGTCGTAAAGTCTATGTGTAATAGTTTGGCTGAGGTAATCATTTTCCGGAAGATCTGTGCTCAACAAGAAAAGCGGAGCAGAGTTGAACGTTTCCGGAGCCAGATACCAAGCTTTTACCCAAACCGGAGCGCCGTGGACTTTGATCTGAAACTTGATTCCTGTGTCTTGTAGGAATGAGTAAGTCTTTTCGTACCATTCTGGCTTAAGCGTTTGATCTTGGTTTCGACTCTGGTCATAATAGCCATACTTCCAAAGAATTCCGATTCCGATAAGATTTTGCTTCAATTCAAAAGCACTTCGGAGATGCGAGCCGGAAAGAAAGCCTAAGCCTCCTGAGTAAATTTTTAAGGGTTGGTGCACGGCAAATTCCATGGAGAAGTAAGCCACACGCTTGGAATATGAATCAGCAGTCTGATAAGGAACGCTGTAATTTTTGAAATCAGTCATAAAGTTCGTTTTGAAAGGGCCTAATTTATAGGAATTGATTGGGCAATCGGAATTCTCATTCCAAAAATCAAGCGTAATTTTTTGGAAATCGGTTGAAATCAGGCATAAATACTAAGGGAAGTTCAATTTGTGAAGTACCGTTTTGCAAAGTCAATGAAATATCCCCAGTTGGGACCTTCCGTATGCCCACCATCGTGCTGTCGAAAAACTAAATCCCCTTCCAAAAGTCCGATATTGGTTTCGGGATAGGTGTCCGTTTGAAGACCTTTTTTTCCCAATAATTCATAAACTGGACTTGCTGCCAAAGTAGTCTTGAACATCCCGACGGCATCGATCCAATGACCTTCCACCTCAGGGTCCCCGCTTGAAATAAATACAGGTCGAGGTGCACAAAGCGCCAACATTTCGTGCGCATCCACAGGAAGATCCATTGGAGTCAACTTACCAGCGTATTTAATGAAATTTGGAGTAAACCAATGATATTCTCCCGATGAAGCGAGGTTTTCTACTTGCTCACCATAGATTCTGCGGAAGATTTTTGTGCCTCCTGCTCCAGATGAAGCGATCATGGCAATTGCAAACCTAGGCTCGTCCACCATGGCTACCAATGCAGCTTTTCCGTATCTAGATAAACCTTCAATGCCAACTCTTTTGGCGTCCACCAAAGGATCGGTTTCTAAATAATCTAATGCTCGACTTGCTCCCCAACCCCAAGCGCGGAGCGTTCCCCAATCATCCAGTTTTCTAGGCTCACCTTTGTTGACTAGCCCGATAATTCCCGATCGCAACCCTGCGCCATTATCTGCCTGAAAACTGGTAGGAATTAACATCGCAAAACCCCAGCCTTCCTTCAAGATTTGTTCTTGCCAAGTTGGACCTTCGGGCTTTGGACGATTCATCCCTACTGGCCAAACCCAACTGAATTGCATGATTAAGGGAGCGGCAGTTTTTGTTTCCAAGGGAGTGGCCATCATCATTTCTAAGTTTACTTCGAGATCAGGATAGGAAGAGTTATCCACATGCCCGATCAATTTCTTAAACCGTGCTTTTACGTCTCCAAATAGGCTGTCTTTTTCTTCAATGATTTCCCAGGATACGTTTGGAATGTTTTCGGGCATCCGACCATAGATCTCTTTGTCAAAATGCTCTTTAAGCTCCATCCTTCTTTTTTCCCAATCTTTTTTATTCTTTACAAGATTTCCATTGTCGAAAATCAGTGGGTCAGGTAAGGTACTGAAAGGAGTGGCTTTGGATTCATCAGCGTTTGCTGCATTTGGAGCGGCTGGATTACCGGAAGGACCTGGTCTTAGGGATTCCAAACCAAGTTTCTCCATCATCAATAGATGGTCTGCCTGACTGAGCTTTGAAATGGAATCACGGCTTTGTTGAGACTGCTGGGCAAATGTGGATAAGTATAAAAAGAGAAAGAATCCGAGCGATAATAAAAAGGGTTTTCTCATTTTGGGTTAATTAAAAGATAAGAGTTATAGAAATAGTACCTCGATTTTCTCAATAAACAAATTTTAAAACAAACAATTGATTAATTGTGACTTATGGTAAAATGAGACGTTAAATCAAAAAACAATCAGTGCTAAATTGATCTGAGATTATCCAAGTTATCCACATGGGTTTCAATGAAAGAAATTATTGAATTTCATGCTAAAATGAGATCTGCAGCCTTCTCACCAATCATGATACAGGCCGCATTCGTATTACCAGAAACAATCGTCGGCATGATAGAGGCGTCTGCTATTCGTAGATTTCGAATTCCGTGAACTTGGAGTTTTTCATTTACAACTGCCATTTCATCATTCCCCATTTTGCAAGTACCTACCGGATGATAAATGGTCTCCACAGACTTCTTGATATGGGCGATGATTCCTTCATCTGATTGATCGGGAGGGGTGATGACTGATTTACGATAAGGTGCAAAAGCATCCGAATTCAGTACTTCTAATGCTTTTCTGGTGCCGCGAATCAAGGTCTCCCAATCAGCTTTTTCTGTAAGAAAATTAGGTTGAATTAAAGGTGCAGCTTTTGGGTCAGCAGATCTTAGCGCAACAAAGCCTTTACTTTTCGGCTTGATTAGGCTAGGTAAAATGGTAAATCCATCTACTGTTGGAAATGTGGTAATGTCGTGAAAGTCTGTTTTGTAGTCAGCACCAATTTGAATAGGAGCAAAATGAAATTGAAAATCTACTCCAGATTCTTCTTTTGTATTAAAAAAGGCTACCGCTTCCAATGGACTGCAAGTCAAAGCCCCTTTTTTGCTTAGAAAAAGTTGGACAAGACCTTTAAACTGATTCCAAGGGGTAGTGTGATGATTGAATCCTTCCTGTTTTTTACTCAAAGCTGAGCAATTAAAGAACAAATGATCCTGAAGGTTTTTACCTACGCCTGAGAGGTTCACTTTGGACTCGATTCCAAAAGGTTTTAATTCGTCAGGATCCCCAATCTCTGAAAGCATCAGAATCTGTGGAGATTGGAATGCACCGGCAGAAAGGATTACTTCTTTGTTTGCGAAAATCTGCTCCATTCCACCTTTTCGATTGATCACTTCTACACCGATCGCCTGATCATTTTCGAGCAATATGCGGCTTACCAGCGTCTGAGTTTTGATGGTAAGATTACGTCTCGATAAAATTGGCTTGAGAAAGGCATCAGCTGTACTATGCCGCTTCCCATTTTTGATGGTAAACTGCATCAGACTTGCACCAGCTTGCTTAGCCCCGTTGTAATCTGGGTTTTTCGGAATGTCATTTTCTGCGCAAGCTTCTACAAATGCATCCGCAAATGGGGTTTTGAAAGATTTTGCGAAAGTCACATTTAGAGGACCCGATGTCCCGTGAAAATCATTGTGTATATCTTCGTTCTGTTCGGATTTTTTGAAGAATGGTAAAACTGATTCGTAGTCCCAACCTTTATTTCCCAAAGCGGCCCACTCATCGTAGTCTGCTCTATTGCCCCGCACATAGGCCATTGCATTGGTGGAGGAACTCCCACCGAGTGTCTTTCCTCTTGGGAGAAAGAGTTTTCTGCCGTCCAATTGCTCTTGAGGCTCTGACCAAAATCCCCAATCCACTTCCGAGCGATGTAGCTTGGTGTAAGCGCCAGGGATTTTGATTTCCATTTTTTTGTCGGGAGCGCCTGCTTCTAAAAGTAAGACTTGATTGGAGGGATTCTCAGAAAGTCTGTTTACCAAAACGCATCCAGCAGAACCTGCGCCGACGATAATGTAATCAAATTCAGCCATGGAATGATTGGGGTGAAATCATACACAAAATATAAAAAAGCAGTAGGTTTTCTTAGGTGCAGGAATATAAAGTAATCTTGAATTTACCATCTCCCAAGTCATGCAATTGCAAGGATTGGATCGCATCAATATCTGAAAAATTCCAAACATTCCCTTCACGAGAGATGATTGCGGGAATTTCGGTTTGGTTATTGTATTTTCTGGAGTGCAGGTTGATTAATTGATGATAAGCTTCTGAGAGGGTAAAGCCTTCTAGTAGGTATTCCCAATCGTGGCAGTCGTCGAATAATGTTTCATTGATTAAAGCAAATTCATAAGCAGTAACTATCTTTTCCATGGGATAAGATTTACCTTCAATAATTGTCTGCTCGGTATATTCTTTTTTCTCAAGTTCTTTTCCAAACATGTTTAACTCCTCAAAACTTGCAGGATTGGAATCTCTATCAATCGTTTTTGCTGAAAAATCACCGCTAAAAACATAACCGACATTCGAATCTAAAATGATTTGAAACCAATTTCCTTCTAACTCCAACTCCGGAGAAATTCGCTTTTTGACTTTTTTGTCAAGAGTTTTATCCACATAAATTTTATTGCCTACTTCAACTAGTCCAACGATCTGTGAATCAAAATTTGGTTCTGAGTAGATTGATGCCCCTAGGAAGTTTACCGCATGTAGGATTTCTTTGCTTTGAGCAAAAAGGGAAATGGTAATAAATGAAAATAGGAGGGTCAGGTAAATTTTCATTCTTTGATTTTGGTAATCGGGGTTTTATCATCTCCCGCATAAAACACTACAATCTCTGCCGTCTCTGTTCCTTCATTGATCCCATAATGAAAAGTATTCACCAGTTCGATGATAGTATCTCCCGCTTTTAATTCCAACCGGTTTCCAAATTCATCGATTACTGTTAATTCCCCTTTTAGCAAAAGTCCAGCATTGATCACGAGGTGTTCGTGCATTTCCAGTTTTGCTTTCGGAGGAATACTAGCCTTGAGGATGGTGACTTTGGGCTGGCCTTCGGGATAGCTGGGAAGAGTATCCCCATTCCAGCTTTGGGTGGATTCGGCTAATTTTTCAAAAGTTATTTCCTGAGAAATCTCTGACGAATTACAGGAAAAATTACCTGCTAGTAAAATAATTAGGAGGAGATGAAATGCTTTCATAGCTGTTAAACTAAGCCTTTCCTTTTAAAAATAAAAGGGGACTCATTTGAGCCCCCTTTTAGTAATTAGGCCGGCAAGCTCGCCAAGCCTTTTCCGTCAGGTTTATTCTTGACCAGACTTTGATCATTCAAAATCATGGTTTCTCCATTTTCTGCAGAATACTTAGGCCAAGATGGAAGTTTGCTGCCATTGGGATCCCCAGTTTTCATAAATGAAATTAATGCTGTCGACATTTCTTTTGAAAGCGATCTAGGCCGACTTCCTCCGCCGGTATGCGTGTACATCCGGTCGGTATTGGCATACCAGAAGCAAATATCGATGCAATGGAAAGCCTTCATTCTACCAGAGTACAGATTGGGCTCCCAACCAAACCAAGCTAAATAGACCGGAGCAGATTGGGATGATTTCGCATTTGCTGCCTTGATTGCATTTTGACGATTGGACATAATCATAGCCCATATATCTGCAGGAGATGCTTCTGGAAAATCTTCCCGATAGGCTGCAATGATGGCCTCAGATTGATCTCCAAATCGTTCTTTGATTTTCTCAGCTACTCCGGGAAAATCGATTTTTTCTAATTCAGGTGACGTTCGGGTAGGATTCCACTCGTGAAAAGTAGTACAAATCATCAAAGGCATTTCTGCGGCATGCGCTGCAGTCTCCGTGAAAAACTCTCCTTTTGGAATATGAACCCCATCTGCCACTGGCCCGAAACCACCTCGGAAACCTGGTGTTGGGTTTTCCTTTCGCATTCGAGCCAAGGCGGCATTCGCTACATCAATATAGGCTCGCCAACTTAAGTCCTGAAGCTGATCCAAGGTCGCTGGAGTCAAGCCTGCTTCTTCCATCACAAATTGCCCTAATTTCTGACTGTAGCTTTGTTCATTTGCGACTAGCATAGACCCGCTCAATGCCACGCCTTTATTTACTAAACCCTTAGAAGCAGGCATAGCCATGGTGCAAGTAACTTTCGCACCACCACCGGATTGTCCCATAATGGTGACATTGCCTGGGTCGCCGCCAAAATTGGAGATGTTATCTCTTACCCATTCCAAAGCAGCGATTATATCCAATTGGCTGACGTTGCCGGAAGAGGCATACTTTTCTCCGCCTACTCCCGATAAGTCAGTGAATCCCAAAGGACCTAAACGATGATTGATTGACACAAAAACAACATCTCCTTTTTTGGAGAAATTTTCCCCGTGGTAGCCATCTTGCTCAAATGCGTTTCCATTGGTGAATCCACCTCCATGAAGCCAAAACATCACAGGACGTTTTTTGCCATCCGAAATTTCTGGAGTCCAAACATTTAAGCGAAGACAATCCTCGCTGAGATCATCGTAATTCCAATGGTCAGCAAATGAGTAATCCACATTTGCATAACGATTATCCATGATCTGAGGAGCGGTATTTCCCCACCAAAGAGTAGGCTTCACATCTGACCAAGGGGCTGGCTTCTGTGGGGGCATAAATCGGTTTTTCCCAGAAGTGTCAGCACCATAAGGAATGCCCAAATAGGTGTAAACACCATTTAAAATGTAGCCTCTTACTTTTCCAGAGTTTGTATTTGCAATAGCGATATCGTCGCCGATCTGAAGAAACTGTTCATCGGTGTTTGTTTCTTCCGGAGAGGCACTAGCACAGGAGGTAAAAGGAATGGAAGATGCCAGGCCGATTCCCGCAGTACCGACTCCTATCTTTTTGAAAAAGTCTCTTCTGTTGTTTTTCATGGTTTTGGGTTTTTGATAAAGGATTGATTGCTAAGAAAATATAATGAATCTCCTTTAGCCAAAATGATTTTGAACCCATTTTTCACCAAAACATTATTTGAATGGAGAATTATTGTTTCGAAATGACAAAATAGGCCTGAGTGATCCGGAATTTCGAGTTGGCTTTCTTATAGTCACAAAAAAACCGGCTACTTTTCAGCAGCCGGTAAATCATACATCATATATCTAAAATCTTATATCCTTTTATTGTCCTACCATAAAGATGGCGTTGCTCAAAATCAATTTGCCAGACTCCCAGAATCCACGGAAGATTGGGTTATCCACAAAGTAAACTATCTCGCCACGACCGAGATTCTCAGCTCCTATTGCCAAAGAAGCTCCCATGGTAGATTTGATTTTGTAGCCGATATAGCCAGTTCGATAGGAATCATTTGAAATGATTTTTCCTGCATTCACGCCATCCGTCAGGTAAGCATATTTGCTGGAATTGTTTTTTAGCGTGTAGAATTTTCCACCAGTACCGTAGCCAAGTGGATGCGTTTGATCCATATCCACTTTGTAGATCGCACCTGCTGCTCCACCTGAAATCGCTAATCGCTCACCTTCAATATATGGGGCCAAACGTTCTTCTTTGGCAATTGACTTTTCAACTTTTTCAGCTTCCTTTTTCTCTTCGTCGGTATCAAAAGTCTTCAGCGCGAAGCCTTCTTTATTTGCAAAAAGATTCAAGGCATTGTCAATAGCGATCATTTTTCCACCTGCACGTACCCAATCCACTATCTTATCCTGAGCAGCTTTGCTCAATCCACCCCCGCGTGTGGATGGCATGATGATCACATCGTATTTGCTAAGGTCATAGCGGCCCATGTTTTCTAGTTCCAAAGTGCTTAGTGGATAATTAAGGTCTTTTTCAAAAAAGTGCCAAACTTCGCCAAATCCAAGTGAATTAGTTCCTTGACCGCCAACTAGAGCAACTTTTGGAGCTTGGATCACACGGATATTCGGAGAGCCGAAATCCTTGCCTTCTTCCATGTAGCCAGTCATGGTTGTGGCTAAAGTGATTCCAAATTTATTAGCTGTCTCGGTTACTTTCTTGTCAAAATCAGCCACATATTCATTTCCACCTTTAGTGATTAGCAGGGTTCCTGCCGGAAAGCTTTTGCCTTCAGTCTTGAATGCATACTCCGGATATTTCACTCGAATTCCTTGATTCAAAAGTGCAGCTAAGAATGCTGCATCCCGAGTGCCATGCCATCCTGCGATGTAAGCCACTGGAGTTTTGCCAGCCACATTTGTAGTGAAAGCTGGCTTTTCATATGCTCCAGCTGGATCCATTCGAGTTTCCAAAGCAAAGGCTTCGACATTATAGGCGTAAGGCATGGACCAACTCGTGATATCATAAGTGATGCTATCATTGAGTTGAGGATTAGGTTCGAAGAAAACCTGAGCCAAAACAGACTTCGGCTGATAGGCCGAGATCACGATGTCTTGATCCGAAGTAGAAAATGAATTTGATTTTCCGCTTTGGTACTCATAACCCTTCAAGCCTGACTTTGTTCCTGCTTTGCCATAACGAATACCATTTTTATCGAGTAATTCGAGCAATTTGGCTACCTGAGCTGGATTGCTTTCTCCTTTGATGACAAAGCTTTTGTATTTGCCTTTTGGGCTGCTGGAGTTGTCTTTATAAAACTTGGTAAATTCCGAAAGTAGCTTCTCCGCATTTTGGCTAGTAACTTCAGCTGCAGAAAGTGCGGCAGTGTAATGACCTTCGATTCTATAGCTCAAAGTCACCGTATCACCTACAGAATTAAAGCCGCCACGGCCGGCTTGGCCTCCGCCACCTTGCTCGATGGTCATCCCAATCGCGCCATTAAACATCGGATAGGAATCCCCATAGGAAGGATAAAGCAAATCAAATCGCTCTTTGGTAAAATAAAATCTACCCATGTCGTCGAAATACTTGGCAGTATTCTTTCCGAAAATATCCTGAAACTCATGTTGAAATGGACTCAACTGCTCATGCAAGGGCTCAGCTGCTGGCGCCATATAAAAAGGATTATTGATTCCCTGCTCATGAAAGTCGAGATGAAGCTGCGGCATCCATTGCTGGTACATTTTTAATCTAGCCTGAGATTCCACTTGCACTTGCCAAGCCCAATCTCTGTTCAAATCGAATAAATAATGGTTGGCACGACCACCTGGCCAAGGCTCGCTATGCTCCATGGACTGAAGATCCGGTTGAAGCGTAGTATTCATTTTCTGATTGTACCAGTTTGAATAACGATCTCTTCCGTCAGGATTGATGGCAGGATCCATGATGATGACCTGGTTTTTGAGCCATTCCTGAGATTTGGCATTGGCTGGATTTGCTAGCGTATAGAAGGCAGAAATCGCCGCTTCCATTCCTACAGACTCATTTCCATGAACATTAAATGACATCCAATTGACCGGAATCGAATGAACAGGGCTGCCATCCATCAATCCTGCCCGTTTAAGGTTATCAGTACGGATCTCTTCCAGACGCGCCATGTTTTCTGAGCTAGAGAATATGGCTATGATCAGTGGACGCTTCTCGTTAGTCTCACCGTATTGAATCAGTTTGACGTTAGGATTATTTGCAGCGACATGCTCAAAGTAATCCACCATGCGGTGATGTGGAGTAAATCGATCGCCGGGCTTGTAACCCAGGAATTGCTCTGGAGTTTGGATTTGTGCCCAGCTGCAAATTGTTGTCGTAAAAAGGATTAAAGTCAGTAGTAATTGTTTTTTCATAGGAGGTGGTAAAGATTGACGACTTGAATTTAAAAGGATTTGGCTTTAGCATTCACACCGATTAAAAAAAAGCTTTTGATTTCCGTTACCTTGTATGTTTATAAAACGGAGTCACTTTTTCCAAATGTGACAAAAGTTCCTGAGTAGGAATAAACTTATCCTGAAATTTGTAGCCTAATTTAAAACAAAAGATAGAAATGTATTTTCAACATGTATACGACAAAAGTCTTGCACAAGCAAGTTATTTTATTGGTTGTCAAGCCAAAGGTGAAGCAATTGTAATTGACGCTCAACGCGATATAGATGTTTATTTGGATATCGCCAAGCGGGACAATATGAAAATCACACATATTGCAGAAACGCATATTCATGCAGACTTTCTGTGTGGTTCTAGAGAATTGGCTGCCGTGACAGGTGCCAAAATGTATCTATCCAATGAAGGTCCTGCAGAATGGCAATATGAGTTTGATCATGAAGGATTACTACATGGGGATAAAATCACCGTAGGAAACTTGACACTTGAAGTATTGCATACCCCTGGACATACTCCAGAGAGTATTAGTTTCTTGTTGACAGATCATCCTGCTACTTCTCAACCAGTGATGGTATTTACAGGAGACTTTGTTTTCGTAGGAGATGTAGGCAGACCCGATTTGTTGGAAAAAGCAGCGGGGATTGTAGGAACACAGGAAAAAGGAGCCAAGCAAATGTATGAATCTGTTCAGCGTTTCTCTGAGCTTTCTGACTACATACAAGTTTGGCCAGGTCATGGTGCAGGTTCTGCCTGCGGCAAAGCTTTGGGATCGGTTCCAAGTTCTACAGTCGGCTATGAAAAAATCAGAAACTGGGCATTTCAGTTTGCAACTGATGAAAAGGGATTTGTAGATTATCTTTTGGATGGCCAGCCAGAACCACCAAAATACTTTGCCATGATGAAGCACTTAAATAAGGTGGAAAGACCGCTTCTCGTTGAGGTGCCAAAGCATGCAAAATTGAGCAAAGAGCAATTTCTGAAGGCGCATAAGGACGGGTTGAAGGTTATCGATACCAGAAACAAGGTGGATTTTGCCGAAGGCTTCCTACCTGGAAGTATCAATATCCAAGGAAATAACAGCTTCTCGACTTGGGCAGGCTGGATTTTAAATTACCAGGAACAATTTATCCTAGTAGCTGAGGAAAGCGAGATGGAAGACCTCACGAGAAAGTTGATGCGGATTGGCTTAGACAATATCTACGGTTTTATCTCGGATGTCAACGAGCCAGGCTTGGAATTACAAAAAGCAGATGTAATTGATCTTGAAGAGTTCAAGGCTTTGTCAGAAAAAGAAGAGGTACAGGTGGTTGACGTAAGAAACACTACGGAATTTAATGCTGGCCATGTGAAAGGCGCAGATCATGTTTTCGTAGGTACGATTGAAGACAATTTGAATAAGATAAAGAAAGACAAGCAGGTAGTGATCCACTGCCAAAGTGGGGATCGGGCAGCTGTCGCCTATTCTTTACTCCGAAGAAATGGTTTTGACCAGGTGAAAAACTATTCCGCAGGTATGAAGGAATGGAAAGAAAAAGGCAACCAAGTAGTAACGAACTAAACGACTAAAAACATGGGATTCTTCTCAGGATTATTTGGAGCAAAAGACAATTCCAATCTGGAAAAGGCAATTGAAGAAGGAGCATTTTTGGTAGATGTAAGATCTGCTGGTGAATTTGCTTCTGGTTCTGTCAAAGGAGCAGTGAATATTCCTTTAGACAAAGTCGGAAATCAATTGGCGAAATTCAAAGGCAAGAAAAACATTGTTGTTTTTTGCAGAAGTGGCAATCGAAGTGGACAGGCGAAAAGCATTTTAGAACAGAATGGTTTTCAAAATGTCATCAATGGCGGCACGGTGACCAATGTTAGTCAATGTGTTAAATAAACTTGTAAGTAATGGAGAGTCAAAAGACTCTCCATTTTCATTTTATAGAATTTTGATATGAATTTTTGGGATCAGCGATACAGTCAACCAGACTTTGCTTATGGCAAAGAGCCTAATGAGTATTTAAAATCTAAGCTTTTGGATCTGCCTCCTGGAAGGATTTTATTTCCTGCGGAAGGAGAAGGAAGAAATGCTGTTTTTGCTGCTAAGTTAGGTTGGGATGTTTTTGCTTTTGATATCAGTGTAGAAGGTAAAAAGAAAGCAGAAAAGCTTGCTTTGATAAATGGAGTTGTGATTGACTATCGGGTTGAAGACTTGGAAGAAGCAGATTATCCAGCCGATTATTTTGACGCGATCGCATTTTCCTTTACTCATTTCCCTGAAGTTAAAAGAAGGATTTTTCATCAAAAATTAAGTGCCTATCTAAAAAAGGGAGGTATTCTTATTTTGGAGTGCTTTAGTAAAAAACACCTTAATTATCAAAAAGATAATCCGAATGTTGGGGGCCCAAAAGAGGAGTCAATGCTTTTTGATTTGGAAGAGCTAAAGGAGGATTTTAAAGGCTTTGATTTTTTGGAAGCTTATGAAACAGAAACAGAATTAACCGAAGGACTTTATCATGTAGGGAAGGCTTCCGTAATTCGTCTTTTCGGGGTCAAGAAGGCTTAGAGACTTAGCAATAGATCTTGTTTCTTCCTTTGTTTCTACTCTCAGGACCTAAAACAATTGGCCAACAAGAGGTTATTTATTCGATAAACCCTTACTAATAGAGTCTAGTTGAGGGATAACTTTTGAAACATAATTCTGGTAAGATGCTAAATCTTTCTCTTTAGGAATTAACCTTTTTCCAGAATTAACCTTAAACTGAACGCTAAGTGGAATTTTTGACCCTAAATATTTCTTTATCTTATTATATAAATCAGGATCTAACAAAGTATTGGAACTCCAATATTCTTGGTCGTAAGGGACCATGCTTTCAAAGCCTATGTATTCCATCCCCCGTTCAAGCGATTCTAAATCTTCTTGGGACTTGACAAACTGGAAATGCTCAAAATTGACTTTTTCAATTATTGTAACCTCGCTTCCTTTCCGATATGGCCTGGGGTTTCCAATATTAACTGGCCCGAAGAGTTTCGACTCAAATTGAACCTCACGAACAAAAATTTTGTCATTAGATTTTTCAAAAATGGCTGAAAGACTCCCACCCATTTGTCGCTCGCGGCCCCTTCGATCTTTAGGGAAAGCGATATAGTTGTACTTTGAGAAGTTGATAGAAATGCTTTCTAGACCCTCACCTGTTTCATCCAAGACGATTCTTCCTTCTCCTATTAAAAACAAGTTCGAATTCGGGTTAGTCCGCTCTCCGTCTTTTGTAGAAAATACAATAATTTCTTTTCCATTTTCTAAGCTATATCGAAAGTCATAATACTTGAGATTAGAAGTCGATAAGGGCCAGGAATACTCAAAAGCTTGAAGTAATTCTCTTGAATAAAAAGGTTTTATAAGGTACTGATCAGACCGATCCATAGCTTGTGAAGTCTGACCTGATGCGATAGTATCACCTATGGACCAATCCCAGTGATGACTTCTTCTTAGCTCTAAAGGGACTAAAAATTGATAGGAATCACCACCAGCCCACCCTGCTTGAACAAAATCATAAGGCTTCCATTTTTGACTTTTAGATGTTAAGGAAAGACCCGTAGCTTGAATAAAATCGATGTATTTTTCGCGCTGTTTGACTGCGAAATATCCACTGAAATTTGAAAGATATGCCTCTTTTTCCAGGGCAGGAGTTATGTTTTTATTCAGATGCTTGAGGTGATCTTCTGGATTACGAAATGACTTTATTTCAATTTCCTCCAAAGCGATTTCCTCGCGTTCCAGATAAATAGTTGATTTGGATTTGGAATTAAGGACGAATGAACTGTCTTTAAAAAAGTAGCTTTTTATAAAATAACTGGTCTCTTCTTCAAGAGAAATGTGGCCTAAGCTATCTGTGATTCCGTAAACAGTCCCATTTTCTGAGAAAATTGGAAGAAATGAGATGGAACTGGACTTTCCCTTTTTGTTACTTTCTTTAAAAGAAAACTCACGCTTCGTCTCACTGACCTCCTGACTAAACGTACGGAATGAATTAAAAAATGCTACTGTGAAAATTGCAGCAACTTGTATGACCAATTTAAGCTTATTCATTCGGGTAGTTTAATTCGATAAATAACTATTTTCTCCTCTTTTTCAAATTGTTTGTTATAGGATCCGTACAGATATTGCTCTTTGTATCCGAAGTATTCAAACCCTTTGGGAACAGCTTGATCCATTATTAAGGTGTCATTTCTATATAGTTGAATTCCGTCTGAAGTTTGACTGTTTTGCGTGTAGCCCCGAACCAATAAATCTCGCTCTTCAATAAAGTCTAATGTGGTATAATGGTTGACTTTTGGTCTGATCTCTTCTCGGCCCAAATCATATTCGGTCACATCAATAGCCTTAAGCGAAGGATAATCAGTAATCATATTTTGGCCAGCTTGACCAAATGCATATTGGATCATTCCTTCGGCTGAAAACCTGTAAAGGAGACTGTCCGCTTCAAAGCTTTGAATGAAAGAATTATCCTGAAAGGTTTCTATAGCAGTTCCCATTAAATAGGGGATAAAATCACTCCCAGAATAAATGGGAGGATAGCTACCTGTGATTTGCACCTTACCGGTATTTAGATCCAGCGTCCCTAAGTTTCTTGCTTCTTTAAAATAATCCTGATTCAAAATATAGTTATACTCTGGATGAGTAGAAGATATCTGAAGAATAACATTTCCATCCTGATGCCACTTAGGCTCCTGATACTCATAATGAAGTTCATAAATGCCGCCATATTCTGGCTTTGGGTTCTTCAACAATTCATCGTAAGAGGTCTCTTCATGGTAAAAATCCAATGTGCCTCTCTTGGAAATAGTCCAATCCTTATCCATCAAGTAGTAATCATAACTTCCACCTAAAAGAAATAGCCCATCATTTCCAGAAGCCATGGCAATAATCCCTCCGTTTATTTGATTTGGGCCATCACCAATTCCTACACGGGTATCCATCAAACTTAAATCGTCTGAAAAAACATGAATAACACCGGTACGCTTATCCGCTAGGATGATTTGATCATTGAAAATCTTCCAAATCCCACTCCCGGAAAAAATTACATCCCTATTCTCCAAGGAATCAATTTCTAAGGACAAGTCGCTTGTACCAGAAATCCTATAATAAGGGATTTCTTCTCCTCCAAACTCCACCTTTTCGGGAGAAAGACATGAAAGCAAAAAAATGGGAAAAAAAGCCCCGATCAGGAACTGCTTCACAATCTTTAAATTGAATATGGAACGATAGTCGGGGCTCATGATTTTAACAATTAATAGAATAAACACCTCAAATACCCTGTCCAGATGGAAATTCTGCGCATTTTGGCCTAAGTGAAAAGTGATTGCCAGATCCACAAATCTTATTTCCATCATCATCATTTCTACATCGACACTTCAAGGTATTGGAATCGGGGATCTCAGGTAAGTCAATATCTCCTATACTTTGCGCCATTGTTGTTGGTAAAAATAAGTTTGAACCAACTTCCAAAAAAGGGCTTTCAAAAGAGATATTTAATGGAAGTCCAAAGGTCATCAGTAGCACTGCTGATAACATCAGAATTCTAGTCTTTTTTAACCATTTAAATTTCATTTTGCTTCTGTTTTAATTTTAAAATTGATTTAAAGAAAAAGTTTAGGCCTGAAACTTAATTCTACGCTAAGAAAAAAAACAGACCTAATTGTCAAGTTTTTTTAAAATAAAAAAGCAGGTGATTTTTTAACCTATTGGAAATCAATCATAAAAAAAGAGGTTGTCTTAGAATGGGAAGGTTTTGATCCTAGGTGAATAATGATAAAGTTTTTTTCATTCAATTTAAAGATATGAGTTTCCAGACTTGGACTTATATAAACTGAAGACTTTAACATGATAAGCACAAGTCAGAAGACTTGCGCTAGATTGAGGAATTACGCAAAAGATTGCTTCGCTTTGCTCGCAATGATGTAGAGTCTTCGCAGGAATCCTTATACAAAAGCCTCCCTCAAATACTTCGCAGTATAATTTCCTTCTTCCTTCATCATATCTTCAGGCGTACCTGCAAAAGTCAGATTTCCACCTTTGTTTCCACCTTCAGGGCCCAAGTCGATTACCCAATCCGAGGACTTGATCACTTCAGTATTATGCTCAATGATGATGACCGAATGCCCTTGATCAATCAAGGCATTGATGGAGTGGAGGAGTTTTTTGATGTCGTGGAAGTGAAGTCCAGTCGTTGGTTCATCAAAGATAAATAGGATATGATCTCCAGCTTTTGTCCCACCTTTTCCAAGGAAAGAAGCCAGTTTCACCCGCTGAGCCTCACCTCCGGATAGTGTATTGGAACTCTGTCCCATCCCGATATAGCCGAGTCCGACTTCCTGAAGCGGTTGGAGTTTGTTGATGATTTGGGTTTTGCCTTTGAAAAACTCTAAAGCTTCATCTATAGTCATATGAAGGACTTCAGAGATATCTTTGTCCCTGTACTTGACATCCAAAATTTCATTTTTAAATCGCTTTCCTTTACAGGCCTCACAAGTCAAATGAATGTCGGCCATAAACTGCATCTCCACAGTTGTAATTCCCTCACCGGAGCAGTTTTCGCAGCGACCGCCATCTACGTTGAATGAGAAAAAAGCGGGTTTATAGCCTCGCTGCTTGGATACGGGCTGCTCAGAAAAGAGCGCTCGAATCGCATCGTAAGCTTTTACATAAGTAACCGGATTGGATCGGGAAGACTTGCCGATTGGGTTCTGATCTACAAATTCAACCTGAGTGATCTGCTTGTAGTCGCCCTCTATTCGATCGTACTTGCCGCTTTCGTCGATGACCGTCCCGAGCATTTTTCCCAAGGCAGGATAAAGCACTTTCTTTATAAGCGTAGATTTCCCCGAACCAGAAACTCCCGTGACGGTAGTGAGTACATTCAGCGGAAATTTGACCGTCAGATTTTTCAGGTTGTTTTCCCGAGCACCTTTGACGATAATGCTATCTTTCCACTTTCGGTTGCCTTCTTTTTTGAAAATCTGTTCCTCACCCCGAAGGTATTTGGCAGTGTACGTCTGCGCTGAAGTCATCAATTCTTCGATAGTCCCTTGGAAAAGTAATTCGCCTCCATTCACTCCAGCGTCTGGACCGATGTCGATGATTTGATCGGCAGCTTTCATGACTTTCTCCTCATGCTCCACCACTATCACGGTGTTTCCCATGTCCCGAAGTGATTTGAGCACACCCACTAATCGGTCTGTATCTCTAGGATGAAGTCCGATGCTTGGTTCGTCAAGGATATACATAGAACCAACCAGCGCTGAACCTAGGGATGTCACCAGCTTGATTCGCTGAAATTCTCCCCCGGAAAGGGAAGAGGTCAATCTGTTCAAAGTCAAATACCCCAAACCCACCTGATCCATAAATTCCAATCGACTGACAATTTCTTTGAGTAGTCGGTTGGCGATTTTGGCTTGGTGGGGGGCAAGTTCAATCTGCTCGAAAAATGGTAATGCCTCGTCAATCGGCATCAAAACAATATCCTGAATGGATTTCCCTCCAACTTTCACATAGGAGGCATCTTTGCGCAAGCGTGTTCCTCGACAGTCAGGACAAGTCGTTCTTCCCCTGAATCGAGAGAGCATCACACGATATTGAATCTTGTAAGTTTTGGTTTCCAGGTCTTCGAAAAAGGCATTCAAGCCTTTGAAGTATTTATTTCCAGTCCAGAGTAAGGCTTGCTCTTTTTCACTTAGCTCGCTGTATGCTCTATGAATTGGGAAATCGAATTCGATTCCTTTTTTCAGAAGCGGATCCAACCAAGATTTGGAAGATTCCCCTCGCCAAGGTGCCAAGGCTCCCTCATAAACTGACAGATCTTTATCCGGAATCACAAGGTCAGGATCGATACCGAGTACATTGCCGAATCCTTCGCAGGTTTTGCAGGCACCGAAGGGATTGTTGAAGGAAAAGAAATTGACAGAAGGAAGCTCGAAGCTCATTCCATCCAATTCGAATCGGTCCGAAAAAGTCTTTGTTTCCTGATCAGGAACAGTGATTTTCACATCTCCATGACCTTCAAAAAGTGCCGTCTGAACAGAATCAGCAATTCTGAATTGATTATCCTCATCGTCTTTTTTTACACTTGCCCGATCGATCAGGATTTCATATTTGCCTTTAGGTACTTTCTTTTCTCCGATCAGGTCTTCCACAAAATAAACTTCCCCGTCAATCAAAATCCGGGTATAGCCTTTTTGCAAAAGCAATTCCAATTCCTGTTCGATTTTACGCCCGCGGTCCATTTGCAATGGACAAGAAATCATCACTTTGGACCCTTCTGGGAAATCTTGAATATAATTGACGATATCTGTGACTGTATGATGTTTTACCTCTTTACCAGAAATGGGCGAAAAAGTCTTGCCGACACGAGAGAAAAGTAATTTTAAATAGTCGTAGATCTCAGCCGTCGTTCCAACTGTTGATCTTGGGTTTTTGGTATTGACCTTTTGCTGAATAGCGATTGCCGGTGCTACACCTTTAATGTATTCCACATCCGGTTTTTCCATTCTTCCGAGGAATTGGCGGGCATAGGAGCTTAAGCTTTCCACATACATCCGCTGGCCTTCGGCAAAAAGTGTATCGAATGCCAAGGACGATTTACCCGAACCCGATAGACCCGTGACCACTACAAATTTGTTTCGGGGAATGGCAACACTCAAACTTTTGAGGTTGTTCACCCGAGCATTTTTGATGATAATGAATTTTTTGGGATCGAGGGAATCGATGTCGATTTTTTCGGATTTGGTACTCAAGGTCATAGCTGGCAAAGATACAAAGGCAAAGTAGATTCTGTCTTGGGAATTGGTGAGTTTCTGGTGAGATAGGAGAAATCAACTTATATGTTAAACATCATTATTCCTTAATCTGCATGATTATTTGAGTAATTGATTTAATTAAAATTAATTTTCTTTGTACTTTGAAAAGTTGATTCTCTCACAAAAACTCATCGCAAATATTGTTTAGCTTTAAACTTAATTTCAATTGGTTGACTTTCAACTTTTTTAAATGCCTGATTTAAGATTTAACATACTGGATAAAGTTCGGGAGAACTCAAGATATATAGTCTATAAAGCTAATCGCATCGAAGATTCGAAAGCGGTTACTATTCAGACTTTTAGATCGGCATATCCTACATTCCGTGATTTAAACCATTTAAAGCAGGAATATTCCATATTATCTAAGCTTTCCCATCCAAATATTGTTCAACCTATAGGGTTAGAAAATCTTGAAAACTTGCCCATTCTGGTCAATGAGGATATTTCAGGGGAGCCTCTATCTGATTATTTAAAAAGGGGAAAGCTTGACTTAATTATCTTCTTGAAGATTGCGATGGAGATCACTAAAGCAGTGAACTATCTCCACAGTAAAAACATCATTCATAAAAATATCAACCCTTCAAATATTATTGTGGATAAGACTGGAGGGGTCAAGGTTTGGGGTTTTGATTATGCGATAGAGCGGGGTAGGGATTTAAATTATTCAAATGTAAGTGAGGCACTGGAACTAGGTCTTCATTACATTTCTCCAGAGCAAACGGGCCGGATGAACAGGCCGATAGATCATCGAACCGACTTGTATTCGATAGGGGCCGTTTTGTATGAAATGCTCACGGGTAGAACTATGTTTCATTTTTCTGATCCGATGGAGTTAATGCATGCTCACTTGGCATTAGTCCCGGATTCACCAAATAAGTTCCGGGATCAAATTCCAGAGATTGTCAGCAAAATTGTCTTAAAACTTTTGAAGAAAAACACTTCTGAAAGATATCAAAGTTGTTCAGGATTGCTGAATGACTTACAGCAGTGTTTGGATCGACTTCTGGATATCAATGAGATCAACGATTTTACCTTAGGTACTCAGGATCGCTTAGATCAATTTCAGATTTCCTCAAAAATCTATGGTAGAGATGAGGAGATAGGTCAGATGAATGAGCTTTTTCAAAGGATAAAAAATGAGCGAGCTGAACTCGCGCTAGTTAGCGGTTATTCCGGAGTTGGTAAATCTAGTTTTGTCCGGGAATTTCAGAAATACATTGATTTAGGAGGAGGATTTTTCATTTCAGGGAAGTTTGAACAATATAAAAAGAACCCTCCTTTAAGCTCTTTATTGCTTGCGTTGAATGATTTGATTAATCAGGTTCTTATTCGAAGTGAAGAGCAGAAGGAATATTGGAAAAACTCCATTTTGAAAGCTGTTGGGCATTCCGGGCAATTGATTATTGATATAATGCCCGATTTAGAACTGCTGATCGGACCTCAACCTGAAGTACCGACTCTTCCCATGAATGAGTCTAAAAACCGGTTTGATCAGGTATTCAACAGTTTTATTCGATCTTTTGCAAGCGAAGATTATCCGTTGTGTATTTTCTTGGATGATCTGCAATGGTTAGATACTACGACCAGAAGATGGCTGGAGAATACGCTTCTGGATTCAAGTTTGAAGCATTTGCTGATCATTTGTGCATATCGGGAAAATGAGGTTTCCCCATCTCATCCTTTGATGATGATGTTGGACAGGTTACAATCTCAGGGAGTGGGAAGTACTCTTTTTGCTTTAGCCCCTTTGGATCAGGATTCTGTAGAAGAAATCATTGCTGACTCCCTTTCGATCCCCAAGAAAAGTGGAGAAGAATTGGCAAAAATCGTTTTTAGAAAAACGCTGGGGAATCCATTTTTCATCAGGCAATGTCTTCTTACGCTTTATGAAAGTGGGGTAATACATCTTTCCCAAAACACACTTCATTGGACTTATAGTGCAGAGAAAGCCCATCGTGTCAGTATCAGTGACAATGTCATAGACCTGATGTCGGAGCTTTTTTTCAGACTTCCTGAAGAAGTTCAGACTACTTTGAAATACGCCTCCTGTATTGGAAATACATTTTCTATAGAAATTTTAAGTGGCTTGGTGGAAATAAGTGAGGGGGAGCTAGATATGCAGCTAAAGCTCTCTGAAAAGCTTTGTATCATCGAGAACCTTAATACAAAAGAACGCTCGGGTGATGACGATTATGGCTTTCAACATGATAAAATCCAACAGGCAGCCTTGGGTTTGCTTTCTGAAATTGAGAAGCAAAAGATTCGATTGGAAATTGGCAAAAGTATTATCTCAAAGCTTTCCAATATTGAGCATTCTGACTCAATCTATATTCTGACAGACCATTTAAATTTTGCTCAAAGGTTAATTGATAATGAAAACCTTCTGCAAAAACTAATAGAGCTGAACATCTCTGCGAGTATTCGGGCTAAGCATGCAAACGCCTATGAATCTGGACTGATCTATATCAGGAATGCTATGGAATTGGTACAGGAAAAAAAGTTGGTTGTCTCAAAAGAGACCCATCGAAATTTGAATTTACAACGAGCTGAACTGGAGCACCTTGCTGGAAATAATAGCAAAGTAGTTCACTTTTTTGACGAGGCTCTAAAAAACACAGAAGATGTAATTGATAAAGCAAAAGTTACCATCCGAAAAATACAGTACTATAATAACATTAGAGATTTTGAAGCAGCGTATAAGGCTTGTAGGGAAGTAACCTCGGAATTGGGAGTTAATATTCCGGCAAGTTTTTCTCCTCCAAGTTTGGCTTTTGAGTTTTTGAAATATAAAGCCATGATGGGCAAAAGGGATGTTGGAGAATTGATTGATCTTCCCGAAATGACAGATGAAAAGCTCAAAACAGCGATTCTTTTAATGGCTGCGGCAGGTCAATCGGCTTTTCAAATCAAGCCAGAGCTTTGTGTTTTGGTTTGCGCCATCATGGTTAACTTATGCCTTAAGCATGGGAATACAGACGGTGGATTTATCGGATTTCTCGGTTTTGGACCTGTTTTTCACAGTGGAATTCTTGGTTTTCGAACGACAGGTTACAAAATTGGACAACTCACTTTAGGCTTGCTTGAAAAGTACCAAAATCACGGTGCTAGGGCTGAAGCAAATTTTGTGACCGGATATTTTGCTATTCCTTGGAAACAGCCAGCTAAGGAGATGGAAGAATATTGGTTGAATGCTTATGAGTCAGGATTGGAAGTTGGTGATCTTTTTCATGCAAGTTGTGCCAGCTGCGCGATAGTTCAGAGTTATTTCATGAGGGGCGTTCAGTTTGAAGAGATTCTAGAATCCAGCAATTCCCATTTAGACTTTTTGCGAAGGTTCCATATTGAAGAAGCAGTGCTGACTATGAGTGCAGTAACTCAATCTATTAAAAACCTTCAGGGTAAAACCAATTCATCAGATTCCTTTTCTGACGAAGGATTTGATGAAAATGAGTATGTAAAAAAGCTGGATAGTTTTAATTCAAGGCATTTTGCTCATTTCTATTACATCAATAAAATGCAGTCCCTCTATCTCTGGGAAGAATTTGATCAAGCTTATGAGGTTTCTATTACCTCGGATATTTATCTAAAAGATTCTCCGGGGATGCTTCATACTGCGGAGCATTATTTCTACAAGGGAATGATTTTGGCCGCTTTGATTCCAAATTCCGGCCGGATAGAGAAATTGAAATGGAAAAGAGAACTTTCAAGTATTGCTAAGAAATTTAAAAAATACAGCCAAAACAGTCCATCTAATTTCGAGCATAAATACCGTCTTCTTTCTGCGGAGTTAGCCTTGGTTTCAGGCGATTTTGAAAAGGCACAATCAGAATATTATTCAGCTTTGGACGCGGCGGAGAAATATGAATATCTCCAAGTACAAGCACTTGTCAATCGACGGCTATTCGAGTTGCACTTGAATGATGGCAAAAAGAAAATTGCTGCAATTCATTTGAGTGATGCAGTTTATCTCTATGATTTGTTAGGGGCTAAGGGTATTGTGGAGCTATTGGTATCGAAGAGTAGTTCTAGCAATTTTTCTCAAATGGAATTCAGGTTTGTAGAAAGAGCGGAGGATAAGAAAGGATCTCAAAAGTTCTCAAATCAAGATTTGGATTTGAAATCAGTAATGAAATCATCCGAAGCAATTTCCAAGGAGATCAAGCTAAAGGACCTGCTCACAACTTTGATGAAAATAATCATCGAAAATGCCGGGGCTCAGCGAATGGTTCTCTTGTTGAAAAGCGATAATGAATTTTTGGTTCAGTCAGAATCATGTACCAAAAATCTTGAACCAAATCTATTTGAAAACCTGCCACTCAAGAGCTTTGATGCCATTGCAAAAGAGGTAATCCTCTTTTCAGCAAAAAACAAGGAAAGTGTGATTTTGGAAAATGCTTTCCAAGATGCCGGATTTGGAAAAGATCCATATATCCTCAGTCAGAAAATGAAATCCATTATGGTTGTGCCTTTGATGAAACAAAGCGAGGTAACCGGGATCATTTATCTGGAAAATAATTTGATTGAAGGAGCATTCACGATTGAGCGTTTAAACTTGATAAATATACTTTCAAGCCAAATGGCGATTTCCTTAGAAAATGCGCTTTTGTATCAAAATATGGAGGAAAAGATTAGGCTTAGGACGAGGCAGTTGAATGAGGAAAAAGAAAAGTCCGAGCAATTAATCTTAAATATTCTGCCTCCTGAGATAGCCAGTGAACTTAAAAATAACGGGATTTCAAAAGCCCGTCATTTTAAAGATGTCAGTGTAATGTTTACTGACATTGTAAATTTTTCAGGATTATGTGAGATTCTGTCCGCAGAGGAGCTGGTTTCCGAATTGAATTATTTCTACTGTGAGTTTGATCGTATCGTTGAGAAATATGGAATCGAAAAAATAAAAACAGTGGGCGATAGCTATTTGTGTGCGGGAGGCTTGAATTTGACTAAAGAATTTGATGCTGCAAATATGGTTTTAGCAGCCTTTGAGATCAATGAGTTCATACGAGAACACATGAAATCAACAACTTCCGAGGGAAAACCTGCTATCAGTATGCGGATAGGAATTCATACAGGACCAGTCATAGCGGGAATTGTAGGTATTAAAAAGTTTGCATATGACATCTGGGGAGATACTGTCAATGTTGCATCCAGAATGGAGACAGCCGGCGAACCAGGCAAAATCAATATTAGTGGACAAACCTATGAGTTAATCAAAGATAGGTTTATGTGCACCTCACGAGGCAAGATTAAAGTCAAGAATAAAGGTTTTGTAGAGATGTACTTTATAGATTCAGAAATTTAATCCACTACCTAAAATAGTGGTTTTTATTTATAATTATTTTATTCACTTTAAACCTATTTAAAATGAGTTATTTATCCTATCCGAGGATTAATTTTTACGGACGTTTTTTTACCGATCCATCTACAGTAAACAATGATCCTACCCATTACGAAGTAAGTAATACCATTCCTTCACCTTGGCAGAACCCCAAAGGTCTACATCGATTTCAGCTTCAGGAATGCAGTGTGGTTTCTGCTATTGGAAAAGATGGAGAGGTGCAAGATCCTATTGTAGGACAGCCTTTTATCACCACCGATAAGCCTTCAGCTGCAAAAATTGCAGATATAGACGTTTATCAACAGGGAGTGCCTACTATTTATGGTATGCAAGTAAGCATTCCTATTTCTGAAGGAGTAAGCTTGACCGGATTGATTGACCCCGCTGTGCTCAATCAATTGTGGTGGGTAGCTGTTTTGGCTACAAGAAGTTGGGAAGATTCCGACTATCAAATGGATAGTTTTGGTGGAGACATGAATGCCTCAGGAGTTTATCAATCCATTATTAGGGTACCAGTTGCCACTTGGCCAAGCGATGATGTTTCTTCGGTTTTAGCAGAATTGAAAAGCAAAACCTTAGAAGAAAATGGGAATTTTCTAATTTCCATCAGATTTGTAGTGGATGGATATAGAAATGTACCTGAGGATAAAAATTATCAAACTGGTAGAATCACAGGTTCATTAGGACCAGTTTATGCCAATGAACCGCTTTATAGTCCTGGGGTAAGAATGCTTAGCGGAAGAGCTCAGGATAAAAGCGACCCTTGGAATTGGCCAATGTTTAATACCTGTCCTTTTACTGTGGATCAGGAAAGAAAGCTCCTAATTATTGACTTGGCTAACGGGATTTGTAGACAGACAGCCGGTGGTCCTCCCGTACAACTTGGAGATTTGACAGCTTGGATTAAGCCAGCCAGTGACGCTCCAATCTCTCTGGGGAATGTGGATTATTCAGAGTTCTGTTTTAATTCCTACTCACATATTGTGCAGATTCCTCTGACCGATGACCAGATTAATATCCTTGGCTCATCAGCACTAAGCCTGGAAATGTCAAGGACTGATATCGGACCGGTTGAAATATTCAAAGAAGACATTTCACAAACGAATATTGAAGTAGAAGTTAGACCGATTCGACTTACAGGAAAGCCGGGAAATATTGCAACTACCAAGGTATATGTCAGCAAAATGTCTAAACCCTTAGTTGGTAAGCAACTCAAAGTAGATATTGTAAGCGTCCATGGAAATACCCCGGGGGCGACAGTTCCCCCCTCTAACCCTGGAAATACTCCTCAAGCTTTTGGAGCCATAGAAGCTTCTGTTTCAGCAACTGATTCAAATGGTTTTGCCACAGTCACAATTGTGGTGTTAAAGGATCCTGGGTATCGTACACCACAGTTGGACGGTCAGCTATATTTCATTAATCTTTATGATTCAGATGGAACAGCCCCTGTGAGTGTCTCTCAAAGCGCGATGATTTCTTGCTTAGTTTGGTCAAATTATACCATAAACGAGAATCCAAGTTGGCCAGAGATTCAGGAGATTTTTGCGGGATATGTTAAGTTGTTTCCAGGTATGACGGAAAAGATCAACTTAATTGATTTCAAGTCCTTCGAAGTTTTTGCAAAAAATCCGCCTTGGGATCATATGTACGGCACGAGTGAGGCAGGGCCACTGGGGATTAATTATGGAGCGATTGGGTTTTTTCTGAGCAGAGATTTCAATGATACCCGGTATATGCCTGTTACGAGGGATATGTCTCCAGAAAAAACCATGACGGTTTTGCACTACATTAAAAATCTTCACGACGGTACTGCCACTGGACCTAACCCTCAAGCATCATGAAAAATCCATTATTAAAGTACTTTCTATTATTTGGAGGAGCTTGTCTTGCACTAGCATCATGTGATGGATCTGGAAGTTCCGAATCTGCTGATGATTCAGTACAAATGTTTATGCAAGAGCCTGTAACTGATCCAAATATTCAGCCGAATGTATTGCCTTACACCATTGAGTTCGAAGAGCAGAGTTTTATCAATAAGCCTGCATTACCTGGCTTACAGTCTTACACAAGCGCAGTCAATAAAGCTGGAGAAATCCTTGTAGTCGGAGGAAGAAGGCAAGGTTTACATACATTTATGCCTGCACCAGAGAAAAATTTCATCCCCGACAGCGCAAATAACTTCCTTTATATTTTGGACCCAGCTTCTGGGGATTTTTGGAGTTTTGACGTGAATGGATTGAAGGATGAGCTTTCTGAGCAGTTACAATCCAATAATTTGCAAGGTTATCATGATCTGGAAACAGATGAAATGTATGTAGTGGGTGGTTATGGCTGGAAGGCGGATGGTTCGGATATGAAAACCTTCGGGAGCATCATCCGATTCAAAGTTGAGCCCTTGACTCAAGCGATCAAGAATGGTGCCTCCGCAAGTGAGATTGAAGCGTTGATGGAGTATGGGAAGGATGACCGATTTGCAGTGACCGGAGGAGAGTTGGCTAAGCTAAATGGCAGATTTTACCTTGTCTTTGGGCAGCGATTTGATGGGCAATATCGAGCGTTTGGAGGTACGGATTTTACTCAGGAATATACCGAGGAAATCAGAGTGTTTACATTAAAACCTGGTTCTTTGGATATCTTGAGCTATGGTGCCACCACGAGCTCAGATCCGGATCGACCTTTCCATCGTAGAGATGGGAACATTATCGAAGATGTTGATCCTACGACTGGAATGGAGCGAATTACTGCACTAGGAGGAGTTTTTCCTCCGGGAATTATTGGTGGATATGATTATCCTATTTACATCACAGGACCACAAAATCCGGTTGTCAAGAAAGATGTTCACCAGAAATTTAGCCAATACGAGTGTCCTGTAATCTCCATCTACGATGATGAATCTTCTAATAAATCGATTTACAGCACTATGTTCGGTGGAATTGGTCTTTATTATTACTCTCAAGATTCCGTGCAAAAGTCAATTTATAATATGGCAACAGCTCAAGGAAGAAATGATGGGATTCCATTTGTAGCGGATATTAGTACTTTTATAGAGGGGGCAGATGGGGTATATTCTGAATACATTAATGCCAAGCCTATCCAAGGCAATAGATTATTAGGTACGAGCATCACATTTATAGGAAATAGAGCTTTAATCAGCAATGGAAAAGCTACCGCAAATGGTGTTTTAAAGTTGAGTGGTTTGGCGGCAGGAGAAAAAGTTCTGGCTGGATATATTCTTGGTGGAATTGAAGCTGCTGCTCCACTTCCAGAGATTCCAAATAAAGGGACATGTGCCAGTAATTCCTTATTTGCTGTGTATGTAACGAAGACACCTTCTGGGGCAATTCCTTCCAGTTTTGCGATCAAAGCGGATTCTAATACACAGTGACCCAATAAGTATTTTAAGTGATTTGAAAAAGCGAGATTTGATCTCGCTTTTTTTATTTGAGGCTATTCAAGTATTATTTCTTTATTTCGGAAATGGATTTCCAGTTTTTGATAGATGGTTTTACAGAAGGACTCCAGCAAATGACTTGGCTTGAGGCTGTGGCTGTGGTTTTTGGGATTGCTTCAGTTTTTTATTCTATGCGGGAGCATATTTGGGTTTACCCTACAGGGATAGTCTCCACCTTGATTTACGTTTGGATTTGCCTTCAGTATAAGTTGTATGCCGATATGGGGATCAATGCCTATTATTTCAGCATGTCGATTTTTGGTTGGTATGTTTGGACCCACCCTAAAGAAGGAGAAAAAGTATTGCCGGTAACTTGGCTGAAACCCTCAGGATGGGCAATTTCTATTGGAATATTTTTAGTGTCTTATTTGGTTTTATATCTCGTGCTTTCTCAGTTTACAGATTCAGATCTTCCCTATTGGGATTCTTTTACTACTGCATCTGCTTTCGTAGGGATGTGGCTTATGGCCAAAAAGAAGGTAGAAAACTGGATAGCTTGGATCATTACTGATTTGGTTTCTGTTCCGTTGTATTTTCATAAAGGATTAATTCTCACTTCATTTCAATTTCTGTTTTTCACCATTCTGGCTACCTTAGGTTTGATAGCTTGGATCAAATCCGCCAAAAACTATGAATCTTAAAAAAGTCTTAATCTTAGGCCCCGAGTCAACTGGTAAAAGTACACTCGCTAAAGACTTGGCCAATCATTTTGAAGAACCTTGGGTTCCGGAATATTCTCGTGAATATCTTGAAAATTTGACTCGAGACTATGACTTTGATGACTTATCCACAATGGCTAAAGGCCAATTGCAAGTGGAGGAAAAAGGAGAAAAGCTAGCTAAAGACATTCTCTTTTGCGATACCGATCTAAGAGTTATCCACATTTGGTCAGCTCATCGCTTCGGAAAAACTGATTCCTGGATTTTGGAGGAGATCGAAACTCGTGTCTATGATTTGATCTTGTTGACCGATATTGATTTGGATTGGGAGCCGGACCCTTTGCGTGAGCATCCCGAACCTGAAATGCGACTTTACTTTTTCAAAAAGTATCTTGAATTAGCCAAATCAAGCGGGTTTCCTTTTGAAATTATTTCTGGTTCTCGTGAAGAGCGGCTACAAAAAGCAATTTCGGCAGTTAAGATTCACACTAAAATTTAATCGGATGAGATCAGTCCTTCTTTTTTCAATCCTGTGGATAACTTTGATTTCTTGTAGTGAAAAAGAAGTAAATCAGGCAATCAAGCCAAATATCGTGTTTATCCTCGCTGATGATTTAGGCTACGGAGAAGTTGGTTATCAAGGACAAGAAAAGATTAAAACTCCAAATATTGATGCGCTAGCGGCCTCTGGAAAAATCTTCACCAATCATTATACTGCTGCTCCAGTTTGCGCACCTGCTCGTTGTATGCTTTTGACGGGAAAGCATGGCGGTCATGCTTACATCCGAGGCAATGACGAATGGCGCGAGCGGGGTGAAGTTTGGGATTATGCAAAAGCAGCTGAAGATCCAAATCTGGAAGGCCAGCGACCACTTCCTGCGGATACTCAAACTTTGGCAAAATTGCTTCAGGGTGCAGGTTACAAAACCGGAATTGTGGGTAAATGGGGATTGGGTGCGCCTTTAAGTGAAGGTATTCCTACAAATCTTGGCTTTGATTATTTTTATGGATACAACTGCCAGCGACAAGCCCATAATCTTTATCCCCCACATCTTTGGGAAAATGAGGCGAAAATTATGCTGAATAATGAAATAGTGGTTCCTCGAACTTTACTTGATTCGCTTGCCGATCCAAATGATGCAAAGAGTTATTCTCGTTATGAGCAGCAGGATTATGCCCCTGATCTGATGCACGAAAAAGCCCTAGCATTTATAGAGTCAAATCAGGACAAACCATTCTTTCTGTATTATGCTTCCCCGCTGCCGCATGTTCCATTGCAAATTCCTGCTAAAGACCGCGCTGAATATGTGAAAGCTTTGGGCGATGAAACTCCTTATGATGGTTCTCAAGGATATTTTCCCAATCAAAAACCAAGAGCTGCATATGCTGCAATGATCGCAAAGCTTGATCAACAAGTTGGTGAGATCAAGCAGAAATTAGATGATTTGGATCTTGCAGAAAACACGATCATTATAATCACTTCAGATAATGGATCTACCTATACCGGCGGGGTGGATTTTGATTTTTTTGAAAGTTCAAAACCCTTTACAAATGGATACGGCCGAACCAAAGGCTTTGTCTATGAAGGTGGAATTCGGGTTCCAATGTTGGTGAATTGGCCAGGCAAAGTAGAGGCAGGCTCGTCAAGCAATCATATCTCCATCTTTTACGATTGGCTACCTACGATATGTGACTTAGTTGGGATTCCTATTCCAGCGGATACGGATGGGGAAAGTTTCATGGCAGCGATTTATGGAAAGGCTCAGAAGCCACATGAATATATTTTCTGGGAGTATCCGGAATATGGGGGACAGCAAGCGATCCGAATGGGAAAGTGGAAAGCTATTCGACAAAATATTATAGCTGAGAATTCGCTTGAAATCGAGTTGTATGATTTAGAAAATGATCCCCAAGAACAACTAAATCTGGCTGCTACCAATCCAGATCTTATTTCAAAAATGGAAGCCATTTTCAAAAAGGAACATTCAAAATCCGCATTAGAACGCTTTCATATGCCTGCATTAGGCGATTAAAAATATTTTATACAATTGAATTGATTACCATTTGTATAAAGAAAGAGTTGCTGCCTCTACCAGCTTGATAATATCCTTGTGAGCATTGTTATTCAGGATGATAATGGTTTTATTTTCTTCAATGTAGCGTACAATGATTGTCTTATAGCCGGGATTGTCGCCAGTGTGTGAAACCATCTTTCCGAATGGGCTTTTAGGTTCCAATTCCCAACCAAAACCATAGTAACTTCTGATACCATCATTAAGTCGAAAAGCTGTAAAAGCTTCTTCGATTGTTTTTTGACTTACAAGTTTCTCGGTGTAGAGAGCTTGATCCCATTTTAATAAATCTACCGCCGTGCTGCTGACTCTTCCAGGTCCTTTTCTATTTCCTAGCCAAACGGTATAATCCGAGGAGTGAAATTTGTTTGCATTGACATAGTTGCCGGCTTCATCCAGAAGATGCCCAGCGGCAAAGTTATTTACTTTGGATTTTTCTTCAGGGGAGCGGATCGCTGTGCTTTTCATTCCCAGCGGTTGGAAAATCCATTCTTTGGCCAGTGCTACAAAATCTTTTCCTGTCGCTTTTTCCACAATACTTGCCAGCAATACATAGCCCGTATTACTGTACTCATATTTTTCCCCTGGCGAAAACAGCATTGGCGGCTCATACTTTCTCAAGTAAGTCAGGATTTCAGGGTTGCCTGCAACTTTGCTTTTATCCCAGTGCTTATCCATGATGTCTTGGTAGTCTGGCAAGCCACTTGTATGCGTCAGGAGATTTCGGATGGTGATTTCCCGATAAGGTATCTCCAAATACTTATCCGCAGGATCATCAAAGCCAAGTAAGCCCTTTTCTTCGCACATCATCACGAGCATGGCGGTAAATTGTTTGGAGACTGAGGCAAGCTCAAAAATATCATCAGTTTTTAGGGGGATTTTATCCTCAAAACTTCGATATCCCACCGCTTTTTCGAATAGGATTTTCCCATCTTCAGCTACCAAAACCACTCCTGAAAAGCCTTCCTGACTAGCGCGTAAAAAGGCATCATCCAAGATTTTCTCCTGAGCAAAAAGAGGTATACTCCAAAGTAATAATCCGATAATGAAAGTCGCATAGCGTGATTGATTTTTCATAGTAGTGGTATTAGGTTGAAAAAGATACAAAAAAACAGCTAATTGAAGCTTAGATCTCTAATTGTAAATATGTCATCTAAATCGATTTTGATTCTTTGCTTAATGGCAAGTTTGATGGGTTTTTCAAATCCAGTTTATTCTCAAAAGAAAGTGGTTTTCATTATTTTGGATGGGATTCCTGCGGATGTTTTGGAAAATACTCCGACTCCAAACCTCGATGAAATTGCCAAATTAGGAGGCTACACGAAAGCATACACGGGAGGGAAAGCAGGAAGCTATTCCGAGACACCAACCATTTCTGCGGTAGGATATAATTCCTTGTTAACTGGCACCTGGGCGAATAAACACAACGTTTGGGGAAATGAGATAAAGGCTCCTAACTATAATTATTGGACGATTTTCCGATTTTTCAGAGATGCTAATTCCAATGCTAAACTTGGGATTTATTCCACCTGGGAGGATAATCGAACCAAGCTGATTGGAGAAGGGCTTCAAGAAACAGATTTTTTAAAAATGGACTATTCATTTGATGGATTTGAAAAAGACACCTTGACTTATCCACATGATTCGCAGAAGAAATACATTCAAAAAATTGATAATCTGGTATCCTACGAAGCAGCTTTTCAACTTAAAACCATCGCCCCAGACCTTTCTTGGGTCTATTTGGAATATACCGACGATATGGGGCATCGCTATGGAGACAGTCCAGAATTAGCAGAAGCTGTAGCATTGGCAGATCGGCAGGTGGGTCGAATCTATGAGTCCATTCGCTACCGAGAAGAAAAATTCGGAGAGGAATGGCTAATTCTTATTACTACCGATCATGGCCGAAAAGCTGAAGATGGAAAAGATCATGGGGGCCAATCTGACCGGGAGCGTGAAATCTGGATGATCACAAATGCAAAAGAGCTTAATTCCTATTTTAAAAATTATACTCCTGCGATGGTGGATATTTTGCCCACTATAGCTAGTTTTTTGAAAATCGATTTACCGGAAAAGGCCATCAAAGAGCTAGATGGCGTACCGCTGATTGGGGATATTTCTTTAATAAATGCAAACGCTGAAATCCAAAGCGGTTCGGTTAAGTTGACTTGGGTTCCAATTCAAAAAACTGGAAAGGTGACAGTTAGCTATGCTTCGACTGATAATTTTGGACAAACGGGCAATGTGGATAACTATACTAAAATTGCTGATATAGACCTTTCTGCTGCTGAATTTCGAATTCCAGTTGCTGAATTGCCTTCCGGAAAATTAAAGTTTTGGATTCAGGGGGAGAATAATGGGGTTGGGGTTTGGTTGATTAGATTAAGATTGAATTTTGCCAAAAGTATCACCAAAAGAAATCTTTGGATATTTTAGCTAAATATCTAAGCACAAAAAAGCCGACTTTCGCCGGCTTTTTAAAATAGTAGTGGTTAAGTAAAATTAATCCATTCCACCTTTTCTGGTAGGAGATCGAACTGCCGGCCAAGCCGTAGGGTTGCCGTTTCTGTCAAGTGGGATTCGAATTTCTTTAGAAACCATCTCCGGCTCTTCACTAGCCATATAGACCATAATTGCTGCCATAATCACATTGTTCTGAACATCGTCAAAAACAATCTTATCATAAGTGTCCAAATTGGTATGCCAAGTATAATTGAAATAAGACCAGTTCAATGAGCTAAGCGAAAACGCCGGAACGCCCGCTGCCACAAAAGAAGCATAGTCAGATCCGCCACCGCCTGGGTTTCCCGGGAAGGTAGTTTCCACATCTCTGGTGATGCTGCGAGGCACTTTACTCATCCATCGACCAAGGTATTCATAGCTATCTACAAAGCCCTGACCAGATACATTTGCTACTCGGCCAGTACCATTATCCTGATTGAAAAGCGCCTGGATTTTGCTCATCATTTCTGGGTGATCTTCTACGAAAGCTCTTGATCCATTAAGACCTTGCTCTTCTGAACCCCAATGTCCTACCAAGATTGTTCGCTTCGGATTAGGGTAAATTTCCTTCAAAACACGCATCACTTCCATCATCATGATGGTTCCAGTACCGTTGTCTGTCGCACCGGTTCCACCGTCCCAAGAATCAAAGTGCGCTGATAGCATGACATACTCGTCAGGCTTTTCCGTACCCTTGATCTCAGCAATGGTGTTGAAAGTTGGGGTTACACCAGTTTCTTTTGATTGAGCATTAAGGTTGATCATTGGTTTTTGGCCGCTTTCAGCTAGTCTGAATAATAGGCCATAATCTTCCAATGATAAATCTACCGTAGGGACTTTTTTGGTAGAAGCAGAGAAGATTTTGTTTGCTCCGAAACCTTGAGACCAATAAGAGGTAATGATTCCTAAAGCTCCGGCATCTTCCAAAGCCGTAGGAAGCTCTCTTCTGCCTTGACCTGTATTTCGAAGTCGCTCGTTCCAAGCATCATTCATTGCAGAGCGATCTTCTTTCATTTTTGCAAAGGATTCTTCTGTTGCGAATTCTTCCCAATTGTAATCTGGGCGACCTGTGATTTGAGGTGCAGAGATCATCACATACTTTCCTTTGACAGAAGGAAGCCATTTTTCAAAAGCAGCAGCATCCTCAACCATTGGAAGAATTACTACCTCACCAGCAGCCCCGCCTTTTGGAGAAGCTGGACTCCACGCGAGTTGGGTTCCTGCAAGTGATTTAGTCCAAGGAGCAGTCATATCGATATGAGTAATTCCACGCTCCCATCCTCTCCATTCTCCCCATTGTTCGTTTCGGGCTTCTATTCCCCAGCCTTTATACTTTTCGACTGCCCAGTCGTGCGCTTTTTGCATTTGTGGAGAACCAACTAATCGTGGGCCGATTCCATCCATTAATTCGTGTCCAAGAACCTTCAACTGTGAATTTTCACGGGCTTCTTTGATGATGTCATTGATGACTTGATCCTGTGCCTGCACTTTTACATTGAAAAGTAGCAACAGGCCCAAGCCTAAGAGGTAACGTTTTTGCATAAGATTTTCATTTAGAATTTAAAAATAGGATTTCACCACAGCTTTTTTCAACCGTTGGTGGATTTGATAAGGAATGATTGAGGTTAAGTGATTGAATTAAATTTTAAAGGTGTTTTTTTCCTACTTGTTTTACTATTCCACCTTTTACTTCTTTGATGGTCTGCACGTAGAAAAAGGCCTTTGGATCAATCTCTGTGATTGCCTTTTTAATCCGGTGCACTTCAAGTCGGGTGACTACTGCCATGATAATATCGCAATCGTGATGAATATGGAAAGTCTCTGGCAGATATCCTCGCTCACCTTTATAGACTGAAATGGCTTTGTTAAATTTTTTAACAATTAGCTCTTTCACCAACTCGTGTTCTTTCGAAATTACTGTAAGTGCAGTATACTCCTCAAATCCTTCAACCACATAATCAGTCACTTTGATGGCAGTAAAATAGGTGAGCAAGGAATACATTGCCGGCTCGATTCCAAAGAAAAAAGCTGCTGCAAGCATTATCAATGAATTGAGAAAAAGAGTGATTTCACTTCCCGAAAAAGCAGAATTTTTTTGCGTGAAATCGGTAATTACTTCAAAACCATCGATCAATCCACCGCCACGGATGATGAATCCGATGCCAGTTCCCATTAGCATTCCTCCAAAAACTGCAATCAGAACTTTATCATTTGTGACAGGCTCCATTTGCATCACCTCCAAAATACCGATCAATAAGAAGACCGAAATGGTTGCTTGAACAGCAAATGTCTTTCCTATTTTTTTGTACCCGATATATAAAAAAGGAATGTTTAAAACGATAAGGAGGAGATTAAGATTGATGCCAAATTGTAGGTTAATCAAGATTGCAATGCCAGTTACTCCTCCATCCAGAAACTTGTTTGGAAGCATGAAAGCCTCCAAAGCGATTGCTGCTAGCGCAACTCCAATGAGGTTATAGACAATTGGAGTAGGTGAAAAAATCTGTTTCCAGTCAATTTTTTCATCAGAAATATTCATTCAGAGTAGTATTTAAATTAAATGGCATCGCCATTTAAGCGTGATAAAAATCTTATTAGCTTTAAGCCTAATTATTTGAGTGGTTAAAATAGATATTTTATTCTGAAATAGAATTCATTGTCCCTAAGAACTCGATTTTTTTACCTTGGGATGAAAAATGAAATTACCTCCTAAAATCCCTGTTCGCCATTTCACATTCTATTTTTAGGAAAACATACTTTTCAATTGAGTTTTTCCACATTTTGGGCTTAATTACAATAAATAAGGTGCGCCACATCAAGAATTGATCATGGATAAAGGAATAGAAAATTCAAATATGTTCTATCAACTACTTGCTGAATCATGTGAGGAAAAGTCACTCAAATGGATTCAAATTCAAGCTGAGAAAATTGAGAACTCCACCGAACCAAACGCTTTGTTTTTGGCTTTTAGCCAAGCTTCCCGTTATTTCAAAAAAGAAACCTGCTCACCTTCTTCTACTTTTGAAGCAAAACTGCAGACCCAATACGCTAATCTTGAAGTGAGTTATTGGACCCTTCTTCAAATTGCTCGGACTTATTTGGTTTTGAAGCTTCCTTTTGAAAAAGAAAAATGGTTTAAAACGATCAACCAACTTTTTGAAACAGGTGATCTGTACGAACAGCAAGCACTCTTTGCAGCTTTACCTGTATTGCCTTTTCAGAAAGAATTAATCCCTAGAGCAATCGATGGTTTGCGGACAAATATCTCATTGGTCTTTGACGCAATCGCTTTGAATAATCCTTTTCCAGCCACCTATTTTCCTGAGGCCAACTGGAATCAGATGGTCTTGAAAGCAATTTTTATGCAGCGTCCCCTTTATCGGATTCAAAAACTTGAATCTCGAAGAAATCTGGCTTTGGCGGATATAGCGAGAGACTTTGCTCATGAGCGCTGGGCGGCAGGTAGAGATGTGATGCCGGAACTTTGGAGATTGATTGTTCCTTTTGTCAATGAATCCTTTCAAAAAGACCTGGAAAAAGTACTTGCCACCGATGACCTGCTTCAAGTGAAGGCAGCGGTTTTAGCGATTCAAGAGTCAGACTTTCTCCCTGCAAAAACACTCATTGAAAAATATCCGGAAATCGTCAAAGGAATTCAAAAAGGGGAGGTCACTTGGGAATCGATCGGTTCGGAATTTCAACGTACTCGAGTTTAAAAAAAAAGCTAATTTCAAATTCTCAAATTTAAAAATATGTCCATGTATATTGATCCACATATTCACGTAGTCTCCCGTACTACTGATGACTACGAAGCGATGCGAAAAGCAGGCATCGTCGCTATCATCGAACCTGCTTTTTGGCTGGGTCAGCCCCGGACAGAAGTCGGAAGTTTCAAAGATTACTTCAGCACTTTGGTTGGATGGGAGCGGTTTCGGGCAAGCCAGTTTGGAATTGTACATTATTGCACCATGGGGTTGAATTCCAAGGAAGCGAACAATATTCCTTTAGCTGAGCAGGTGATGGAACTTTTGCCTCTTTATGTTGGGAAAGAGGGAGTAGTCGCGATCGGAGAAATTGGATATGATGATCAGACGGAAGCTGAAGATCGATTTTATAGACTTCAGTTGGAATTAGCAAAGGAAGTCAATCTTCCTGTTTTGATTCATACACCACATCGGGACAAGCGAAAGGGAACTATCAGAAGTATGGATGTGGCCGAAGAGCATGGCTTAGACCCTAAAATGGTCATCGTAGATCACAATAATGAAGAGACTGTAAAAGAAGTTTTGTATCGGGGATACTACGCAGGATTTACCATTTATCCACATACCAAAATGGGTTCCGAGCGAATGGTTGAAATCGTTAAGCAATATGGTCCTGAGCGAATTATTGTCAATTCCGCCGCGGATTGGGGAATTTCAGATCCTTTAGCCGTACCAAAAACTGCCGATCTAATGCGAAAATCAGGGATTCCTGAGGAGCACGTCCGTCTTACTACCTACCAGAATGCCTTAACTGCCTTCGGTCAAAGTGGGCAGATGGATGAGCAAGATTGGCTAAATGCACCACCTTTGGATCAAACAAAAAAAATGAGCGGAAACTCAGTGCTACGTGGTGGCCAAACCCCACGAGTGGAAGGAAGTTCAGATTTCGTGGAAAATTGATCCATGAAGGATTCTAAGCTTTTTGCCTTCTTACAGCTCACGCGTCCAGCAAACGTAGTGACTGCGATTGCAGACGTTTGGGCAGGATTTGCTGTTGCTGGAGGATGGTGGTTTATGGTAAGTGACTGGACGCTTGGACCGGGAGTTTTTTGGCAAAAATTAGCCTGGCTTTCATTGAGTACAATTGGATTGTATGCTGGCGGTGTTGCCTTTAATGATGTCTTTGATGCTGAATTAGATGCCATAGAGCGCCCAGAGCGCCCTATTCCAAGTGGGAGAGTCAGTAAAATGGCTGCTGCCTGGATGTCCACAAGTCTCCTGATATTAGGAGTATTAGCGGCAAGTCAAGTGAATATTGTAGCAGCAGGTCTTGCTTTGATTGTAGCCATTCTTGCAGTCACTTATGACAATTGGGGAAAGCATCAGTTTTATTTTGGCCCGATCAACATGGGTATGTGTCGGGCTGGAAATTTACTCCTTGGAATCAGTGTAGCTCCAGAGTTGATCCATTCTCCCATGAGTTTGATTGGGATTATACCTTTGGTTTATGTAGCAGCGATCACCATGATCAGCCGAGGGGAAGTGCATGGTGAGAATCGGAAAGCGCTTTATTTGGGAGGTCTGATGTACTCTTTAATTATTCTTTTGATTTTATCAGCTAGTTATTTATGGAGTCCAGATTATTGGCAGACCATTCCTTTCCTCATTGGCTTAGCTTTCATGATCTTTCCTCCTTTGATCAAAGCAATTCGAACGCAGGACCCTAAATTGATTGGGAAATCGGTAAAAGCTGCCGTTATTTCCTTGATTATTCTGAATGCTTCTCTTGCTGCTGCATTTTCAGGATGGAAGATTGGCTTAATTGTGTTATTGTTGCTGCCCGTTTCGCTTTGGTTGGCAAAGAAGTTTGCAGTGACATAGCCTGATTTCAAACCAAAGTGTGAATAAATTGTCTTAGACTTATTAAGCCCATTAGACCGGATTGCAGTAATGAATACCATCATTGAACAGAATTTTTCAGTACCCTATCGCTACCAGGTTTGCTTTACAGAGAATCTGTTCAGTATTGAAAACCACCTTTTCCTAGAGGCTCTTGAAAAAGGCAAAAAACCCAAAGTGTTCTTTGTAATCGATTCTGGAGTTTCGGATAGTCATCCTGATTTGGTGACTGCCATCAAGAACTATTCGAGTAACTATTCTGGCAACTTTATTATAGCGGCTGAGCCATTGATTGTGCCAGGTGGAGAGGAATGTAAAAACGACCTTTCGATCTATCAAAAAGTTGTTGAAGCGACCCACTTATTTGGCATAGATCGACATTCCTATATTGCTGTGATCGGTGGCGGAGCAGTTTTGGATATGGCAGGTTTTGCAGCTGCAATATCCCATCGTGGGATTCGCCTTATTCGAATTCCTACTACAGTACTTTCTCAAAATGATTCAGCAGTTGGGGTAAAAAACAGTATTAATGCGTTTGGGAAAAAGAATTACCTGGGAACATTTACTCCTCCGGTGGCTGTATTAAATGATTTCAATTTTCTCAAAACCCTGGATGACCGTGATTGGAGAGCAGGGGTTGCAGAGGCTATAAAAGTGGCTTTGATCAAAGATTTAAGTTTTTTCACTTGGCTAGAAGAAAATGCGGAAGCGATGGCCAGACGGGAGATAGAGCCAATGAAAACCCAAATCATCCGATCAGCTCAGATGCATTTAGATCATATTGCCGGAAAAGATCCATTTGAATTTGGTTCCTCCAGACCACTTGATTTTGGCCATTGGGCGGCTCATAAATTGGAGCATTTAAGTGATTTTAGAATTCGCCATGGGGAGGCTGTGGCGATTGGAATCGCATTGGACTCAGCATATTCCTTTCTTCAAGGAAGAATTTCAAGGAGTGATTTAGACCGTATTTTCCGATTGATGCATACCTTAGGCTTCCAGCTTTTTGCTCCGGAACTAGAAGGGGACAATTTGGTGAAAGGATTGAAGGAATTTCAAGAACATCTTGGAGGTCAATTAACCATAATGCTTTTGGAGGCTCTGGGAAAAGGAATTGAAGTTCATGAAATGGACGAATCACTCATTCATCAAGCTGTTGACAAGCTTTCAGAATTTCACCATCAGCAACAGTCTGGTATCTAAAAGAATTGAAAATGAAGTTAAATAACTTCCATTTAAGCTATTGCAGTAATATCCACCCAGGTGAAAGTTGGGACGCTACCTTCAAAAATCTCAAAACCTATATTCCCGAAGTTCGCAAACGACTTAAGGTCACTGAAGCTTTTGGAATCGGACTAAGACTTTCAAATGAAGCTAGTTTAATTTTGAAGGAGCCAGAGAAACTGAAAGAGTTTAAGGCTTGGCTGACTTATGAAAATGCTTACGTCTTCACATTGAATGGATTTCCCTATGGAGATTTCCACAGACAAGTAGTCAAAGAGAAAGTCCATTTTCCAGATTGGACGACAACCGATCGAAGAGATTATACCATCCGATCTTTTCGGATTCTTGCTGAGTTGCTCCCTGAAGATATGGATGGTGGCATTTCCACATCCCCAATTTCATACAGACATTGGTTCAAAACTCAAGAGGAGTTAGAGCAGGCTATGAAAACGGCTACCCAAAATTTGTTGGACGTAGTTGTTGAACTTGCCACGCTTGAAAAAGAAACGGGAAAACTATTGCATTTAGATATTGAGCCAGAGCCAGATGGGATTCTTGAAAATTCAGATGAAATGATCTGGCTTTTTACCGACTGGCTGATTCCTAGAGGTATTCCTTTTCTTTGTGATCGATTTGGAATCTCTATGATGGCAGCTGAGGAAATGATCAAGCGTCATATTCAGGTCTGCTACGATGTCTGCCATTTTGCGATTGTATATGAAGATCCGGCAGATACTTTTGCGAAGTTTGAGGCAGAGGAAATCCAAGTTGGAAAGATCCAGATTTCTGCCGCATTGAAAGTTTTGATACTAGAAAGCCAGAAAGCTAAGCTGGAAATCATTCAAAAACTCCAACCTTTTGCGGAATCTACTTACTTGCATCAAGTGGTTGGAAAAGATCAAAATGGAGATCTGACATCCTATTCAGATTTGCCAGAAGCAATTGAAAAGCTATCGGAAACGAAAGATGAAGAATGGCGAATTCATTTTCATGTACCAATTTTTCTTGAAGATTATGGAGCGTTAGCTTCTACTCAATCTGCAATTAAGGTTGTACTCAATCAAATTTTAAAAAATCCACATATCACCAATCACTTAGAGGTTGAAACCTACACCTGGGAAGTTTTACCAGAAGATACGAAACTGACCTTGGGTGAATCCATTAGTAGAGAATTGGCTTGGGTGATCGAAAATATGTCCTAGCATGAAGAAAACGGTGGTAATAAACGTGGTTGCACTTTCATCCCGAGTGATTGGGGAGTATACCCCATTTTTGAAAAATTGGGTCGAAAAGCGTGAAAAGTCCATTATCGAACCAGTACTTCCTGCAGTAACCTGTTCTGCACAATCCACTTATTTGACAGGGAAAATGCCTTCTGAAACAGGTATCGTAGGAAATGGATGGTATTTCCGGGACGAATGTGAAATTAAGTTTTGGCGGCAATCCAATCACTTGGTAGAATCAGAAAAGATATGGGAGCTGCTTCGCAAAGAAGATTCGAGTTTTACTGTTGCCAACATGTTTTGGTGGTATAATATGTATTCCACTGTTGATTTTGCTGTGACTCCTAGGCCGCTTTATCTTCAGGATGGACGAAAAATGCCTGATTGTCATTCCCAGCCTATGGAACTTCGTGATCGTCTTCAAAAGGAACTTGGCACTTTTCCACTCTTTTCCTTTTGGGGACCGAATGCAAATATTGAATCTACTCGATGGATTGCGAATGCTTCAAAGAAAGTCGATGAGTGGCATAATCCAACGCTGAACTTGATTTACCTTCCTCATCTCGACTACGGATTGCAGAAATATGGGATAGATTTTGAAAAGATCGCACCACTTCTTAAAGAGATTGACTCAGTTTGTGAGGATTTAATCAGCTATTTTGAGAAACAGGGAACGGAAGTGATTTTGCTTTCTGAATATGGAATTACCAATGTAAATCACCCTATCCATCTCAATCGGATTTTTAGAGAAAAGGGCTGGATTCAGGTAAAAGATGAATTAGGAAAAGAAACTCTGGATGCCGGCACTTCCAAGGTCTTTGCTATCGCAGATCATCAGGTAGCACATATTCATGTAAATGATTCGACTTTACTTGCCGAAGTGAAGGCACTTTTGGAATCAACTCCAGGCATTCAATTGGTTTTGGATGAACAGGGGAAAATTGATCATGGTCTAGCTCATGAGCGAGCTGGGGAGTTGGTAGCTGTGGCGGATGCGGATTCTTGGTTTACCTACTATTTCTGGTTGGATGATGCGAAAGCGCCTGACTATGCCCGATGTGTGGATATCCATCGGAAGCCAGGCTACGATCCTGTGGAATTAATCCTAGACCCTGCGATCAAGATCCCATTGCTGACAGTCGGAGCGAAAGTGCTGAAGAAAAAGCTCGGGTTCCGCTATCTGATGGATGTGATCCCGCTTGATTCCAAACTAGTCAAAGGCGCCCATGGTAGAATTCCGGAAAGTGACTTGGACAAACCCATTTTTGTAAGCTCGAAGTCAGAAGGAAAGAATCTCGCTCCAACAGCCGTTTTTGAGGAAATACTGAAAGTGATTCGGTAAATTGTATTGCTCGCAACGGCGCAACGGCGCAGCGATTTAATTAACGAGAAAAATGAGATTGAGATAATCTTTAGAGCCAAAGCACTTAAAACACATTTCGAATTGCCTTTTACGCTGCGTCGCCGCGCCGTTGCGAGAGATTAAAGGCTTTGCTTATTTTTACAAAAAAACATTCCATGAGAATTTCCAAGCCGCTATTTTTTTTCCTGATTTCGCTACTGGCTTTTGCATGTGGCAAAAAAGAGGAGGAATGTAAATTGGACGAAGCTATATTAAACCAAGACATCAATCTCCAAGTCACCCGATTGGAGGATGAATTCTTTGGTGCAAAGACAGCTGATGACTTTAAGTTTTTGATGGAGAAGCATCCGGAATTCGTAAAGGAATACTTACAATTAGAAAGTTATCCTAGCGCAGATAGTTTGGCCGCCGAGCTTTTGACGATTCATCAGGATTCTGCGATGCGGGTCTTGTACGATTCAGTGCGAGTTGAATTTCAAGACTTTTCTCAAATTGAAAAAGATCTTGAAAATGCCTTTAAAGCTATCAAATACAATTTTCCTGAATTCCAGATTCCAAAAGTTTATACCTTTGTTTCTGGTTTCAACTCGGATTTGATTGTCACGGAAGATCTAATTGTGATTGGTTTAGATTACTTTTTACCGGCTACTCATACCTTCCAGCCAGATCAACCACGCTATTTGGCTGATCGATATGAAGCTCCTTACATCGTACCTATGCTGGTCACCGTTATTTCTTCTCGATTCAACAAAACTGATCCTTCGGATAATACTTTACTTGCTGAGATGATTTATTATGGGAAATCCTATCATTTCACTAAGGCGATTTTGCCCTGCACCTCAGATCAATACATTATCGGTTACACTCCTGAGCAGATCGCTGAATCTTTTGACAACGAGGAATACATTTGGGCTCATTTTGTGGAAAATGAATTGCTTTATGAGACCAACCCTTTTGAGCTTCGAAAGTATGTAGGTGAGGCTCCTTTTACGGACGCTATCAGCACCAAAGCACCTGGAAGGCTGGGACGCTGGTTAGGTTGGAATATTGTAGATGATTACGTGATTAATAATAATGTTAGTTTGGCGCAATTAATGGAAGAGGCCGATGCTGAAAAGATCTTCAGGCAGTCAGGATATAGACCTCGTCCCCCAGCTGAGTAGGACTGTCAGAAGGTTGGATCACTAGGTTTAATCTGGCTACTGCAATCTCTTTAGAAAAGTATTTTTCTGCCAATTGCCTGCTATTTCTGCTCATTTGGACAATTTTTTCTGGATGATTTTCGAGATTTTCTAGTTCCATAAAAGCGGAGTTAAGTTTATGAGGAAGGCATGAAATCCCCAATTTATTTTCTTTGACCAAATCATAAACCCAGCCTTTGTGGTTCACCAAGATTGCTTTGCCTGCGGCAATCGCATCGAAAAATTTATTGGGACTATTCGTCTTCAATACGGGTAAATGTGCAAAAGAGATCCAGGCAAAATCGGAGATGGAAAGAACCTCATTTACCTTCTCCTTATTTCCAAAAGGGATAAAAATGACATTTGAAAGTTTCAATTGTTCTGCTTTTTTAAGCAGCATCTCGCGGTGACTGCCTTCTCCCATGATGAGAAACTGCCAAGGTTTATTGCGAGTTTGAGCTTGCATTGCCAAATCCAACAATTCATCCACTGCATTCACCTTTCCCAAAGCCCCCGTGTAAGCTATTGTCAACTTATTTTGCAGGTTATATTTTTGAAGAATGGAATCTCTTTTCCTCTGGGGGAAAAAACGATCCAAATCAGAAAAATTGGGGATTAAGGCGATTTTCTGACCCGGAGAAATCTCCCTTAGGTGACTTCCAATTCCTGGGGAAAGCGCGACCAAACTCATTGCTTGATCGTAGATTCGCTTTTCCAATTTTTTCAACCATTGAATCAAAAGAGGATTTTTGATTGCTCCTACTTCGATCGGAGCTTTTGGCCAAAGATCTCTTACTTCAAAAATATATGGAATTGCAAGCTTCTTTTTTGCCCAAAGTCCAAGCAATCCAGTAGTAAGTGGGGTCGAAGTGATATATAGTAAATCTGGTCGTTCTAGCTTCGGAATCAGTTTTTTAGCTTGATTCACAAAGCTCAAAAAAGCCTTGATTCTTTTGAAAAACCCAAATTTCTGATCATATGCTACTGGTAGGTAGTGAACTTTGATCCCAGAGATCCAGCGCTGATCGTAAGATTTTTGATTTCCAGAAGTGATTAATTCTACTTGGATACCTGCTTCTACCAATCCCTTAGCAAGATGAAATGAGCGAACAGCTCCACCTTCCTCCGGGGTTTTGAAATATTGGTGGACATAGATAAGCTTCATGATTCTTGTAGGTTCAACCAGTCTGCAATTAAAAATAGATTATATAAAATCAAAAAGTGATTCTTTACTCCCGATTCAGGGTTTCTTGCTAGCTCTCTCATTTCCTTTGGAAAATCCTGACCATGAGTTTTTTCAAAAGCCTTTATGCTTTGAAATGCGTGTTGGGAAAAGGGGCCATCCTCTCGGAACCATTCCTGCAAAGGAAGTCCAAAACCAGTTTTTTTCCGGTTTGCTATCCACGCCAGGTCCAAGTCTCTTAAACTTGATTTGATCCAAGGCTTTCCTTTAAGTACTTCAGGGTCCTGCACGCTTTTTTGTAGCCTGATCATTCTTTCATCCAAGTAAGGAGCTCTGCCTTCGATACCGTGAGCCATCAATGCGCTGTCTTGAATTCGAAGAATATCCTGAACTAGATAATTTTGCCTATCGAAATCCAGTGCATCTAAATAAGTTATTTCTTTAGCTTGAAATAAGCGCTCAAAGTCTTCTGCCAGTTCATGTGGAACCGGTCGAAGTGCTTCAAAATTCAGAAAAGTACGGCGAGAATCGGACCTTATTGAAGAGAAGAATTTATGGCCTTCTCTCCCCAGAGGAAGTTTTTGAAGCACTTGTCTCAGGGAAAGCAATATTTTTTTATTCTTTAGATAAAAGTCAAAAGCTTGATGTCTTCGGTAACCTCCCCAAAGTTCATCTGCCCCAGCCCCAGAGATCATTACTTTTACGTTTTTTTTTGCCTCTTTTCCGATCATCCAAGTGAGAAAACCTGCTGAGTCTCCCACCGGTACGTCTATGCTTTGTAGGTAATCTTCCCAATTCGAAAGAAGAGATTGTTGGTTTACTTCCAAAAGCTGATGATCGGCAGGAATTTGAGAAAGGAATCGAGTAGCCGCAATTCCGTCATTATATTTCTTTCTGTATTTTTCCTCGGGTTGAATCGTATAGGCTGGAAGTTTTATTCCTGTTTGCTGATACCAAAGAGTATAAAGTAATGCACTATCTGCACCACCGCTCAGTTGAATCCCAACAGGAACGTCTGCCTGAAATTGTCTATCGACAACAATTTGCAATTCTTCTCTGAATGTGGAAATTGATGGATTAAGCTCACTGCTGACCTTTGGCGCAATGGTGTCCCAACGGAATGTCGAATGCTGATGAATCCAACTATTACGGTTTGCTTTCCATTCTCTGACTCCTTTGAAAAGCGTTTTTCCAGGAAGTGGAGTCCTCAGATAAAAATAATACCCGAATTGATCAGAATCGATAGTGGTTTTTTTGATTTTGTGAATCCCTCTCGCATCTGAAGAAATAATCAAACGATCAGGATCTTGGGAAAAATAAAGTGGTTTTTCTCCATTTTTATCTCTTGCTACTAAAATGGATTTTTCGATCAAATTTACCAAAATCAAGGAATACATTCCCTCAATAGTCTCTAAGCCTTTGTTTCCAAAAATCCTTAGCCAATGCATCAAAACTTCTGTATCTGATCTGGTAATAAGGGTTACACCCATCATTTCGAGTTGCTTACCAAGTGATTGGAAGTTGTAAATCTCTCCATTCCAGATCAAAAAATAATTCCCATCAGGCGACCAAAATGGCTGATCTGCCTCGGGTCCCGGATGTTTGATTTTTAATCGATTCACTCCCACCCATAATCCCGGCCAAGGACTTAAAGAAGCTTCCTGATCCGGACCACGATGCCTTCCGGCTTCCAAAAGAACGTCAATAGATTCCTTGTTAGCTCCTTTACCCCAGATTAAATGAATTCCACACATTGGATCTTAGGCTTCTTTATTACTTGATTGTTGTTTCTTTTCGTAGTACTTACAAAAGTAGCTAATTGTGCATGATTCGCATTTTGGCGTTCTGGCCAAGCATACATATCTCCCATGTAGGATTAACCAATGATGCGCAATATGTACATATTGTTTTGGGATATGTCGGATGAGTTGTTTTTCCACTTCCAGCGGGGTTTTGGCAGTTTGAGAAACAAGGCCAAGCCTTTTTGAAACTCTAAAAACATGTGTATCCACGGCCATATTGGGTTGATTCCAAACGACTGAGGTTATCACATTAGCTGTTTTCCTGCCAACTCCCGGAAGCTTTACCAGCTCAGCTACGGTAGAGGGGACTTCACCTCCAAAATCTTCTACCAGCATTTTGCCTAATCCGATGAGATGCTTGGTTTTATTGTTTGGATAGGATACAGAGCGTATATAAGGAAACAATTCATCAAAATTGGAAGCTGCAAGATGTGCCGGAGTTGGAAAATCCCGAAATAAAGCCGGTGTCACCAGATTGATGCGCTTATCGGTACATTGAGCTGAAAGTACTACAGCTACCAAAAGCTGAAATGGATTCTCATATTGTAGCTCCGTTTCTGCGATAGGCTGATTTTCAGAAAAATGTTTGATAAATGCCTCGTACCGTTCTTTTTTAAGCATTGGGTAGTTTATTGACTTTTGAGTCGGGAAGTTAAAAAAAATTTAAAAATTAGGTGAGGATTCGGAAAAATTGAATGTCCCAATTATTATCATCAAGCCTCTTTTTACTTACCTTGAATTTAAATCTCCAAAATGAAAGCTCCACTTTTACTATCGATTTTAATTTTGAGTCTTAGTTCGATTTCTTTTTCACAGTCCCGCCCAAGAGATTTAGGAATCTCTATTGGTATTCTTCCAACGGGAAAATTGAATACGATTACCGACGTTTCCGGTGTTCAGGTTGGGCATTTTACCAAAATTGAAGGTGATGCTATTCGAACAGGGGTAACTGCAATCATTCCTCATCCAGGGAATTTATTTCAGGACAAAGTACCAGCAGCGATCTTTGTGGGAAATGGCTTTGGGAAATTGGCTGGTGTGACTCAAGTACAGGAATTAGGGAATCTGGAAAGCCCAATCATCCTAACAAATACGCTCAGCGTAGCAGCTGGAATCGAAGGAGTGGTTCGCTATTCTTTGGCACAGCCTGGAAATGAGCGAGTGCAATCTGTTAACGCTGTGGTGGGAGAAACCAACGACGGCTACTTGAATGATATCAGAGGTATGCATATTTCTCCCCAAGAGGTGATCGAAGCTATTGAAGCTGCAAAATCCGGAATGGTAGAAGAAGGAAATGTAGGTGCAGGAACTGGGACGGTATGTTTTGGCTGGAAAGGTGGGATTGGGACTTCTTCGCGAAAACTTCCTGAAAGTCTTGGAGGCTATACAGTAGGGGTATTAGTTCAAACCAATTTTGGAGGAAATCTTCAAATCGCTGGAGTACCAGTAGGGGAAAAGCTGGGTAAGTATCCTTTCAAAGATGCGCTTGAAAAATCAGATGGGAGCTGCATGATAGTCATTGCTACAGATGCTCCGGTATTAGAGCGCAATCTCGAGCGAATGGCTCAACGTGCTATGATGGGCTTGGCTAAAACAGGTGGAATTGCCTCAAATGGTTCGGGCGATTATGTGGTTGCTTTTAGCACGGCTGAAGGATTGAGAATACCCTATACAATAGCCCCCCAAGAATTGCTGAATGGTGAATTTTTACCAAATGATGATATGACTTCCTTATTTCTAGGAGTAATAGAAGCGACAGAAGAGGCGATCATCAACTCGCTTTTTGCGGCGGAAACAATGACTGGAAGAGATGGGAATAAGGTAGAGGCTCTGCCAAAGGAGAAGGTTTTGGAATGGATTAAAGCCTCTAAGGACTAATTTCCTTTTCAAGGGTTTTAGGTTTTAAGATTGCCAATCTACCTCTTAGGGTATATCCAATGTTTAATCTGTGGCTAAGAACCAGCAAGCACTCTGCGCTTGTGGATTGACTACTTCATATTCTTTAAAAAAACCGAAGAATATTGTAATCTGTTTTTTTGAAAAATAAGCAGGAAGGGTTGGTTGTAGTGCTATAAGTTGACACTATTTCTTGGAAGTAATCTTTGTCGAATCAACTGGAGTCCATCGAATGGTTACTTTTTGGCTGCCCCATTCTCGGGCTTTGGCCACATCTTTCCCCATGTAGATATCGATTTTTTTAGTCCAGCGTCCTTGCATTTTATCGAGGACGATGTACTTTCCCTCTAGGCCATCTATGGTCACTTCCATTCCATAATAGAGCCCCGAGTCAAGTAAATCTCTGGAAATAGCAATTACCTTCATATCGGGTTTCAAGGTGTCGCCCCAGGCAGCTATGTTTGAATGCTTGTCAGTTTGCGCCCTCACAGAATTGTAGGCGCTGGCTCGAACTTCCATGGCTTTAGTTTCTGGGCTGCGACATGCGCTAAACAAGCCAGATAGCACCATCATTTGAATAAGTAAGGTTTTTGTGGATCGACACACGTCCATTCAATAGGAGTTAAGTACAATTGTTCTTTTGATGATTCACCTACAGCTGGAGATATGTAAGCAGATTCGCAAATGGACTAGCCCCGACTAATCGCTTACTTGCTATAAGTTCGAGAATTTTTTTTAGAAGTTGGAGTAGCCCAATGCGATATCTAACGAATTTGCCTTTGATAATTTTGAAATACTGCAAACACCCGAAACTTCAAATCGATATGTAAAATAGGTAGTAGTAAGCTTTGGCTCTGGAATCTGGAAGTTTTAGATTAAGCATTTTGAATGTTTAGTATCCTTATTCTAATATTCCTTTTAAATTGAATTCTAAATTTTGAAACCTACCCATGAACAAAGTCAACCTCAACGAAAAATTTGATCTGATCAAGGAGCACTGGAGCCCAAAGATCATCGGCGAACTCAACGGTCAGGATGTAAAGCTTGCCAAAGTCAAGGGGGAATTCGTTTGGCATGATCATAAAGGGGAAGATGAGCTGTTCCTGATTTTTAAAGGGACACTTCGAATTGAGTTTCGGGATCGAAGCGTAACCTTGAATGAAGGAGAAATGCTAATCATCCCCAGAGGAGTTGAGCATTACCCGATAGCAGATGAGGAAGTTTGGCTTTTGCTTTTCGAACCACAAAGTACCAAGCATACTGGAGATGTGATGACTGAGCGAACGGTAGGAAAATTTGAAAAGATTTAATTTTCCAAACTGATATGAAAAAGTCAACCCCGCTTTTAATTTTCTTTATTCTTTTACTTTTTTCAGCCTGTTTGCCTGAGAAGAAAGAAACCATTCTTGATTTGGAGTCACTTTCCATTTCAACTATTCATGAGAAATATGCTTCTGGCGAATTGACCGCTGTCGAATTAGTGGAAGCTTACCTTGCCCGAATCGATTCGGTCAATCCAAAAATCAACGCATTGACCATCATCAATCCCAAAGCTCTGGAAATTGCAAAAGCGATGGATGATGAATATCAAAAAACGGGAGTGCTCCGACCGCTACATGGAATCCCCATGATCGTCAAAGACAATATCAATACGATTGGCATGCCGACCACCGCTGGATCGCTGGCTTTGGCAGATTTTTATCCAGAGACGGATGCATTTATCATTACAAAATTAGAAGAGGCCGGAGCTATCATCCTTGCCAAATCCAATATGGCCGAATGGGCATTTTCACCCATGCATTCGGAGAGTTCTACTGCAGGCATCACTCGGAATCCTTATAATTTAGACTATGTTCCTGCAGGTTCTAGTGGAGGAACTGGAGCTGCAGTCGCAGCAAATCTGGGAACGATTGGACTAGGAACAGATACGGGAAATTCCATCCGCGGCCCATCTTCGCATAATTCGCTGGTGGGTTTCCGCAGTACGTTGGGTTTAGTAAGTCGTGAAGGAATTGTACCGCTTTACCTTCGAAATGACGTAGTTGGACCAATGGTCAAATCTGTAGAAGATGCCACTAGAGTCCTGCAAGTCATGGCTGGAATCGATCCAAAAGATCTGCTTACTGCCTATTCAGAAGGAAAAGCAGAAAGTAATTATGTCCAATACCTCGATAAAGATGGCCTGAAAGGAGCTCGAATTGGAGTATTTCGAACCTTGAGTGAAAACAATCCCGATCCGGAGATTTCTGCGCTTTTTAATCAAGCCTTGAAAGATATGGAGCGCTTAGGTGCCACAATCGTGGATTCGGTTTCAGTCCCAAATTTTGATGAATTGAGACAAGATCAATGGTGTCCTACTTTCCGCACTGATTTAGAAGACTTCCTTCAAACCTATGTGAAACGCGATACGATGAGCACATTTGAAGATGTACTTCGAGTTGGTACCAAGTCAGAATATACGCGCAATCGTATAGCCTCCTTAGGCGGAAATACCCAAAGAAGGGGTAATCCTGAAATCCCCTGTGGGAATGCTTACGAGGATGAACGCAGAGTAGCTTTTCGCGAAGCCATCGAGAAAACCATGGATTCACTTCAGGTGGATGTTTTGGTTTATCCATCTTGGAATAATCGACCAGCGCTGATTGAGCGATTTGAAGAGGAATATCGAGGAGATAATTCGCAGATCATCGCACCAGCTACCGGTCAGCCTGCCTTTACTGTTCCTATGGGTTTCAGCTCTGGAAATCTACCAGCAGGCTTACAGTTTCTGGGAAGAATGTATACTGAGCCCACTTTGATTAAGCTCACTTATAGCTACGAGCAGGGGACTAAGCATAGAGTCGCTCCGAAGCTTTGAGCTGAATTAGTTGCCATTTAGCACAAAAGGAGCCCAAATCGAAGGAATTTGCGCATCGGGGCCATATTTTCCAGTTGCCATATCTCGTTTGATTTGATTTAGCGCCGCAGTCGTATTGCTGTCCTCCAACAGGATGTCTTTGTACATTTCCTGCATGAGCAGCATGGTACCAAAATCATTCACCGGCCATAGGGAAAGTAGCGTACTATTCGCTCCGGTAAGCATAAATGCAGTATTCAAGCCGCTGAATCCTTCTCCTTTGTAGAGTTTTCCAATTCCTGTGCTGCATGCACTGAGGATAGCCATGTCTGATTTCAACTTGAGTTTGGCGATCTCCGGAGCGAGCAAAAACATGTCTTCTTTGCCATCTCCATTATTGGGTTGGGTGCACATGATTCCACTGAGTTCGGGAATCACCTCCGTGGTGAAACCATGCGTAGCGATATGTACAAATCGATAATTTGCAAGCTCTCCCGAAGCATTAAGCGCTTTGATATTACTTTCCTTCATACCATCTCCTGTGTAGATTTTATTTTCGGGACTTAGGCCGGCAAAATAATTCACCTCTCGCAATGTACCTTCCAGATAGTTTGCTCCGCCGAATCCCATTTGATCCAGTTCAGGCTTTAGGAAATAGTTTCCTGCTTTGATTTTTTCACGAATTTCTTGACCTACCATCAATACATCTTCTGTACTCATTTGCCTCCTTGGAGAATTGGGATCAGGGGAAGGTTGATAAGTTGCTCCTCCAAAAGCAATGATAGGTTTTCTGCTAGCATCATAATTTCGCTGAGATACTTCGCGCCAAACACTGACAGAGGGAATGTATCGAACATCGAATTTTTCGATAAAATACCTCCCGTTTTGATCTAGAAAAGTTTCAAATGGGAGAAAATGGAGTTCATTGGAAGCGCTGATCAGCACTGTCTTTTTACCATTCAATAAGTCCGAAATTGGAGCCAATGTGAAATTGTACCAATGCTTAAGAAAAGTCGTTCGCATGTCAGCCAACTCTGGGTCCATGCTTTCAAGTAACTCTCTGGTCCATTGGACCAATTGAGAAAAATCTTCCGATTTATAGGATTGCTCCTTGGATTGATAGGTAACGAGGTTTCCATCTAGGTAATCGATATTGGCATTTTTGAGTGAAGGGATCAGATTTGCCGGAATTTGTTTTGCCCGGTCCGTGAATGTTTTTTTCATCGTGATAAAAGCATCGATGGGATAGTTTCTCCTCACCGTTGCCTGATTGTTTGTGATCACATTGATGATGACCTCCCCGGGAGATGCCAACGAATACATCACCAATACCTCATCCGACTTGATCAAAGCTTTGGTTTCTTCCAAGTTAGGGATTTTGGCACCTGAATTCAATTGCTCCCGTAGGTAGCCGCTTCGATTTCGCTCTTGGATTTCGAAGAGTTCAGTTGAGTTATTCTGATAACTTAATGACATGATAAGACCACTGTAAGCAGAGCTTGCTTGATTCATCAGCAATAACTGCTGTTCTGGTTTTAGTCCGGCTTTTCGTTGTTCTACCAGGTCAATGGATTTCTTAAACGATGCATTTGCGCCAGCGTAGTCTTTCGCATAATACTGCATAAAGCCCGTATTGTTAATCACATTTGCTGCTTGGGCGATGTTGTTTCTACTTAGTTCGTAGCGATAGATTTCCTCTCCGGAGGCAATCGCTTCACTCCGTTTTCCCTGTTGGAATAAAACCACCTGATTATTTGTCCGGATGGTCATTTCCATATCCTTGTTTCCACTAGCCTTAGCAGCCGCCAATGCCTCGGTAAAGTAATTTGCCATTTTAGCTCGATCTGCTGTCAGGTCTTGCCCAAAGTAGGAAGTCCCAAGACTATTGAGTGCTACAGCTTGATAGTAGAAATTATTAAGTTTTTTGCCCACTAGCAGCAATTCATTAGCAGTTTGTCTTTGATCCAACTGCTTTTCTAATTTCCCTTCCAAGATGACTTTTGACTCAAGTATTCGAGCCTCGGTTTCCAAAGGGATATTCAGCGGGCGAAGTTTTTGCAGTGCTAATTTTGAATTGAGCCAAGCGGATTCCTGGTCCAAGTTTCGCTGGTCGATATCACTGAGGTAGTAGAGTGCTGTGCCTTGGCGAAAAGGCATGAGGTTTTGGGATTCAGCATCTTTTATAAATTCACGAAAGATTTTCCGAGAACCTTCCAAGTCCCCTCTTGCGTAAGCGAGCGAACCCTCTGCATAAGCCGCATCGAGGCTAATGTCAGGATTGAATGGGCGGTATTGGTTGTATTGTGCCACGTATTTTTTGAAATCGGGACAGTCATCACCGCCAAGCATGGCATACTTGCAGCCGAAGTAGTTATTTGCAAGCGTATAATCATAGGCCGCCGGATCAAAGGTCTTTTTAATCAAGTCTGCAAAGCCACTTAGATCCCGTCCTGAGTTTTGCTCGACAATCGCTATATCTTCAAGAGTCGCAGAAATATTTGCTTCATAAATAGTCTGGTAATAATAGTAAAGTAGTTTTTCTGCCTCGGCAGAGTTGCCCTGCATGTATCGAAGCATTGCCAAAATGGAGTAAGTCGCCTGATCCACCGGGCGCATGACTTGCATTAATCTGGATTCTGCCTCTGCTTTATCGAGCTCATTTTGACTTAAATGATAAAAAGTCATAAAGGCATAGCCTTCATATTCTTGGGGAAAATCCCTCTTAAAATCAGCCGCAGCTTTTGCTAAGGCCGGCATATCCTTCGCCGTGAGTGCTGCCACACTTGCATCCATATCTTTTTGGTACAATGCGGCATAGTCCACCTGTGCAAAAGCGGAAAATGAAATGAAAAAAGTCAGTATTGCTATGCTGAGGGAATTTGAAAATGAGGAAGTTTTGGAAAAAAAAGAATTCATAAGCGATCAATCAAAATCTAAGGAATACAGGATGAGTTGATGCGAAAGTCGTTTCTAATAAGGGGAATAGAAATACGACAAATGACCTATATGAATGAAATGAGCGCTTTTCTAGGTTTGTAAAAAAGCCTCTGATGAAAAAATTAATACTACTATTTCTGCTGCTGCCCTTCTTTGCACATGCCCAGATCGATAAATTATTTGGTAAAGTCTCCTTAGATGATGTTAGTGTTCTATTGGATCAAAATGAGACCCACTGCATTGTTTTCGATAGGTATAAAAAGCTGGGTTTAGTATATGACTTAGCCACCCAGCAACTTGTACACACGGTGAATCTAGACGGGTTGGTTCCAAAAGATGTTTTCAAATTGACACCAGACCAATTTGATTTTAAAAATGGAAAAGTGATTCTGGTGGGCCTTGAGGGAGGAATTTACCCCGGACACTATTTTATTCTAGATGAGGCTAGGGATATTTTCAGGCTTCATGACCAATTTTTAGCTCAAGATCATGGTCCTGTTCGAGATGTGATCGGAGATTGGGTGATTTTTTCTTTCAACCAATTCGCCAAAAATAAGAAGGGTGAATATAATTTCGATAAAATAACCGGCTCCGTGGTTCAGTATTACAATTGGATGACCCGTGAATGGCGCTCGCATAAATTTGACCAAGGAATGACTAGCGTGATTTCCGCCAAAAATGTAATTGCTCTAAAGGGTGGAAAGGAAGGAAATATAGTGGATCTGATGTCGCTCAAGCCTGTTCAAACAGTCAAGGAAGACTTGTATACCCTAGTCACTTCGCTTTCGGATGGAAAAGTTTATGCAGCCACGCGAACAAAAAGTGGGAGTCTGGACAAAATAGCCGAGATCAATTCAGAAACCTTAGCAGTGGGAAATTTTACCTCGGTAGATGCAAATGTGAGGTATGAATGGACGCCCATGTGGAATTATATGGTGCGATTGGACTCCAGAAATAACGTGGCAGAAGATTTATACGACATTGATTTGATTGTTTTAGATAAGAAAACCAACCTACAAACAGCGACTAGAATAAGTCCAGCCACAAAGAATGAGAATCTGGATTTAATAGCGATGCAGAAGGAAATCAGAGAAAAACGACAATATGCAAATGAGTCGCAGCTTCAGGAACGCTTTGCTTCTCAGATCAAAGAACAGCAGGAATGGGATGTGAATTTTACTCCACTTCCCAAAGTCTATAAACTGGATTACAACTCAATCAAAGGGAATGAGGTGACCAATCTTGCCCTGACCAATCGATTAATTCTAGGCCGAGGGGCAAATGTTTATGCTTTGGGATTAGTAGGAGAATGTGATAAAGCGAAGAGCTACCTGATCATGAAGCGAGCATCAAGTGGAGGAATAAGCTACTCTACATACGGGATCCTAAAACTTGATAAATATGGTAATCGGATGGGTTATCGAGAAATAGGAAAATCTGAAAATAACGGTTCTGGATTTACCCAAATGGATGTGTTTACTATCACAGACTCGGGTTTTGGTAATGCCACTGTGGAGACAATCCAACGTACTCAGGATGGGGAATACAAAGAGACCTTTTCACATTACTGTGGATTCTAATCTCAGACAGGAGCGATTTCTCGCTTCTGTTTTTTTAGAATAACCGATTGTCTTTTTTGATTTTTTGAAGACTAAAAGTCAATGCTTGTTGGAAATAGGCTTTCCTCTCTTCATTGAGAAAAGAACCAAAATCTATTTTGCGATTTGGGCCCTCAAGATACAGCCCTCCTCCTGAATAGCCTTTTGAAGTTTTGAGGGTAGGTGTAATTCCTACCCGATCGACTTCTTGCCAAGTGAAGTGTTTGCGCTTACCAATGTTGCCCAAGCCGGTAAAAATAGTACCCCCGGTTTTGTGGAGTCGAACTTCCACCTTTCCCCAGATGAACATCATAGCTATACTCCAGAAAAGCACCGCTCCTGCCAAAAAGGGAATAGAAAAAAGAACAAGAAACCAATTCACTTCTTCTTCTGAAAATGCAACGATAAGTGTACCTCCAACACTAAAGGAAGTCCAAATAATCATAAACGGCACCAAAAAAAAGGCCATAAGCGAGCGAGTGCTTCCTCCTACAATCAGCTCATTAATCTCTGCTCTAAGCCAAGTGCCTTTTGGACCTTGATTGATATCAAATTTTGGGTCCACTACGGGACTTAGAAGCTCTGATACTTTGAAAATATTCTTGCATTCGGTACATAGGCCTGTATCGGTGGCGATGTTCAGGTTTTCAGTTTGAAGGGGTGACTTGCAAATCGGACAATTCATTATGAAAATAGAATTAATTCAACCCAAATAAGTGATTCTATTCCTAGCTAACCCATACGTCAAATGACCTATTATTTGATGACTTAATCTAAGAATGATTGAATGGAGATGATCGAAGATTTCGAGGAGATTTATAAATTGACCTAATGAAAAAATTAAGCACATTAATTTCACTTGCCACATTGCTGTTTTTTGGAGCCAATTCCAAAAGTCCAGTTGAAGTAGAAATGATTACTAATTACGGAACCATTGTGCTTCGACTTTATGATGAGACTCCCCTTCACCGTGATAATTTCATCAAATTAGTGGACGAAGGTGTATATGATTCGCTGTTGTTTCATCGGGTGATCAAAGGATTTATGATTCAAGGTGGAGATACCAAAAGCAAGCATGCAAGTGACACGGTTCAGCTCGGAGGTTCAGATTTGAATTATCAAATTCCGGCAGAGTTTCATCCCGATCTCTTTCATAAAAAAGGAGTTTTAGCCGCCGCCCGAACCGGTAATCCGGCCCGAGCATCGAGCAGTACTCAATTTTATATTGTGCAAGGGATCATCCACACCGATAGTTCGCTGGATCATAATCAGGGCCGAATCAATAAAATGCTTGCAAGACATTATGCAGTGAATGATCCGGAATTGAAGCCGCTGATAGATTCTTTGGCCAGTGCGCGAACTAAGAAGGACAGCATACAAACCAAGGTATTGAATGATAGCTTACAAATGATTTATGAGACCTACGATAAGTTTGAGACTTATCAAATCCCTGAGGCTCATAGGGAAGTCTACAAGCAAATTGGAGGCACACCCCATTTGGATCAGAACTATTCCATTTTTGGAGAAGTGATCTCGGGCTTGGCTGTGGTGGATTCTATCGCTTCGGTTCAAACGAAAGTCCCGGATCGACCAATTGCCGAGGTTCGGATCTTGAGTATGCGAGTGGTTTCCAGATAATTTTTCTAAATTATTGGGAATTGCCTTTAACTATGAGACAAATCCCTTTTTACTTCGCATTCATTTTGTTGGTTTTTTCTTGCCAAGAAAAAGCACCAAATTCCAGTCCAGAAGCTTATCCAAATATCGTTTTCATCTTTGCAGACGATTTAGGTTATGGAGATATCAGCAGTTTCGGAGCTACTGATATTGCTACTCCTAATATTGATCGGATCGCTGATGAAGGCATCAAATTCACTTCTTTTCTTTCCGCCTCGCCTGTTTGTAGCCCCTCTAGAGCAGGACTTTTGACAGGCCGAATGCCTCAGCGGATGGGAATTAATGCAGTGTTTTTTCCCGAGAGTTTAACAGGAATGGATCCTGAGGAAATCACTTTTGCGGAAATCCTCAAAGAGAAAGGCTATCAAACAGCAGCAGTTGGTAAATGGCATCTCGGTCATATGGAAAAATACCTTCCCCTCAACCAAGGCTTTGATCAGTATTTTGGAATTCCATATTCCAACGATATGAGATCTGTTGTCTATATGAGAGATAATAAGGTCGAAGAGTTTGAAGTCGATCAAACCTACACCACACAGAAATACACCGAGGAGGCGCTCTCATTTATTGATCAAGCATCGGATTCTCCTTTTTTGCTTTATGTCGCGCATAATCAACCACATGTTCCGATCTACGCTTCGCCTGATTTTCAGGGAAAATCCAATCGGGGGCTCTATGGAGATGTGATCCAAGAGATCGATTGGAGTGTGGGGCAGATCTTAAAAAAATTGGAGGAAAAGGGGATTCTTGAAAATACCCTCATTGTATTTTCTTCTGATAATGGGCCATGGTTAGTGATGGAAGATCATGGAGGCTCAGCTGGTGATCTTCGGGAAGGAAAGCAATTCACTTTTGAAGGTGGTGTGCGTGTACCGACTGTCGCTATGTGGAAAGGAAAAATCCCTGCTGGTCAAGTCTATGAAGAAATGGCTACTCAAATGGACTGGTTTCCCACTTTTTGCAAGCTTGTTGGGGCAGAAATTCCATCCGATCGTGAAATTGATGGAAAAGACCTTTCCGCAGTCCTCTTTGAAAATGGAAATCGGGAAGAAGATACTTTTCTCTACTATATGCTCTCTGATCAGCGAGGTTACCGAGAGGGAGACTGGAAGATCAAACGCCCCTATAAAGGGTTTGCAGGCAGTAGAGGAATGAAAGCCGTTGAAGCACATGACACCTTACTTTTTAACCTTAAAAATGATCCTGGAGAAACCATTAATCTGGCGAAAGAAAATCCTGAAAAACTTGCTCAAATGATGCGAGCGATGGATTTGGCAGTAAAACAGCTGGGGCCTCTTCCTCCAAGTAAGGTAGTCGGGACGGCTCAGGATAACAGCCATTATGAGTACTTAGACAAGAAGCATAAAGGACAGGGAAATAAATAATTTCCAATTTTCTTTCCACAAAATGAGGTATAAAAATGCCCCCAATAAGTGTCTAACTTTTTGGGGGCACATCATTAACTGCCTTTTTTAAATTCCTCCTCTTAATTCTCAGGATACCAGTTCCTAAGTCTAACTTCTACTTGCGGGGCATTTGAATTGACAGTTGATTTGAATTTTTCTACATCAGCAAGACCATCCCCACCTCTAAAATGGTAAGGATAAACAATGGTAGGTTTGAACTCCGAAACTGCATCTGCAGCCTGATCCACATCCATGGTGTAAGGAAGATTCATACAAACAAAAGCCACATCTATTCCTTTCAATGCACGCATTTCTGGAATGTCTTCAGTATCACCTGAGAGGTAAACTTTCTTTCCCCCAAGCTCAAGGATGTACCCATTTCCTCTTCCTTTTGGATGTCTGCTATCATCGGTTTCAGGTAAATTGTACATCGGAATTGCTGAAATGTTAATTCCAGAAATAGATTCTGTCTGTCCATTATTCATGATTTGAATTGACTTTCCTGATCCTGCAGGTAGTTTTTCAGCTACTGCCTTTGGAGCGACTATGATCGCATTGCTCAAATCCAATCCATCAAGGGTTTCCTGATTATGATGATCCCCATGGATATCTGTAATCAATACCATATCAGGTTTCTTTTGGCCTTCAAAAACTGATGCTCCTCCATAAGGATCGACATAAATGGTTTTACCCTGATATTCCAGCACAACAGTTCCGTGCAAAATCGGAGTTACTTTGATATCTCCAGAAGATGTGGGAATCAAATCTTGTCCGAAAGTTGCGATCGGGGACAATAAAATTAGAAGTATGAGTAGTTTTTTCATTTTTAGAATAGTTTGTTAGCTAACCTTCATTGGGCAAACTTGTTTGAAGAATTGAATTCTTCTAATAACAGAATTGAGATTATTTCAAGAAGCCACGAGTTATTTTAGTAATTTAAAAAGCCTAAAGAATAATTCAATTCTTATTTCTTTTCGCCTAGCCTAAAACTACCTCAATATGAAAAATATATTAACCCTTTTCGTTCTATTGCTTTTGTCTGTTTCTAACGGGTACTCGCAGTCAGTAAAAGAGCTACAGAAATCCACCTTGGAACTTGTTGCGACGTTTGATGAAGACCTTAAGAAGGAAGCAATGCTTTCTATGCAGGATTCCATGCGGACCAAATGGACTAATCTACCGATCGGATTGGCTCCAAGGACAGGAGCACGATTTGGAGATTTTTCTGAAGAGAGCAAGTTGAAATTTCACCGATTACTTACCACCATGTTTAGCTCTCAGGGATACCTGAAGACCTTTGCGATCATGCAGCTCGACGATATCCTACATGAAATTTTTGAGATCGGTTTTCAACGAGGCGAGGTAAATGAAAATACAATCAAAATGGTCCGAGGACTGGATTGGGATTATGGCAATTACTTTTTTGCAGTTTGGGGAGATCCTGCCATGGATGCGATTTGGGGTTTGAAATTCGAAGGCCACCACTTGTCGATTAATCTTTCTGTAGCTGGAGATGAGTTTTCGATGACACCCTTATTTATGGGGACAGACCCAGCAGAAGTGGAGGTTACTCAATATTCTGGACTCAGACCATTGAGCAAGGAAGAGGATTATGGATTTTGGCTTGTCAATTTACTTTCGGATGAACAGAAAAGTAAAGCCGTTCTCAGTCAAAAAGTCCCGGGAGATATTTTGACTGCGCCTGGTACAGAACAGCGATTGACTGAATATTGGGGAATCAAGGCCTCTGAATTGGATAAAAGTCAAGAAAAAATACTCCATCATATCATCGAGGAGTATATCGGTAATTTGGAGCATGAGAAGGCGGATGTCTATCTAGCAATGCTACATGAGACCCCAAAGGAACAAATCTATTTTGCCTGGATAGGAGCCCTTGAACCGAGAAAGTCACATTACTATTTGATCCATACTCCAGATTTCATCATCGAGTATGACAATGTTGGTTTCATGAATAATGGAAATCACATCCATGCGATCTGGCGAGAAAAGAACAATGATTTTGGAGTCGATATCTTGAAAAAGCATCGATTGGATCATGAGCATAACTAATATTAGTACACATACCTCCATTTATTAGACAAAATTCAAAAAATACCTGCCGGCTAAATTTGAGTAACTAGTTTTTGAACCTGTAATTATAAGTTATAAGCACTTCAATTATCTGGAAAAAATCGGCTCATTTTCAGCTTAAAAACATGATTTCCAGAGGATAATTGATTATCTTATAGTGGAATTTTTTTTTTATCATGAAACCTAGACTGCTGCTTGTTTTTCTAATTTTCCACCCTTTTTTTAGTTGGTGTCAGGATTTGGATAGTTTACTTTCTTCATCCTACGAAGCGTACTCTAATTTTAAACTTGAAAAAAGTATCTCATTAGCCGAAGAAGCTCTGGTTTTAAGTAAAAATTCAGGTAATAAAATCGGAGAAATTCAAGCGTTATTCTACCGTGAAATTTCAAGCCAGCAGTTAAACCCAAGTAGCCTTGATCCGAAGCGAATCGAAAGTATGATTCCCGAGATGGAATCAAATAAGCTGAATCTATTGGAAGCTCGAGCCTATAATTTTTTAGCCAGCTTGTATGGTCGCTTTGGAGATGTGGAAAAAGCCATCGAAAACCATTTGAAAGCGAGGGATATTTTTCAAGACATGAATAATCGTGGCGGGATTTCAATGATTCATACTAATCTGAGCATGTTGTATTACGATCAGTATGATTTTACAAATGCATTTTATCATGCGCGAAAATCCTTAGAAATGGATTTGCTCAGCGAAGACTCCCGTCAAATACAGATTAGCTACAATAACTTGGCAACTATTTTTGAGCAAACTGGGCCCATCGATTCGGCAATTTATTACCATAGCTTAGCCTTGGAAAAAGCAGTAGAATTAAATAATCCCTACGCTATAGGTCTTTCGTTGAATAATCTGGGTAATAATCATTCCCATAAAGGGGATTTAGGATTGGCTGAAGAGTTATTAATTAAGTCTTTGAACATCCGGGATTCCCTAGGCTATACGCTTGGACTGGCATACACACATAATTGCCTATCTACCCTCTATCAAAAAGCTCATAAGCTGAATAAGGCAAACTATCACGCAAAAAAGTCTTTGGAGAATGCTGAAAAAAGCGCTGAAGTGAAGATCTTGAGAATGGCTTACGAGCGTCTGGCTGAAGTAGCAGAGCTTCGGGGCGATTACCGGGCAGGGCTAGGCTACATGAAAAAAGGGGCTTTTTTGATGGATAGTATCACAAATGAATCCAAAGCAAGGGAGCTGACGCAACAAATATTGAATTATGAGTTTAAAAAAAAGAAACTAATCGATAGTTTAAAGAATCTTCAAGAAAAAAATGATCGTGAAATTTTCTTCAATGATTTACTTGGGATCGAGCGAAACCGGAAAACGCTGTACTTAATCTCGGGGATATTTTTTCTGATCATAGCGATCGGCCTATACCACAGATCAAGATTTATCAAAAAATCGAGTCAAATCATTGAAAAGGAAAAGGAGCGATCCGATGAATTATTACTCAATATTCTTCCTCCAAATGTCGCGGAGGAGCTCAAAAAAAAGGGTTACTCCGAGGCTAGAAATTTCGAAGAAGTCACGGTCATATTTACTGATTTTGCGGATTTTACAAAAAAGGCCCAGCACCTCAGTGCGACAGAGTTGGTCTTTGAGCTGAATATCTGCTTCAAAGCTTTTGATCAGATTATTGGCGAGTTTAGATTGGAAAAAATCAAAACGATCGGAGACGCCTATTTAGCTGCAGGCGGTCTTCATAACGAATCTGGAGTCATAGAGGTAATCTCTGCTGCCATTAAAATCAAAGATTTCATTACTAAGCGGAATTTTGATCCACGTATCCCTTCCAAAGTCAAATTCGATATGCGAATCGGGATCAATAATGGCCCATTAGTGGCTGGAATTGTAGGCTCCAAAAAATTCCAATATGACATTTGGGGCGATACTGTAAATACTGCCCAACGAATGGAAGCCTCCTGCGGGCTGAATAAGATCAACATCTCCGAAAACACCTATAATTTGATTAAGAATTACCCTGATTTTAGATTCGAGTCCAGAGGTCCTATTCCGGTAAAAGGCAAAGGCTTACTAAATATGTGGTATGTGGAATCGAGTAAATACCAGCTGCAAAAATTTCAAGATACTACCAAAACAAGAGTTTTGACCTGATGGATGGAGGAGGTTAAAATTTCGACTTTCAATCGATTCAGGGAGAAATGACTTTGGTGAAGATATTTTGAAAAAGCATAGCTTAGATCATGAAAATAACTAGTAGGGAGGGGCGACCTGATTTTTCAAAAATTAAGACATTCGCTTGTTCCAAAACCTATTCATATTAAAAAGAATGTATGGATTGGTGCCAATGCCACCATTTTACAGGGAGTCACCATTGGCGAAAACTCGGTTGTTGCCGCTGGCTCAGTTGTTTCAAATGATGTCCCTGACAATGTAGTCGTGGGAGGTACCCCGGCAAAAATCATCAAGGAAATTTAAACTAGATAAAATGAGAATAAGAACTATAATCGCGGTAGCCATCTTTTTAGGGATAGGTCAGGCCTGCAACACAAAAGTTGAAAAACAAGAAAATATGGAATCGGCTCCTTCTGAAGAAGCAATTTTTCCTATGGGCGAATTGGGGCCTGCTACAAATTTCACAGGCAATGCTTACAATTTTGGCTTAGTCGAAAATGATTCTATCTACAACACACTTGTGGGAAATGTCTATTTCGAAAAAAGCGCAAGATCCAATTGGCACTTTCATCCAAGCGGGCAAATTCTAATTGTACTCGATGGTGAGGGATATCATCAACTGGAGGGACAACCCAGACAAACGATGAAAAAGGGTGAAGTTATCAAGGTTCCTGCAAATACAAGGCATTGGCATGGCGCAACTGAAAATAACACGCTTACACAAATGTATATTTTGCCAAAAACAGAAAATGGATTCGTTACCTGGCTTGAGCCAGTGACGGATGAGCAGTATAAATCTAACAAGTAATAGAAATGGAAATTATCAGATTAGGGTCTCAACCATCAGTTAAAGGCCCAGAAGATTGGTTCACAGGGCCTGTTCGCATCAACTATTTATATCAACCAAATGGAAACCGACGCGCTGGTGCAGCGGAGGTAACATTTGAACCTGGTGCAAGAACTGCCTGGCACACACATCCTCTTGGTCAAACTTTAATTGTATTGTCCGGAGTTGGCTTAGTCCAACGTGAGGGCGGTGTTATTGAGGAAATCCGACCAGGTGATATTGTCTGGTTTGCTCCGGGAGAAAAGCATTGGCATGGAGCATCAGCAACACTAGCAATGACTCATATCGCCACGCAGGAGGAGCTGAACGGAAAAGTGGTGGACTGGATGGAGAAGGTAACTGATGAAGTCTATCACACTTTGCATAAATCAACTTAGTCAATGAACATGAGTAAATACAATTTATTGTATTTTATGCATGTAAACTCCTATCTTAAAGTCTGAGAATGAGTTTTTTTTGGCTATGACAAAATTCCGACTTGCATTTATTTTACTTTTTAGTGTTTCCTTTTCTTTGAAAGGACAGAATTTGGATAGCTTAATCTCAAATGCCTATTCTGCCTATTCTGATTATAACTATGAGGAGGCTATTCGATTAGCTGATGAAGCGATCGAACAAGCAACCAAAAGCAATGATGAATCTGCTTTACTCCAAGCAGAGTTTTATAAAGCCTTGAGTGTTCAAGAACGAGACCCTACCCAATCCGACACTGAATTGATCGAGAAGATGATTATTCAAATGGAAAAGCTAGGTTTAAAAGTGGAGCAAGCAAGGGCTAATAACTTTCTGGCTAGCACATATGCGCGTTTTGGAGATGTTGAAAAAGCTGTAAAAAACCATCAAGCCGCCATGGATATTTATGAATCCCTAGGTAATTTGACAGGGGTTTCTTCTTCCCATTCGAATCTCAGTTTGCTTTACTACGATCAGCACGATTATGAAGAGGCCTTTTATCATTCAAGGAAAGCTCTTGAAATGGATCTCGCTATGGAAATCCCTGATAATATTCAAAGTAGCTATAATAATCTAGCCATTATTTTTGAACATACAGGCCCACTTGATTCCGCGATTTACTACCATAAATTTTCTCTGGACTATGCCAAAAGGGCTGAAAACCCGTATTCAGTAGGTTTAGCTTTAAGTAATTTGGGTAATAACTATGCAAACAAAGGTGACCTGAAACTCGCCGAAGAAACCCTACTTGAAGCCCTTCGAATTCGCGATTCTCTGGGCTATTCTCGTGGTCTGGCCTATACGCACAACCGACTTGCCAATCTTTATCAAAAGAACAATCAGCTTTCCAAAGCAAAATATCATGGAGAGAAATCACTTGAAAATGCTGAAAAAGCAGGCGAAGTAAAAGTACTTCGAATGGCCTATGAAAGACTTCAGGAGGTTGCTGAAAAAACGGGTGATTATCGAGCTGAGTTAGTTTATTTAAAAAAGGCCACTTCACTCAAGGATAGTATCTTGAATGAATCGAATACAAAAAGTATCACCCAAATGATGCTTAACTATGAATTCGAGAAAAAACAGATCCTGGACAGCATCAAAAATGAGCAGGAAAAAAGAGAGCGGGATCTGGTTTTCAACGAACGTCTTGAAGTAGAGAGAAGCCGCAAGATCATCTTCATGATTTCTGGTTTATTCCTTTTCGTACTAGCTATTGGACTTTTCCTTCGATATCAGTTTATAAAAAAATCAAAAGAGACCCTATCCAAAGAAAAGGATAGATCAGACAAACTCTTGCTGAATATTCTCCCTGCTGAAGTTGCAGAAGAGCTCAAAGCAAAAGGAAGTTCAGATGCCAGAGACTTTGATCAGGTGACCGTTATTTTTACAGATTTTGCAGATTTCACCAAGAAAGCAGAACAGCTCAGCGCAAAGGAACTTGTCAAAGAATTGAATACTTGCTTCAAAGCCTTTGATGAGATCATCGGCAATCTGGGTTTAGAAAAGATCAAAACGATCGGGGATGCCTATATGGCTGCAGGAGGACTTAACTCCAAAACTGGAGTAAAAGAAGTTGCCTTGGCAGCGATTCAGATGAAAAAATTTATAGATAAACGAAACTCAGATCCTAATATATCAAGGAAAATAAAATTCGATATGCGCTGTGGAATCAACACTGGGCCAGTTGTGGCTGGAATTGTAGGTATAAAGAAGTTTCAATATGATATCTGGGGTGATACGGTAAATACTGCACAACGAATGGAGGCAAATTGCGAATTAAACCAGATCAATATTTCTGAAAAGACCTATTCGCTACTAAAAGATGACCCGGACTTTACCTTTACTGAAAGAGGAATCTTACCTGTAAAAGGAAAAGGAGAAATGAAAATGTGGTATATAGATTCATACAAAATGGAAATTGATGAATAGAAAAAATTTTGGGCTAATAATTTTTATTCTTTTTTGTATCTCTAGCTGTTCAAAGAGACAAATAGAAGAGTCTCAAAAAACTGTTTCACCCAATATCTTACTAATCGTAGCCGATGACCTAGGCTATGCGGATCTAGGGAGTTTTGGTGGTGATATAGACACGCCAAACCTAGACGAACTGGCTAGACAAGGGGTCCGATTCAGCCGATTTCATACTGCTCCGGTATGTGCTGTTACCCGTGCGATGCTTTTGTCTGGCAATAATAACCATATCGCAGGCATGGGCTCACAACAACTCCAAACCAAAGTCACCGGTTATGAAGGACATTTGACCGATCGAATCATACCCCTTCCCGATTTACTTCGTTCTGCAGGATATCATACCTACATGGCAGGTAAATGGCATTTAGGTGATAGGCTAGAAGATGGTCCTCAGGCAAAAGGATTTGAACGGTCATTTGCATTAATAGAAAGCAGTGCAAATCATTATAGTTCAAAGGGAATATGGTCAGAAATGCCCACTTCGCCTTACACCGAAGATGGAAAAGAAACGACTTGGGAGGAAGGAGACTATTCCACGGATTTCTATACTGACAAACTGATCTCTTATATATACAGCCACCGTGAAGATGGGAAGCCATTCTTCACTTTTGCAGCTTATACTTCTCCCCATTGGCCTTTGCAGGTAGACGAGAAATACTGGAAAAAATACGAAGGTCGCTACGATGAAGGCTATGAGGTTTTGAAAGCAAAACGTTTTGAAAGTTTGAAAAAGGCTGGAATGATTCCTGAAAATGCGGTTTTGCCTCCTTCTCATCCAGGTGTCAAACCTTGGGATTCACTTTCCCCGGAGGAGCAAAAAAAGGAAGCCCGAAAGATGGAACTCTATGCCGGGATGGTCGATAATCTGGATTTCAACATTGGGAGATTGATCAGTTATTTAAAAGAAACTGGGCAATACGAGAATACCTTGATTGTTTTTATGTCTGACAACGGCGCTGCAGCAGAGGATTTTTATTACAGTGAGTTTTATGGCCCTTACATCCAAGCGAATTATTCCGAGGAATATGCTGAAATGGGAAAAGTAAATTCATTTATTTCTTATGGTCCGCAATGGGCTGAAGCTGGATCCTCACCTTTCAAATATTACAAAGGCTTTACCACAGAAGGCGGCATCAACACACCAATGATCATCTCTGGTCCAGGGGTAGAAAATAAAGGAGATATCAATGATTCATTCTTAACCTTGTTAGATCTTGCCCCTACTTTCTTTGAATTGGCTGGAGTCGAATACCCTAATCAATGGAATGGAAAAGATGTAAAACCTTTGCTAGGCAATTCGCTCATCCCTTTACTTACTGGAAAATCAAATTCAATTCACGATTCTACTTATGTCTTTGGATTGGAGCATCGAGGCTATGCGATGATCCGAAAAGGGGATTGGAAAATTCTGAGTATTGAGCGACCATTTCTAGTGGAGAATTTTCAGTTGTTGAATCTAAAAACAGATCTCGCGGAGCAAGTTGACTTAAAGGATTCCTATCCAGAAAAATATCAGGAAATGCTGGCTGAGTGGGCAAGTTTTTCCAAAGAAGTTGGAGTAGTTATTCCCACTCCCAAAAAAGAAAATGATTAAATCTAAATTTATGAATCTAAGAATATTTCTCTTTTCCCGTTTTGCACCGCTCGGATTGCCTGTAGGCACTTCAATTTAAACCATAGACCAATACCTAATGAGATATTTTACCCAAAAGCTCACCTTATTTTCCATCTCGGTTTTAGCCTTCTTCTTGTCCTCAAGTATAGCTAATGCACAGTGGACTAATCGATACAGCAAGCTCAATGACTTTGGGCATCATGTGTATTTAGAGCAGCACGAGCTTCCGATTCTTGCCTACGGACCCACCGACCCGGCACCGGCTCCAGACGGGAAGCACTTGGCGATTGCAGCCAGAGGATGGCTTTGGAACTTGAACTTGGAGACGGGTAAAGCGGTCAGACTGACCAAAGGCCCAGGAATGGATTCACGCCCGAGATGGTCTCCTGATGGGAATAAACTGACATTCGTCCGGGATGAAGGGCGAAATACGGCAGTAATTGTTTTGGATTTGAAAAGTGGAGCAGAAACCCGGATAGATACCGAAGCCATCGAGCTTGATCCGGAGTTTTCAGCGAATGGCGAGTGGATCTATTACTCTTCAGGGATAAGCGGTTCGATCAATCTGAGACGAAGAAACCTGGAAACTGGAGCCGACGAACAGCTTACTGATCTAAGACAAGTGGAGCGCAATTCGCGGATTCTGGCAGACGGGAAAAGTCTCATGTACCTTCATGGCCTCGGTGCGAATCGCGTACTTCGCATCAAAGACATGGATTCTGGAACCGACACGATTGCCCTTGAACAGACCTTGACCTATCATTTCACTGCTGATGCACACCCTGATCAGCGACTGATCGTCTTCAGTGCTCCGATCGACAATGACTATCACCTTTGGACCATGGATCTCGATGATCCACGGGTGAAGTACCGACTGACTGATGGTGCCCCTTTCGCACTGACCCCTGCTTTCAGCGCTGATGGAAACCAAGTATACTTCGTCGAGTTGGACGAAATTCGACAGTTTCGACTCATGCGAATTTCAACCTACGGTGGTTTGCCTCAACAGGTCATGATTTCAGATTGGGATCTAGGTGAAGCGAGTGGCAAATTGAATGTGCAAGTCAATGATGCAGCTGGCAAGCCCGTCACGGCTCGAGTTTCTATTGTCCGGGAGGATGGATCACCTGTAGCATTCCATGAGGATGCTACTTATGCTGACCCACAAACGGGACGTCATTATTTTTATGTAGAAGGCAAAGCTCAATTCGATCTGCCAACTGGAAAATATGAGATATCCGCTGCACGCGGTCCGATGACACCGGTGGTAAAATCTACGGTTTCAGTTGAGGGCAATAAAGCAAAGGAAGTAAGCATGAGCCTTTCGCCTATTTGGGATGCAGCGGCGGCAGGGTATGTCTCGGCAGATCATCACGTGCATTTGAATGGCGACGGACATCATCGTGCAACCCATAAAGATGCGCTTCGTGCTATGGCGGGAGAAGACCTGAACTTACTTGCCCCTATGTCCTGGAATCGATGGGAAAGGCGAATTGATGCATCCATTCTTGGAAAAGAAACCATCCAAGATGGACGAATCGTAGACCAAGGCCAAGAAGTACGCTCACATTTCCATGGGCATGTAAGCTTAATTGGCCTTGACCAAGCATATTACCCTTGGTTTTGGGGACCGACTAATCCAAAACTCGGAGATCCGGATCGCAGCAACGGCGAGGTGATAGATTTTGCGGATCGCATAGGCGGATTTACGACCTATGTTCACCCAGTATCAATTGATTCGAACCCTTTCGACCAGCTTGAAAATGGTCCTATCCCGATCGAATTAATTTCTGATGCAGTCCTTGCCGACCGTATCGGTTTGGAAATGGTGTGTGCATGGACCAGTCCGCTTGGCAACAGTGAGGTTTGGTATCGACTTCTTAATATCGGACAGCCGGTTGCAGCCATGTCAGGGACGGATATGTGGGTGGATTTTCACCGAACCATGGCCGCAGGAACTGGGAGAAACTATGTGCGCTTGGATGGAGCAGAGATGTCTTCCAAGTCAGTTCTTGAGGCAGCAATGGCTGGAAAAGGATTTGTCACCACCGGCCCTGCATTACTTTTTCAAGTTGGTGAAAATGCTCAACCTGGTGATATAATTAGTAGTGGAAATCAAGACTGGAAGGCTACCCTCGTAGGAACCAATGATATCGACGTAGTGGAGATCATCGTCAATGGTCAAGTCGTGGAGACTTTACCTGGAATTAAAGCAGGAGAAACCCGACAATACCAAGGTCAAGTGGTCCTTCCGTCGGGAGGATGGGTAGCGATTCGTGCCTTTGCCAGCGAACTCAAGGAAGATACTTGGCCTACCATGCATGCAAGACCTTTTGCCCATAGTTCACCCATTTGGATCAATGCGATTGGAAGTACCGATCCGATGGCTCAAAAGGCCGCTGCCGCCGATCTCATTCGGGCTATTGATGCTTCAGAAAAAATTGCGAGGGAAGCTTATGGCAAAATTGAGATGAACCGAATGATGAGCCGATTTGAAGATGCCCGCAAAAAATTAAAAGGAATGACAGACAAATGATTTTCAGAAAAGTTTCAAAAATAAGAAGAGGCTCTTCCCTTGAAATCAGTAACCTCATTATCATTTCAAAAATATTATCCACCTGAGAATTTATGAATCATAGAATTAAGTTTATCCTATCCCTTTTTGCAGTTCTCATCTTATCAGTTGAGACTTCACCAGCACAAACCTACGGACAAAATGGAATGGTGGTATCTGATCATTATTTGGCTTCTGAAGTAGGAGTTGCCATAATGAAAAAGGGAGGAAATGCCATCGATGCTACGGTAGCTACTGCCTTTGCTCTGGCAGTTACTCATCCGGAAGCTGGCAATATAGGAGGTGGAGGATTTATCGTCTTAATGAAATCAGATGGTGGGGTGACTACTTTTGATTTTCGGGAGAAAGCACCTTTGGCAGCAAGTCCTACCATATTTCTAGATGAAAATGGGAAGATCCGAGACAATTCAAATCACAAGGGTTTGCTTTCTGTTGGAGTTCCAGGTACAGTAGCCGGATTATTTCAGGCCCATCAAAAATATGGGAAATTGCCTTGGAAAGACTTGGTGCAACCAGCTGTGGATCTGGCAAAAAATGGCTTTACCATGTCTTGGGGATTGTATAATGCGGCAGTTCGCGTCTCTAAGATGGATGCTTCCTATGACATCATGCAAAACTTCTTTCGCGGAGCCAATGGAGAAGTTGTAGCTCCGGGTGAACTTTGGAAGCAGCCTGCACTTGCCAAAACTTTGGAGGCAATTCGTGATCAAGGTCGGGATGGCTTCTACAAAGGTGCAGTTGCTGCCGAAATTGAAAACTACATGAAAGCCAATGGTGGGATCATCACCCAAGAAGACTTGGCAAAATATGAAGCAGTGGAGCGTGCTCCGCTGAAGACTACATTTAAAGGCTATGAGGTTTATTCTATGCCTCCTCCAAGTTCGGGAGGAGTAGCTCTGATCGAGATGATGAATCTGATGGAAGCTGCGGATATTTCGAATGTTGAGTTCAACTCTACAGCTTATGTGCATTTAGTAGCTGAGGCTATGCGAAGAGCTTTTGCAGATCGAGCAGAATATTTGGGAGATCCTGATTTTAATTCGGAAATGCCTATTGACCGGTTGATATCCAAAGATTTTGCAAAAGCAAGATTTGAGAATCTTGACTTGACCAACGCTTCAAAGAGTGATTCCTCGAAATTTGGCCAAGAGTATGGAGGCGATAATACCACTCATTTTTCGGTGATCGATAAGGAAGGTAATGCGATCTCGCTTACCTACACTTTAGAAAATAGCTATGGAGCTGGAATGGGTTCAGAGAAGTTGGGTTTCATTTTCAACAACGAAATGGGTGACTTCAACCCTGTACCAGGAATCACCACTAGTACCGGCCAAATCGGTACAAATCCAAACTTAGTAGCTCCTGAAAAACGAATGCTTTCTAGTATGACTCCTACGATTGTAGCAAAAGGCGGAAAGCCTTATCTCGTGATTGGAAGTCCAGGCGGACGGACAATTATCAATACTGTTTTTCAGACTGTTCTGAATGTCCTCGCATACGACATGCGAATAGACCGTGCGATTGAAGCGATGAAAATACACCACCAATGGCTTCCCGATCAGATTTTATACGAGCGCAATTTGCTTTCTCCCGACACTCGGGATGCCCTTGAAAAGATGGGACATACCTTAAGACCTACGACTAATATTGGGGTGTTGATGGGAATTACTTACGATGCAAAGCTTGGGGTATTTGTTGGTGCAGCTGATTCCGCTAGTGAGGATGGAGCGGCCAGAGGATACTAAATTTAACTTGACTAATGGGAGAAAAAACTGAGGGAAATCTTAAAAGAGAGATCGGCATTCTAAGTGTAGTTACGAATGTGCTCAGTATATCTATCGGAAGTGGAATATTCCTCTTACCAGCCTTGGTATTTGTGATTTTGGGCAATGGAAGTATCCTAGCTTATATTTTTTGCGGACTGATCTTTATAGCTCTCGGACTATGCTTTGCAGAAGTGAGTAGTAGAATCTCCGATACTGGAGGGATGTATGTTTATGTAGAGCGGGCATTTGGTCCTCTGGCTGGTTTTCTTTCTAACATTCTATATTTATTCGGAGTAGGTGTTTTAGCCTGTGCGGCACTCCTTAATGCCATGGCCGATATCGCTTCCACTTCTTTCCCGATTTTTCAGGAAAGTTGGGCTAGAGTTCTGTTTTTCTCTGTGATTTTAGGAGTTATCTCTTTGCTCAGTATTCGGGGAATCAAAGACAGTATGATCTTCGTGAAACTACTGACCTTTACCAAGGTTTTGGCAATTCTGGCCCTTGTGATCTTTGGACTTTCTGCCATAAACATGGATAATATTTCATGGAAAGGTTTTCCCGAGTTTTCCAAGATTGGTGAAGCTACACTTCTCTTGATCTTTGCATTTCTTGGCGGTGAATTAGCGTTAAGCATTGGTGGTGAAATGAAAAACCCCAAGCGGACAGCTCCCATAGGATTTGTGATAGGAATTTTCGGAGTTGTGTTGATCTTCTGTCTGATCCATTTGTCTGTTCAGGGAGTCCTTGGTCAGGCTTTGATCGAAAATCAAGAAGCTCCACTTGCGGAATTAGCCAAAAAATTGGCAGGAAATACCGGGTTTCTTCTAATCCTTATCGTTTCTTTTATTGCAGTATGGAGTACATTCAGCTCCATTTTTTTACTTAAAAACCGGATTCTTTATGCCGGAGCGGTTGATGGAATTTTGCCTAAAGTATTTGCAAAACTTCATCCCAAATATGGCACCCCGGCGCTAGCGATTCTTTTTTTAGCAATTTTGGAATTGGTGATAGCGAGTACGGGGAGCTTCAAGTATTTATTGATTTTGGTCACAGCTGCCTCCATTCTGATTTATATCGGGGTGATTTTGGCCTTTTTCAAATTTAGAATAGGGGAGAAAAATCCTGGTCCTGAAGTTTTTAAAGTAAAGGGGGGATCAATCATTGGCATTTTTGTCTTGATTGCCCTAATATGGGTTTTTTCGCGATTGCAATGGACAGAGATTCAGGGAGTCTTTATTTCTCTCGGCATTTTGATCATACTTTACTATATTCTTAACTATTTCAAAACCACAATTAAAAAAGAAATAGTTTAATTTTTTGTTCTACCAAAACACATCTAACTATGAGAAAATCATTTATAGAAACCCAGTATCTATTTTCTTAAGAAATCAATCAAACCGCTAACCCAGCACATTTATCATAAAAGCATAAATCAATGAAAATCAAAATTTATCTAATTGTTGTCCTTGCGATATTCACAAATCTGCAGCTGAATGCTCAGCAGAAAACTAATCTACAACCACTCGATCTTTTTGATCTGGAGTATATTTCTGATCCACAGATTTCTCCGGATGGAAGTAAAGTAGTCTATGTCCGAAACTTTAAGGATGTGATGACCGATCGGGACTATTCCAATCTTTGGATGTCTAATGTGGACGGATCGCAGAACCGACCAATGACCCAAGGGAATCAGCGGGATTTTGGACCGGTCTGGTCTCCTGATGGAACCAAAGTAGCCTATCGATCTAATCAGCAAGATGAAAAAATGAAGCTTTTCGTCTTTTATTTGGATACTAAGGAGTCTGTTGCCTTGACTAATTCTGCTAATGCCCCAGGTTCAGTTTCCTGGTCTCCGGATGGAAATACTTTGGCATTTTCATCCTTTGTTCCGGTAACAAAAAAGTCAATGCTTTCTATTCCTGCTGCTCCTGCAGGAGCAAAATGGAATGATGCGCCCATATTCATTGACGAGCTCAACTATCGCGGAGATGGAGCAGGGTATTTGAAGCCGGGCAATCAGCAGATTTTCACGATCGGATTAGCTGGAGGAACCGCCCGACAGTGGACTTCCGACGATCAGGACTACGGTTCGCCAGTATGGTCCAAAGATGGAAAAAGCCTGATTTTCTCAGCTAATCTGCACGAAGACAACGAGCTGGTTCCGAACAATTCAGAAATCTACCAGATGAGCTTAGCAGACGGAAAAATCACGGCTTTGACTTCCCGTTTTGGGCCTGATGGAAATCCCGCCATTTCCCCAGATGGGAAACTAATCGCATATATTGGAAATGACGATTCCTTCCAAGGCTATCAAGTCCGCAATCTTTATGTGATGAATGCTGATGGTTCTGGTGTGAAAAATATGACTGAAGCACTTGACCGCGATGCAGCAAACCCACAATGGGAAGGCAATGGAAAGGGAATTTATTTTCAATACGACGAAAAAGGAGACACCAAAATCGGCCACGTCGCCTTGACCGGAAAGATCCGAACCGTGGTCGAAGGACTAGGAGGGTTGGATCTGGGAAGACCTTACAATGCAGGTTCCTATTCTGCTTCTTCCAATAATCGTTTTGCCTATACCCTAGGCGGAGGAGATCATCCAGCTGATCTTGCCGTTTGGGTAGATGGAACAAGCAAGCGCATTACTTCGGTAAATGACGATGTGTTTTCCTACCGAGAAGTTGGTAAAGTGGAGGAACTCTGGTGGAAATCCAGTTTTGACCAAATGGATATCCAAGGCTGGATTGTAACACCTCCCAACTTTGACCCAAGCAAAAAATACCCTTTCATCCTAGAGATCCACGGCGGACCTTTTGCCATGTATGGCAATTCATTTTCCTATGAGGTACAGCAATATGCAGCAGCTGGCTATGTAGTGCTTTACACCAATCCCCGTGGAAGTACAGGTTACGGACAGGAATTTGGAAACTCAATCCATCATGACTATCCCAACCATGACTACGAAGATTTGATGTCTGGCGTAGATGCAGTGATTGCCAAAGGCTATGTGGATTCAAATCAGCTATTTGTCACAGGAGGTTCTGGTGGTGGAGTACTCACCGCTTGGATCGTAGGAAAAACAAATCGATTCCGAGCCGCTGTGGTGGCAAAGCCAGTGATCAACTGGACGAGTTTTGTGCTACATGCTGATGCTCCAGCCTTCTTTGCGAAGTATTGGTTTGGTGCGATGCCTTGGGAAGATCAGGAAAATTACTGGAGAAGATCTCCGCTTTCACTGGTTGGAAATGTAAAAACCCCAACCATGCTTTTGACCGGAGAGCAGGATTTCCGAACACCGATTTCTGAATCTGAGCAGTATTATGCTGCACTGAAACTAAACGGAGTGGAATCTGCCATGGTCCGTATTCCAAATGCTTCTCATGGATTGGTCAATCGACCAAGCATGCTGATGAGCAAGTCAGCAGCGATTTTGAGTTGGTTTAATTATTACCGAGACAAAAAGTGAAATTAGCCTTCTGCTGCTTTTTCTATTTTGTAGTTGGTTTTGCCATGGCGCAAGATTCTGATTCCACTCAGATTCTTGCCCAGCGCAAAGCTTCAAATGCCGCTCTTCGCCAATTCGACGAGGACTTGAATGCTACTTTTTCAACGGAGGATGCCTTCATCACTACAGGGGCAGGAACACTGCTTGCCGGTAAAAAAGCCCTTCAAGACTATATCCAAAATGCAAGCGGCCCGAATATGTACTGGATCCGAACTCCAAGTGAAATCAAGGTTAATCCAGAAACTAAATTAGCTTGGGAAACAGGAACTTGGGAAGGATTCTATGAAGATTCAAAAGAGCCGGTTGTGGGAGGAAACTATTCTGCCATGTGGACCAAAGCATCTGGAGTTTGGCTAATCAAGTCTCAGTTGTTTGTCACATTACCAATTGAATAGAATGGAAGAAAAAGAGGATCCCAAAGCAACCGCAATAACCCAACACTCAAGAAATTGGAAATCCTATTTCAAGGAATTCTTTATGCTCTTTTTAGCGATCGTTCTCGGGTTTTTTGTCGAAAACCAACGTGAATCCTATGTAGAGAATAAAAGTGCTGATGTCCTGGCTCAATCCATGTTGGAGGATTTAAAACAAGACCGGGTCGCATTACAGGAAGCCATACGATTCGCTCAAGAAAAAGACGATCAGATTCAAAATTTCCTTCAGATGCTTCACACGCCAAGAGTCTCTTGGGATACCCTAGCCATCTACAAAAGCATGACGAAGGTTTTTACCACTTTCCCTTTTTCCCCAACAGATGGGACCTATTTGCAAATGAAATCATCAGGGACACTCCGATTTTTCAATCAGATGCTGGTGAATAAAATGAATGCCTATGACAATCAGCTCAAGAAAACAGTTTTTCGAGATGAAATAGTCGAAAAGGCTGAATGGGAGCTTGTCCCCCTTGCTGCCACACTGATCAATTTTGAGGTAACTGGAGAACTGCGTTTTAATAAGCCTATTACCACGGAAATGTACCTCAAGATTCCAGACAAAAACACCTTGGATATTCTCATCAATAAAGTAGCTGTCGTCCGAACCATGATGGGACGCTCGCTGCAGGAGTATAAGTCGCAACTTGCCTTGGCGGAGAATCTGATTGGAGAACTACAAACTAGATGATTTCGAACAAAATACCGATATTGAAAATATAAGCTAATGCCTGAATCATGATTAAGCTAACGATAAACGAAAAGGAATTTGAGGTAGATGCGCCTGCCGGGATGCCACTTCTTTGGGCGATTCGCGAACAGTGCGGATTGACCGGAACTAAATTCGGATGCGGAATTGCCCAATGTGGTGCCTGCACGGTTCATGTGGATGGACAGCCTATTCGGTCTTGCATTACTCCTGCGACTTCTGTGGAAGGGAAAAACATCACTACCATAGAAGGAATATCAAAAGATAAAAACACACTTCATGTGGTACAGCAAGCATGGATAGCCGAGCAAACCCCACAATGTGGCTATTGCCAATCCGGTCAAATCATGTCAGCTGTGGCACTTCTCAATACTAATCCCGCTCCAAGTGATGAAGAAATTGATGCAGCTATGTCCGGGAATATTTGCCGCTGCGGTATGTATGGGCGAATCAAGTCTGCTATCAAACGTGCTTCTGAATCACTTCAATCTTCTTCCACTCCTGAAATTATTTAGCGATGAAATCGAGCATGACGACAACGACACACACTGGAAAGATTAAGTGCTGCGAGATTCCATGTGACCATAAAAGACAAATTATAAACACATGAAAAAATGGACTAGACGCGCATTTATTGGCGCAGGAGTTTTAGCAAGTGGTGCTGTCGTGATCGGAATAGCTATTCGGCCAGGAAATCGATCCTCAAAAGTGGCAGGCCTGATTGCTGACAAGGGAGAAACAGTCATGAATATTTGGTTGAAAATCTCTCCGGATAATACGGTTACCGCAATCATTCCTCATGCAGAAATGGGGCAGGGCGTGCATACCACCTTGGCGATGATGCTTGCCGATGAAATGGATGCAGACTGGTCAAAAGTTAAATTTTTAGAAGCCCCTGCTGATAAAGAATACGCAAACTATATTTTGGCCAAGGGCTTTATTGCAGGAGATAAACACTTTCCGAAATTTCTTGAGGGAACCATCGATGGAATATTCCTCACTGCGGTGAAATCAATGAATTTTCAAATTACCGGAGGATCTGCCTCAGTGAGATTTACAGGTCAGCAAGGAATGCGAATCGCCGGCGCAGCTGCCAAATCCATGTTGCTTCAGGCTGCCGCTGAGACTTGGAAGGTTCCCGTCGAGGAGCTCAAAGCTCAAAATAGTACTATCACTCATGCTGCAAGTAATCAAACGGCAACTTTTGCAGAACTCGCTCCCGCAGCAGCCCAAGTTAAAACACCGTCACAACCGAGACTCAAGACTCAGGAAGAATTCACCATCATGGGTACCTCCAAACCTAGATTTGATATTCCCGCAAAAGTTGATGGGACAGCCAAGTTTGGAATGGATGTACAAGTTCCAGGGATGAAATATGCAACGATTAAAGCTTCCCCGGTTTTCGGGGCGAAAGTTAAATCTGTAGATACTACGATTTCCTCAAGTCAGAAAGGAGTAAATAAGATTTTGAATTTGGGAAATGCTGTGGCAGTAATTGCAGATGGATTTTGGCAGGCAAAAACAACACTGGATGGTCTTCCCATAGAATTTGAATCCACAGAAAATAAGGAACTCAGCCAAGTGGATATCATCAATGGATATAAGAAAGCCATGGATACCGCCTTGGCAGAGGACGAGCTAGACTTGCATTTCAAAAAAGGGGATGCTTTGGCAGAATTAGAAAGTGCAGATACCTTGGTAGAAGCAGAATACGAGCTTCCTTTTCTGGCTCACGCCACCATGGAGCCGATGAACTGTACCGCTTGGGTGCATGAAGGGAAATGTGAAATTTGGTGTGGAAGTCAAAACCCGCTTGGGGTAAAAGCTGCAGCCTCAAAATTATTGGACATAGACTTTGATCAGATCACGGTTCACAATCAACTTTTAGGAGGTGGATTTGGTAGAAGATCCGAAACAGATGTCATAGAGCAGGCGGTATTGATCGCTAAGGAAGTAGACTTTCCAGTAAAATTAATCTGGTCCAGAGAGGAAGACACCCAGCATGATGTCTATCGCGAAGCGACCCTAAGTCGGATGAAGGCTGGTTTGGATAAATCTGGGAATCCGGTTGCCTACACGCATCAGTTTATCTTCAAGCATCATCCACCGGAAGCTGCAGATGTCCCTTACGATATTCCTAATCAGTTGATTCAGTATTCTAATCCGACCACCTATGTGCCTTGGGGGAATTGGAGAAGTGTGGATCATTCCACGCATGGATTTTTGACGGAGTCATTTATAGATGAGATGGCTTTTGCAGCGAAAAAAGACCCTTTTACTTACAGAAAAAACCTGTCCGAAAATAATCCCCGATTCCAGGCGGTTCTGGATTTGGTAAAGGAAAAATCAGGATGGGGATCAGCCCTTCCTGCGAATTGGGGAAGAGGAATAGCCATCGCTCAATCCTTTGGAACTATCGTAGCTGAGGTTGCCGAAGTGGAGGTAAGTGTGGAAGGAAAAGTAAAAGTGCATCGCGTAGTCTGTGCTGTAGATGCCGGCTTTGCAATTCATCCGGATGGATTCATTGCGCAAATGGAGAGTGGAATTATCTACGGTTTGGCGGCTGCCATGACCGGAGAAATCACGATCGAAAACGGTGCGGTGCAGCAGGGTAATTTCAACAACTATCCAGTGACCCGAATGGATGAAGCGCCAAAGATCGAAACACATATCATCAATTCTGGAAATTCTCCTGGAGGAGGAGGCGAACCTAGTACACCAGTGATTGCACCGGCTGTGACTAACGCCATTTTCAATGCGACAGGAATTCGGATTCGTCAATTACCAATTTCTAAAAATGATTTGAGAGAATCGATGCGTCAAACAACCTAATATGCTTCCTGAAAGTCTCAGGAGGAGTTTAATTGAAACCTTAAATTAGAAAATCATGGGAATGTTTTGGGATTTAATTCAGCAAAGTGAAATCGAGGAGCAAAAAGAAAAAGCTGTTTCGCTGGAACAGCGCGTCCTTTATCTAGAAGAAGAACTTGAAAATACCAAGACCCTCCTGTTAAAGACCTTACACATTCTGGAGGAGCGAAGTGGTAAGGATATTGATGGAGATGGAATAGTGGGATGAATCAGGTTTTCTGGCAAGACTTAATAGATAGGGGAAGATGATTTCTTTGTTTTGAAAAATTCGCTAAAACCTCCTTGATAAAAACAAGGTGGGAAACTTGGAACAATTTTTCTGGTTGTGATCGGAATTTTGAATGCTTTCTAATTGAATAAAGACCTATGATGAGATTGTTAAACTTTATTCGTCAATGTCTTTTTGCTCGCTCAATTAAAAAGGACGTACTCGATCTCTTCCATTTCTTTTAGATTTAAGGTTGGAATGAGCCAGATAGTGAATTGCTCAAATACCGATTGAGAGAAAGACTTCAGGCAGGAATATGGGCGATGCCAACCCGCTGTTTTTTAAAATCTATTAAAATCATTGTCCCATTACTTACATCCTGTACTAATTTTCCATCAATTTGACGAGTAAGTAAATCTACCAGCTGAGTTCCGAAGCCAGTGCTTTTAGTTTTTGCGTCTAAAGATTTGCCGACTCCGTTATCAGATATTTTAAGTTGAAAATTATTGTCATTCAATTCTCTTAAACTTAACTCAATACTCCCTTTTTCACCTTTTGCAAAAGCGTATTTCAATGAATTTGTAACCAGCTCATTTACAATCAAACCTAGAGGCAAGGCTGTGTCAACATCTAATTCAAATTCTTTCATTTCAATAATTACTTCTATTCTTTCTGTTTCATTATAGGAGTCCAATAGATTAATGCAGAGATTCTCAAAATAATTTTTCATTTCGATAAACGCCAAGCGTTCGCTCTGATAAAGCTTTTGATGCAAAATACCCATAGATTGGACTCTGTTTTGGCTAGCTAGCATGATCTCCTGCATGTTGGGATCATCTATTTTGGCAAACTGCAGGGCGAGCAAGCTCGATACTACTTCCAGATTATTTTTAACACGGTGATGTATTTCCTTAAGCAGTAATACATTCTCGTTATTTTTTGATGAAAGCTCATTTTTGGTTTTAGTCAGATCGTTGATCGTGACATTGAGTTCCTGAGTACGTTCCTCAACCTCTTGCTCCATGGCAATAAAAAGCCTACCATATTGATTGGTGATATATATATAAATACCTAATGGATAACTGATATATAGTAAAATGAGGTCTAAATAATATAAGGTAGTACTTAAGGAAAAGATTTCGGCATTAATCATCCTATTAACTAATAGAAAAACCGAAGTGCCTATGGCTCCAAATGCAACATAACGCGCCCCAATATTTTTTTCCTTGATGGCTATTTTCATGATAACTACCATAAGAATAATGACCCCAAGTATTATGGTCGCATCAAAAACAATAAAATTAAAAACATTGATAAAATAATTGCCAGTTCTAAAAATCGCCAACCAGACCAGATGTTTGGTCCAGTAGAATTTTTTTATTTTAAATAAAGAACTTAGAGAATAGGGTAAAAGACCATAACCCAAACCATAAGCTGTGGAATTTAAAATCCCACTTATAATTGGATTAGAAAAGCCGTTGAGTTCCACAAACAAAAGTATATGGGCACAAATAGCGGCGCATAAAAACAGAAAGGTGATCAGCGTAATGATAAGGTTACTATCCTCTTTCCTGATTTTGAAATAAAGGAGAGCATGTAATACCAATAATATAGAAAGCACTACCACTATTACTGACAGCGTAGCAAAGCTATTTGCATTTCGCTGATCAGAAAATTTAGCACGGATTTTTGAAGAAAAACCAATGTCAAATCCAAGATTTTCAGAAAAATACCGGAATGTTTGATGGTTTTTTTTTGCTTGATGATTCGAAAATCGAATGGCCAAAGTGTGTTCTTCTTTTGGCATGATATTCAGGGGCCTATCACCTTCATAGCCCGGACTATATGTTTTTTCGAGTTGGTTATCCGGTGAAAAATTTCCGTAAGTAGTGACCAGATTTCCATCAAGGTAGATTTCCGCTGCCCCCCAAGAATAAAAGTATAGTCTTTCTATATTTTCAATAGTGTTTGGGTCAGCAGTAAAAGAAATTCTCCACCATCCATATCCCTTCCACAAGGTATCTGGCATCTGGTATGCTTTTAGCCCTATAGGGTCAATATTGTACCATCCCGAATCATCAAAATTGGGATTTGCCCACTCTAAGCTATCACCAGGTTGATATTTCCAACTCTCTTTGAATTTTAATTTGAGCAAGCCTTCTTTAAATAGACTAGCGTCTAGCTGTGGCTTTTGAGCAAAAGAATCTAGCGTTCCAAAAAAGAAAAATATGAAAATAGAAAAGGTGAAATAAAGCGCTTTTGGAAAAGCTAATTTCAGGTCAATTGGGTTGCTATTCTCCATTATTCAAACATAATTTAATTTTAAGAATAGATAAGTATAAAAGACCTTTTGCAATTGATTTGGTGCATAACGTAGTTTCTCAGAAACCCAATGACACTTCTAAACCTTCAGCCGAAAAGTAATTCTGTTGATAGAGGTGTCCGCTTAACATCATATCATATTTGAGATATACATTTTATCTGCTTTTACCATTCTGATGATTAGATTATTGAAGATGGTGTCTTTGTTCTGGGAGCGATTAATTCG
>NZ_JAQWXX010000017.1 GCF_029254265.1 Algoriphagus sp. | reverse complement strand
AGAATTACCTGGACGAGTTTTGTTACAAACTCAACAGAAGATATTTCGGTCAAAAACTCTTTGACAGACTCATTATTGCTTCGATTTAATCATACTGGCAAGATTGCGGATATACATAAAACTCTAAAATCAAGGACATAAAAAAAGAGACTATTTCTAGAAAATAGTCTCTTTTTAGAAAGATTAATTAACTAGCCAAAGGAAATCTCCATAACCTTTCGCTTCCATTTCTTCTTTAGGGATAAATTCCATTGCTGCAGAATTCATACAATAGCGAAGACTTGTAGGTTCCGGCCCATCATAGAATACATGCCCTAAATGGCTTTTTCCTAGCTTGCTTCTAACTTCCACTCTTGTCATTCCGAGATCCTTGTCTATAGGCTTATCAATTACCCTAGCATCTATTGGTTTTGTAAAGCTTGGCCATCCTGAACCAGACTCATACTTATCCTTGGAACTAAATAGAGGCACACCAGTCACAATACAGACATAAATTCCATCTTTCTTATTTCCATTGTATTTATTTTGGAAGGCATATTCTGTAGCGTCTTCCATGGTAACTTCATATTGAAGATCTGTCAATTCTTGCTTTAATTGATCCTTAGATTTAGCGGGGTATTTTTTCTCGCTTAATTCTGGCCAATGTTTCTTGATAAAGGCGTCTCTTCCGGATCCAGTTCTGTAAGAATAATATTCCGTGGGATTCTTTTTGTAATAATCCTGGTGGTAATCTTCCGCTGGGTAGAAGTTCGTGTATTTGATTATCGGGGTAGCTACAGGTTTCTCGAAACGTCCAGACTTATCCAAATACTTTTTGGACTCTTCAGCAACCTTCTTTTGCTCATTGTCATGATAAAATATTGCTGATTCGTATTGAGAACCTCGGTCATAAAAAGATCCGCCTACATCTGTTGGATCAAAAGTTTGCCAGAAGATATCCACCAATTCCGAATAGCTGATCACTTCAGGGTCAAAAGTAATTTGGATCGATTCTCGATGTGAAGTCTTTCCGCTAGCTACCTCTCCATACGTAGGGTTCTTTTCTTTTCCTCCTGCATATCCTGAGACTACAGAGATAACTCCATCAATACCTTCGAAAGGAGCTTCAACGCACCAAAAACAACCACCCGCAAAGGTCGCTAATTGAGTAGTGCCATCGTAATTGGCAACTAATTCAGCATCAGTAGAGGAAGCCTCTTGGTATTCTGTTGTGGAAGTTCCACAGGACATGAGTAGTCCAACTAGTAAACTTAGCATGGGTAAAATACTTTTATTTAAATGAGTCATTTGAGTTTGGTTCTTATTTTGAGTTGAATCCACTGGTGCCAACTTATAGAGAGAACTGATTTTTAGAAAATCTGTTCGATGATTTTCAAATTACCAGATACGAAGTGAATTGGACTCCGGTTTGCCTTGGTTGATACAAATTACCAGAACTCCACCTTAAGTGAAAACTTAAAAAAGCTTTGAAAAATTCAATTAAACTATTCTTCATCCTTTTTTTGTTGATTTTTCCATTCATTTTGTGGTTGCAAAACACAAAGGAGCAGTTTTAGAGTTAAACAGTTCAAGTTCATAATCTTTCAGAAATAGAGCCAAATCTTAATTGAGTTACTTCATAAAAGGCACCACCGATTTATTCCAGATCGCATAGCCTTTTTCATTCATGTGTAGACTGTCTGCAATAAAGATTTCTGAAATCGGTTTCCCTGTTTTATCTAACATGACATCCCATACGTTCATGAAATCCACTTGATTATGAGTTGTTGCATACTGCCGCATCAGGTCATTCAACACTGTGTAGGAAGTCTTTAGCTGCCATCTTGAGGGGCTTGGCTTAGCACTGATAAGGACGATGTTCGTTTCGGGTAATTTTTGAAAGATTCGATTAACTAGCAGATCGAGGTCTGTCATGATCTGAGTAGCTTCTTTTCCTTCGAAGATATCGTTGTCCCCTTCGTAGATAAACACTTTTTCTGGACTGTATCGAATCACTAATTCATCCAAATGAATCAATAAATCCGAAGCTTGTGATCCACCAAATCCAGTATTGATAATAGGGATTGTTGGAAATTCTTCCTGAAGATTTCTCCAGAGTCGAATGCTCGAACTTCCCGTAAAAACAACCGAATTTGGTTCCCAACTTTTTTGATCTATTCGTTCAGTAAGTGATTTCACTTCTTTTTGGAAAGGAATTTCCTGGCCAAAAAGCAACGTGCTTGATCCTAGAATCAGCAATAGAAAAAAGATAAATCTAGTGGTGTGTTTCATACAAATTCGAACTGGGACAATTTGGGCTTATTTTCAAAAGCGTTCAGCAAGTGCTCATAAGTGAACAGAGCGAACACTTTTGAAGGGTGGGTTCATTCCTTCAATGTAAAAAATATGTTCAGCAAAAATGCTGATTCGCCCCTTTAAATTGGGGTTTGGTCACATTTCTTTCCAGAAGGTCGATTTTATAGACTGACTGATCTTTTTTGGAGAAGTTTTAGCGTTAGAATCTATGTCAATTTAATCCCCCTTTTGAATGAATCATCTTTCTCGGTTTTTCTGGTTTTGTAGTGGTGCTAATTTTTCTATCCTCAAGCGAACTCCTACAGAATCAAATAAATACATTGGAATAGGAGCTACAGTCTTTTTTACTGGGATCTTGGCTACTATTGCAGCAGGTTATGCTTTGTTTACTGTTTTTGAAAATATTTGGCCTGCAATTCTCTTCGGTTTACTGTGGGGAATGATGATTTTCAATTTGGATCGGTTTATCGTTTCAAGTATGCGGAAAAAGGAAAGTGGATGGAGTGAATGGAAGCTAGCAATTCCCCGATTGGTTTTGGCAGTTTTATTAGCTTTAGTAATCTCGAAGCCTTTGGAGTTGAAAATGTTTGAACGTGAAATCAATCGCAAACTTGATGAGAAGAAAACTGAATTTATAGCTACCTCTAAATTGAATTTGGCGAAAGGTTTTCCTGAAATACAAGAACTAGAAGTTCAAAAAGACAGCTTAAAAACTGAGATTGGAAGAGCAGAAGCTTTCCGGGATCAAGTGCAACGAGAATATGATGCAGAACGATTTGGAGATAAGACAAGCAGCACCAGTGGAATAATAGGACTTGGGACTAATGCAAAGAAAAAGGAGCAGCAATTGGATGCAGCTCAGAAAGCTTTGGAAGATTTACGTGAAAGGAATCAGATTCGAGTGGACACACTTGATGCTCAGATTCGTGAATTTACAGCTCTCCGCCAATTGGAATTTGAAAAGCAACAGGCAGGAATAGATGGGTTTGATGGGTTAGCAGCCCGAATGGAAGCTTTGGATTTATTGAACAAGGAATCCGCTGCTATGGCTTTGGCTAATGTTTTTATCATACTGCTATTTATCGCTATAGAGACAGCTCCAATCTTCGTGAAATTGATTTCTCCAAGAGGGCCTTATGATGATCTGTTAGAATTAGCAGAAGACAAAGTCAAACTTTTCAAAGGGGAGAAATGGGTTAAAGTGAAAGGGGAATCTGAGGCTCGAGTTAGCTATTTTCAGGACACACATTTCTATGAGACTGACTTGAATAAAGAGAAAACCAATCGTAAAAATAAGGCTCAAACTGAGTCAGAAATCAGAAAAATTGAGGAGAAATTTAATGCGTAAACCTTCAAGTGATTTTCGGGATGTGAGTGATTAAGCAAATCAGATGTGATCTAGATCTCCTAATTTTCAATCTTTTAATTCTATTCTCACAACCTCAATTTACCAAAACATCCAATTGATCCATCGTTTTACCCACAGACTTCCATTCTGCAAAGCCTATTATTTTTACCAGAAACGAAAGCAATTTCCCTGGATTGATCAGCTTTTCTGCAAGATTTGAAATGTTTTCATCCCGATCCCTGATCTGAAATTTTTTATCTGGATCGTGATGATATTCCTCCGCATATTTCCATGCACCATCCCTGGCTAGCTGAATAGAGAAATTGAGGAACATTTCATCTTTTCCTTTTGCCAGTGGAATAAGCCATCCGAAAATAGGGGACACGTTACTGATATTTGCTTTTACTCCATCGACTAATTCGGCTAAGATGGAATTGATTTTATTGAAATCATTTCTGATTCCATTCAAATCCGCACCTTCCATGGTTTGGGAAGCAGCAATTCCTAAGTCGAGATTGATATGCGCATTGATTCCTAGAAATAAGTGTTGAAGCACTAAATATGAATTGGATTGACTGGCCTCAAAAGCAATTCTCCAACTTTTTGTTGGTTGTTTTCCCTGTAACCAAAGTTCGTATGCGTCAATAAACCTTTTCGCAAAAAGAACATCCAACTTCTCCATTCTTGGGTTATCCTCAAACTCACTAGTTAGAATCCCCTGTTTAATCCTTAGCGTCACTTGCCGGTAAAGCACAGCAAAGTATCCGATACGCATTTCTTTTGATTTACATTCGGATACAATTTCATCCATTCGAATTAAAACTTCTGCTATTGACTTCATGAATTACTGATGAAAAATTGTTCTAGTATATCACCAACATAATATGCTACCAACGCTGCTAAAAGTCCCAGTAGGAGTGTTTCGGCTATACTTCGGAAGGCTGGGGTTTGATTTACAAGACTTTTGAGCCAGCCTACCAAAACGAATGCTAATCCCGTCAAAATGCTTGTCCAAAGAAATATATTGATCTGTACTTTACTGAAAAAATCCCAGAGGTAAACCATCAAAGGAATAAATCCAATTACAATAAAAGAAACTAAAGTCGCCAAACCGATTCTGAATGGACTCTTGGTTTCTTCCATCATATTGAGTTCATCTTTCATCATTTCTGCTACCCAAAGATCTTTATCTGAGCAAATTTGATCTACGACTTTTTCAAGTAATTCACCCTTAAATCCTTTAGCTTCATAGATCTCCTTGATTTCTTGTCGTTCGACATCGGGTAGATTATCCACTTCCCAATATTCGATGTCTTGGTGTTTTTTATAATTATCCTTCTCACTTTTCGCAGCCAGATATGCTCCAACAGACATGGAAAATCCATCCGCAAATAGATTGGCAAATCCCAAAATGATAATTATTCCGGTATCTAAATTTGCACCAAAGCCTCCTGCTACGACAGCGAAAGTGGTAACAGCCCCATCGATACCTCCATATACGAACTCTCGGAGGTATTCCTGAATTCTTCCGAAATAGCTATTTTCCTGATGAATAAGAGATTCTTTCATATAATAATAATTTCTTTTTAATGGCCATATGGAATCTCGCAAGGTATTTAGTCATCTTAGTTTGCGACTTTTGAGTCAGGCTCGATTTCATTTATCTAAGATTTTCCAACATGAATTCTTTTACATTTTCGCCCATTACTGCACGGATCTCCTGCTCGGTGAAACCATCTCGAATTAGTCCCTCGACTATAAAGGGTAAACCCGTAATATCGAAGGGAACTGCTACTGATCCATCGTAGTCTGATCCTAATGCGACATATTTGATTCCAACCAGATCTCGGATATGGCGGATAGATGCGATGATATTCGGGAGTTCCGGCTCACCAACTGCCATATCAAAAAATGCAATTCCAATAATGCCTCCATTTGCAGCTATTTTCTTGATCTGATCATCACTCAGATTACGTTGTGAGTCAAATACTGCTCGTACTCCAGTGTGAGAGACGATTACTGGGGCGGTTGTGATTGCGAGCACATCATCTACAATTGTAGGAGAGCAATGCGCCAAATCGACGAAAATACCGAGTTCATTCATCCTTCGAATCACTTGTTTTCCAAAATCTGTCAGCCCAGCTAGATTTTCACCATGAGCAGATCCTCCAAGCTCATTGTCAAAAAAATGAGTTGGTCCGATCATTCGAACCCCTGATTCATAGACGATGTCTAGATTTTCAATTTTCCCTTCCAGTGCATGCGCGCCTTCGATACCCAGCATGGCACCTATTACATTTTTATCTGACTTTCTGGCCTGGATTAGCTTTTCCAGATCAGTTTTGGACTTAATGAAAATAGCCTTTTCGTTTTCCTCTTTTATAAAATCTGCTAAATCCTGAGATTGAGAAAGAGTCCGATTAATTAAGCTAAACCAATTCGATGGACTTTCTCCTTTTGCGATGGTCAATGGAGTGATATTATCGAATGCATCCGCGCTATTACTTTTCATATTTTGCCCTGCGGGTGATTTGGATACAATGGTAAACATCTCCATAGCCACATTGGCTTCACGCATTCGAGGGAAGTCTACGTGTCCACGATCTGATTTTTCTCTCAAATCTCTTCCCCAAAGGAGTGCATCGCAGTGTAAATCCGATATGAAATCTAAACGAGCATAAATTTGCTGTGCTTCGGTGGAAACTATGTAGGGTTTTTCAAGTTTGACAGGATTCCGTTGGGCTTCTATATAAGGAGGAATAAAAAATGTAGCTACAAAAAATAATCCCATGAGGATAGCGATTGAAATAATAAGTTTTTTCATAGTCCAAGGTTTAATTTTCAAGTTAGCAAAAAGTAAAGAAGTGAATTTTTTAAAATGAAACTTCTTCACTTTTTCAGAAAAAGAAAGAAAATATTTTACTGAAATTGTGTTTATATCAATGCTTTTCTTAAGTTTAAGAAATTTTGATAGACATAAAAGTTTACCAACTTATATGTTTGCTAAAGTTTATATGGTTTTACTTAATTTACAATAGACCCACTCTAGGAGCCTTTTTTCGAAAAGGCTCCTTTTTTTTTGGGGTGTGCTTAATATGTTTTTGTTTTTTTTTCAAAAACCGGTTTAAAAAAATATATAAAAGTTTAAGAAGTTTGTCAAAAGTTTGAGAAGTGGTTTTATGTAGTTGATTTTGCTCTATAAATAATATTTGGTTTTTAAGCTAAAAAAAAAGAAAACCTTCCCAAAAATTTTGAGAAGGCTTTCGAATCAATTAACCCTTTAACCTATACTATCTTTAAAATCCCTTTACGGAAGGTCTTTTTTTGCTAAATAGAAATCAACCATTTCATAATCACTGGCTTCTCTCTCCTGCATTTCTGCAACTGTTTTTGGTGGTGGTACAATCACCTTTTCTCCCGGAGTCCAATTCAAAGGCATTGCCACCTTATATTTATCTGCAGTTTGTAGTGCAATTAGTGCTCTTTTGATTTCTTCCATGTTTCGCCCCACATTCAAAGGATAGTACATCATCAATCTGATTTTTCCTGTTGGGTCGATGAAGAATACCGCACGAACGGCAGCAGTTTCACTCTCACCGGGCTGGAGCATTCCATAAAGTTTGGAAACACTCATATCGATGTCAGCAATAATTGGGAATTCAAATAAAACTCCTGTGTTCTTTTTAACATTGTTAACCCATGCAATGTGCGAGTGGATAGAGTCAATACTCAATCCGATCAATTTAGTTTCGTGGTCCGCAAAGAATGATTTTTCTAAAGCAAAGCCACTCATCTCCGTAGTACAAACCGGAGTAAAGTCCGCTGGGTGAGAAAATAAGATTGTCCAACTTCCTTTGATATATTCTGAAAACTTAATTTTTCCAGTAGTTGTCATTGCTTCAAAATCTGGAGCTTGATCTCCGATTCTTGGCATTGTTGTGATTTGTGCTTCCATGATTTAATCTTTTTGAATTTTTTAATAACCAAATCTACTTCAAACTCTGTTGGTTAACGGTGACAAAAATCACGCTTTTATAATCGAACCGATAGCTTTTTTCTATTCGCCATGCCCTTTTTCATGCGCATCAAACCATTTTGGCTTTTCCAATTCGGAATCTCTGATATAGGTTACAATCTGCTGAATTTCCTGATCTGTGACAGCAGGTTTTGGCATCAATCCGAATCGCTTTACAGGACCTTTCATGAGAGATTTTTCAGAAGACGGATTTTTCACGAATTCAATCATCGCTTTTGAAAAGTCCTCTTTTTCAGGATATGCATCGGAATAGTGTTTTTTTATTCCTGCAAGTGGCGGAGCGATGATATCATCATGTGAGTTTGTGTTTGGATTGTGGCAGGCATAGCAATGTTTTTTAAGAAGAGTCAACCCATCGTCCAACAGATCGGCTTGAGTAGGTATAATTACTTGAGGCCCTTCATTGGATGGTAAAGGTTTTGCAACAATGAGTTGCAATAAAAGGAAGATCATTGATGAAGCTATATTCATTGGTTAGTTGGCGTTACAGCCTGATTTTGGTGAATTGACTATTGAACTATACTCTGATTGGCTAATAAATTCCGGGGTGTAAGTGATTCCTGCAGCATTCGCCTGGTCATAAAATGCTCTCAAATGATTCTTGGATCCGCATTCCAGATTTGCGTAAAGATTCGAAATACTCAGCTTATCAGTCTCTGATATGGCAATTTCCAAATCATTGATATCCAAATCTTCAATAAGTAAACCCACTAAAATGGATTCATTTAAAGAAAGGTCTACACGGTTTATAAGATCAGAATAGAGGTTAATCAGGATAGGGTCGGTGAATTCTCCAGGGACTGTACTTCCAGAAAGTGGGTCTGAAACTTGAAAGGTCTCCATGACTCCTAAAACTGAAAGGACATGGCTGCTTTCACTGTTAGCAATGTTTTGGAAAATATTCAATCCATATTTTTCAAAAGCATATACATAGACATCATGGGCAAGTTTCTCCTCTTCCCGCATGAAAAGGAGAGTTTCAAGTTCCGTAGCTGAAATTACTGCTTCACTAGAGGGAGATTCTGTTTCCTGACAACTGCTAATAGCTAGAAGTAAGAAAATCGAGGTGATGAGGGCATTTTTCATATGATTATAATTTTTTTTAAAGGCCAGATAGAATCTTACAGATTATAATCATCCCAGTGTGTGACTTTTTAGTCATGCTCGATTTCATGTGCTTTATATTTCAAGCAATCTCACTAATAACCATACATTTCCCAGTGACTTTAAATACAAAGGCTTCTTATTTCCAGGGAAGTTGATTTTAAAGTTTAAAGCTTCTAATTATCCCCACACTGAATCGGTTTTGATTTAGGATTTGATTTCCATTTAAGTTCTGAAATACAGGAAGCTGTGTGATGATTGAAAAGGTGGTTTGTGTCAAGTTCAAGTCCAAACCTAGTTGAGCGAAAGTTACATCGCCACCTGTTAGATCCTGGAGTTCTTTTTGATAGAGATCTTTGTTGGATTGCTCGTAGTAAAATCCTGCACTTGGGACGATCAACAGCTTTTCTTTTACAGTAAATTGATGGAAATAAAGCGCATAACTGTTGAAGCTATTCCCAAATTCATACTCCTGCTCTCCCTCAGTGCTCCATTGATAGCTAAGTCCCACATTCACACCGTGATTTTGTAAAAACCATTGATAGTTTACTCTTGGAGTGAAGGAAAACGAGCCTTTTCCAGGTTGAATAATTGGGTCAAAGTAATCTTGAGTTTCAGTAGTTGATTTTATTAATGCCTGTCCAGTAGGAAGTGTAATTGCAAAACCGGGTCTAATAGTATGTCGAGACTTGGGGTTGTATATCAAGTGGATATATTCTCCGGCCACGGTTAAATCTCCCCAACCCTGTACAAATAGGGTTGTGTCGCGAACTGGTTTCGGTAAATCTAAATACTTTTCATAGTACACCTTATTGAATTCATAGGGAAGGAGAAAAGTAAAATTCCACTTGTTGTCCAAAGTAAAATTTCCACGTGCTTCAATTGTTTGGTAGGTTTCAAAATCCTGTTTGGTTTTTTGAACAAACAGATTATTTCCTTCTGGTTCGTGCATCACTGCATCTTTCTCCCAAGGCAATAATTTGGTGCTTAGTTGGGCAGGATAATTCCTGATAGTTGATGTAGTGGAATTGGAAAAGGATTTGTAGTCTTTAAAGTCCCTAAACCTATAAAATAGGCCGAAGTAACTCTTATTTTGTAATAAACTGTATTCGAAGAAATTGCAGCTATCACAGGCGTTGGCAGGTGAAAAACTACCGGCAGCAAATAGAACAAGACTTAGCAGTATGATTTTTTTCATATGATTATAATTTTTTCTTAAAGGCCATATGGAATCTCGCATGGATTACAATCATCCCAGTGTGTGTCGCATGCGACATGCTCGATTTCATGTGTTTATAATTTTTCTATTTGACTACATGGAATGCCCTATATAATCATCCTCCTGTGTGAGAACTTTTCTCATGGGCATTTCATGAGTTATTAATTTTTGATAGCGTGTTTACTTATAAACTTTTCATCTGTCAGGGTATTTAAAAATAAAATCAGAGCTTGACGGTCTTCTGTGCTCAATTTGATTCCATTTTGTAAGGAAGGTGCTAGAGAAGCATTGACCTGGATACCTGACTCGTAATGATTTAAAACATCCTCAACAGTTTGAAATCTTCCGTCATGCATATAAGGTGATGTGATTATAATGTTTCTGAGGGATGGCGTCTTATAGGCTCCCATATCTTTTGGCAAATATGAAATCCGATACCTCCCTTGATAAAGCCCTTCGAGTTCAGGAGGGTTTGGGTAGTCTAGGTCAAGTCCGTTATTGTGAAAACTCAAGTCGGTAAAGAGTCCTTCTTGATGACAAGAGGCACAATTATTTTGATAGATTGAGTAGCCTTGGAGTTCGATAGAAGTAAAATTCACCTCTTCTCTTTTCCATTGATCGTATTTTGAATCTTGGGAAATCAGAGTCCGTGTATATTGACTGATTGCACGGCTGATGTAGGCGCTTTGAATGGGAATCTCCCCAAAAGCCGCTTCAAATAGCTGTGGATAATCCTTGTCCTGACTCAAATATGCTACAATATCGTCCAGGTCAGCAGCCATTTCATCTTTGTGGGTCAATGGTCCAAAATTCAAAGACTCGAGATCATTCGCTCCTCCGTCCCAAAATAAGCCAGTAGTATTCCAGGCTAAATTGAAGAGGGGAGGTGAATGCCTTTTTAGCCTATTACCGGATACTCCAAAATCTCCAAGTCCTTCTCCGTCAGTGAAAGCGATTTCAGGCTGATGGCAAGTGGCACAAGATACTTTTCCATCGGCAGATAGCTTTGGATCAAAGAATAGTTTTTTGCCCAAAATCACACCTTCTTCCGTCATGGGATTTCGCTCAGGTTGAGGGAAATCCGAGACACGAAGTGTCCACGAAACCTCAGGTAGTATTAAAGTAGGAGACTTTAACTCCCGCTCTTGCTCCAAGGGCTCAACGCAAGAAAACAGGACCACAATACTTAAAAGAATTAAGAATCTACTCATTTAATTAAGCCCGGGGTTTGATCCCCGGGCATTAGAATTTGACTCGTCCTAAAAAAAGTTTACAGATTAATAATTATATACTGTTATAGGTTTACAGTTTTCGTTAATCCTGTAATTGATTTACAAGAGTACGATTTTTGGGATAATAGTTCTTCC
>NZ_JAQWXX010000041.1 GCF_029254265.1 Algoriphagus sp. | reverse complement strand
TACCTGGACGAGTTTTGTTACAAGCTCAACAGAAGATACTTCGGTCAAAAACTCTTTGACAGACTCATCATTGCTTCGATTTAATCATACTGGCAAGATTGCGGATATACATAAAAATTAAATTCAAAAATCATGTTAGATCAATTATTAAAACTTGCCGACGGACCACTTCAGGAGATGCTATCAGGGATGAATCAGGACCAACCCAATCAATCTGTCGCATCATTGAAGGATAGTATTTTTTCCTCCATTCAAACCCAAATCAGTTCTGGAAATCTAGACGCTGTCAAAGAAATGTTTTCGGGATCGGAGACCTCTCCAAATGCACCAGTAATTCAGAATCTTCAAGGTGGAGTAGCTGATGATCTCATGGGCAAACTTGGGATTTCAAAGGAGCAAGCAATGAGTATCGCGGCAGCTGCACTTCCTATGATTATGAACTTTTTCAATAATCGCGTCAATAATGCTCCTCAGGACAATGGTGATATTATGTCTTCAATCGTCGATTCTTTACAAGGAAAATCGGGTAAAATCAATACAGGTGACTTGATGGGATCCTTGCTTGGGGGAGGAAAAAATGGCGGAATGGACCTAGGAGGCCTTATGAACATGGGAAAAGGTCTTTTCAATTAAAAAAACCGAGTTGTTTTTAACTATTGAAAAAAAATAAGAAGACCCTATTTTAGAACATTAAACAAGTCAATCACATTTTATTAATTAAGCTTATGAATTACTCAAAAATCACATTTCTCATTCTTTTCCTATTCATAGGAGGATATACAGTTCAAGCGCAATCACTGAAAGTTCCTAAAATGGATATGTCTTCCCAACTTCTCGGGATATTAGATAAAGGTGCAGATGGGCTTTCCCTTAGCAGTGATCAAAAAGGAAAACTGACCACTGATAATAAAAGCTTTATAGACAAATTGATGAAAATTCAAAACGGATCAGGTTCAGATGATGAGAAAAAGGCAGGCTTTCTTAATCTGAAAAATTCCAGAACAAAATTTCTTACTGATCTATTAGGCAGTGGTTTATTTCAAAAATATTCCGGAAATATCTTAAAATCTATTAATCCACTAAAGTCAAAACTTGGATTGGCAGCACTGGCATTTTAACCTTTAAATTTTATTTTCTGAAGCCATGGACTTTTTGTTCATGGCTTTTTTTATTTTTCGCCATGCTTAAGCAATACCTCCCCCTCCTAGCCTGTGCCTTAATGGCCATTTCTTGTAGCCAACCTGCCAAAGAAGTAGAGTTTTGGATGACCGATCCAAGTCAAGACATAAAGTTTCAACTTCAGGACTCCCTCGCTTTTCAGGTTGAGAAATCTCTTGAGATCGAACCGCCGACAATCTTAATCAACCCGGAAAATAGCTATCAAGAAATAGATGGATTCGGATTTACCCTTTCCCAAGGCAGCGCTCTTCACCTTTTGGGAATGAGCGAATCAGCTAGAAAAACATTGTTGGAAGAACTTTTTGGAAGGGATGGTAATAACATTGGGATCTCCTATTTGCGACTGGCAGTAGCAGCCTCAGATTTGAACGAGTATCCTTTTTCGTATGATGACTTGGAAGACTCATTGGCAATTGATCTAGAACTTGAGAAATTTGATTTAGGTCCAGACCGAAATGATGTAATCCCGATTCTCAAAGAAATTCTAGCCATCAATCCAGAGATTAAATTGATGGCTTCGCCTTGGTCGCCACCTTCTTGGATGAAAGATAATAAGGATACACGCGGTGGATCGCTTTTAGAAGAATATGAAGCAGTGTATGCCCAGTATTTGGTGAAATACATTCAGGAAATGAAAGCCGAAGGAATCGTCATAGATGCACTGACTATTCAAAATGAGCCACTCCATCCTGGAAATAACCCTTCTTTATTAATGCTTCCTGAGCAGCAAGCGCGCTTCATAGGGTTACACCTTGGTCCAGCTTTTCGCGAAGCAGGAATCAAAACCAAAATTCTAATCTATGATCATAATGCTGATCGACCAGATTATCCAATCACTGTACTTCAAGATTCAATTGCCAATCCATTTATTGACGGATCTGCTTTTCACTTATACGGTGGCGAAATTGAAGCACTTTCTGAGGTACATCAGGCTTTCCCGGATAAGCATATCTATTTCACCGAACAGTGGATCGGTGCTCCTGGGAACCTTACAGTGGACTTACCTTGGCACATCAAAAACCTGATTATCGGAGCTACACGAAACTGGGCAAAGACCGTTTTGGAATGGAATCTTACTTCCAATCCTACCTTAACTCCATTTACGGATCGAGGTGGCTGTGATCGCTGCTTGGGTGCAGTGACGATTGATGGTGATTCGGTAATCCGAAATCCTGCTTACTATGTAATCGCGCACTCCAGTAAATTTGTGGTCCCAGGTTCGATGAGAATTGACAGCAATGAAATTGAGGGACTTGCAAATGTGGCTTTCCAGCGACCAGATGGAAATTTGGTTTTGATTGTTTTGAATGAAGGAAAAGAGCAAAAGCTTTTTTCAGCGAAAGTTGGGGAAAAAACCTTCCAGGCAAGTTTAAATCCGGGAGCTGTTGGGACTTTTATTTGGAAGTAAAAGTTGCATACCTCCTTAAAAAACACGAAATCAACTCCATTTGAGTACTAAAAACAGAAAGATTGCTTCGAAAATGAATCTACAAAGATTAATATTTGAGATCCTTTTATTTTCTCGCAATGACGAGTAGTCTTTATTTCAAAAGCCGCATCAATTCTCTTGCAGTAAACTCACCCTTCATCTGAATCAATTCTCGTGGTGTATTATCACCTACCTCAAAAGTCATAGACTCGGCACCATGCACAAAGAAAAAGTAGCTATTGGAAGTTACACTTCGCTCATTCGTTTCGCTCGGCCGGATATTTGGATCATAACCGGGAATCCGTTTCGATGATCGCTTGATAAGTTTAGGAATCAGTCCTGGAAAATTTCCTTCCAAATCTTCATTGATGGTGTAGAATATATCCTCCCATGTAGCATGAAAGTCTGCAGCAAAAACAAATTTACCACCTGAATCAGCTACCTTCTTTTCCATAAAAGCAGTCAACGCTTTAGTTTCTGGCTGATTGAGATTCACCCAGTCTCGATTGAGATCTATTCCTCCCACATTGTGTCGCCAATGGCCATTAGCTACTCCATCTGGATTCATTTGTGGCATGACGTAGAGGTTATACTTACTTCTAAATTTTCTAGCTTCCGGTGAATCTTCGCAAATCGTCTCTACAAATGCTTTCATAGCTAGATAACCCGGAACTTCCGGAGGATGCTGCATGGAAATTGCCATCAGCATTTTTTGGTCGTCCGCATTTCCTATCTTCAAAACCTCTAAACTCCTTCCATTGGTGCTTTTACCTATTTCGATTTTTTCTACAAAATCCAGCCTCAACAGTTCCGCTTTCCAGTCAGTCACATGTTGAGTCCCCACCAAATCCTGAGCTGCAACCCAAAGCGTATCAGCAGTACTTTCGACTTTCAAATACGCTTCTGTGGGTCTTCCTTCCGCAACAAGGGGTAATACAAAGTCAGTAGAATCCGCATTAGAATATGCATAGCCATCTTGGCTGATCTTTGGGTAATAGCGATGAAAACCTTTTTCCGAATAAGTAAACTTAACCCAGAAGGTTTGTGGACTTTCTGACCAGATTTTAAACGCATACCATGGACTGGGATTAATGGGTTCATTTTCTGGAAGGATCGTAATCGCAACCAACGTATCATTTATCCGAACGGCATCATTGAGCCGAGCTCCTTCAAATTGATTGGAAAATTGAAGTCCATTTCCCAAATCAAAAGTTTTCTTCTCTTGGATTTGAATAGGTTTACTTTCAGTAGGGATAATTTGAATCGGACCTTGACCTTCCCATTTGGCGGTGGACTTACAGGAAAAAATTAAGACCAAAAGAAAGAGGATGAGAATCGGGTGGAGAAATTTCATATTGGAAAGTTAAAATAAAAACCCTCCAAATTTCTTCGGAGGGTTCGTAAATCATAATTCTAAAAAGATTGCTTCTCCGCTAAGGCGGATCGCAATGACGTTAAACCTTCGGTACTTGAAAGCCATTATGATAATGTGCTTTCATCAAATCATTGGCAGCAGAAGAGGTAAACTGGTTTTTTTCAGCATTCCAGTATACCTTCTCCCCGGTCTTGTAGGCGATATTTCCCATTTGAGCATTGATCGCAGCGACTGAACCTGTTTGAATTGCACAGTTGAGTAGTTTAGGATCATTTGCTTTTACTGCTTCTGAGAAATTCACTGCATGGAGATCCAATGCATTTCCGGTTGGTTTGATATGTGCGACTTCTTCTACCTTATTGGTTCTAACTCCATCTTTATTCTCAGTTTCCGGAATAACTTTCCATCCCCCTCGATTAACCACAAGCGTTGCATTGTTTCCAATAAAGGCGATTCCTTCCGTAGTACCATAATTCCCTCCATCGATTCCCGTCGCATGCTCCCAAAGCATATTGAAGCCTTCATATTCATAGACAGTTTGTAAAGTGTCTGGCGTCTCTGATGCGTCATCCGGGTAAGCAAATTTTCCACCAGATGCCATAACTGACTTTGGTGCAGAAACCCCCATCGCAAACAAGGCGATATCAATCTCATGTACTCCCCAGTCCGTCATCAATCCTCCTGCATAATCCCAGAACCAACGGAAATTAAAATGAAAGCGATTGGGGTTGAATTCTCTTGAAGGTGCCGGTCCAAGCCACATTTTGTAATCGACTCCTGCTGGTGGAGCTTGATTTGGAAGTACGGGTACTGGCTTCATCCAACCCTGATAGGCCCAGCATTTTACTAGGCGGATCTGTCCAAGTTTACCAGACTTTACATAATCAATTGCTTCGGCATACTGTGAACCTGAGCGCTGCCACTGCCCTACTTGCACGATTTTCCCATAGCGCTCTTGAGCTTTAACCATGATTTGGCATTCCTCTATGGTATTGGCGATTGGTTTTTCCACATAGACATTCTTGCCCGCCGATACTGCATCTACCATATTCAGGCAATGCCAGTGATCTGGGGTTCCGATGATGACCACATCAATGTTGGGATCCTCGAGCATCTTCCTGTAATCGGTGTATTGTTTTGGACGAGTTCCACGCAGCTTGAAAACATCTTCTGTGCGTCTATCGAGAACAGATTGATCCACATCAGCTAATGCCACACAATTCACATGCGGCATTTTGAGATGGGCATTCATATTGGACCAGCCCATTCCGTTACAGCCTATAACTCCATAATTGAGTTGGTCAGAGGGAGATACTTTACGGGTAAAAGCTCCGAAATCAGCAGCGGTCAGGATTTGAGGCATGCTTAAACCCGCTCCAAGGAGCATAGTATTTTGTATAAATTTTCTTCTTGAGGACATTTTGGTTGTTAGTTTATAGGTTATTGGGGTTTGGGAAAATTACGATTTCAGATTTACCTCAATTTTTTTAAGGTCGAAATTGGATTACTATTTGACCTTTTCGGATTTGAATCGAATAATTTGAAAAAAGCTAATCGAGAAAATAATCTAAATAGCCTGATTAGATTTCGTAAATCTGAAATCGTCAATCATAAATCAAAGCGGTCTTACCCAGATGTTTCTAAAACGAACTGGATTTCCATGATCCTGAAGTTTGATAGGGAGTTCCTCCGTGTGAGCTTTATAGTTTGGAATCCCGATATACTCAGTTGGACCTTTAAGAATCACATTATTTTGTACTAAAACTCCATTAATCAAAACCGTAACCGTAGCGGGAGAAGTTAGCATACCATTTTTATCAAAGCGTGGAGCTTTGAAAATTATATCATAGTAATTCCATTCTCCCGGAGGTCGAAGTGGGTTTACCAATGGAGGGTGCTGCTTATAAATACTTCCTGCTTGACCATTCGTATAGGTTTTACTTTCATAGCTATCGAGCACTTGAACTTCATACAAACCCATCAGAAAAAACCCGGAATTACCTCGGCCTTGACCTTCACCAACAATCTCCGTCGGTGCAGACCACTCCAAATGATATTGGGCATCACCAAAAGCCAATTTACTTTGGATATCTCCTTTTCCTTTTTGGACGATCATCGTACCATCTTCGACTTTCCATTCTGCTGGTGAGCTTCCATCTCTTGCACTGACGAAAGCATTTAAACTTGAGCCATCAAAAAGCACGATCGCATCTGAGGGAGGAAGATTATTCTGAGTGCCTGGAGTAATCTTTGGAGGAACTGGGGTGTAAAATTCCGTAGCTTCAGGCTTCATTGGAGGTGGAGTTTTTTCTTGGGCAAAAGTTGCTGCACTCAGCAAACCAAGTCCTGCTAAAAGCATTAGTCTCTTTGTGTTCATAATAGTTTATTAAGGGTTGAGATGTTAATGCTTTAAATTAGCTCTTATTGTATTGAATCAAAAAACCATTGATGGATTTTTGATTTCAGACCACATTCTTTTTATTAATTTTCTGAAAAATAACACTTATGCAAAAATCACTACTCCTATTATTCACCTGTTTTTTGTTGGGTTCTACTGCTTTTGCGCAGTCGGATTATTTTTTCCCCGGAGAAAAATTTGATTCAACAATTCCTTCTCCAGAAGAATTTTTGGGCTATCCGATTGGAGATTGGCATACACGATACGATTTGATCGTCAAGTATTTCGAAAAACTAGATCAACTCAGTCCAAATGCTCAAATCACTACGATTGGCTATACCCACGAGCGGAAACCAAAAGTAATTCTGACAATAGCCTCCCCTTCAAACCTTTCCAATTTGGAAGCAATTCGAGTAAAGCAAGTTCAATTGGCAGATCCATCCCAACCTAAACCCGATGTCAGTCAAATGCCCTCGATCATTCATCTTGGGTACGGAGTACATGGGAACGAGCCTTCCTCCGCTGAAGCTGCCATGCTTTCTGCTTATTGGCTTTTAGCTTCCCAAAGTGAGCTTGCGCAAAATCTTAGAGCGAGTTCTGTGGTTCATATCGATCCCACCGTCAATCCTGACGGAAGAGATCGTCATAGCCTTTGGGCCAATAGCAATAAGGGTTTTCCTCCGGTAGCTGACCCACTCGACCGAGAGCATAATGAAGCTTGGCCAGGCGGACGTACCAATCATTATTGGTTTGATCTTAATCGGGATTGGTTGCCTTTGGCACACCCTGAATCTCAAGTGAAAATCGAATGGTATCACCAATGGTATCCTAATGTGACGACGGATTTTCATGAAATGGGAACCAATAGCACTTATTTCTTTGAACCTACCAAGCCATACGGAAGTGAGAACCCCGTGATCCCAAGAAAGAATTACGACGACATCAATGTTCGATTTGCGAAGTACTTTGCAGAATATTTGGATGAAATCGGAAGTTTATATTGGTCCAAGGAAGTTTTTGACAATAGCTATCCAGGTTATGGTTCCACTTATCCGGATATCAATGGAGGTTTGGGATTAGTATTTGAGCAAGCAAGTAGCCGTGGGCATTTACAGTCCAGTCAGCGAGGAGACATCAGTTTTGCTTTTACGATTAGAAATCACGTCCGAAGCTCACTTGCAACCATGGAAGCTGCATTGGACAACAGAGTTTTCATGCATGATTATTTGAGGGAATTTTTCGAATCAGCAGTTTCGGAAGGATCAAAAGATCCAGCTAAAAACTACCTTTTCGGAGATGAATTTGATCAAAGCAGAACCCAGCTTTTTGTTAAATTCCTTATGGATCATCAGATCAAAGTCTATGAAAACACGAGTGATGTAAACCTTGGAGGCTATTCCTTTAAAAAAGGGAAATCTTACCTTGTCCCAACTGCACAACCTCAATATCGCATGGTTCGAACCATGTTTGAAGAGGTTAAAGAATTTGCTGATTCCGTCTTCTATGATGCTTCTGCCTGGACTATGGCGCATGCCTACGGGATGCCTTTTGCAAAAGCTCCAAGTGTGAAAACCGGTGATCGTGTACAGATCTCGGCTGTTGAAATTTCTGATTTCCCCACCGAAAAGGCCTATGCCTATTTGATCGATTGGTCAGATTATTACGCACCAAAATTGCTTTTTGAATTGCAGAAAGCCGGAATTCATGTGGAGCAAGTGAATCGTCCCTTCAGTTCAGAAACTCAAATTGGGGCAAAGGATTTCCCTGCAGGTACATTGATGATCCCTATGGGTTTCCAAAGTCTGGACGCTCAAAAGGTTGTTGAAATAATTCAAAAACATGCGAAAGAAAGCAATCAACAAGTATTTGCAGTGAAGACTGGAATAAATCTAAAGGGAATTGACTTGGGTTCGAATCTGGTTGGAGCTATCACCAAACCAAAAGCAATCATGGTCGTTGGCCCAGGAGTTTCATCCTATGAAGCGGGTGAAATCTGGTACTTATTGGACAGCCAGTTGGGAATGCCAATCACTAAAGTAAACTCAGATCAAATGGCTCGTGTCAATCTATTTGACTATAACACCCTTATCCTTCCTTCTGGAAATTACAGTGATTTCTCTGATCGTGTGGTTGCTCATTTGAAAGATTGGGCCAATCGTGGTGGGACGATTATTTCCATGAAAAATACCAGTCTCTGGTTGAACCGAATTGAGCTAACAAAAGAAAGCGCCGTAACTTTGGAAGCAGAAACGAAGGATCCAAGCAAATTACCTTTTGAGGATCGAAGCGCATTTGAAGGAGCGAAAGAAGTGGGCGGAAGTATTTACATGGCAGAGCTGGACTTGACGCATCCGATCGCTTATGGATATCAGCGCGAGACTTTGCCTGTTTATCGCAATACAAGCATTTTCATCAAACCTAGTTCGGATAAGTATTTGACTCCTATCCGATACACTGAAAACCCTCATCTTGGAGGCTATATCTCCAAATCAAACTTAGATAAGTTAAAGCAAAGCGCTAGTGTGGTTATTTCTAGAACAGGTCAAGGCCGAGTAATTCATTTCTTTGATAGCCCGAATTTCAGAGGAACATGGTTTGGAACCAACAAGCTGTTTTTGAACGCCTTATTCTTTGGTGATAAGATGGATTAAGAAGGTTAAAGGTTAAGAGTTAAGAGTTTAAAGATTAAGAGTTTAAAGTTTAGAACTCATGGTTACTTTAGTCAGGGAAAAAACTTTCCCTGAACTCCTTCACAAGCAAAAAGACCGATAAGAGATTCTTATCGGTCTTTCATTTAAATCACAGTAATAAAATTTTATCGAGTAACGCTGCCATAGCTTAATCACTTTTACCACTATACACAGCTTCTATAAACCTCTTACTGCGTACTGCTCCCTGCAAACTGATTACTGGATACTGGATACTGATTCACTTTTTATAGGTCAACGTAATCGTACCGGCGATATTTCCTAAAGGGCTTTCCATTTTCACCTCATTAGAGGTAATCAATTGAACCTCATCCAGTGCGACAATGGTGTAAACCACTTCATTCTTAGCTTCATCAGTCATCATCAGGTCATTCCCCTTTACTTTCCAAGTACCCTTGCTATTCATCATATCTTCGGGACTGGTGATGATATAAGTTCCAGTAGCTTCGAGAATCAACTTACCATCAATATGTAATCCTTTGCCTCCCTCAACCATTGCTGCCAGATCAGGACCTTCGGTTTGATCAAATTTAAAGTCAGTACCTGACCAAGTTCCTACTAGCATTTCTTCCGTACTTTTTCCACATGAGGAAAGAACAGTAACGATCAAAGCAAAAATGAAGAGGCTTTTAAATGAATTAAGAATTGGATGCTTCATAATGAATTAGAATTAGTGTGGAAAGATAAAAAAATAATGACTTGTGTAAGCTTAAAAAGATTGGGATTAATTTTTTTCAGAACCAATAATTAAAATTTAAGAATTGGTTTTTGATAATAATTTCGAGGTGTTATTCATGAATTTACCTTGCCAATCCTTAACTTAATCAAATGGATAAAATCAGATTATGGATTATTGCAAAGTATCAGCTTATTGTTTCAAGTATTGCATTTCTACCTGGTGTTCTGAGCATTTCTTTTTTGATTTTAGCTGCGGCTCTATTTCTTTTTGACATTTCTGAGACTGGTCAGCAGTTTAAAGTTGATTTTTCTTGGCTAAATATTAAAGATCCCTCCACGGCAAGAAGCATATTGGGAGCTATAGCCGGAGGAGTGATTTCCTTAACTGTATTCAGTTTCTCCATGGTGATGATTGTACTCAATCAGGCGGCTTCCCAAATGAGTAATCGGATTTTGGATAAGTTAATTGGAAATAGATTTCAACAAATCGTACTCGGAGTTTACATCGGAACGATAGTCTATACTTTCTTCATGTTCAGTACGATTAGAGAGACTGGTAATTCATTTCAAATCCCTTCGCTGAGTATTTTTATCCTGACCGTAATCACTGTTTTTGACATTTTTTTATTTATTTATTTTCTGCATTTCATTACACAATCAGTCAAGTATGATGTCATTATAGATCGCATAGAATCAGCCACATTTGAAGGAATGAAGCTTTTTTGTAAATCGAATACTGAGGTGGAAGAGGAAACCAAATTTGTTTACCACACTGTAATAAGAGCTTCCAAGTCAGGTGTTTTTGAGGGCTTTGATACCAAAGAAATCATGGATTTTTGCGAAGAAAATGAATGCAGTATTTTGGCAATATATCCGATGGGAACATTTATTCTTCGTGGTCAACCGGTTTTAAAGTGTAGTCAAAAACTTTCTGATATACAGATAGAGAACGTACTCCAAGGAGTGATCCTAAGTAGACAGGAATCGGTGATCCGAAACTATGAATACGGGTTAAGACAACTCTCCGAAATAGCTTTGAAAGCACTCAGTCCTGGAATCAATGACCCTGGAACAGCGATCATCAGTTTTAGAGCAATAATCGATTTATTTGGGTTTAGGGCGACTCACTTCCCTCCTTCCACCCTCACTCGTGAAAAAATCCCTTATCTGCTTTACCGAAACGAATATAGTTTTGATGCACTTTTTGAACGAGTGGTCTTTCCTATTTGGGACTATGGAAAAGAAGATCGAATGCTTCGACAAGAGTTTAAAATACTATTGGATCAACTTGCCTTGATCATTGCTTCCCCCCCAGTTTTTAAGCTTTTAGAACTGGTGGACGAAAAAATTGCAAGCGAAACTCTTGATTAAAGATCTTTGAATTCTTCATAAAAAGTCATTAAAAAAGCCACAGAAAATTCTGTGGCTGATTTTTGAATTGGTTTAGTTTACAATTTAAACATCACTGGCAAAACCATTTGGGTAGCTACTGCTTTTCCATCCTTCATTCCTGGAGTCCAGGTACCTGAATTTGCAACCATTCGCATGGCCTCTTCATCACAACCTCCACCGATCCCACGGATGATTTCGGCTTTTTCTACTGTTCCGTCTGATTTTACTACGAAACTGACAAATACCTTTCCCTCTATTTTGTTCTCCTTAGCTGAGGCTGGATATTTCAGATTTTCGATCATATACTTTGTAAATCCTTCCATCCCTCCAGGAGGCACGGGCATTTCATCAACTTCTTTCTGTACTTCTTGTTGAGTTTGTGCCAAAGCTTCTGAGGTTTCCAGGAATGCTGAAAAAGCAAACAAGGCAAGGCTGGCAAGGCCAATTTTTAATGAGATTTTCATGTGAGTGTTAGGTTTATTTTTACTGATTAGATTATATTTTTAACGCGAGTTTTCGAGCATAAATCGAACAGGGATCCGCATCCGAGTGACTACTGCTTCTCCTTTTAATTTTCCGGGTTGCCATTTCTCCATGGACTTTATCAACCGAATAGCTTCCTCATCACAATAGCCTCCTATTCCACGAAGTATTTCCACATCCGTTAGTGAACCGTCTTTTTGAACCAAAAAAGTAGCGACCACGGTCCCCTCAATTCCTTTCTCTTTCGCTAGTTCAGGATATTTCATGTTTTTACTAAAGTACTCATACATCCCTTCCATGCCTCCCGGAGGAAGCGGATTCTCATCCACCTCGGTCATTACTCCCGGCTCCATAGCTGAACTTTGTGCTTTTGCATCCAATAGAAATGCTAAAAGAAATGAAACTGAAAGAATGAAGCTAGCCAAATAGCTTGTTTTTATTTTATTCTTGATTAGCATAATGATTTGATTTATATCATTTAAGATTATAGAGGTGTCCGCTTAACATCATATCATATTTGAGATATACATTTTATCTGCTTTTACCATTCTGATGATTAGATTATTGAAGATGGTGTCTTTGTTCTGGGAGCGATTAATTCG
>NZ_JAQWXX010000039.1 GCF_029254265.1 Algoriphagus sp. | reverse complement strand
TACCTGGACGAGTTTTGTTACAAGCTCAACAGAAGATACTTCGGTCAAAAACTCTTTGACAGACTCATCATTGCTTCGATTTAATCATACTGGCAAGATTGCGGATATACATAAAAATTTTTAATATCTGATCAACCACCAGTTTTCTATCTTTCTTTGAAGTATAAAAGAATCCAATTCGATTTCCTTCTATATCCTCAGTTAGGTCCATAAGATTTTTATTATTGTTTACACACTCAATAATTTCATCCACATACCTTAAATATTCATTATCAAGATCCTTTCCTTTAACACCTATTGGGTTCCAAATTTTCAAAATCTCATTTATTTTATAATTAATGTCCATTTAATAATCTGTTAAGAAAGTAACTGTTTTTCTATAATTTCTAGTCCCTGGATTTGCGTCAATTGCGATTCCAATTGTTTTCCAATTATAAGAATAAAAAATTCTCGGTTGATCTGCACTGTTTCAAAGAATGAATCCTCATCATTCGAGCTAAGGATTTATATGCTTTCTATATCTTTACCTCATGACTTTTGCAGAGAAAAACGCCTCCATTATCAAATCCACCGCTTCTCGCCTAGGCTTTGACTTTTGTGGCATTTCGAAAGCGGAATTTTTAGAGGCCGAAGCACCTCGATTGGAGGCTTGGTTGAATCAGAACTACCAAGGCCAAATGGCCTATCTCGCTAATCACTTTGACAAGCGACTTGATCCTACCAAGCTGGTAGATGGAGCCAAAACTGTCGTTTCGCTGATCTACAATTACTACCCTGAAGAAAAATTACCTGAAGGAAAAAACGATATCAAACTGGCTAAATATGCCTACGGGGAAGATTACCATCTGGTGATTCGGGAAAAGTTGAATGAATTTTTAGAAATTCTCAGAGAAGAAATCGGGGAAATCAACGGGCGCGCCTTTGTGGATTCTGCACCTGTCATGGAGCGTCAATGGGCTCAAAAAGCTGGATTGGGTTGGATTGGCAAAAACAGCCTACTTCTAAATCGTCAACAAGGGAGTTTCTTCTTCCTCGCTGAATTGATCATTGATTTAGAAGTCAGTCTTGATAACCCGATTACCCAGGATTACTGCGGCACCTGCACGAAATGTATCGACGCCTGTCCTACAGATGCGATCGTGGAACCAGGAGTAGTCAATGGCTCGCAATGTATTTCTTACCTGACCATTGAACTCAAAGAAAATATTCCAGTCGAATTCAAGGGAAAGCTAGAAAACTGGGCTTTCGGATGCGATATCTGTCAGGATGTTTGTCCTTGGAATCGTTTTTCAAAGCCACATCAAGAACCCAGATTTGAGCCTCACCCCGATCTTAAGCATTTTTCCAATCGGGAATGGTTGGAAATGACGGAAGAGACTTTTGCTAAAATTTTTAAAAAATCTGCCGTAAAACGAACGAAATACGCTGGACTGAATCGAAATCTGAAGTTTATCCAAAATGATGGCTAACTCAAATTTTGAATTTCTTTTGCTTGACATTACCTTGAGTTAACTCAACCGCTAGATGAAAGTCCCTACTAATAAACCCAAGAAAAAGAAGAAAGGTAAATTCCGGATTGGTTTGGCCCCGGGAGCATTGGTGTTTACCGGCGACCAAAAGATCGAGACCGTCGATATTAGTATCCTTTCTTATGATGAAGAAGCCTTGATCGAAGAAAAAGCTACTTTAGATCAACTTCCAGAGATTCTCAAAGCCAAGAAAAAAGTCCTTTGGATTGATATTGACGGTTTACATGAGGTAGCGATTCTAGAAAAAGTCGGGGCGATGTTTGGTCTCCATAAGTTGACCTTAGAAGATATTCTGAATGTGGATCAACGTCCAAAAATGGAGGTTTTTGATGATTATATTTTTGCAGTTCTCAAAATGATCAAGTCCCATTCTCCCGAATCTGAAATAGAAGAAGAACAAATCAGTTTTATTCTCATGGACGATGTTTTGATCACTTTTCAAGAGAAAAAAGGAGATGTTTTCAACTATGTCAGGGAACGAATTGTTGAGTTTAAAGGAAACATCAGAAAACGATCAGGAGACTATTTGCTTTATGCTTTGCTGGATGCAGTAATTGATAATTATTTTTTGGTTTTAGAGAACGTGGGAGAGAAAATAGATCTCCTAGAAGCTCGGGCATTGAACGACCCAGATACTGACACGCTCAATCAATTATATCGACAAAGAAGGGAAATGGCTGAGCTTCGGCGTACGGTCTATCCGCTTCGAGAAGTGATTGGCGGTTTTGATAAATACGCAGAGCATAAAATAAGTCCGGAGACAAAGCCTTTTATGCGTGATTTGTATGAAAATACAATACAGGTAATTGAAACTTTGGAAGTGTTCCGAGATATGTCCTCTGGGGTATTAGATCTGTATATGAATAGCCTATCAAACAAGATGAATAATGTGATGAAGGTCCTTACCATCATCTCCACCATATTCATTCCCTTGAGTTTTGTGGCTGGGGTATATGGGATGAATTTTGAACATATGCCAGAGCTACATTGGCGCTATGGGTATTTCTATGTTTTAGCAGGAATGGCTACTGCGACAATAGGGATGTTATTTTATTTCCGTTGGAAAAAGTGGATTTAGTATGCTTTTAAGCTAATGTCCATGCTTTTCACTGAGTGAGTCAAAGCACCCATTGAAATAAAATCTACCCCGCAATTCGCAACTTCCACCAAGGTATCTTCAGTAATGCCTCCGCTGGCTTCTGTCGAAAACCGCCCATCAATCATCGCTACTGCAGTCTTCATCATTCCATAATCCATGTTGTCGAGCATGATGTAATCCACTCCTCCTACTTCAATCACCTCACGGACTTCTTGGAGGTTGCGAGTTTCAATTTCAATTTTGAGACTTAAATTATTTTTATGAAGGTAATTTTTGGTTTGCTCAATCGCATTCCGAATTCCACCGGCAAAATCAACATGGTTGTCTTTGAGCATGACCATATCATACAATGCAAATCGATGATTTACTCCTCCACCAATGTGCACGGCCCACTTTTCCATCAATCTGAAGTTCGGAGTGGTCTTCCGTGTGTCCATTAACCTGGCTTTGGTATGAATGATCTTCTGAGTCAATCGATGCGTAACAGTTGCTATTCCGCTCATTCGCTGCATACAATTCAAAACCAATCGCTCTGAAGAAAGAATAGACGCTGCCGGTCCTGATACGATAAGTCCAATATCTCCAAACTTCACCGAATCCCCATCTTTTAACAAACGTTCTACTTTTAAACGGGGATCAAAGGCATTAAAAATCTTTTCTGCCATTTCTATTCCAGCCAAGGTTCCCTCATCCTTTATGATCAGCTTTGCCCTACCCTTAGTTCCCTCAGGAATAGCTGATAGAGAAGAATAATCACCAGGGCCAATATCTTCTGCAAAAGCTGACTGGATAAATTTCTGGATGGCCTCTTCGGTCAAATATTCGGGTCTCATGGCCAAAAATAAGCAATCCTTCGAACTGAAATTCCCTTTTTCAATTAAAAAATTAACTATGCTTTCACAAAGTCTAAACTGTAGATTTTTAAGTTTTCTCCTTGCTGACTAACTCGGATAAACACCTTGAAGGAACTCTCTGTACTTTGATAATCACCAATGTAAGAAATCAAACTAGGGTTGGTTTCACTTCGAAAAACCACTTTAAAACCCAAGGAAGGATTCTTTTTAAAAAAATCTTTAATCACTATTTCCGCTTGGTTTTTAGAGTATTCTCCTTGTTGCCCATTCACATTAAGAGAGATACTGGCATCAAAAAACTTTGCAAGGTCGCCACTAGACCCACCATCAATCGCAGAGATTACCGGATCGATGGAATCCATTTTCACCTCATCCCCAAAAATGGGCTGGAGATACAAGAAAACAGATAAAAACAAACTTAGAGTCAAGGTCATTTCTCTGATTAGGCAAATACTAAGCCAAAAAAGAGTAGACCATTTACAAAAAAAAGTCGTTCAAATTCTATCATTTTGAACAGATGATGTTTTGCATAAATCAAGACTTTGCCTTGAAATATAATATATTTGCGATATGGAGAAGAAAGTACTTTTAATGATTTTAGATGGTTGGGGCATTGCGACCAATCCTGCTGTATCGGCAATTGATAAAGCTAAAACACCTTTTGTAGACAGCCTTTATACTAAATATCCTAATGCCAAACTTGAAGCTTCCGGACTTGCTGTAGGTCTTCCTGAAGGTCAAATGGGAAACTCTGAAGTCGGGCACATGAATATCGGTGCTGGAAGAGTGGTCTATCAAGATCTGGTGAAAATCAATCTGGCAGTCGCAAATGGTGAGCTAAATACTCATCCAGTTTTAACAGCCGCTTTTGCCAAAACCAAGGCTGCAAAACGGAAAACTCACTTCATCGGTTTGCTTTCAGACGGAGGTGTTCACGCCCATATCAATCATCTCAAGGGACTATGTGATGCTGCCAAAGAACACGGGATGACAGATGTTTTCATCCATGCGTTTACCGATGGAAGAGATACTGATCCCAAAGGTGGATTGGAATACATCAAAGACCTTCAAGCCCACCTAGACCACTCAACCGGTAAAATTGCTTCCGTAGTAGGCAGATATTATGCCATGGATAGAGATAATCGATGGGAGCGAGTGAAGCTCGCATATGATGCAATGGTACATGGTGTAGGAGAGCGCTCAAAAGATATTTTGGCAGCCGTTAAAAAATCCTATGAAAACAATGTGACGGACGAATTTATCCGTCCAATCATTCATGTAGGTTCCAATAATCAACCCTTGGCAACCATTGAAGATGGAGATTTAGTGGTTTGTTTCAACTTCAGAACTGACCGAGGCAGAGAAATAACTCAAGCACTTACCCAGCGCGATTTCGAGGATTTCAATATGAAAAAATTGAACATCGACTACATTACCTTCACCAATTATGATAGCACTTTCCATGGTGTTCAGGTACTTTTTGAAAAAGACAATCTCAAGAATACACTGGGAGAAGTCTTGGAAAAAGCTGGGAAAAAGCAGATTCGGATTGCAGAAACGGAAAAATATCCTCACGTCACTTTCTTCTTCTCCGGAGGTAGAGAGCAAGAATTCAAGGGAGAAAGAAGATTACTTTGCCCATCTCCAAAAGTGGCAACTTATGATCTGAAGCCGGAAATGAGTGCTTTGGAAATCGTAGCCAAAATAACTCCCGAACTCAAAAAGAAAAGTGCGGATTTCATCTGTCTCAATTTTGCAAATGCAGACATGGTAGGACATACCGGATCATTTGAAGCTGCGGTAAAAGCCTGTGAAGCTGTAGATAAATGCGTTGAAAGCGTTGTCACCACTGCACTGGAAAATGATTATACCATCATTGTGATCGCGGATCATGGAAATAGTGATATGATGATCAATGAAGACGGCAGTCCAAATACTGCTCATACGACCAACCTGGTGCCTTTTATCGTAGTCGATAAAAAAGATGTGATGCATGTAAAAGACGGGAAGCTAGGGGATTTGGCTCCGACTATTTTAACAATGATGGGAATTGAAATTCCTTCGGATATGACTGGTGATATTTTATTAACAGAATGAAGTACCTGAATAATTTTACATTTGGCTTTTTTTTCCTATTCCTTTTCGCATTAGGATCTTGTGGTGAAGGATCCAATAAAACTCCAGAAAAACTACCCTATTTCGATCTGAAAGGATTCATGGAGATTCAGGCAAAAAATCTTGATTCTTCAAATGTAATCTTGATCAGTAGAGTACAAGGAAAAGAAGTTCGGAAAGAAGCAACCATTTCCACGTTTGAATGGATGCAAGAGTTTGATACTTTTATTCAGGCCGATATCAATAAGCAATCCCTTCTCCTTTCTTACGATACACAGGTGAAAAACAATGTTTTGACCCATTCGCTTTTCCCTGATTCTAAAGGAAAGCTGAAAGAAATGAAAGTGACTTACATCGACGATAAAGTAGTATCTGTTACACTGAAAATGTCTGAGGAAAATCTATTCTACAAGTCAACGACTTTCGCAGATCTATACATGAATAATGCAACCCAAAAGGTTGATCACTATTCGATAGAGACAACTCAAAAAATCTGGTTTCTCGACCCGAGCAATATCAAGATTATGGGAGCTATTCGCCCCTAACACACAAAAAGCCTCAAATTTTCAATTTGAGGCTTTTTTTTCAATACCTATTTATTAAATAAGGGTGGTCTTTGGGCCTGCCAATCCGAATTTTTCTGGATAAAATCTCCTAGCAGGACTAATTTATCTTCCTCAAAAAGATTTGCCAGCAAGGTAATCGAAGTCGGACTACCTTGATCATTAAAACCATTCGGCATACAAAGAGCCGGTGAGCCCGTAAGGTTTGTGATCTGAAGTTGACGACCTGCAAAACTTGGACTCACAATGACGTCATAATCCTTCATGAGTTGATTCATTTCCTCTATCAGTACACTTCGTTGTCTGGCAAGTTGCACATATTCAACAGCAGGAATAAATCGAGCCGCACGAAAACCATTCGGCCAAGCATTTTTTCCTTGAGCCACTAGCTGATCATCAAGATTCAGTCTGGTCAATTCATCAAATGCTGCCGCTCCTTCAACCATCAGCATCATCACCATTGGACCAGCTTCGACTGAGGTTTTCAACTCTAGGGGATGCAGTTCTATACCCTTGCTTTGAAGTAATTCGATGACTTTCCGATCATTTTCCTGACCTGGTCGATCTCCTTCGAAAAAGGATTTAAAATAGCCAACTTTAAGGCTCTTTACATCTTTTTTGGAGGAATAATTAAATGCCGCGGCAATTGAGCTGGCGTCTTTTGCGTCTTTTCCATTGATGATGGATAGCACGATTCCATTGTCCAAAGCGGATCTTGAGATCGGACCGATTTTATCCATGGACCAGCTCAAAGCCATCGCACCATGCTTGCTCACTCTTCCATAAGTAGGTCTCAGCCCAGTAACCCCGTTTCGTGTCGAAGGAGATACGATCGAGCCTAGAGTCTCCGTACCAATTGCAAAAGGAACCAAACCCGCACTCACCGCTGATGCCGAACCGGCAGAAGATCCACTGGAACCTTGCTTCAAATTCCAAGGGTTTTTGGTCACGCCTCCATACCAGATATCACCCATTGCCAAAGCTCCTAATGTAAATTTACCTACCAACACCCCACCGGCATCATTCAATTTGTCTACAACTGTTGCAGTCTCATCGATCACTTGATCCTTGTATGGCATTGCTCCCCAAGTGGTTTTAGTGCCTTTTACAGCTAATAAATCTTTGATTCCGAAAGGAATACCATGCAAGGGACCTCGGTATTTTCCGGAGGCCAACTCTTGATCCATCGCCTTTGCCTTCGCGAGGGCTGAATCCTCCATTAGTGTAATCAGGCATTGAAGGGTATCCGAATAAGTCTTTATCCGATCAAGATAAATTCTTGTCAGTCGCTCCGAGCTGATTTGTTTATTTTTGATCAATACTGCCAATTCATGAACGGGCATATAGGCGATATCAGACTCTTTTTCTGGTAAAGAAACTGAAGTCGGCAAACCCCAGTCCAAAGGATTCTGAGTTTGCTCAGGTTCAAAACCAATAGGAAGTGGGTTGAAAACCAATGAGGGAGGAATGGAATTATCCAATTTCGTTTTTCGAAGGGTTTCGAAATTGCCAAGTTGGTTTTTCAGATTTCCGATCATACTGTCTTTTTCAGCAGGAGAAAAAGAAACACCGAAAAGCTCTGATGCGCCTTCGATCGAAATTGGTGTGATTTCTCCAGCTTTTTTGCCAAGCGTAAAGCCTAGCGCCAGAAATGAAATTGCTCCCAGTAAGATAAAAACTGCGGAACGAGGAGAGTAATTAGGTTTCATTGAATAATTTTGTGGCTAGTCCAAACAAGTAGACCCACAAGGTGTTCAATAAGCCTTAAATAATCAAACCATTCATGGATCAAAAAGCTCCATTCCCAATTTTCCCCATGCACTTCAGAGGCCTTCTCCTGTTGGCCGGAATGTACACCATCGCTTGGTCGGCCTTTTTCAAGTGGTTTGGACCAACTTTGGTCAACTGGCTTTCGATGGGTCAGGGTAGTTTTGACGGTCTGAGTGCATCCTATTATGGCACTTTTGGATTGCTTGTTGGCTTGGTCATTTTCGTGAGTGCTTTTTATCCGGTTAGCTGGATCTACTTGATTGGGATTGGAATCATTGGGAAAATCCTGCTCGCTTTATGGTTTTCTTTTGGCTTTTTACCAAATATAGGATGGAACAAACGATCCGGATTTCACTTGATATTCAATGAGTTGGTTTGGTTAGTCCCAATGGTTCTAATTATTCTGAGAGCTAACGCCGTTAAAAAGTATCTGATCCAATCTGAAAAATAATCCTAACCCAAAATAACAAAAGAGCCTGCTTCAAGATTTTGAAGCAGGCTCTTTGATTTTCAACGAAACTGATCTAATTAAAGAATCAAAATCAAAAGAAGCAATATAATGATAATAGCTCCTACAGAAAGGTATAACCCATTTCCAGATTCTCTGGCCTCGGCCTTCATTGACTTTAATTCTTCACGAATTTCTTTACGCTCGTCTCTTGACATAGCTCCGAAATCCATTTCCTTGATTTCATCGACTCGGGCTTTCATTTCATCCAGTCGGGCTTGTTGAGCCTCAGTTAGCTCAATTTTATCTTTATTTCCATCAGACTTATCGCCTGAACCTGCCATGGCCATCGGGCCAGTAATTAGCAGAAATAATACTAAGAGTGTTTTTTTCATAGTGCATTACCTTAAGTGATGAATAATTTGTCTTCAATAAGATAGCCAAAACCTGTCATTTCATCACCGCACAGGGAATTTTTCTCTGCCTTTACACAGTATTTTTTGTACCTTGGACAGCCTTTATAAGCAGTAAAAATTTTCTAAAATACCTTTAAAATGTCCCAAAATCAGCCCCATAAGCTATTTTTATTAGATGCGATGGCATTGATCTATCGTGCACATTTTGCCTTTAGCAAAAACCCCCGAATCAACTCCAAGGGATTGAATACTGGAGTCATGATGGGATTTACAAATACCCTACTTGAGGTATTAGATAAGGAAAAACCTACCCACATTGGGGTGGCTTTTGATACCAAAGCCCCAACTTTTCGGCATGTTCAATTTGAAGCATACAAAGCAAACCGCCAAGAGCAACCAGAAGATATTTCTATCGCCATCCCTTGGGTCAAAGAAATCGTCAAAGCTTTTAATATTCCCATCCTGGAATTAGATGGCTTTGAGGCAGATGATGTCATTGGAACTTTAGCCAAAAAGGCCGAGAAAGAGGACTTCACAGTTTATATGATGACACCTGACAAGGACTATGGGCAGCTGGTGGATGATCATATTTTTCTTTACAAACCGGCATTTATGGGAAATGGGGTCGATGTCATGGGCCCAAAACAAATCTGTGAAAAATGGGATATAGAGAGTGTTGATCAAGTTCGAGATATTCTCGGTCTAATGGGAGATGCAGTGGATAATATCCCGGGAATCCCAGGAATCGGTCAAAAAACAGCTGTGAAGCTCCTTAAGGAATATGGAACGGTCGAGGAACTCATCAAAAACACAGCTGACCTTAAGGGTAAGCAAAAAGAGAATGTGGAAAACTTTGCGCAGCAGGGAATTCTCTCAAAGGAACTTGCTACCATCAAAATCGACGTGCCGATTGACTTTGTGCATGATGATTTGAAATACGATGGAATAGACGAGGAAAAACTTCGGACGATATTTACTGAACTCGAATTCCGAACACTAGCCTCTCGGGTTTTTAAAAAATCTGGAGAAAAGGCTTCAGTACAGAAAAATGAACAGTTGGGCCTTTTCGGCGCAGCTCCTGTTGCTACTTCAACTCCTTTCAGTTCTGATGATTTTGAAGAGGAAAGTGTAGAAATCTCTGAAAAAGCACCCGCGGACACCATTCACTCCAATCTTCACAATTACCATAAAATCAAAGGGGAGGATGCCATCAAGGAATTGCTGGAATACCTTCAGATGCAGACTGAGCTTTGCTTTGATACCGAGACGACTTCAGTAAATGCCATGGAAGCCGAATTAGTCGGAATTTCCTTTGCCTATGTCACTGGTGAGGCTTATTACATTCCTTGTTCAGAAAACCAACAAGAAACTCAGGCGATTTTAGAACTTCTTCGCCCACTTTTTGAAAATGAGGAAATTCTAAAGATTGGCCAAAATATCAAATACGATATCCTAGTACTGAAAAACTATGGCATTGAAGTCAAAGGTGCACTTTATGATACCATGCTTGCTCACTATCTGATTGAACCCGAAGGAAAGCATTCCATGGATTGGCTGGCCGAGCAATACCTGAACTACAAACCGGTATCCATTACAGAGTTGATTGGAAAAAAAGGCAAGAATCAGGGAAATATGCGTGACGTAGATGAGGATGAGGTGACAGGCTACGCTGCTGAAGATGCTGACATCACACTTAGATTAAAATCTGCATTTGATCCTATTTTGAAAGAAAATCAGTTGGAGAAACTCTTCAATGAAGTGGAAAATCCGCTGATTAATGTTCTGGCGGATATGGAGTTTGAAGGCGTAAAAATCGATACAGAAAGTCTCGCCGAGCTTTCTGTTTTATTGGAAAAAGAAAGTCAGGAGATTGAAAAGCGGGTGTATGAGATTGCTGGAGTTCGCTTTAACCTCGCTTCGCCAAAGCAACTAGGTGATGTGCTTTTTGAAAAATTGAAACTGGATCCAAAAGCCAAAAAAACCAAAACCGGGCAATACGCTACCGGAGAAGAAATCTTGAGCAGATTGGCTAATGAACATGAAATCGCACAGGCGATTTTGGATTATCGGCAGATGATCAAGTTGAAATCAACCTATGTGGATTCTCTTCCGCTATTGATTAATCCGAAAACCGGTCGTATCCACACTACTTACAATCAATTTGTCGCAGCAACGGGGAGACTTTCTTCGGTAAATCCGAATCTTCAAAATATTCCGATTCGTACAGCACGAGGACGGGAAATCCGGAAAGCATTTGTCCCTCGGGACGAAAATCACATCCTACTTGCAGCAGATTATTCACAGATTGAGCTTCGGATCATGGCGGAGTTTTCTGGGGATGAATCCATGCTAGAAGCATTCAAAAACGGCCGTGATATTCACGCCACTACTGCAGCAAAAATTTTCCAAGTTCCCCTGGAAGAAGTCACCACAGATATGCGTCGAAAAGCGAAAACCGCAAATTTTGGAATTATCTATGGAATTTCTGCTTTTGGACTTTCACAACGATTAAGCATTCCAAGAGGAGAGGCCAAAGAAATCATCGATGCCTATTTCAAAGAATTTCCCGCAGTCAAAGAATATATGGACGGCGTGATCGCCAAAGCCCAGAAAGACGAATATGTGGAAACTATCCTTGGCCGACGTCGCTATCTTCGAGACATCAACAGTCGAAATATGAACATGCGTGGCTTTGCGGAGCGAAATGCAATCAATGCGCCGATCCAAGGCTCAGCAGCTGATCTGATCAAAGTGGCCATGATCCATGTCCACAATTGGATGAAAACCAAAAATCTAAAATCCAAAATGATCCTACAGGTTCATGATGAATTGGTTTTTGATGCGCACAAGGATGAAATCGAGATTCTCAAGGCCAATATCCCAGGCCTTATGTCGAATGCAATCAAAATGAAAGTTCCAGTCGAAGTCGAAGTGGGAACGGGTATGGATTGGCTAGAAGCGCATTAAAATTTATAATTGAAAAATTTAAAGTTTAAAATTAGTCATTGAAGAAACTGAATAGCTAATTGAAACATTCGGGTCCACAAAATCTAGTACCTCGATACCTATCTCTCCATATATCTTAAATCGTATTTTACCACTGTAATTCTAAATGTCAAAAACCAAAACCTCTTTTTTCTGCCAAAACTGTGGCTCCCAAAGTGCCAAATGGATTGGAAAATGTCCCGCCTGCGGGGAATGGAATACCTATGTAGAAGAAGTAATCCAAAAGGAAGAAAGTGGAAAAGGCAACTGGAAGTCTCCTGCTTCCGGGATGAAAAAGGCAAATACACCGCGAAAAATTCAGGAAGTCAAGTACGAAGAACAAGCCCGATGGGTCACTCGGGACGGAGAGCTTGATCGGGTTTTGGGCGGGGGAATAGTGCCAGGATCGCTGGTCCTGATTGGGGGTGAACCAGGAATTGGTAAGTCAACTCTGATGCTTCAGATCGCCTTGATGCTACAAGGCAAAACTGTGCTTTATGTTTCCGGAGAAGAAAGCGAAGCCCAGATCAAAATGCGGGCAGATCGCATGGAAGCCAAAAATCCGGATTGCTATGTGCTCTCCGAAACGAATACCCAACAGATTTTCCAACAGATCGAAGTACTCAAGCCTGATTTTTTGATCATTGACTCAATCCAGACTTTGAATAGTCAGTACGTGGAATCAGCAGCAGGATCAGTTTCTCAGGTCAGAGAATGTACGGCTGAATTGATGAAATTTGCCAAAGAAACCGGAACGCCCGTATTCCTTATCGGTCATATTACGAAAGATGGATCGATCGCCGGCCCAAAAGTATTGGAGCATATGGTAGATACCGTTTTGCAGTTTGAAGGAGATCGGCACTTGACGTATCGGATCCTTCGAACTTCGAAAAACCGCTTTGGCTCTACGCATGAACTTGGAATCTATGAGATGCGTGCAGAGGGGCTTCGAACTGTCGCAAATCCTTCAGAGATACTCTTGACCCAGCGGGAAGAAGTGCTCAACGGCGTGGCAATCGGAGCGATGATGGAGGGAAATCGCCCGTTACTAATTGAAATCCAGTCCTTAGTGAGCCCAGCGACCTATGGAACTCCTCAACGAAGTAGTACAGGACATGATGCCAAGCGGTTGAATATGCTTTTGGCAGTCTTGGAAAAACGAGGAGGTATGCGGTTAGGACAGCAAGATGTATTTCTGAACGTGGCAGGAGGAATCCGGGTAGATGATCCTGGCTTGGACTTAGCTGTTTGTGCCTCCTTGATCTCCAGCTACGAGGACACCCCTGTCTCAGAGGAACTTTGCTTTGCCGGGGAGATAGGATTGGGAGGAGAGATCCGTGCAGTGTCCCGAATTGAAAACCGAATTGCAGAAGCTGAAAAGCTGGGCTTTAAGAAAATCATCGTCTCCAAATACGCGATCAAAGGGCTAGACTTAAAGAAATATAAAATCCAGGTGATTGCCGTAAGTAAGCTGGAGGAGATGTATCAAAGAATTTTTTAGGAGGGCAGGCTTATATGACATATTTCCTTAGTCGACTAAGAGGTCACATTTTTATTACCGCAGCGGGCGGTACTGAATAAATAGGAAAATCAATATCTTTAAGAAGTCAGGAATAGGCTTAAAGCTAACGGCTCCGAATGCCCCCGTCTCCAAGCTAAATCCCATAATCACTTATAAATTTTTAAATGAATGCTGTCCGGTATTGGATCCATTCAATAAAAAGCGAAGATTATAAGGGAATGCACCAGCCAAAAAAAACAACAACTTAGCAATGGCATACGATGAATATTTAGCCGAACGAATCGAGCGAATTCTAATGGATCGAAAGGTCAATTTTTATCAAAAAGCGATGATGGGTGGTTTGGTCTTTATGGTAGAAGATAAGATGTGTATAGGAATCGTCCGAGATAAAAAAACTAATGAAGATCGAATTATGGCTCGAATCGGTGAGGCAGCAGAAACTCAATATTCCAATCGGATTGGCTGCAGATCCATGGAATTTACCGGTCGACCGATGAAGGGTTTTGTGTTTGTTTATCCAGAAGGCTATGACTTGGATGAAGACTTGGAGTTTTGGGTGGATTTAGCTTTAAAATTTAATCCATTTGCTAAAAAGAGTAAAGGAAGGAGTTGAAGGTATTTTTGGTTTTGTTCTATAATTTCTAGATTACACACAACCGCCTCCTAAATTTGGGCGTTCAAAAGCTTCAACGAAATACATCAAACTATGAAAATGAAACTCGTATTTGCTTTAGTCCTAGGTCTAGGAATTTTTTCTTGCAAAGAAAGTGAAGATCCAATTACGCAGAGTTCGCTACAATATTTTCTGGTAGGCATTCAGCCTTCTTGGGCTCCTAATATGGACTTTATTCCAGTTTCCGATTCGCTTTATTATTATCAGTTCAATGACGATGGGACATTCCTAAAGCGAGTAGGAGACCAAACTGCTAAAGGAACTTTTAAAGACCCTGAGATAGCTGATTTTGAAGGAATTGTATTGACTTTTGAGGACCAGGATAGCAACCTTATACATAGCTGTTTTCGTGGTGAAGAATACCTGAATAATTTGGGAAACAACGAATTGGCAGGCACTTGGCAAGCCTGTGATGGTCCTACTCACTTTTTCAAAGCGATTTACAATCCTAATAATTTGAATTGAGCCTGTTTCTTTTTAGTTATTAACTTTGAAGGATGACCCATTTTTTTCAAAGAAATCTCACGCTTGCTCCTTTCCCTGCTGGCTATCATTTGATCACCGAACATGTGGAGAATGCCATTCCCGAAATCAAAACTATCCAAATCGGATTTCTCCAGATTTTTATTCAGCACACTTCTGCAGCACTTACAATTAATGAAAATGCTGATCCGACCGTTCGGAAAGACTTTCAAACCTTTGTAAATGAATTAATTCCGGAATCTTATCCACGGTTTATCCACACCTATGAAGGTCCGGATGATATGCCTGCGCACATTAAAGCCAGTTTTTTTGATAGTAGTCTCCAAATTCCCATTACAGGTGGAAAACTCAATCTTGGAATTTGGCAGGGAATTTACCTTTGTGAATTTCGGCGTCGGGCAAGTGGTAGAAACCTGATATTAACTGCGTTTGGCTGTTGATGAATCGTTCTATTGTGAAGATTATCAGCAGATTTTACCATTAATATAAAAGCGAATGGATAGGTAGGTTATGGGAATAACTTTGTGTGCTACCCCCAACCTATGAAAAGCTTATTTTATACGTTATTTCTGTCAATTTTTTTCCAGTCGGCTTTTGCCCAAAAAGAAGCATTACCCGATCAGGGCAACGCATTCGCATTTAAATTAAAAGAGCCAATCAAATTGGATGGGGTACTGGACGAAGCGATTTGGATGGATGCCGAAGGTTGGAATGGGGATTTTATGCAATACTTTCCCTCTGATACTTCCAGAGCCCAGATAAATACAAGAGTAAAAGTCGCATTTGATGATAACAATATCTATTTGGCTGCGATCATGGAAAACAATGAGGATCGGAAATACATTTCCACCTCTTTGCGTAGAGATTATCGAGGAGAGGCTAATGATGGGGTAACCTTTGTATTTGATACCTTTAATGATAAGACTAATGCATTTCAGTTTGGAGTAAATCCCTATGGTGTGCAGCGGGAAGGCCTGCTTTCAAATGGAGGATCTCGGTCGGAAGATCTAAGCTTGGCTTGGGATAATAAGTGGTTTGCTGAAGCGACTATCCTTGAAGATCGCTGGGTAGTAGAGGCAATCATTCCGCTTTCTACCATTCGATTTCAGGATGGCGCACAAAACTGGAATGTGAATTTTTACAGAATTGATAGTCATTTGCCAGAGCGAAGTACTTGGGCGCCAATTCCACGAAATTTTTCCATTATATCCTTAGCGTTTTCACGAAAGCTTATTTTCGAAGAACCTTTAAAAAAGAACTCAGCAAATATTTCGTTGATCCCTTACATCGCTGGTAGAACATCAAAAAACTTCATAGAAGGCACTTCTGAAAAACCCACTCCAGCAGTAGGTGGTGATGCAAAAATTGGAATCGGGCCAGCGTTGAATTTGGATTTGACGATCAATCCGGATTTTTCTCAGGTAGAGGTCGATGAACAGGTGACCAATCTGGACCGTTTCGAGATTTTCTTTCCTGAGCGTCGGCAATTCTTCCTAGAAAATGGAGATTTGTTTGCAAGCTTTGGACACCCATTGGCTAGACCGTTTTTTTCGAGAAGAATTGGGGTAGATCGTGATGAAAATACAGGTCAGAATATCCAAAATAGGATAATTTATGGTGCTAGACTTTCAGGAAAAGTCACCGACGATTGGCGTGTCGGCATGATGAATATGCAAACTGCAACCGACGATGAAGCTGGGATTTCAGGAAAAAACTTCAGCGTTCTGGCCTTACAAAAGAAGGTTTTCAATAGATCAAACATCGGGATGATCTTCGTCGATCGTGAATCCTTAGCTTTGGATGAGTACCAAAGTTTATTTGACCCGACGGCTTATAATCGTTTGTTGGGATTGGAATACAACTTGGCTTCAGCAGACAATAAATGGACAGGAAAGGCATTTTATCACCGAACCTTTGAAAAGGATATAGGAAAAAAACCAGGTACGTTCAATGCATACGTACTCTATAATGACCTTCATTGGCGCTGGAGCATCAGCTATTTAGATATCGGAGAAAGCTATAATCCTGTAGTAGGCTTTGTGCCGAGGGTAGATTACAAGCGCTTCAATCCAGATATCTCTTACAGCTTCTTCCCTCAATCACGGATTATTAATCGTCATGGTCCAAAAATAGAATACGAACTTCGCTGGAATGAAACCCTAGGAACCACTGATCGGGATTTTAATGTTGGCTATGAAGTGAGATTCCAATCTTTGGCTCAATTTACTTTGACCCAGAAGAATAGATATATCTATTTGTTCAATGATTTTGATCCGACTCGAACTGGTGGGGAGCCTCTCCCTGCTGGCACTGGTTATTACAATAATACAGTAGAGTTTCAGTTTCAAAGCAACCCTCGTAAAGCATTTAATGTAAACCTTCGGTCAGAGTTTGGGGATTATTTTACTGGATCGATCGCAACCTTTAGGGGAGAAATGGGTCTTCGAATGGGATATACTGCGAATATTTCGATGAACTTCAGTTACAATAAAATTGAGCTTCCGGAACCTCAGAATGATGCAGATTTATTTTTGATCGGACCTCGAATTGATCTAACGTTCACCAAGAGTCTTTTCTGGACTACCTTTATCCAGTACAATAATCAGATTGATAATTTGAATATTAATACCCGTCTGCAGTGGAGATTTGCGCCAGTTTCAGACTTCTTCTTGGTCTACACAGACAACTATTTCCCGGGAGACTTTATACCAAAGCAACGTAGCCTAGTACTTAAGTTGAATTATTGGTTGAATATTTAAGGATTTGGGGAGCCAAAAAGATTCTCCATTTTTCGGAGGATTTTTCCTTTGAAATAGCTATTCCAGATTTGTTCTATGGTACCATCTGGTGAAATTAAAATATATGTTGGCCAGACATTTACTTGATAAAGTTTCGTCACATAACCTGCCTCATCCCACAAATCTGTCCAAGTAATAATTTCTTTATGATTTTTTGCCGTATTCAGCCAAGTGTCTTTTGAGCGATCATCCCAGATACTGATTACCGAAAGCTCATCCCCGAATCGTTCATGAATTTCTTTGATTTCAGGAAGTGCTTCAATGCATGGTTTGCATCCGGTAAAAGAAAACTCCAAAAGCCGATATTTTCCATCGTAATCCGAAAAGGCTATTTCTTTTCCTTCTCTGCTTTCAAGTTTAAAATCACGGCTTAATCCTCCTTCTACAGGTTCCCAAGATTCTGTTAGTAACAGATCAGCTTGAAATCTTTTTAGAAAATTTAGTTCTTGTAATTCCGATGGAATGGAAGCAATAGCGGTAGCGAGCTCTTCTTGAGAAAACAAATCTGATTTCGAAACGAGCCACTTGACCCCGACTTCCTTGTCCAGATTTTCTAGGATTAATTCCTTTTGAACAGAGCCTTCCGACAGTTTTATTTGCTCTGAAATTTTGGTGTAAGAATGAATTGGATCAATGCTCCAGGAAGACAGGTCAGTCACATTGCCAGTTATTGAATAGCTACCCTCACCAACCCAAAATGAATAGCTACCCTCACCAACCCAAAATGAGCGTTCACCAAGAATTTTCCCATTGTTTTTTAAATGTAAGAATGAGATTTGCTTGGGACTGGATAATTCTGCTGAAAGTACTCCTTCCATACTTTCGGAACTCTGGTATCCTTGTCCAGCAAAATTTGTCTGGATAAATTCATTTTTCGGAAGAGTTCCTTCCTGTTTGATTTTTACTTTGGTTTCTTGAGCATAATTTGCTTGAAAACTGAGGAAAAAGGCAAAAAACAACAAGACTAATTTTTGCATAACATAACGATTTTCCCTTTTTCACGGGAAAATTGGAATGAGGGTTTAGTTTTTAGAAGCCTCCACCCGCATTTTCGCACCCGTCATCAATATCCTTCTAAAACCATCTTTCGTATCCGAGCTGACTTCTTTTCCCAAGACTTTTACCTTGGAATAGGCTTCTGGAATCTCAATTGAAACTCCCCATTTCTTCTCACTTTGTTCTACTTCTATCGCCAGCTGATCCCCAGACTTTTCGTAGCGTAACGAGATCACATTATCCCCAATGATCACTTTTTGGATGCCGGCATTTTCCCAATCCGATGGCATTTGTGGGCGAATGTAAATCACCCGATTTCCGGCGTCTGGCTGAATTCCGAAAAACTGCGTAATGATCGGAACAGCGAAACTATACATATTCCAAGCCTGGGTAAACATCCCATAATCCGGAGAAACTTCGTAGATCGAGCCGGGAAGCGCAAAACCAAAACTTCGAGTCATCCGCTTGAGGTAATCTAAAGCCGCATCTGGATTTCCATAGTTATTTTCTCCAATGGCTTGTACGCCTGTCGGCAAAGTCATCACAGCACCTGTGTAAGAGAAAATTTTACTTCCTTCAAAAGTGCCATCCTCAGATTCCGCCTGCTCATCCCGATCGATTCCGGTGACAAAGACTCCAAAAGGATTGGTATATTTTCGGCCTGTTGCCAAAGCTATTTTTGCCTTTTCCGGATCGGCTATTCCAGTTTCCATCGGCGTGTTTACAACCCAATTATGATAAAGCACAAACCCCTGTTTCTGATCTTTAGGAAGTGTGGATAACTTTGCTTTTGTAGTTTTCAATTCTTCCACTGCCCAAGGCTTACTCAAGGTATCTGCACGGATAATCGCCCCGTCTATCAGATGCAATGCCTCTTCGGCTGTCCCAATAAAATCAGCATAGGAACCAAATTCCGGCACCCAAAAATCTCGATTTATTTTTTCAGCCAGCGCATCAGCTGTTTGTTGATAACTTTCTGAAAGATCTGTTTTCCCAAGAATTTCAGCCATTTTAGCAGCATCCGCAAAGGCTTTTTGACTGTAAGCAGCCACATCGATCATCTCTGATTCCAGCCCATGAATCTCCATCATGCCATATCCATCTGCAAGTAGGTTTCCGTCTTTATCGTTTTCCTGAAGCAGCCATTCCAGTCCTTTTTCCACACTGGGAAAATAACGTTCCAAAAACTCCCGGTCTCCAGTCCAGCGATAAACTTCCCAAAGCATCGATGCCCATTGTGGTGTTTCATTGATATTTCCGGGATTGAATACTGCTCCATTGGTGCTGACTTCATGGACGATTCGCCCATTTCCATTCTCTTTTTCTGATAGAGAATGAATCAATTCTATTGTAGAATAAACCAAGTCTTTCCGTCCTGTATTGATTAAACCTTGAATGGTATATTCGCTATCCACCCCAAACCACCAGGGATAATCTTGCAATCCTGCTCCAAAACCTCGGCCGATTCCCGGTACATCACGAATCAACCAGTCCGTATTGTATTTGATCCACTCATAAGCTTGCTGAAGTTCTGAATCAGGAATTTGGATCTCGGCAGTTTGCTTCAGCATCTCAAATCGAGACTTTTTGGCAAACCAATCATCTACATAGTTAGACTTCAAATCTGCAAAGGTCTCTAGAGCTGCTAGATTATTCTCATCAGAGCCTGAAACAAAAATGGGAATATTGAGAGACGCTCCAGCCGGTATGATCAAATCAATGGCGGCACCAGCAGCAGCACCATTCCCTTTTGGGCTCATCTCACAGCTGATTTCAGCTGGACTAAATGGGAATTCGGAGCTACTTCCCCAGATTGTGTACCAATCATTCCCTTGGTCATTTCCAGTAAAAATCCCAGTCTGCTCATCAAAGGAAATCACATCTGTGCTATCCATCATCCCAGTGCGCTCACCCAGCCAAACAGGCATCAAATCCACATAGGCATTAAATTGGAACTGAATAGATTTCTCCGACTTATCCACATTCTTTATTTGGAACAAAATGACCATTCCAGGTTTTCCATCCGGCACAAAATGTAATCGACTCACCTCCAATCCCAAGTTGCTTGTCTCAAATTCAATAGTGTTGGCAATGGAGTAATTGGTGAAGGACTTGCCTTTGTCCAAACAAATGCTTGTTTCCCCAGAGCTAATTGAAGCCGTAAATCCATCCATCAATTTGATCGGATGCATCCAGATTCCTCCCATTTCCCCTTCTACATGCCAACCCATATCCGGAAAAGTACCATCCTGATTTCCGATCAGGTAAAGCCGATCCCCTGCAGCGGTAAAAGGGCTGCCTAGATAGGTTGATTTTCCGGTTAGACTTGGAAGTTCCACGAGGCTTTCATCCAGTTGATCTTGTGGAGTTTTTGGGCCACTACATGAAAAGGCGATAAAAAGAAGAAAAAGAGGGTACTTGTACATTTTTGATTTTACTTGTTTAGGACTTGGCCGATTTCTCGCCAAGTGATCAATTTGATATTGTTTTTTTCGATCAAAGCTTTGGCTCTCTCGCTAGTGAAAAAATCGTAATCTACCTGTCTCCATGGAGCGTGATACGTGTCATGATCTTTTGTCACAGCGTTCATTTCTTCATCATCAAATGCAAGATGAATCAGCATCACATGAACTCCAGGTGGAAGTTCATTGAGAGACATGGTATAAAATGCGTCCATTCCAGCCAGATAATCTTCCGGATTGGCCATGATGATTTGATCGATTACTGGAATTTTTTCCAAGTCAATTCCGTCAAATAATTTTGCATTTGGCTTTATCAGTCCTTCCATAAGTTGGGTATTGATCATAGCAGGAATTTTGAGCTCTTGCGCGATTTTCAAGTAACTCACCAAATATTCTAATCTTCCATAGAAAACACAGCCCATATGAGAGTCTAAATGTGTAGGAGTGATTCCCATTTGATTAGCAGCTTTGATCTGTGCACGGATTTCTTTTTCCACTTCTTCGGGACTTGCATTTGCTGCGACTTGCGCACAATCGGGATACATATGCCCTTTTTCATCTGCCAAGCCAGGTACAGCGGTCTTGCCTGCCTCCGGTCCCCAATTGAAATTCAGCCATTCGTTTGTCAGCGTAATATGAATTCCGATATCTGCATTTGGCATTTCCTTCGCCATTTTCCCCACTTCAGCAGACCACCCGGTAGGCACCATCATGCTTGTGGAGGTTACCAGCCCTTTTTTCATCGCATCAAAAGTCGCTTTGGTCTGTGAATGCGAGACGCCCACATCATCTCCATGAATGATTAGAAGCTTAGCATCTTTTGGGTACCCGAGCTTTTCTGCCAGATTTTGTGAAAAGGCAAGATCAGGGATGAAAGCCAAGACAAGGAGAACGAAAGATATCTTTTTCATGTGTTTATATTTTGATTTTTAATGGTCACATGGAATGCCATAGATAATTATCCCTTGTGTGAGAAGTTCCTTCTCATGGGCATTTCATATGATTATAATTTGTTTTTTAAAGGCCACATAGCCTGTCCCGTCCCGATTTTTATCGGGATCGGGAGAATCTCGCATCCAGCATAATTATCCAAGTGTGCGAATTTTTAGACATGCTAGATTTCATGATTATCAGTTTTGAAGACTCAAAATAGCCAATTTCAAAGGAAATTAATTTTTTGCGGGTTCAAAACACTTGTATTAAACAGCCTGTTGAACAAGTATGAAATTTAATAGGGTAATCGTTTGGTTTCGGAATGACTTAAGGGTAAAAGATAATGTTACTCTTACCAAGGCTGTTCAAAGTGGAAAAGAGATTTTACCCGTTTATTGCTTTGATCCGAGGATGTTTGAAAAAACTGAACTCGGTATCCCGAAGACCGGATATTACCGGGCGAAGTTTCTGATTGAAGCGGTGGCAGACTTGCGTGATACGCTCCGTGAACTCGGAGCAGATTTGATAGTCCTTCAGGGAAAACCAGAAGAGGAATTAATCAAACTGGCAGAAAAGTATGAGGCACAGGCGATTTATTTTTCAGAGGAAGTCACTTCTGAAGAACGGCATGTGGATAACTTTCTAGAAACTAACGCATACGCAAAAGGAATTGCCACCGAGAGCTTCTGGCAGAGTACACTTTACCATTTGGATGATCTGCCGTTTCCTGTCAATCAATTACCTGAAGTTTTTACACAATTCAGAAAGTCAGCGGAAAAAATGTCGGAAGTAAGGGCAGAATACCCTAACCCTATTTCCATAAATTATCCCGGAACAGAGGTCATATTTAGCTCTGGAGAAATTCCAAAATTGAATCAATACGGATTGGAGGAGTCGATGCCAGCGTCAAGTTTGGTGTTAGGTTTTGATGGTGGAGAACGACCTGGAATGCGGCGAATCCAATCCTATTTTTGGGAAAAAGACTTATTACAAAATTATAAACAGACCCGGAATGGGTTAATTGGGACGGAATTTAGTTCGCGTTTTTCAGCTTGGTTGGCCTTGGGATGTATCTCTCCAAGGACGATTTATTACGAAGTAAAGCGCTATGAAAAAGAGCGAAAAAAGAATGACAGCACTTATTGGCTGATCTTCGAGCTGATTTGGAGAGATTATTTCCGATTGATCTCTAAGAAGCACGGAGATCATATTTTTCAAATTTCCGGTATCAAAAATCAAATGGACTCCTGGCGTAGGGATAGCGCAGATTTTCAGCGCTGGTGTGAGGGGAAGACAGGAGTCCCATTTGTTGATGCCAATATGCGGGAATTGAATCGTACGGGTTTCATGTCAAACAGAGGCCGTCAAAATGTTGCAAGCTTTCTAGTCAATGATCTGGGAATCGATTGGACCTGGGGGGCGAGTTATTTTGAGAGTAAGCTTATTGACTATGATGTCTGCTCCAACTGGGGAAATTGGATGTATGTAGCTGGAGTGGGAAATGACCCTCGAGAAAACCGCTACTTCAACATTCTTCGCCAAGGGAAAAACTATGACAAAAACGGGGACTATGTCCGAATGTGGCTCCCAGAATTAAGCGCTATTAAAGGCTTTGATATTCATCAGCCATATGAGTTATCCACATCCAAACTTAAGGAGTTAAATATCGAATTTGGAAAGACTTATCCACATGCTATGGTGGAGATGGAGAAGTGGGTTTAATAGTTTTTTCTTTAACAGCAAAGCTTTCTTTTTTAACCGCAAAGCTCACAAAGGTTTACGCTGGGGACACAAAGGTTTCTTTACCCTCAAAGTTCACAAATAGAATTTTTAACCACGAAGGACGCCAAGGTTTTCGCAGAGATTTACTCGGAGGAACCAAAGACCAATTAAAACCCTAGCCTCCGTTTCTGTCTAAGGAGCGGGTCATTTTTTTGTCAAACTTTTTCAGAATGACAAATGGTAAGGGAAACTAAAGGAGCGGAAAAACTTACTTTTGCAAAGTTTTCTCCTCAGTTTTCTTTTTTTGATGCAGGTAATTCGGTTTCCAAAAAAGAAAGAACCATCCGATACTCCAGAAGGTGTAGTGAAAAATAAAACTATAATAGGTCCATGGCTCGGATAAGAAATCAAACTCAAATCGTAATTCTGGGTAAACATATCCTTCATTCATAAAAACCATGGGAATCGCGTAAATCAGTGGCCACCACCAATCCTTTTTGAGATAGACTTTAAAAAGCTTCATTTTTAAATCTAATAACTAAATTCAAATTCTTTCAAATCTGCTGGGATCATTTTTTCCCGAGCGAGCTCTAACCCATAAAGGTATTCTCCCAATTCTGCAAAAAAAGTTTGGCCGCGGTTCGGAGGCTCAAACGATTTATTTTTAGTTAAAAAAAGTGAGTGGAGACACTCACATAGGCAAAGAACATCAATTATTCTTCTCAAATTTTTCCGCCTTTTTTTTTCTAAAATCTGGATCTAACCGCCATAAAATAAAATAAGAAAACGCTGACCAGTAGATGATATTAAATATAAGTTTGAAGTAGGACCGTGGCTCAACAATAAAACACCAATCAAATCCCTGCTTTAATCCTACATATCCATCTGACAGAATCACCGATATAATACCGTATAAAAGGATGGACCACCAAAAGGTCTTCAAAAAGAGTTTAGGTTCAACAAGTTTCATTTGTCTAAATTTGATTTGGAAAGCAATTTAAATCAATATGCATATCTGAAATTGCATCAGTAAAAGGGGAAATGAAAAGCGACTTTATATATGGTAAACACTAGCATTGATGGTACTTCGGTCACCCGTCATCGGTCTTCCAGCCAGATAAGCAAAGAAAAGGAGGTCGCTGGCATCATTTCAGATAATCAGATAAATCTAATAACTAAACTCAAATTCTTTCAAATCTGCTGGGATCATTTTTTCCCGAGCGAGCTCTAACCCATAGAGGTATTCTCCCAATTCTGCAAAAAATGGAAATCCGATTTCATCGTATTCATAGGCATCATCATTGAGTGTTTCGTCGGCATTGACATAGATTACTGCAGTCACAAAAAATTCTACGCCTGTTTCAAAATCAACATAGTAACTAGCATCAAGCAGGTGACCATAGGCTTCACCGGTTTTATTGAAAAGCCTGAAATTGGAGGGAATTGGGGCTTTATTCATTCCATCCTTGTAAAACTTCGAATAGGAATCCCAATATTCTGATTGTGGATAACTCGGATAATCACTTTCCTTAGGAAGCATACTCATATACTTCAAGATCAAATTTCGATGATCTTCTGAAAGATTAAATCGCTCTGCATCAGGAAAAGCCATGGGAAATATGATTCGTTGAACCACTCCATGTAGATCAGAAATCGCAAACTTGTTTTTGAAAGTAAACTCCATTCCATGTTCAATCAGGGAATCTCCACTGTAATAAGCTCGCCCGATCACCGGTTTTTCAGCATTGGAATAAATCACTTCGGTTTGTCTTGAAGGAATTTCATGAATTAGATTCCCGGACTTATCCACAAATCGAATGGGGTTAAACATCCGGTTTTCTTCAGGACTTGCTGCAAAGCTCAGGCGATGATTGATGATCGTATGGTTCATTCCTTTGTCAGCTAGTTTCTGATTGATATAGTCCTGACCTAGCAATTCATATAGTCTATTGTAGGCATCATTATCGGATACCAACAGGATTTTTTTGATGTATTGCCCGATGCTCGGAAGGGAATCAATCGCTGAGTTATCCACCAAAGCGGGAACTTGTGAGGGATGAATGGAATCGGTGAGCATAATCGTATTTTCATCCAAACCCGGAATATTTTGCTCTTCCAGCCACTCCAAAGCTAAGATCGCCACGGGCAATTTCACTGTACTCGCAGGATAGAAGTATTTCTCATCATCTAAGTTGAAGGCATAATCCGTCATCAGTGGATTCCCGTGTTCATTTCGCTCAATACGGGTGTAAAGAATCTGAACTTGATATTTCTCTTTATTTTCCAAAACCTCTTTTAAGATTGGAAAATCTTCCAAACCATCTTTAAATGGAGCTTTTTCGGTTGGCTGACAAGCCGAAAACAACAAAGCTAGAAGTGCGAAAGAAACAAGAATACGCATGATTTAGAATTTTGTGGTTGATAACTCAATTAGCTTTCCAGCTAAAAGATCCAAGTCCTCTTTCAAATGAAAGCCCGAAATGACTATCCGATTTAGCCTAGGATCTTTGCTCGTTGGGTATGGAAATGAAGAAGTAATGATTCCTCCTTGTTCTAATTTTTCTACCCAAGTATTTTCCGAGTAGTTGAAAACGGGATATTCCGAAGAACCTTTGATCTCCGTGAGATGAGAAATTTGCTTTTGGAAATAACTCAGATTGGTGGATAACTTCTCTTTTTGTTGAAGGTACAAGTCCTGACTTTCAAGAAATGCCTTTAAATATCCAGGGGGGCAAGGTGAAGCTCCGCCGTAAATAGGGAGTTGTAAAATCTCTTTTTTGGTCGCCATATCACAGAGAATTATTCCAGCTGGTAGCCCCAGCCCTTTTCCGATTGATCCCGAAACAAGCACTTTTGCAGGAAGATTTTTTAAGTTGGAATACGTTCCAAAAATTCTTTTTCCAATAACGCCAAAAGCATGGCTATCATCGATCAAAACAGAAAGCTCATGTTTTTCTCCGATGGGTTGAAGCCAATCGTAGTCATGAATTTCGGAGTGGAGCGGGTCAACTGCATTGCCCAAAATCAAGATTTTTTGAGGAATTAGTTTTTCACTTTTTTCCAAACATTCCGCTTTCCAAGACTCGAAGCTTTGCTTTGGATCCGGAGTTAATTCCTGGGGCAAAATCGCCGGATGCGTATCCGGAGCGACCCAAATCGTATTGGCCTCATTTTGTAGGAATCTTAGCGCAGCGGTACCAGCCAGATAGCCCGAACTCATTACTATTGCGGCTTCGGATTCTGCATTTTTTGCAAAAAATTCCTCAAACTTATCATAGACTTTCAGTCGGACATTATTGCCACGGCTTTGCCCATGATTCAAGCCATATTTCTTAAGACCTTCGATCACCTTTTCCTGAAACTCTGGAACGATCCCCATCCCCAAGTAAGCCGTACCGCTGAAATAACGGTATTGCTTTCCTTGGTGATCGATGATCCGATCAATTTTTTGCTCCAGATTGAAGATGTTCAAGATGCTTGGTTTTACTTGGCAAAAATCTGTGTAGGATCTTGGAATGATTTGAATTCCAATGCATTTCCGCAAGGATCCAAAAAGAACATAGTTGCTTGCTCACCTACTTCACCCTTGAATCGGATGTAAGGTTCGATCACGAATTCGATCCCATGCGCCTTTAATTTATCCGCCAAATCATGCCATTCTTCCCAAGGCAAGATCGCTCCAAAGTGTCGGACGGGTACGTTTTTTCCGTCTACCGCATTGGTCTTTGCCTGAGCCAATTCATCTGGCTTCACATGGGCTGAAAGTTGATGACCGAAGAAATTGAAATCGATCCATTTATCGGTACTTCGGCCGATGTCGCAACCTAACAGATCTCCGTAGAAAGCTCGTGTCTCTTCGATGTCCCGAATAGGGAAAGCTAGGTGAAAAGGTTTAAATTGGCTCATATTGCTAAATTAGTGGGTATTTTTATGCAACCAAATTTAGGATTAAAATCATCAAAAAATGAATCCAAACAAATCTGTTTCACTGGTATTGGGCAGTGGTGGCGCCAGAGGGATGGCACATATCGGCGTGATCGAAGTATTGGAGGAGCGGGGATATAGCATTAAGGAAATTGCGGGGAGTTCGGTGGGTGCGCTTGTCGGAGGAATTTATGCAAAAGGAAACCTTGCTGATTTCAAAGATTGGATCTGTGATCTAGGCCGTGTGGACGTTTTTGGTTTGATGGACTTTTCATTTTCCAGCCGAGGATTCATCAAGGGAGATAAGGTTTTTTCAGAGTTAAAAAAAATCGTCGGTGAATGCCTGATCGAAGAATTGGATTTTCCATTCTGCTGCAATGCAGTGAATTATTTGGAAGGAACGGAAAAGGTGTTCGAATCAGGAAGCTTGTTCGCTGCTATTCGGGCATCATCCAGTATTCCTACCCTGGTACAGCCTGCCGTGATTGACTTCAAGGAATACATCGATGGAGGTGTCCTGAATCCACTTCCTATGGATCTCTTGAAAAATTCCAAAGAGAATCTGGTGATCGCAGTCAATCTGAATGCACTTGGCGGTAGCTATCTGAATCCTCCTAAAAAAGCTCATGATGGAAAAAGCCTGATCAAAATGCCAGGCTGGATGAAAGACTATCAGAAGAAAATGACTAGCTACTTCGAAACTGAGCATAAATCTCCCAAAAATAAAAGTTTGGGCTCACTCGACCTGCTCAACCGTTCCATGGAATTGCTTCATGATCGGGTTTCTTACCTCACTTTGGAAAAGTATCCTACTGATATTTTAATTGAAATCAGCAAAAAGCAGGCAAGCACGATGGAGTTCTATCGAGCTGCGGAATTGGTAGAAATCGGAAGAATAAAAATGACTGAAGCCTTAAATAAACTCGAAAATGCAGCCCAGTGAACTGAATCGATTGCTTGGAAATATTGACATCTATCTTCTGGATCAGATTTTAAAAGCTCGCTTTTCCAAGGAGATGAAGATTCTGGATGCAGGCTGTGGGGAAGGTAGAAATGCCGTTTACTTTCTCAATGCAGGATATCAGATATTTGGTTTTGACCAGGAGGAATTGGCGATCCAATACCTGCGATTTGTAGCAAAAAGCTTGCAGCCAAACTATGATTCCCATCGCTTTCAGGTTGGAACGATGGAAGAAATCCCTTTTCATAAAGATGCTTTCGATGCAGTGATCTGTTCAGCGGTTTTGCATTTTGCAAATGATGAGGAAAATTTCTGGCAAATGATGAATGAAATGCTTCGGGTTTTAAAGCCGGGAGGAATACTCTGGTTTCGGATGTGTACAGGATTTGGAGGGATATTGGAGAAGAGTACTGAATTGGGAGGTGGGAGATATTTGTTGCCGGATGGTTCGGAGCGTTTTGTTTTACAGCAAAAGCATCTGGATAAAATTCTCAAAATGGGATTTCAATTTTTGGAAGCACCCAAAACGGTTTTGGTTTTAGGACAACGGGAAATGGGGGTTTTTGTATTGGAGAAAGAATAGTTTGTTTTACTCCAAAAAAGGGGCAAATAATCTGCACAAATTGAGGATAGAGTCATTTCGACTGAAGCGAGCGGAAGGAGAAATCTCAATTAATATCGAAGAGATCTCTCCCCTTGGTCGAGATGACTAAAGATTAGTTATCGATCAAATAATGAAGCATTAGATAAATTTAAATCCATGGAATTACAATACGCACTTGAATTGACCGGAACCTTCGTCTTTGCGATCTCGGGTGCTTTGGCCATTCGGGAGCGAGAGCATGATTTGTTTGGGGCCGGATTCACGGGTTTTATCACCGCAATCGGTGGAGGTACACTTCGGGATATTTTGTTGGATAGCTATCCACTGGTATGGATTGGAGATATTTGGTTTTTATATGCAATTCTTGCCGGAGTTTTAGCAGCATTTATTTTTCCTAAATTTTTGAGCCGCCTTCGGAAAACCTTCTTTTTGTTTGACACCCTTGGGATAGGTTTTTTTACCGTTTTGGGTGTGGAAAAGGCATTGAGTTTGGGCGTGCGACCAGAGATTGCTGCGATTATGGGGATGTTTTCTGCAGTGATGGGCGGAGTGATACGGGATACGTTGACCAATGAAATCCCAGTTCTTTTCCGAAAAGAAGTCTATGCATCTGCTTGCTTAGCTGGAGCGATTCTCTACTTGCTGCTGAATCACTATGGCGTTCCTCGGGATTACAACCTATTGATCTCCATGTCTCTGGTGATCAGTATCCGTCTGATTTCGATGAAGTATAAGCTGAGTTTGCCGAGATTGGGATAGGAAATTTGAAAAGAGAAAATATTAATTTTCAATAACTCGGGTGGCTGATGAAAAGTAATGTCCCAATAGATTTATGACCTGTGCCAGAATTGACTAGAGCATTTCAGTTAAAATGGTAAAACCTAATGCGGTTTCTTTTTTATAAAAAAGCTTTCCTCCTTCAATTAAATAAGGCATCTGATTAATTTTTCCGATGACTTTCCATTTTTCTACTGTAAAGCTTTCTACCTCCCAAAGCTGGTAGTTGAGTTCATTTTTTGGTTTTACTACAACATATTTTTTCTGGGACTGAAAATCAATATAGGGTTTTACTATTTCCATCGATTCTAAAAAAATCGATGTTGGTAAAGTCTTGATCTTTCTATTCAAATAGTAAAATTCTTGGGAATTTCTTTTGAAAAATATATATCCCTCACCAGGTTCAAAAATAGCAACAGGATCCGATTGGCTACCTAGATAAGGCTTGGATAAAGGATTCAAAGGTGGATTATTTTTGAATTTTCCAGACAGTAAGAACATATGACTTCTATCTATTTCACCTCCATAATATCTATTTGAGGCCATCACTCCGTCAAACCTTCCTTGAAGCAGGGAAATCTGTATTTCAAAAAGTTGAGTTTGGTTTTTCCTCCCTTGGTATCTAATTAGCTCAATCCAAGCAACTTTCCCATCTGCCAGGACTTTGGTGGGAAACTCGTAATTGATGGTTTTAATCCGATCAACGTGTTTGATAGTAAATACGGAGTCTAATTTCAGTTGATTATTTTCTATTTTCCCTTTAAGAGAAGTATGTCCAACTACTGTAAAAGTTGAATCAGAAGTTTTTATAATTTTTTCAAATCCTTGTAAAAAACCTGAGACTGTATCGATTCCCAAGTTTTGATCATTCATTAGAATGAGTTTTGATCGATTGGCGTCGGCAGGATTTAAAAAGACTGCTACTTTGTATTTACCAAAAGGAGCCCATTCTGTGAGATTACAATTAATGCAACTGTAAATGATCTCTTGATTTAGTGAAAAGGCAAAAATTAAGAAAAAGATATAGTTAAAGAGAAAGTTCATCATCTAATCCATCAAAATTTTTCTTATTTCCTCCTTTTCTATCCCCTTTAATTTTTGCCAAGAAATCCAGTTATTGTGATCTAATTCAATTAAAAAGGGCTCAAAAACTCCAGTTTCATAATAAACGAAAGTATTGGATGTGTCGATAAAAATATTTTTTGGAATGGGATTTTCCGAAATATTTTGAGTTAAAATAACTTGATCAACACCCTCACAATCTCCAGATAAACACAAATCCAAAACTTCACGGATACAAGCTTCACAATTTTGATTTGGAATGATCAATACTTTTTGTTTTGTATTTAACTTGATACCAGTGGATTTTAAATAGTCTTGTAAAGCTTCTTGATAAGGATATTGCTTTTCCCTACAACTAAATAGCATCCAAATTAATATAAACAAAATCTGCAAAGTCCTCATTTTCATCATTAATTTTCTTAATTAATACACCATTCTTATAGGGAAAAGAAATGGGGAGAAACAATTCTTTTTCAGGTAAACCCATAGTAAAAATTGTATCATTTCCACTTAGGTTTTTCCATATAATCTTCCATTTCCCAAAAAGCTTTGAGTTTAATTTTCCTTCTACATCTTTGAGATCTTGGGCTTCTTTTTCAAATCTAATTAGCTTGTTTTCATGATAGATAGTTTTCAAAAACCAAGTTTCGGTGATGGTCATATTGGATTCTTTTTGAAGATCGGGGTTTTGCCTGTCCATTCCTCTGAATGTTCGAAATTCTGAGGAAGAGAGCATAAATCCGCTTTGTTCTTTTCCTTGATAGTCAAAAACGGTTATACGCTCCTCAATTGGAAAAGAGAGAAAAATCAACTTCTCAGAATAGGACAGGGACGGCTCGCCTAGAAGTCCATAATAGTATTTTTGATAGCTATTGGGCCAGGTGCCGACCGTTTTTGAATCATCGACTAAGAGTACATCGTGAGAATAATATTCCTTTGATAGAAAATCTTCTTTAGGTGTAATAGGCCAAACAGAATGATTTGAATCGATTTTTGGCTTTGACGAAAATTCATGAACGATATTGAAATTATAATCAGCCAGTGTTTTTTGGTTTTCGAGGTTCACCAGTCTAATAATTTCTTTCTTATTTGTTTCAAAGGAGATATTTAATCTTACCTTTTTTATTGGATCTATTGCTGTAATCCCACAGTCCAAAAATGCTATGGATTCAACATTTCCAATGCCAAAAGGTCCCTCTTCAGAAAGGAAAATGCGATTTTCGAATGACCGACTATCAAGATTATAGATGTCTATAGAATAGATTGATGAATTCCAGATGGCTAGTTTATTTTGTTTCACATCATAAATCCAATCTTCTATGATCGATGAATCGTTTAGTGCGAGCCTATAATCTTCCCCTTTATAGTTTTGAGAGACGTAAGTTACTGTGGTATTTTGTTTACATGAAAACAAAATAAACAGGAGCAGAACAGATTCTGCCCCCCAAAAATAAACTCGCTTAGTCAACCGCATCGGCAATTGATTCTACTGTTTTTACTACATCAGGACCTATTTTTATCCACTCCTTTAGTCCTGGGCATCCAGCATAGGTAGTACAACCTGTGCCTGTCTTTTTACATTTAGTAGATCCATCTAAAAGGCAAGTGGTTTGTCGCCAAGTAGGAGTCTCTTGTTCTTCTGCTGATTCTTGTGTGAATGCATTCTTTGGCGAAAAAAAGCCAATCATGGCCATCATTGGTAGAATTAAAATTAATCTTGATTTTTTCATGATTTATAAAGTTTATTGTTAATAATTTAAGAATAATATGTATATCCGCAATCTTGCCAGTATGATTAAATCGAAGCAATGATGAGTCTGTCAAAGAGTTTTTGACCGAAGTATCTTCTGTTGAGCTTGTAACAAAACTCGTCTAGGTAATTCT
>NZ_JAQWXX010000012.1 GCF_029254265.1 Algoriphagus sp. | reverse complement strand
TTTGGATTATGGGAATAGGAGGTTAAATACTTTTTGAAATAAAATCTCTGTGAGACCTCAGTGCTCTCTGTGCCTCTGTGTTAAGCAAATATTTTTTTCACCACAGAGTCACGGAACACACAGAGAATACCACGGATGTAATTGGGACCATTGGTTAGTCATTAACCACTCTCTTTAAGCCATCTACCAACTTTGGTACATTAAAATTAATTAGTAATCCAAGTCTGAATCCCCCTAGTCTCAAATAGGTAAGTGTTTGAGCTAAATGAATATTTGCCAATTCCTCAACTGCTTTAATTTCTACAATGATTCTATCTTCAACCAAAAGATCCAATCGATAGCCAGCTTCGAGTTTAATACCCTTGAAAACAACAGGCAAGATGACTTGTGTCTCTACTTTTAAATTTTGGGTTCTTAACTCATGCGCCAAACAAAATTCGTATGCACTTTCCAATAAACCTGGTCCTAGCTGCTTGTGAACTTCGATTGCAGCTCCAATTATTTTTGAGGTAGTTTCATTTTCATTCATAGGAACTAAACTAATGACTATTTAGTGTTTTGATAAATAGTTGATAATGAATTATGTAAAAATAATTTTCTCTGTGAGACCTCAGTGCTCTCTGCGGCTCTGTGGTAAAGAAATTGAGTGCCATAAATAAATCTAGCCTTAATCATTAGGTTATAAAAGTATCATAAATATCCTCCTCTTAAAAAATCATAAAATTCACCTTAAAATCAGGCTTTACCGTTCGGAAGATTTAAGATTGTTGGTTGGAGCAAAAACCTCTATTTTAGAGTTCGAATACTAATCCAAAACGATTCATTCCATGTATCAGGAAAAAATAGCAGATGTAATTCAGGAAGTAAAGAAAGTAATTGTAGGTCAGGACAAAATGGTCAATCGACTTTTGATTGGTCTTTTCACCAATGGACACATTTTATTAGAAGGTGTGCCAGGCTTGGCGAAAACGCTAACTGTAAATACACTGGCAAGAGTACTTCATTTAGATTTTAACCGAATCCAATTTACCCCTGATTTACTTCCTGCCGATTTGATCGGTACGATGATCTATAATCAACAGAACGGTAGTTTTGAAGTGAAAAAAGGTCCGATTTTTTCCAATTTGATTTTGGCGGATGAGGTCAACCGATCTCCAGCTAAAGTGCAATCTGCACTTTTGGAGGCCATGCAAGAGAAGCAGGTTACAATTGGGGAGACCACTTTTATGCTAGATCGCCCATTCTTGGTATTGGCAACACAAAACCCGGTAGATCAAGAAGGAACTTACCCATTGCCTGAAGCGCAAGTCGATCGATTCATGATGAAGGTGCATATTGATTATCCAAGCAAAGCCGATGAAATGGAAGTCATGCGGAGAATGGCGAATATGACTTTCAGTTCAGAAGTCAATGCCATGCTTACCAAACAAGATGTATTTGACATCCGAAATGAGATCAATGCGGTGAAAATGGCAGAGCCTTTGGAACACTATATTATTGAGTTGGTATTTGCTACCAGATTCCCAGTTCAATACGGTTTGAAGGATGAAGCGAAATACATTCAGTTTGGGGTTTCTCCTCGAGCAAGCATTAATTTGAATCTCGCTTCCAAGGCAGTTGCTTATATGGATGGACGAGATTATGTATTGCCTGAGGACATCAAAGAAATTGCTGAGGATGTGCTAAATCACCGAATAATTTTGAATTATGAAGCTGAAGCTGATGGAATCAATACTCGAGACCTTGTAAAAATTCTCCTGGAAAAAGTGCCGATTAATAAGTCGGTAACATTGAAGTAACATAAAAACACGGTTTAAAGGGCTGCTATCAAAGCAGCCCTTTTTTTATGCCATTTTTATTAATTCAATATTAAATTCTGTATGGAATTTTAAAAAAAGGATAATTCAGATAATTCTTTTGGGGGTATTTATTGCGCCACATTTGTAGCATCAAAAAATGGAAAACCACAATTCAATTAATACAAACCAAATGAAAAAACTTAATTATCTATTATTAATGTTTTCTGCAATCGTGATCGGACTCACAGGTTGTAAAGACGAAGAAAAACCAGATAATGGTGTTACACTTTCGGGGATTCCAGCTACTGCAACGATTGAGGCTGGAGCGACTTTAGGTCCAGTAACTGCTTCAGCAACTGCTTTAGATGGACTTGTTTCCTTATCTATTACTAAAGACGGGGCTTCTTACGCAACTGTTCCTCTGTCAGGGACAACAGCTTCAGCTCCTTTTGAATATACTGCAACACCTGCAGATGCAGGTAAAAATATTGTTTTTGAATTTAGAGTAACTGATACTGACGGAGATTTCGCGGTTGCTACTCACGTACTTACAGTAGGTGCAGAGGCTACAGTAATAAGAGTTACTTCAAATATTACTGCAAATACAACTTGGGAAAAAGGTAAAACATATATTTTGGGTGGAAGAATCACAGTAACTTCTGGTGCCACCCTGACCATCCAAGATGGTGTGGTTGTAAAGGGTGAAGCAGGTTCAGGATCAAATGCAACTGCTTTAATCATCGCTAGAGGTGCTAAGCTTAATGCTGAAGGAACAGCTTCTTCTCCAATTATTTTTACCACAATTGCTGATAATATTGCTCCAGGCCAAATTGCATCTCCAAATTTGACGCCTGACTTGAATGGTCTTTGGGGTGGTTTGCTTATTTTAGGAAAAGCTCCAATTTCAGTAGCTGGGGATTTGACTGAAAAACAAATTGAAGGTATTCCACCATCAGATACTAATGGACTTTACGGTGGAACAGACGCTGCCGATAATTCAGGTACAATCAAATTTGTCTCAGTTCGTCATGGTGGTGCAAACATCGGTGAAGGAAATGAGATTAATGGAATTACGCTAGGTGGTGTTGGTTCTGGAACAGTGATCGAAAATGTAGAGGTGATTGGTAACCAAGATGACGGAATTGAGTGGTTCGGAGGAACTGTAAACGTAACGAATGCTATCGTTTGGAATCCTGGTGATGATGGAATGGATACCGATCAAGCTTGGGCTGGTACTTTGGATAACTTTATCGTAATCGCTGGATCCGAAACTGATCACACTTTAGAAATTGACGGTCCTGAAGGAGCTTTATTGGCTGGTCATACATTGAAAAATGGTTCCATTAAAGGAAATAATGTAGCGGAGCTAGGTGATTTCAGAGATGGAGCAAGAGGAACATTTGAGAATCTTTACTTCTTCAATTTTGCTGATCCAGCTACAACTGATGGAAGAGGTGACCTATCTATCTCTGGTGATAAGTCTGTGGCAAACTTCGCTGATGGTTCACTTAAATTCATCAAGTTAGAAGCTACACTTGCTCAAGGAGTTTCTCTAAGCACGGTATTCAAGGGTGGAACTGTTGCTTCAGCAACAGAAGTAGCTGCTGATGCAAACACAGTAGGAGCAACTAAGGCCGCATTCGCAACATGGTCATGGGCTGCAGTAGATGGACAATTAGCTGACTTTAAATAATATCTTTTAATAATATTAGAAGGAGGAAGACCTCGCAAGGAAACTTCCTCCTTCTCTTTATTAAAATTCAATTGCTGTATGAAAAAGAACTCAAACAAAGTATTCATGAAAAGGACCTTGATCATTGTCCTTGTAGTACTTTCACAAATTATCGCAGGATTTGCTTTCGCTCAAAAAGGAACCATCAGAGGAACTATTTTTGAGGAAGGAACAGGAGAACCAATTTTCGGAGTCTCAGTTCTAGTCAAAGAAACCTCCACTGGTGCCATCACTGATTTTGATGGGAAATTTGAAATTCAAGTTGAGCCAGGATCTTACACCCTTCAGATCTCTTACATTTCTTACGCTACATTAGAGCTTACTGCAGTTGAAGTAAAAGCTGGAGAAACAAATGTTCTTAATGACATCCTGATGGCTGAAGAAGCATCAGAACTTGAGACTGTAACTATTGCAGCGTCTGCAATACGTACAACAGAATCTGCTTTGATGTCTGTAAAAAGAAATGCTGCCAACTTATTGGATGGTATTTCAGCAAGCACATTCCGTCAAATTGGTGATGGAGATGCAGCTTCCGCTGTAAAGAGAGTAACAGGTGTATCTATCGAAGGAGGGAAATACATTTACGTCAGAGGTCTTGGGGATCGATATACTAAGACCGTAGTAAATGGTGTAGATGTCCCAGGATTGGATCCTGACAGAAACTCTATCCAAATGGATATTTTCCCGACAAACGTTATTGATAATATCATTGTTTCGAAGTCGTTTACGGCAGATCTTCCTGCTGATTTTACCGGAGGAGTGGTAGATATTGAAACAAAAGATTTTCCAGAAGAAAAATCAATGAGACTTAGTTTGAGTGGAGGAATTAATCCCTCCATGCACTTTAATCCAAACTATGTTAAATACGATGGTGGTAAAAAAGATTGGTTAGGATATGATGATGGTACACGAGCTAATCCAACGGCAGGTATCACTGATATCCCACAATATGCTGATGTAGTGGGTAATCCCAATAGTCCCCGAGGATTAGAGTATCAGAATATCTTGGGAAATTTTAATAAAACCCTTGGAGGTTATAGAAGTAATAGCCTGATGGATATGGGGTTGAGTTTCTCTTTAGGAAATCAAATCGCAAGATCAAGAGCAACTTGGGGCTATAATTTCGCTTTGACCTATAAAAATGAAACCGAATTTTATCAGGGAGCAGAATTCAATTTATATGGAAAGCCAAGTGAATCTAATGTAAACGAATTAGAACCTTTAGAAAGACAGAAAGGTGATTATGGAGTAAATAATGTCCTTCTTGGTGGTATAGCAGGAGTAGCTTTAAAAACTCAGAATTCGAAGTTTAGATTGAATTTTATGAAGCTTCAGAATGGTGAATCTAAGGCTGGCGTGTTTGATTTTATTGGAACTAACCTGGGAGCGAATTTTGAGGCAAAGCAATATAACTTAGAGTACAGTGAGCGTTCTTTGACCAACATATTATTGGGAGGGGAACACTTTTTAGCTGGTGGTAAATGGAATGTGAATTGGAAAGTGTCACCAACTATCTCTAAGATCAATGATCCGGATATTCGATTTACTAGATTTAGAGAACCAACAAATACAATTTCTACTGAAGTGGGGCTTCCAGAGCGTATCTGGAGAAATCTTGATGAGCAAAACATAGTCGGTAAATTGGATTTGACTAATCAGTATAGCGTATTTGGAAGAGACGCGAAATTCAAATTTGGAGGTAATTATGTGTACAAGACACGTGATTTTGATATTCAGAATTTCCAGTTTCCTACAGGTAATACCATTTTCACTGGAGATCCAAATGCAATCTTAGATGATGCAAATCTTTTCAGTGCAAACAACCGGAATGGGGTTAGATATAATCCAAGCTTTATCCCAATCAATCCAAACTCCTACAATTCAAATGTAAATAGCATTGGAGCCTATTTATCAACTGAAATCAATCCTGCTGAAAAACTGAAAGCTGTGGTAGGTTTGAGAATGGAAAACTATGTACAGAAATATACTGGTACAAATCAAAACGGTTCTATTGTGTTAAATGATGATACTGTTTTGGATGAGACTGATTTCTTTCCTACTATAAACCTAATCTACTCAATAAAAGAAAAACAAAATTTAAGATTTTCTGCTACTAGAACTATTGCCAGACCATCTTTCAAAGAATTGTCCTATGCTGAGATCTTAGATCCAATCACTGGAAGAACATTTATTGGTGGATTATTCCAAGAAGTAACTAATGGTGGATCAGAAGTGATTTGGGATGGAAAGCTGACTCCAACGAGAATAAATAACTTTGATGTAAGATGGGAAGCATTCCAGGAAAGAGGTCAAATGTTTTCTGCAAGTGCATTCTACAAATCATTTGACAGACCAATTGAAATTGTTCAATTCTTGTCAGATGCTGGATCATTTCAACCAAGAAACGTAGGAAATGGTCAAGTGATAGGTTTGGAATTCGAATTCAGAAAGAGTCTTCAATTCCTAGCTCCAGCATTAGAAAATTTCACTTGGAATACTAACGTGACGATCACTGAATCTACAATCAAAATGTCTGGGTCAGAATTCAGATCAAGACAACTCTCTGCTCGTGAGGGTGAGTCTGTAGAGGACACAAGGAGCATGGCTGGCCAGGCACCATACATTATCAACACGGGCTTAGCATATCAAAGCTTTGTTACAGGTTGGGAAGCTGGTCTATTTTATAACGTGCAAGGACCAACGTTGAACTTTGTTGGATTTGGAAATCAAACCGATAATTATACCGTTCCTTTCCATAGCTTAAACTTGAATATCAATAAATCCTTTGGTGCGGATGAGCGAATTCAAGCTGGATTTGGAATTCAAAATATGTTAAACGATAGGAGAGAATTGGTATTCCAATCTTACGAAGCGCAAGATCAGATCTTCACAAGTTTAGCTCCTGGTGTTAAAATGACATTTAGAGTGGCATTCTCATTCTAACCAATAAAATTACCACAGTGAAAATGGCTCCCAGATTCTGGGAGCTTTTTTTATGTCAATTGGGTAATGATCTCTGAATGATTGGGGAAATCATGGAGTAACTCTTCCTCTGTGAAAAGTTTAAAATCCTTGAAATCAAATCCTGGTGAGACTACACAGGAAACCAGAGCATAGCCATGCTTCTCTTCAATACTACTTCCAAAAATCGTATTTGCCGGCACAAAATGATAAGGTTTGGATTTTTGGGAAAGCAAACCAAGCTCTAATTTTTCATGGCCCTGATTGTTTAGCAAGTGAATTGTCAAACAATTTCCTTCATGAAAATACCAATGCTCGTCGCTCTTAATCCTGTGAAACCTACTCACATGATCAGATGTCAATAAAAAGTAGATGGAGGTCGTCAGGTTTCTATCCCCGTCCATAGTGAGTACGGATTGCGGAGAGCGGTAAGTTTCTTTATAAAACCCACCCTCAGGATGTGGCAATAGCTCAAGATTTTTTACAAGGAAATTGACTCGATCCCCGTTTCTCATGCTAGATCAGGAATAAGATTCAATCAAAATATCCACGATTCGCTCAGCCGTTTTCCCATCCCACATTGGAATTCCTTGATATTGCTTCCAAGTACCCGCCATGATTTTTTCGAGGTAGGGTTTAAGCTTAGTAGGATCAGTTCCAGCGAGCTCATTTGTGCCCAAGTGTATGGTTTCAGCTCTTTCTGTATTGTCTCGAAGGGTGACACAAGGGACATTCATCACTGACGCCTCTTCAGTAATTCCTCCCGAATCGGTGATCACACCTTTTGCATTTTTCACTAGGTAATTGAACTCCAAATAGCCCAAAGGATCGCTCATAAGTAGATTTGGAGCATCTATACCAAGGGATTGTAGATTTTTAGCTGTTCTTGGGTGAACAGGGAAAATAATTGGGAGACCTTTAGTTCCTTCTAAAATTGCATCAATCATAGCCTTAAGCTTATGCTCTTGATCCACATTTGCGGGTCGATGCATGGTCATTACGAAGTATTTTCCTGGTTCTAGATTTTCAAAGATTTCACCTTCAGGCTTTTGAAATCTTGGCATCTGAGCCATCAACGTGTCAATCATTGTATTTCCTACATAGTGGATTTTCTCCTCTGCAAAACCACTTTTTCTCAAGTTGGTATTCGCGATTTCTGAGGTAGTGAAAAAATGATCTGTAATGCTATCTGTTACCATTCTGTTGATCTCTTCAGGCATGGTCAAGTCTCCGGAGCGAATTCCTCCTTCCACATGGGCAACATCGATTTGAAGCTTTTTTGCTGCTATAGAACAAGCTAAAGTGCTAGTGACATCACCTACAACGAGCACAATGTCAGGGCGATTTACCAGAAGCTCTTTTTCGAAAGCAACCATAATGGCAGCAGTTTGCTCTGCTTGAGTACCACCACCACCACCAAGATTTGCATCTGGTTCAGGAATATTAAGTTGTTCAAAGAAGTCTCCAGACATCTTTTTATCATAATGCTGTCCGGTGTGTACAAGTCGAAAGTTTACATCAAACCCCTCTTTTTGTTTTTTCTGAAGTTGGTGAATGATGGGCGCAATTTTCATGAAATTTGGTCGTGCACCGGCGACGATAGTAAAAATAGCCATGTAAATTCTGTTAGTAAGGTAAAAGTAACAAATTAAATTTTGGACTCTGTCCAATTTGCTCCCTTTTGTTTATTCTCTTTTGGATGGTTTTTCGTTATTTTGCAGTTATTCTTTTCCTAAATAGACAAAAAATAAATGGGTCTTAATAGTTGGCAGCGTGGAAGGACAGCCCTTGTTTTAATAATTTCATTTTTTGCTTTGTTATCTTGTACAGATACCCTTGAATCTGAACGAGTCGTGTATTCTAATGATTTTTCCACACTTGATTTGGCTGGGTTCGAAAATGGAAAGCTTTTTGTATTCCAGAACGACACGGTGGCAGGTTTTTATCATAATGAGGAAATAGCAGTTAATCTAGACGACCTTCCTTCTCACAATTTATTAAAAATTACGCTCGATATTCTGATTCACGATAGCTGGGATGGGAATCCTAATGATGGAATCGGAGGACCTGATTATTGGTTTTTTGGAATAGATAATGAAGAAGTTTTCCGAACTACCTTTTCAAATTCTCCTTGCGAATCCACATACTGCTTGTATCAATCTTATCCTGATACATATTTTAGACAAAATAGACCGAAGACTGATGCGGTGAAGACCAATATGCCAGGATTGTGTCTTTTTGGCGCTTTTCAAAATTATACTACCCGGTATAGCATTTCTAAAATCGTAGAACATCAGAACTCGAATGTGAGAATATACATGAATTCAGATCTTTCGGCTACGAACTCACCCGATCCCGTTTGCGATGAATCTTGGTCTTTGGCAGGTATCACCGTTGAAGCTTTAATTTTGAAATGATGAATAGAAATAAGGTATTTAGTCTATTCCTCCTTGCATTTTTAATGTTTGGACTTCTTCCGAAAGGGTTTTCGCAGACCATTTCCTTGGGTACTCCAGTTTTGGATGACTACCTCCGACGAGCGCAACTTTTAGGAAATATTGACTCTGCATCTTCTTTTATGATAAGGCCGCTTTATCCTGTGGATGCATTTGGGTTCAAAAATGGCTTTGATTTAGACAGTTCAATAGTAGACTTTGATAATTCAGTATTCCACAGAAGACTTGGCCCAGAAGGTCAAGTTAAATTCTTAACGATGCCGGCAACCTATCGTTTGCAATACAATTCTAATTATGCTTTCGGGGTTAATGACGGGGCATTTATTCCAAATCGAGGTTTTCAAAATATAATTAGTGCAGGTGCATATGCAGAATACAAAGGTTTCAGTCTTCAGCTCCAGCCGGAGCTGTTAATGGCTCAAAACAAGGATTACCTAGGATTCCCTATTGAGCACCAAGCCACGATTCTTTTCTATTATGAGTATATGAATCGTATCGATACACCGGAACGATTTGGGACGGGAGCCTACAACAAATTATTTCTGGGTCAGTCAAGTTTACGGTATAATTTCAAAGAGTATTCAGTTGGAATTTCTACAGAAAACCTGTGGTGGGGTCCGGGCAGACGCAATTCACTATTATTGGGTAATAATGCACCAGGATTCCTACATTTCACGGCTAATACCAGAAAACCAGTAGAAACAAAAATCGGGTCATTTGAAGGTCAAATAATTGCTGGGTTTTTGAAGTCTAGTAAGTATTTGCCCCCATGGCCTGATTATACCATCCAGGAGAATCCTGCCTACATTCCAAAACAAGCTAATGGAAATAGATTTCTTTCTGGGATAGTATTTACCTATCAGCCTAAGTGGGTACCGGGACTCTTTCTGGGATACGGCTCCACCAACCATCTTTATCGAGATGATATCACTGATTTTGCTGATGTACTCCCGATCTTTAATGGCCGAAAAGGATCAGAAAACATATATGATCCTATTCGTGACAAGCGACAACAATTCAGTTCCGGGTATTTCAGATGGCTAAGCCCAGAAGGTCACTTTGAATTTTATGGTGAATACGGAACTCGTGGAAACAACAGGAGATTGGGTGATTTCATAATTACTCCGGAATCCGGAAGAGGATTTACATTCGGGTTTTCCCATTTGATGGATTTGAATAAACCAGGTCACTATTTCCAGATTAGTTCCGAGATGACTCAGACCGGACAGACTATAAGAGATGATATCAGAAGCTTGAAGACTTGGTACATTCATGATCATGTCCGTCATGGTTATACTCATAACGGGCAGGTGCTAGGTGTAGGAAATGGACCTGCAAGTAATCAGATTTTTGTGGAATTTGCCTGGGTTCACAAGATGAATCGAATCGGTTTTCAAGTGGAGCGAATCGTCTATAATCTTGATTTTTATTATTATAGATATGAAGCCTCTAAGGACTTTAGAAACAAATATGTTGATCTAGTTCCTTCATTTATAGCAGATTGGCAATTTGGTAACATCTTGGTAAATGCGAGAATGCAATATGTCAATACTCTGAACTACATGTGGTTTTTGGAAAACCAACCTGATCAATATTTTGTACCAGGCTATGATAGGAAAAATTTTGTAGGTCAAGTAGGGCTAACCTATTTATTCAAATAACTCTTCATTAGACTATGATAGTAGAAAAACACAAGGTTGTATCCATTTGCTATGACCTTAAAGTTGATAATGGTGAAACAGGGATGCAGCCTTGGGAAAATGTGCCTGAGAATGCTCCTTTCATGTTTTTAATTGGAACAGATTCAGTTTTCCCAAAATTCGAAGAAGCCTTGATAGGAAAATCAGCGGGCGATTCCTTTTCCGTTTTTATTGATTTTGAAAATGCTTATGGAGATTACTATGAGGAGCGGAAGACAATTATTCCAAAGTCTAATTTTAAGCAAGAGGGAAAGAAAAATCAGGATCTTCTGAAAGTAGGCAAAGTAATTCCAATGCAGGACGATAAAGGCAATCAGATCAAAGGAGAGATCACTAAAATCGATTATTTGGGTGTTCATATGGACTTTAATCCTCCTTTAGCAGGGTATGATCTATCCTTTGAAGGAAAAATTGTTGCCGTAAGAGATGCTGATCCTGAAGAGATTTCTCACGGGCATGTTCATGGTCCAGGAGGACATCATCACTAATTCCAATCTAATGCCCTACCTCAAATAGGGCATTTGTCGTATAGCGAAAATATGTATTGAGATCTACTTTTGGAGAGCCTGGCTTAAACTGGTTATCCAATTGGAGATAACTGCTTAGCTGATGTCAGTAATATTTTCTTGATTGTTGGATCTTAAATTTTTTGGTGAGCAAATACTTGTCTATTGGGTGATTGAACAAGTGACTTTAAAGACTCTCAGAGATGAGAGTCATTTTTTTTTATTTTATGTCTTTGCCAAATGTTTTATAAGCTTGCTCAATCGCAAGAGATTTTAATCCTTCTATGCGGGGAGATGGGTACAAGGCCAAAGCTTTGTTTAATTGTAAAGATGCATCAGAAAAATATTGCTCATTAAAATGTAGTATCGCGTCATTGTAATATTGAAGACCAGCTAACTGGATCAATGACACTTTTCTAAAAATAGATCTATCTTCCAAAACCCTGTTAGGATCGCCAAGTCGTTGATTTAGATTATAAAACGGAGTATTATTAGTAGGCTTGTAGGATTCCAGATATGCGATAACTTGGCTATGTGAGGTGATCATTCCTCCAACCGGAAGTGTGCTTTCGTAAATGATGTTTCTACCATCAAAATCAATCACTATGAACACATGGTAATCGGTCTCGATAATTTCAAAATTAAATCCATATCGCTCAAGCAATAGACCCAATGCCGCTGAACCACTTACGCAGTCAAATTTTCCTTCAGACAACATTGCATTAAAAGATGAGTGCTGCTCATATTTTTTGAAAAGATCCCGATGTGATTTTTCAAAAATACTTCTGAGTAGGGCAAGGGAATTTCCTTTTTTGTTGTGCTTTTTGTCTAATTCCTGTGTTAGGTTTACCCATTTTTCATCCGAAGGGTCAATTTCAGCATGCACCGCTCTGAATAGATTATAAGGTGATTCTTGACCTTTTTTCCAATGCTTTTCCTCTGATACTGATTCAAACTTAATCTCCTCTAGCTGATCCACTACTTCCTGGGCAAAGGAAATGATCCCCTGCAGAAGTAAAATGAATGTAAAGAGAAGCGCTTTTTTCATGAATGGATAAATCCTTTGTTACCAAATTAATTTAAAATTAACAAATCAGTAACATTGAAACAAATATTTATCCAAAACTTAACATTGAGATAATTCTATTTATTCATGATGATAAGGTTCATTTCGAAGAATTGTAAATGCCCTGTATAGTTGTTCAACAAAAAATGGTCTGATCATCTGGTGCGAAAAAGTCATTTTAGAAATTGATAATTTGCCATTAGATCTTCCATAAACAGCCTCAGAAAAGCCGTATGGGCCACCAATTACAAAAATGAGCTGTTTCAGACCTGAGTTCATTTTCTTTTGAAGAAGGTTTGAAAAGTCGATGGATGAATAACTTTTGCCGTGCTCATCTAATAAAATGAGATCGTCTGAGGGAGAAATTTTTTTTAGAATTAATTCTCCTTCTTTTTCCTTTTGAAGTGATTCTGAAAGAGTTTTGGTGTTTTTAAGGTCTGGTATTATCTCCAACTCAAATCGAATATAATGACCCAACCTAGACTCATATTCTTTTATTAATTGAATGACCGAGGGGTGGTCTGTCTTACCTACAGCTATCAATTTGATTTGCATTTGGGATGATTTTTCTGGAAGGATATACTTTTTTGTGATTGAAGATAATGAGTATTCTTCCGCTTAACCAAGTTAAAAGCCGTTGTACATAAAATCCCCTTCAATTTTATGACTTAACAAATCCTTGAAAAACAATTATTTAAACAAGGTGTTAGTATTCCCTAACCAAAACTATTTTCTATCATGAAAAAATTCACAAGCATAATGATGATTGCATTGCTAGTTTTTGCATCATCATTTACCCCAAAAAATGATTCTGTTCACGAAGTAGAAGCAGACATCGTTGATCTTGCAGTTGCAACTGATTTCCTTTCTACTCTAGTAGCTGCTGTAAAAGCAGGAGATTTAGTAGACGTATTGAAGGGAGATGGTCCATTTACAGTTTTTGCTCCAACCAATGAAGCTTTTGCAAAACTTCCAGCAGGTACTGTTGAGAATTTATTGAAGCCAGAGAATAAGGCAAAATTGGTAGCTGTATTGACTTACCATGTTGTTCCAGGTAAAATTCTTTCAACAGATCTAAAGAATGGTCAAAAAGCTACAACAGTACAAGGAAGTGAGATCACAGTAACATTGAAAGATGGAAAAGCTATGATCAACAATGCTACTGTAACTGCAGCAGATATTATGGCTGATAATGGTGTCGTTCACGTAATCGATACAGTTATCCTACCTCCAATGTAATTCGAATTACAATTTAAAAAGAGAGGGCTGCCGATTGGCAGCCCTTTTTCATTTTATAAATTCTTTTCTACGAAGAATCGTCTCCATGAATTTTCGCTCATTGTCCGAATTGAATATTCTAAAAGGAAGGTGGATAAATTGTGCTTTGGAAAGGTATAATACAAAGGCATCTTTGGTCACCTCTACCTTTTTAATCATATTCCATTGAACGGGCATTCCTTGCTTGGTATTGATTTTCATTAATATCTGGCGACTGTCGATTTCATAAGCCATTTTTTCAAAAATCACTTTGTTTTGCTCCATCTGTGTGACTCCGGTAAATTGGATAGCCCAAAAAAGGACATAAAGTCCATAGGCGATCAATGCACCAATAAACCACCAAATAGAAGGAATCCAGAAGTAACCTAAACAAATCGATAAAGCGATTGGTATTACCCACCATTGCTCTTTGATAATGCTGATCAGCCCCATCTTAATGTAAGTACCTGACTCTAATTTATATTTCTTAGTTTTTACAATCATTACTTTAAATTTTCAGACCGCAAATATCCACCTATCCTTGGGATTTAGCAAGCCGAAATAAATCATAAAAGAATCACCAGATTAAAAACATTTCGCATAATGCATTGATTTAAAAGTAGTATTCAATTATATTATCATAAAATTTTTAGTATGAGCAGTTTGGTGATTGATTTGATTCTTTGTGGCTTGGCATACATTATTCTAATTTATTTTGTAGCCACCATGTCGAAAAATTCCTTTCGTAAAGGGAATAACAGAAATGATGATGGTGATGGAGGGGTTGATAATATCACTCCACCAAAGATAGATTTGCCTCCAGGGGTAATTTGGCCATCAGATAGTCCTGTTAAAACTAATTCTCCGGAGCCGGTTGAATTTTAGTGACACTTATCGCAAATACCTTGTACCAGTAAGCTCATTTCTCGTTTTTTAAACCCGGAGGGTAATGTGATTTTAGGAAGGGCTATTGAATCAAGGCAGGTTGTTTCACCACATTTTTCACACTTAAAATGCACGTGCTCATGATTGTGGTCTTCTTCCTCATGGGCACACAAGGCATATTTAGTGGCTCCACTGTCATCTAGTACTTTATGAATGAGGTCCTTGTCTAAAAAAGTCTTAAGCGTTCTGTAAATCGTAACTCGATCAAATTGGCTATTTAATCTGTCCTCTAAATCACTGTGTGCTAAAGCAACTTGCTTCTCTAAAAATTCTTGTATGATCTCCAATCTACATTCTGTGATTCTGAGTTTGTGATTTTGTAGTATCGAAAGGGCGTTTGTCATGATTGAAATCTTGCTTAAAAATAAGGAAATTACTTTCTTACAAAAAAAGGGGCGTTTAACAAACGCCCCTTTTTAAATTTATCTTTTCAGATTTATTTTGGGTCCAAAATCGTATTGATTCGCTCCAAAGCATCTTCTAAATGAAGTTTAGACATTTTATCTGAAGTTCTTGGGATCGCAGATCTGATGTTTGCCTGCAAAGTTTTCAATTCCCCTCTTGCCATAGGTCTAATATCAGATTGAGAAGCATTGATTTGTGGTCCTGCAAACCTTCTGAAATTTGCTGGAAGATTAGGCTCACTTCCGGTTAAAAGAAGTTCCAATCTTTCAATATGCGCTCTTTGCAAAGCTCTTCTATGTACATCGATAGTTCTTCCTGAACTCAGTTCTGTCCAGATTCCTTTTCTCAAATCATCAAAAAGCTCAGTCATCTTGTAAGCATCATTATTATTCAATGCTTCATTTTCGATCATTCGTCCAAGTCTTCCCCACTCTAGTATTCCATTTAGAGTTGTCACCTGAATACCTCTGATCCTTTCTAAGGAACCGAAGTCACCGATTCTTGAAATAATTTCTTCATCCATCATCCACTCCGGAGTGGCAAAAAGATTGGTATTTAAGAAGTTCACTGCAGACTTTTGAATGTCTTTTGAAGTATGGATATATACTGGGATATCTTGACCTGATGCACGGTAGATCTCTGCTACTCCACCAACATTGGTTCTTACATGACCCATATATCGATTGAATTGAGTGATTACTTGTCCATACATTTCTTCTAAGTCATCAAAATCCTTGAAAGGCTTATCTTCTTCCTTGGTCCACTCCATTAAGTTTGGCATGATACGCTTCAAGTTTTTGATTCCGTATTCAGAAGCGAGCATAGAATTATCTCCTAAGTCCTCGCTTTGCGCGGTAGGGTCGTAGCTATTTCCCTGACGACCGTATCTATACACAGCATCACCTTGTTTTTCCATGATCCATTTATCCAATGTAGCTTGCTCATCCTCTGGGCTTTTAGCTCCTGGAATTGGTCTATAACCCCACATTACGGCATACTTATCATATGGACCCACATTCGGCATCAAGCTCACACCTTTATCTTCAGGCTGCGCTACATAGTTGAATCTGGCATAATCCATAATTGAAGGAGCAGTACCCATCTCTGCTGTAAAGGCTGCATCCCGAAGCTTTTCTACTGGATAAGCATGAGAAGAAGCAAAATTGTGAGGAAGTCCAAGTGTGTGACCAACTTCATGGGAGGATACGAAGCGGATTAATCTACCCATAACCTCATCGTCGAAGTTAACACCTCTAGCATCTGGGTTGATCGCTGCAGTCTGGATAAAGAACCAGTTTCTAAGCAGATTCATTACGTTATGGTACCATCCAATATCAGACTCTAGGATCTCTCCAGATCTAGGATCGGAAACGTGTGGTCCATAAGCATTCTGAATATCTGAAGCGAAATAACGGATCACAGAATAACGTGCATCTTCCGCGCTCCAAGTAGGATCTTCATCTTTTGTCGGAGCTTCTTTGGCGATAATAGCATTTTTGAAACCAGCGGCTTCAAATGCCACCTGCCAATCTTCAACCCCTGCGATAAGGTGAGGAACCCACTGCTTCGGAGTTGCGGGATCAATGTAATACACGATCTGCTTCTTTGGTTCTACCAATTCTCCCCGCTTGAATTTCTCCATATCCTCTTCCTTCACCTCAAGTCTCCATCTGTCAAGATATGTTCTTGAAGCAGCTTTCTGCTGATCGGAACCATAATCAACGATTGATCTGCTAAACCAACCTACACGCTGATCGGAAAGTCGCTGCATCATTGGCTCTTTTGGAAGAAGAAGCATAGAAGAGTTCATTTCCAAGGTGATCAAACCTGTAGAACTGTTGGAAGGTGGATCAGTAGCATTGTACGTCATTACATATCGAGCCTCGATATTCATTGGGTATGTATGGATGTGCGAAATAAAAGATCGATCGCTATCCAATCTGGTCACTTTGTACTGTGTTCTTCTGTTTCGAGGCAATCCTAAAGCTTGAACATCTTTGCTGAATAAATCGGTAGCCTCGATTACAATACCAGTAGAGTCAGTTGATTTGGATTTAATATCAAATTTCTGAAGTATTGGCTCAAGATTAGAGTTTTGAACTGCAATCGCTATAGGAAGTGAATCAGCTGCATAATTATTTACTGAAACCACTTTTAAAAGAATATCATCATTGTTTTTTTCCCAGCGAAGCATAAGGGTATTGGTACGTTCTCCACCATAACCTAAACCATCTGCAGTTTTAGCTATTGTGGTCACCATTAGCATGTCTCGACCTAGTAATGAATCTGGGATTTCGTAAAAGTATTTGCCTTCAATCTCATGGACTTTAAATAATCCATCTTTCGACTTAGCATTTTTTGTAATTACCTCACCGTACGGTTTTGGTCCATTGGTTTTTGCACCGCCATTAGCGGGTCTACTTGGAGCGGCTGTCGCAGCTGGGGTATTCTTGGCATCTTTTTTCTTCTTTTTTTGTGCCAAAGTATCCCCAGAGTAGAACATTACGCCCAAGACTCCTAGGATTAATGTAAATCTCCTAAGTAATTTGGGTAGTGAGTTTCTCATGAATATTTAATTTTTGTTTTGGATAATTAAACAGCCAATTTCAACAAAGGGTAGTTAATGAACCTTCATTTTTGATAGGCGGTTTATTCTTAAAATTAAAGGCAATAGAGTGGTAGATAGGTTTGAAAATTTAATAATAGGAGGAGGTCTTGCGGGGTTGATTGCAGCCAATTTACTTTCAAAGTCCGGTAGACAGGTACTTTTAATTGAGAAAAAAGTGTACCCATTTCATCGTGTTTGCGGGGAATATCTCTCGAATGAAGTTCTTGATTTTTTGAAAAGAGAGGGTTTGCTACCTCCTTTGGACTTACCTCAGATTGATCGTTTTATTTTCTCCGACACTAGGGGTAAAAACACGACTATTCCTTTAGACCTTGGAGGGTTTGGAATCAGTAGGTATGTCTTAGATGATTTTTTATACCAAAGGGCTTTAGAAAATGGTGCAGAAATCTGGACTGGAAATCAGGTAGAAAACATATCCTTCAATCAGGTGGATTTTACTTTGGAATTGGCAGATGGTAAAGTCTTGACAGCAACTAATGTGATAGGCGCTTTTGGAAAAAGATCAAAACTTGATAAAGTCTTAAATCGGGATTTTATAAAAAAACGTAGCCCCTATATTGGTGTTAAATACCACGTAAAAACAGAAATAGACCGAAATACTGTTGCGCTTCATAATTTCACAGGAGGTTATTGCGGTGTAAATGCCATAGAAGAAAATAAAGTAAATCTATGTTATCTAGGCAGCAGGGATCAGCTTAGATCTATGGGTTCCATTGAAGAAATGGAACAACAAATTTTATACAAAAACCCCCATTTAAAACGGATTTTTTCTGAAAGTGAATTCCTTTTTGATAAACCTGAGGTGATTAATGAAATCAACTTTGAGGCTAAAATGCCAGTGGAGCAACATATTCTAATGGTTGGAGATTCCGCTGGTTTGATCACACCACTTTGTGGAAATGGAATGGCAATGGCTATTCAAGCCGGTAAGTTGGCAGCAGAAGCACTCATTAACTTAAGCGCTAGGGAAGAAATTGAACACTATTATACTTCTAACTGGAAGTTACTTTTTGAAAGAAGATTGATGATTGGCAGAGGCGTTCAGACTCTTTTTGGGTCAAAAAGCGCATCCAGATTTACCCGAAATCTGATAGCCCATGTGCCATTTATGGCAAGGCAGATCATCAAAAATACACATGGAAAGCCTTTTTAATATCCGAATACCTGGAGAATCTGAGTGTTTTCCAAAAAATAGTATATGAAAAATGCATTCAGGACAAGAGCAGAAATGGAATTCATTCCCATGGCCCAATTATAATTTGCATATTTCTCCGGGTTGGTCCGAACAAAGCTGAACCAAAGAAAGAAAAATAAGATAATTGGTGCCATTGCGGATACATAAATCCACATGATGCTGGTTTGATTTCGATCAAGAAAATACCAAACGAACGCAGCTCCTGTCAGTGCAAAAAGAAAGGCCGAAAACGCAAAGGTGCCTTTGATTCCCAATAAAAGGCTCAGGGTTCGGTCGCCTCTTCTTCCATCTTCTCGATGTTGATAGACTTGTGTCAAAGGATAATTTCCCCAAAGCATGAGGCTTGTCAAAACACCAGGGATCATGACGTGAGTTTTAGTGAAAATGTCCCAGCCAAGATCGCTAAGGCCAGCATAGGCCATTGCAAATGTAAAGTAACCCTGAAATAATCCCGCTATAAACCAGCTGAGCCAAGGGTATTTTTTGATTCGAATTGAAGGGTGGGAATAAGCCATGCTTATTAGCCCATAGCAAAATAGCATGCTTGCAAAACTCCAATTGATCAACCCTCCTAGCCCAATTGCGATTGCAAAAAACAACAAGGAAATCCAATATAGATCCTTTGTCACTTTAGGTGGATTCTTTAAGCCTCCTATGCTTTCCTCATCTTTGTCGAAATAGCTATTGTATCCATTACTTGAAGGATATAAAAATAGGTGGAGTGCCAGAAAAACCCATAACAACCTAGCCTCATTCAAGTTAGGCGTAAGTGCTAGTGCAAAAAGAAAAACTGGCATCAAAAACAATGAAAATGGTAGTCTCAGATGCTTTATGGTGGAAGATGATATCATAAGTGTAAGTGAGAACGTCCGATAACCTTATCTGTTTAGGAAGGTTGTGTTTGTATTCCTACAATTTAGAAATATTCATTTAACTTGATATAATGAATTCCAGCATAGTAAGCATAGGACTTGCAAATCCAGGTTCTCCCATTGATCAAAGTACCATTGCCGATTTTATGGAAGCAGCACATCAACTAGATGATTATGAGGCAAGAAAGCTGAAATTTTTGTACAAAAAATCCGGAATTAATTCGCGGTATAGTGTTTTAGAAGATTTTGAAAAAAGAGATTTTAGTGAATATACTTTTTTCCCAAAATCTGAAAATTTGGAGCCATTTCCAGGGACCAAAGCCCGGATGGATTTATTTCAGCGTCATGCTGGAGCACTTTGCGAAGATGCAGTTAAAGATTGTCTTAAGGAAACCGACGTGAAGTTTATAGATATCACGCATTTAATTTTGGTGTCTTGTACCGGTATGGTTGCTCCTGGGATTGAATTGGAGTTGATGCAACGCTTGGAGATGTCAAATACTGTGGAACGCTATTGCATTCATTTCATGGGTTGTTATGCGGCATTTAGTGGATTAAAGCTGGCCGATAAAATAGTTAGAGCAGAGACAGACGCTAAAGTGCTACTAGTGTCAGTGGAGCTTTGTACAATCCATTTTCAAAAAGAATATTCTGAGGATAATTTACTTGCCAACTCACTCTTCGCCGATGGTGCAGCTGCTGCACTGATAGTAAATTCGGACAAAGGGTTAAAATTGAGGTCCTACCTGAGCCAAGTGCTCTGGAAAGGAGAAAATGATATGGCATGGGGAATCGGTGATTTTGGGTTTGAGATGCGGCTCAGCAAATATATTCCCGGTCTGTTAGATGAGGGGATACATTCTTTGAAAGAGGTTTTTGAAAAGAAATTTAACTTGTCCACAATCAAGAACTTTGCAATTCACCCTGGAGGGAAGCAGATTTTGCAAAAAGTCCAACAAGCATTTGGAATCTCCGAAAAGGAAAATCGTCATGCACTTGAAGTTTTGAAGAACTTTGGGAACATGTCTTCAGCTACTATTTTATTTGTGCTCCACCGTTTTCTTCTTGATGATGAAGTGACTGGTGATATTTTGGCTTTGGGATTTGGTCCTGGGTTAACGCTTGAAACGCTACATCTGGAAAAATCATGAGTAAATTCTCCCAAAGAAGCGAGGAAAAGGAGTTAATGGACGATCTCGAATGTTCAGGGGAAGAATTGGTACAAACCTTAAAAGAATTAAAAACCATTAATCGATGGTTAGGCGGAAATCATGTCACAACAAGTGGAATTGCGAAGTTTTTTGATTCCAATCCCAAGGATAAATATTTGATTGCGGATATTGGCTGTGGGGGAGGAGACATGATTCGAGTCATGCATGATTGGGCGATTAATCAGCCCTCTCAGGTGAATTTTATAGGAATTGATGCTAATCCAAATATTATCAAAGAAGCAAAATCTAGGCTCTTCGACCTAAAAAATGTAACTTTAACCGTTCAAAACGTTTTTTCGGATGAATTTCTGAACCAAAAAGTAGATATCACTACTTGCACGCTCTTTACACATCATTTTACAGATCCTGAATTGGTGGATCTTATTAATGCGTTGAAAGTCAAATCTAAAATTGGTCTAGTCATTAATGATTTGCATCGGCATCCCTTTGCCTATTATAGCATTAAATATTTGACCGCGGTTTTCAGCAAATCACCAATGGTGCAGAATGACGCAGCAGTTTCAGTATTAAGGGCATTTTCCAGAAATGATTGGGAGCGAATTTTACGACAAGCCGGAATAAATGATTTTGAATTGACTTGGCACTGGGCCTTTCGTTGGCAAGTGCTTATTAAATCCTAACCAACTAAATCAAACAATTTACATTTATGGAAATTTCTCAGGAAACTACAGATGCTCTAATCTCACAGGGTATTGATTTAGCATATCAAGTTGTTCCATCAATTATTTATGCGATTTTATTTTACCTCATTGGTAAATTCATCATTAAAAAAGTTTTAAAGGGATTAAAAACTTTTCTGGAAAAGAGAGAAGACAGCCCTTCTTTAAATGAGTTTCTCTATTCTTTTTCAAAAGTTATTCTTTATGTGGTGCTTTTTGTTGGAGTGGCGGCGATTATTGGAGTTCCAGTAACCTCTTTCTTAGCCATTTTTGGTGCTGCAGGTCTTGCGATCGGTCTTGCCCTACAAGGCTCTCTTTCTAATTTTGCAGGGGGATTGCTTATCCTAGCTTTCAAGCCATTTAAAGTGGGGGATGTAATCACAGGCCAGGGCCATACTGGAAAAGTTTCCAAAATTCAAATCCTATATACTCACTTGCTGACTTTTGATAATAAAGAGATTATCATTCCCAATGGAAATCTAGCCAACTCCGATGTAATCAACATGAGTACTCAGGATACTCGCCGAGTTGACTATACAGTGGGGGTCGCCTATGGTACTAATATCAAGCAAGCAAGAGAGATTATTTTGGAGATTTTTGAAAAAGATGAAAGAGCTCTAAAAGATCCTGTTCCAGTTGTCTTCTTAAATAATTTTGGAGATAGCTCGCTAGACTTGGTAATTCGGGTCTGGACCAATGCGGATAACCTTTGGCCATTGTATTTTGAGGGTATGGAAGCGATTAACGATGAGTTTGAAAAAAATGGAATTGAAATCCCTTTTCCTCAACGGGTTGTCCATCAAGGAAAATAAAAAGTAAAAGGCGATCAATTGATCGCCTTTTTTAGTATTTGATGAGTATGTCTTTTAATCCTTTTCTCTGGATATCCGGAACATACGTTTCTTCTCTAGCATAACCAACAGGAACCAGTAAAAAGGGTTTTTCATTGGATGGTCTTTCTAATATTTGACTGAGAAAGTTCATTGGACTTGGAGTATGAGTCACTGCTACCAAACCTGCCTGGTGGATGGCTGCGATTAAAAAGCCGCATGCGATTCCAACCGATTCACTGACGTAGTAATGCTGTACCTTTTCTCCATTAACTAGCCCATAGGATTGCTTGAAAACCACAATAAGGTATGGTGCATCTTCTAAAAATGGCTTTTCCCAATTGGTGCCCAAGGGCTTGAGATCGCTCTTCCAATTTTCTGGCATTCTGCTAGAATAGGAAATTTTTTCCTCCTCTTCTGCTGCCTCTCTGATTTTTCGTTTGATTTCCGGATCAGATACCAAACAAAAAGTCCAAGGTTGTTTATGTGCACCAGATGGGGCAGTACTTGCGGTTAGGATAATATTTTCGATTACTTCAAGTGGCACTGGTCTGGTGTCAAACTCACGAACTGTCCTTCGTGAATCCATCAGCATATAGAAATTCTGGGAGTTTTGGATTAGCTCGGCTTTGCTTGGTTGCTTCCGCTCATATCTAATGTGTTCGAATCCTTCAATTAATTTTTTCTCCATAAAAAAACGGCTATTCGTGAAAATAGCCGTTTCAATTTAATTTTCCTTTATTTTAATCTAAAGTGACTTCTTTTGAACCACCTGGGTAAATGATGGTCACCATTTTATCACAAACTCCTGTTCCATAATCCACGGTCACTTCTATCCCTGTAAATAGAAACTGCAAGGTCCCAGTGCCAGGAACCCATACTCCAGTTTCCACGCAAGTTTGTTTTATAATCAATGGATCAATTACAAGGGTGCTGTAAACCACTCCTTCTCTGCTTTTCCCAGTGGCTGTACCGGTAATTGATGCTTCATAACCATCACCTCCCAGTTTAACTACTCGAATTTGGTTACTAGCCACGGTGATGAAAGTATTATCAGGCCAAGTTATTTTTCCGTTTTCTACTTTTACTGCAAGAGAAACAGTCCCTCCGATAAAATCAATTCCCGTATTGGTAATAGTTCGTGTCCCCTCGATTTTTTTGTCATTGACGTGATAGCCATCGAAGGTAGTGATCACTTGTGAACCAGGGAAAAGTAAATTACCTGAGTAAGAAAGAATAATTTTACCTTTTCTGGTGATTCCGTTGCTACTGGTACAGCCCGCTCCAAAATCGATTGTAATTTTTTTTCCGGTCTCATCGAGATTTGCTGTTGCAGAGGCACAAATTTCGGTTAGCGAAACATCCTTGGTTATTCGAGCCCCTAATCCACTGTTGTTAAGAGCTGTAAGGGTGATATTGTCTAGATCTTCGAATGCTTGGGCAATCAGGTAATCGTCATTTACTATAGACAAGTCAGGCTCTTTTAAAATCTCGTCAGAGTCAGAATTACAGGACATCAGGGAAAAAACCAGAAGCGTTAATGCCCCAATTCCATAGGTTGATAAAAGCTTTTTCATAGTTTTGATAGGTTCATTTAAAAATCTGAAGGTAAAGATTTTAATCCTTTTTGGCATTTGAAGAAGATCCTTTTTTCTTTTTACCTCCCACACATCCAATATTTTGTGTCAACGAAACATCCTTTGGGAAAATGCCAAACTCCTGGGTTAAATCCCATTCCTGTATTTCTTCTGATTCAGATTTTGGGGTTTTGATTTCTTTATTCATCGTTTTAGAATATTTTTTTTGAAACGAAAAGTATGCCACAAAGATTTTATTCCTACTGATTTACTTCTACTCTTTTTAGATCTTAGCATAGATCAATTCCTATCTTTGAGGATGAAAGAATTTGATTTCAGCAGTGAACAGCTATCCGATAAATTGAGTAAACTGAAAAGTAAAACAGCCTCACTCTCGATTTTAAGGGTTTTTTCTTTTTTTGGCTTAATTGGCTTTTTCGTTTTAAGTCTTTCTGAAAGTCCAATTTGGTTTATTTTATTTTTTGGGACCGTTGCTGGTTTTGTCTACCTGATTTCTTCTTATAATCAGCTCAAAGATCAAGAAGCTATCTACTCTTCATTGGAGAAAATGAAGGCTAGCCGAGACTTGAGAAAATCCCGGAGTTTGAAATCTTTTGATCCCGGTCTCGAATTCCAAAGCAAATCACATCCTTTTTCAAATGATTTGGATCTTTTCGGCGATCATTCCTTATTTCAATTACTCAACCATACGGTATCTCAAGAGGGAAAATACAAGCTGGCATCACTTCTAAATTCTGATTTTGATCTGAAAAAAACCGCAGCATTTCGAGAAGCGATTGATGAGCTGTCTACAAAACCGGGTTTTCTTCAAGCTATGGAAAGTATTGGGATGTCTTTTTATCGAGATGAAAAATCAATTCATTCTTGGATTAACTGGCTCAAGACGGATGAAGTGGAGAAATCATGGATCAAGCTTTTTGCAGTTCTTGGACCGATAGGAGGGATAATATTGACAGTTCTCGCTAATCTAGGGATGATCCCGGCAGGTTTTTATGGAATTTGGGTTTTGATTGGAATGGGCTTTTTGGGAGTTGTATTTGGATCTTTAAAGAAAGCTGGAGAAGAAATTCCCTCTAGAAATCAACTTAAAACCTTTCGATATTGGTTGTTAGAATTAGAGAAACAGGAATTCAAAAGTGACCTTTTACGAAATTCCTTACCTAGGTCTTCTGACTCCAGTACTAAGCCTTCGATCTTATTAGAAGAACTTGATCGATTGGGCCTTTGGATTCAAAATCGTTTAAATCTTCTTTACATCCCATTAAATCTTTTCTTTTGGACGGATCTTCTACTTTACGTCAGACTGTCAAAGTGGAAGAAAAATCATGGGAAACTTGTATCTGAATTCCCAGAGCAATTAGCTTTTTGGGAAATGTTAATTTCGTTGGGAACATTTCAATATGAGCTCGGTGGAAAAGGGGAGATTATCAATGTGGAAAAAGGAATCAGAGGTTTGGAAATAGCTCACCCCTTACTTAAGCCTGAAATTGCAGTTTCAAATGATTTCAGTCAAGATTCTTCTACCAGTATAATCTTACTGACTGGGTCGAATATGAGTGGCAAGACGACTTTTATGCGGACCCTTGGAATAAATTGTGTCCTAGTGAATCTCGGATTAAGGCCATTTGCAGCGCAATTTGGATTTGGGAATTTCCAGCTTTATACCAGCATGCGAAATACTGATAATCTGGGGGAAAGCGTCAGTTCATTCTATGCCGAACTGAGTCGAATCAAATTGGTGATTGATCGGATTGAAGCAGGAGAAGAAATTTTTTTCCTTTTGGATGAAATCTTGAAAGGCACAAATACTGAAGATCGAATAGCCGGATCAGAAGCTTTGATCAGGCAGGTTGTGGATACAAAAGCTTTAGGAATCATTAGTACGCATGATATAGAATTGGCAGACTTAGAAAATCGGATTTCAAAAGTGAAAAACTTCAGCTTCCACTCCGAGATCCATGATCAATCTATCGATTTTGATTACAAACTCAAGGAAGGAGCTTGCCCAAGTTTCAATGCGCACAAGCTTATGGAATTAATGGGAATCCGTTTTCAGAATTAGCTTTGGTTTTTCCTTAGCTCAGATTGTCTTATTTTTGAAAAACAGTTAAGCAATGCAAACAAATTCACCCATTCTTGGAGTACTAGGTGGAGGTCAGCTAGGCCGGATGCTTATCCAGTCTGCCATCAACTACAATCAAGATATCCACATTTTAGACCCCGATCCCAATGCACCTTGTAAGGACTTAGCACAGGATTTTACTGTGGGTTCTCTAAAGGATTTTGATACAGTTTATGAATTTGGAAGTAAATGCGATGTCATAACTGTAGAGATTGAAAGTGTTAATACAGAGGCGCTTGAAAAATTGGAGCAAGAGGGAAAGCGAGTTTATCCACAGCCTCATATCTTAAGACTAATTCAAGACAAGCGAGCCCAAAAGGAATTCTATAAATCTAATGGAATCCCTACAGCAGAATTCATTTTAACTGCTGATAAAGCTGAAGTTATCCATAATGTAGATTTTTTACCAGCAGTCAATAAACTTGGTAAAGAAGGCTATGATGGACGTGGAGTTCAGGTATTGCGTTCGTCAGCCGATTTGGACAAAGCCTTTGATGCACCTGGTCTATTGGAAAAATTAATTGACTTCGACCGAGAGATCGCAGTTACTGTTGCTCGAAATTCCAATGGAGATTTGGAAGTATATCCGAGTGTAGAGTGTGCATTTCACCCCACTGCCAATTTGGTTGAGTTTCTTTTTGCGCCAGCAGAGATTTCACAAGAAATAGCAGAGCAGGCAAGTGAAATAGCCAAGGCAGTCATCCTAAAATTGGATATGGTGGGAATTTTAGCTGTTGAAATGTTTGTGACCAAAGAAGGTGAAGTTTTGGTAAATGAAATTGCCCCTAGGCCTCACAATAGTGGTCACCATTCGATCGAAGCTAATTTCACTTCTCAATTTGAGCAGCATCTTCGTGCCGTGATGAACTGGCCGCTGGGTAATACAGAATTGAGATGTCCTGCGGCAATGATCAACTTATTAGGCGAAGAAGGATTTACAGGTCCTGTCTTAGTAGAAGGGAAAGAAGAAGCATTGGCAGAAAAAGGAGTTTATATTCACTTGTATGGTAAAAAAATCACCAAACCATTTCGAAAAATGGGACATGTGACTTTGCTGGATGATAATGTGGATAACTTGAAAAAAAGGGCTCAAAGAATTAAAGAACTCATTAAAATCAAATCAACGCTATGAACCCACAGGTAGGAATAATCATGGGAAGTCAGTCTGACCTTCCAATAATGGCAGAAGCTGCAGCATTTTTAGAAGAGTTGGGAGTTGCTTATGAGTTAACAGTAGTTTCAGCCCATCGAACCCCTCAGCGCATGATTGATTACGCCGAATCAGCTCGAGAAAGGGGACTGAAAGTGATTGTAGCAGGTGCAGGAGGAGCGGCACATTTGCCAGGAATGGTTGCTTCTTTAACTAGTCTGCCGGTAATAGGGGTGCCGATCAAGAGTTCCAATTCCATAGACGGTTGGGATAGTATTTTGTCGATTCTGCAAATGCCAAGCGGTATTCCCGTGGCTACAGTTGCCTTGAATGGCGGTAAAAATGCTGGTATTCTAGCTGCTTCAATTGTTGGATCATTTGATGCCGAAGTAGGATCAAAGATGGATGCCTTCAAAAGGACTTTAAAGGAAAAAGTGGAAGAGTCTGCTGCAGCTATAGAATCAAAAGGGTGGAAAGAAATTCTGAAAAAATAGTACCCAAATGATTAATTGGAAAAAACCTATACGCTTTAAGATTGGTGATGTTCCTTGGGAGTTTCCTTTGAATGTCTTACTACTTTTAATCGTGATTACACTTATTCTTATGCTTGGTGGTGCTTATTTGGGATTTCAATTTGGATCCGGGGGTTAGTTTTCAGTGAAAACCCCCCAACCATCATCTGTTTTTTCACTTGGATCTAGACTTTTGATCCATTCAATAAAAAGTTTTCGGTATTCTTCTATAGAGGCTCGAAGTAATTCTAAATGTTCTTCAGCATGGGTTTCTTCCATTGCAAGCTGATAAGTCATCCCGTTCAAGTTTTTTGCATGCACCTTAATAAAAACAGCTTTTTCCATTTTGGAAACAAAATCTGAGGTGGATTCTGCAGCAGCAAATTTGGAACTTATCAACATTGCGTCTTGGAGCATGATGCTTCCATAGAGCTCTCTTCTAGCCTCATCCAAGCTCCCGACCAATGCTCTGGTCAGGGCTAGGATATCTTTGGCTTTTTTCATTAGGGGGTGTTTGTAGATTTTTTCATGCTCTTTTCTGAAGCTACTTTCATCGTCCTCATCCCAGGTATCCTCATCTTCATCAAAATCATCCCACATACTGATCTCTTTTAGAAAGGTAATTTATCCTCTTCACCTTCTGAATGAAAGGTGTCTACATCTGGCATAGCTGAATTGCTAGGTGCCGCTGCTCCACCAGTTCGGTCTACCCGGTAAGCTTTTACTTCGGTATACCATCTGCCGTTATATTCCCTGCTTTCTACATCAATGCTGAGAGTGACTTGCTCACCTACACCAACTGCAAATTGGTCGATTTTATCTCCCCAAAGTGATACACATACTTTCTTCGGGTATTGTCCTTCGGTCTCAACAATAAATTCTTGCTTTCTCCAAGCGTTTCCGCTCTTTGAATTACCACCTACTTCAGCTAATTTTTGAATTACTTTTCCGCTTAATTCCATTGATTTACTTTTTTTTCTTAGATCACGAATGTACACAATGAACTGCAATCTGAGGAATGTGATAGTGTAAAAAAGACAAAATTAGAATTCGTTTTTAACACTCTTTGGCATTATCATTGGTTATATGGATTACCAAATCAATTATTCTGCAAATAAAAGAGTGGTTTTTTGGATCAAGTCCGAAATAATCTTTTGATTTATCATAGGATTTCTTTCTAAGCATAAAATCTTTCGAATTTCTTTGCAGAGTTCTATTTGAAATAATACTTTTAGCACCTACAATTTTTATTTACTCTAAAAAGATACTATGGCCTAGACCTCTACGTTTATCATAAACCAACTTAAAAAATGAGTAAGCGAATAGGTCCTAAGGACAGCGAATTGATCGCTCAGTATCGAAATGGCAGTGATGCTGCCTTTGATCTTTTAGTAGATCGGTACCAAAGCAAAATTTACACTACCATTGTTTTGATCGTCAAGGATCAAAAAGTTGCGGAAGACTTGCTTCAAGATGTTTTTGTCAAAGTAGTGAATACACTTCACTCAGATAAATACAATGAGGAGGGGAAATTTCAACCATGGGTGATGCGTATAGCACATAATCTGGCAATTGATTATTTCAGAAAAGCCAAGCGCTATCCAACCATTGTCATGGAAGACGGGTCTAATGTGTTAAATTCTCTAAGATTTGCAGAGGAAAATGTTGAAGATCGTCAAATAAGAGAAGATAACATTGAGCTGGTAAAGCGCCTCATTGAGGAGCTTCCTGAGGCTCAAAAGGAAGTATTGATCATGCGACATTACTTGGATTTGAGTTTCCAGGAAATTGCAGATCAAACTGGAGTGAGTATCAATACCGCTTTAGGTAGAATGCGGTACGCATTAATTCATCTTAGAAAAAAAATGAAACAGTTAAACATTGCCTATGACAAAACAATTTACCCAAAATGACCTGATCAGGTATATCTATCAGGAAATGAAGGAGGTAGAACAAGAACTCTTGGTGCAAGCCTTACACAGTGATGATTCACTGATGGAAGAATACATTGAATTGCTGAGCACAATAGAGCAAGTGGATCAAATCCAACTTCAGCCTTCCGCAAGTGTAGTAAATGCCATTAAAGATATGGCACATTCTACGGGACTCCAGCGAGTCTAAATCCTTTGGTAACCCGGCATTTGCCCGGGTTTTTTTATTCTAAATTCCGCTCTAAAAAGCTAGCAGCATCTTTAAATGCTTGTGAATAAGTTGGATCATTGAATCCATGACCTTGGTTTTCAATTCGTTTGTATTCAAATCGAGCTGATACCGAATTCAGTTTGTCCGCAAAAAGATCACTTTGCCATACCGGAACTACTGTGTCGCTGCTTCCGTGAAAGAAAATAGTTGGGACTACCGCTTCTTGGATAAAATTACTTGGGCTAGATTCTAAGTAGGCAGTGGCTTGTTCTTGAGGATTTCCACCCAACAAGGCATTAAGGCCGAGTTGAGTGATTTGATTAAAAGTATAAAGCGAAACTAAATCGCTTGGAGGAAAGAAGGCAATTACTGCTTTAATATTTCCAATAGTTTGATGTTTGTAGCTATGAAGTAAGGCCAAATGTCCCCCTGCACTTGCTCCTGCCAAGATAATTTGGTCGGAGATATTCCAATTTACAGTTTGCAATTGAATCGATCTCACCGCTGCAATTACGTCATTTTCCTGCGTGGGAAATTTGTTCTTTCCCGTTAAGAAGTCAAAAAGGCGATAATTAATGGAGGCGATGGCATAATCAGGAAATTCCCTTTGGAAAGACTGCCTAAACTGGAGAAATTCTTCCTTGCTTCCATCTATCCACCCACCACCATGTATATATATAATGAGAGGTGTATTTTCTCTGGATCTTCCTTGTGGGAGAAATATATCGAATAGTTGATTTGTCTCATTGCCATAAGATTGATCAAAAAGATCCATAGCAGGTAATTCGCCTGCCATGGGAATTTCAGGATTCTCGCTACAGTTCCATAGTAGAATGCTGATTGAAAGAAGAAAAATTGATCGGTATAGTATTTTCATTTGTGGTAGATTAAAACCATTTGATTAATGATTGGACAATTTTTTGAGCAGCAGCACCATAAGGAGGTCGAAGCAAAGTTGCATTATTTAATCCCACTCGTTGCTTCAACACTCCCTTTTCATTTGAAAATGCCAAGAAACCATAATGTCCATGAGCTTTTCCTATTCCACTATTATTTACTCCTCCAAATGGCATCTCCAAATCCAGGAAATGAATCACACAATCATTGATCATAGCATTTCCAGAACTCGTCTCCTGAATAACTCGGGAAGAATTTGTAGTGTTTGATCCGAAATAATAAAGCGCAAGTGGTTTGGGCTTTCCGTTGATGTAGGAAATGGCTTCATCCAGCATGGAGAAGGTCTTGATTGGAAGGATTGGGCCAAAGATTTCTTCTTCCATCAGAATGATATCATCGCTTAAGCAGCTGATCAATGTTGGTTCAATGAATCGGGAAGGTGCATCGTATTTTCCTCCAAATTCAATTATCGCCCCATTTTGTATCCCGTCTTTGAGGCTTGAGACCAATCTTTCAAAATGCCTATCGTTGATTATCCTTGCCAGATCTGGAGACTTTTCAATTCCGTCAAATTTCGGATCATACATGTTTTTAAGAGCAACCTTCAGTTCCATCAATAGCTTCTCTTTGCTTTTCTCATGTACTAAAAGGTAATCTGGTGCTACGCAGGTTTGTCCACAATTGATGAACTTTCCAAAAACTAGTTTCTCGGCAGTATCCTTCAAATTAGCATCTTGATCAATAATTACAGGAGATTTTCCACCTAGCTCCAAAGTGACCGAAGTCAAATTCTCTGCTGCGGCTTTCATTACAATTTTCCCCACGGCAGGACTACCTGTAAAGAAAATATGATCAAACGGAAGCTTCAAAAGCTCTTGAGCCACATTAGACTCGCCTTGAAAAACGGCAACCTCCGAGGGATCAAATAATTCGGAAATCATCTTCTCAATAAGGGAAGAAGTGTTTGGCGTCAGTTCGGATGGTTTGATGATTGCAGGACATCCTGCGGCCAAGGCAGAAACCAATGGTCCTATGGCAAGATTGAATGGATAATTCCATGGTGCTATAATCAAAGCACATCCTTTTGGCTCATAATATATTTTTCCACTCGTCCCAAGCAAAGGAAGAGGAGTCGAAACGGACTTTGGTTTCATCCATGCTTTTAGATTCTTAATTGCATGGTTGATTTCTGAGGTCACCGTGAAGATCTCTGAAAGATCTGTTTCAACCCGAGGTTTGTGAAAGTCAGCGAATAACACATCTTGAATATCCTTTTGATGTCCTTTTATCCATTCACTAATACTTTTTAGGCGCGAAATGCGATCTGATGCAGTTGACATCCTCCAAGAATTAGCGGTCTTCTTTTGCAAAAGAAAGGTGTTTAAGAAAACTTTTGGTTCAATTGAATTTTCAGATAAGATTGCCATTGATTTTAGGAGTTTGGGAAATAGAAGAGTCTGGAATGTGATAAATCCTTCCTTAAGATACATGGATGTAAATTGAGATTAGGTTTTGATTTTGTTTTTTGATGAGTGTCAAAAAAGTCTACTTCATTTTAAACCAGAATTCACAACTCACAGGAATTTTTTGAATCTTAAAAATATTTTTTCACAGTAAATAAATTGTATTACAAATCAAAAAGGAAGGGTGTGAAAAACAATAAAGTGTACTTTTACCTGTAATAATTTATTGTGAACAGAAATTTTTGCTGTATAAAGTTTTTTATTAGATGAAAATCTACTTCTAAAAAACTAAAGGGCGATTTGGAATAATTTTTTTATAGAATTAATAAATTGATAGTGAGTGTATTATAAAAATAAGTTTAAGAACTCGAAATTTTAAAATATAAACGATATGGACATTTCATCCACCAGTCATTTCATCCGAATCCATTTTTTGTGGAAGAGGTTTTTCGATAGAAATAAATCTTACGGTCCAATGAATTTATTAAAAATTGGATTAATTATTCTTTTATTTTTTTCAAACCTAAGTTCAGGATTTTCTCAAAATGGAATTGGTGATCCGATTTTTCTTGAAACTTTTGGGAAGGTTGGAGATAACCCAGGCGGGGAAGATTCCTTCAATGATGGAGCCGGAGCTGATGTATTTTTTAAAAGACAAGGACTTTCGTATATAAACTCAATTGACTTTTTCTCACCAGCACTTTGGACGAACATTGAAAGCCTAAAAACAGATTATCAGAAGTCTCACGAATTGTTTTCCAGGAAAATAGAAATTACCCCTCTTGGAGATGGTAGAGGCTATACACTTCCTCTACCACAGTCGGTAATTGATGGAAACTGGGGTCCGGCCTATGTCGATTATCTGGAAAATTCCATAGGACTTCCTCCTGAAGGTGGTAAAGGTGGCTACTCAATAGTAACTGACAGTCGAGGTTATTACAATGAATATTTTGTTTCAAGTCCTGATCATACGGATGATGAAAATGGCTACATGTTGTTGGTGGATGCTCATAGTTCTACGACGACCTATTTTACTAGGAAAATTGAAGGACTGTGTGGAGGTGATTATTTTAGATTTTCAACATGGATAATTGATTTAAATACGGCTGATGATGAAGAACCTGATGGTGGGGGTGGCTTGGAAAGTAGTGCTCATCCAAGAGTTCGATTTGATATTTTTAGAGTTAATAGTGACGGTTCAAAAGGGGAGTTGATTTCCTCAAGAACTACCACTGACAGTGAGGTCAAGCCTAGACATAATTGGTATGAGCTTAAATTTGATTTTCAGCTTCCTTCCGATCAAACAGGTGTATTCTTAGAAATCACCAATGTAGTTCCCAATCAATTTGGAAACGATTTGGCTATTGATGATATCAGTTTTTCGCCTCTTGGGCCTGAAGCGATACTGGAATCGGCAGATGCAATTTGTCCGGGTGATGATCCTCTTTTAAGAGCAAGAACAGTTAATTCACAGTACCCTTTCCTTGAAAATCATTTTCAACTTCAATATCGCCCAGTTGGTGCTACCTCTAGTTGGATTAACATTGGTAGTTCAATTGTAAACTCTGACGTGGACGCCACGGTATCTTTTCCAAACCCATATTTGAATTTAGACCCAAACGAGAGTTTTGAATTTAGGGTACTCGTTGCAGGAAGCAATGAAACGTTAATTAATTCTAACTGTAGAGTGGTCTCGGAGAAAGTTGTTAATGTTTATGCCCATAGTGTTGAGCTGGAGTTGTCTGATACTAATATTTGCGAAGGGGGCTCTGCTTTGATTACCTCTAACCTCACAGATACTTTAACGACCACTGAGGTAAATTATATCTACCTATGGGAAAGGCAGACCGATTCCGGTTGGGAAACAGTGTCCGATTCCGACGACGATCAAACAAAATTAGTTCTGGAAAATGTCACAAGAAGTTCAATTTATAGACTCACAGTATCCGTGGAAGGAGCAGAAGAGTGTGCGTCCAAAACTGATGAAATATCCATTGAAGTAACTGAAATTAAAAGCGCAGGAGAAAATGGGATTTTGAATTTTTGTGAGGGGACTAGACCAAATGATGAATTGCTGTTTAATTCTTTAGAAGGGAATCCAACTCCAGGTGGGATTTGGACAAATGTAAGCAATGTGTACACTTACACAGTAGAGCAAACTTCACCATGCACATTGGCAACGACGGCCACTGTGACTTTATCCTTCATAAATTGTACACTAACACCAAGTTTGACCATTGAAAAAGTGGCAGATAAAGAAGTTGTATCTGATGAAGGTGAGTTAATCACTTATACTTTGACAGTGACAAATACGGGTAATGTTACCTTGACCAATATCGATGTTGTAGATCCGCTGACTGGTTTTGAAGATGTTATTGATGAATTGAAGCCTGGTGATTCTAAATCTTTTTTCACAACCTATTCCGTGACTATCTCAGATCTTTTGGAAGGAGAAATTGTCAATGTTGCTGTGGTCACGGCAAAAGACCCAAATGGTGGAGATGAAGATATCAAGGATGAGGATAAAGTCACTATTACGATCATCAACGATCAGGTAGATCTTGCGGTATCGAAGACCAGTTTCGAGGCTGAAGTCTATGAAGGAGACGAATTTGAGTATGAGATTCGGTTGACGAATATAGGCGAAACTCCAGCGACCAATGTTGTGCTGGTGGATGATCTTCCAAACGGAGTTACTTACTTAAACTCAACCGTAGCAAACGTAAGTGATACTCAAATACAGGTAGGGACACCTTCAGTTACAGGTAGTCGAATTACTTGGAATATTCCATTCTTACCAGCTGATGGGGTGGTAGTGATTCGAGTTAAGGTTCAAGCTGGCGATGCTGGAACTATTACCAATATCGTTAGAGTGAATATAGAAGAAGACGACATCAACAGTTTGGATAATCAAGACGATGATGTGAATCAAATTCTACCATTTCGAATCCCTAACGTGATCACACCTAATCAAGATGGTGACAATGATTTATTCGAGATTAAAGGTCTTGGAAGGTTTGTAAGCAATGAAATCGTGATCATTAACAGATATGGAGACCATGTCTTTGAGCAAGAAAATTATCGGAATGATTGGAATGCACCAGGTCAAGTAGCCGGTACTTACTTCTACATTTTGACTACAGTAGATAAAGCTGGTAAAAGCCATGTATTTAAAGGTTGGATTCAGGTAATAAAGAACTAAGAATAAAATCGAAGCGATATGAAATCGAGCAAAGCTCAACCGCCACTTAGTGAAAAGTTGAACCGCCGAGCGAGATTCCATGCAGCCATTGAAAATAAAATCATAAAAGCATGAAAACGACTTTTAAAATCACAGGACTAGCCTTACTACTGACCATACTGGTCAGTGGGGCTACTTTTGGACAGCAGCTTCCCCAGTTTAGTCAGTATATTTTCAATGGGTTGCATATCAATCCGGGATATGCAGGTTACAAAGGGGAGCCCTACATCCAGAGTACATATCGGAGTCAGTGGGTTAATTTCCCAGGAGCTCCTGAGAGATTCACTGTGACAGCTGACTTGAGCGCCAATGAAGGGACAATGGGTTTTGGATTCTCGTTGATGAGTGACAACCTGGGACCGGCCAAGACGACGGGTGGGTTGTTGACCTATGCGTACCGGATTCAGACGGGTGAGCGTAGCTGGTTGGGCTTGGGCGTGAGTGCGGGATTCTCCCAGTACTCCATAGACGGGAGCATGCTAGATCCGAATGATTTTCCGGACAGTGAGATACCGGAGGGTCGTATCAACCTGTTGACTCCAAACTTGAATTCAGGGTTATTTTTCCACAACGACCGATTCTATGCAGGCTTCAGCGTGTATAATATGATCGGGAAGAAGGCCTTGGAGAAAGAAGACGTAGCGTTAGCCTATCATGACTTCCACTACTACCTGACGGCGGGCTACCTGTTTGACCTGTCTACGAATGTAAAGTTCAAGCCGAGCTTTCTGATCAAGGAAGGGAAGGGTGCTCCGACGAACTACGACATTAACGCAATGTTTTTATTTATGGAGCAACTGTGGGTAGGTGGAAGTTATCGCAGCAATATGAAGATCTGGAATGACAACTTGCAGGAAGGGCTGAACAAGCGCAATGCTGTAGCTGCGATTATAGAGATTTTCCCCACAGAGCGTTTGCGACTTGGTTATGCTTATGATCATAACCTAAACGTACTGAATGCCTACCGAAATAACTCTCATGAGCTTTCGGTAGGCTTCTATATGATTCCTAGAAAAGCAGTAATGAAAAATCAAAGATGGTTCTGATTATGAAAAAGATAGCAACACAAGTCATACTGAGTGCAGTGCTGATCTTTGGATCAGTGGGAATCACGCAAGCTCAGAAAAATAAGATCCGATATGCGGATTCGTTGATGAAGGTAGAGAAGAATTACAAGACAGCCTCAACATTGTACCAGCAAGCCTACGCGAAGAAGCCCAAGATGGAGACTGCCACAAAAGTAGCAGAAAGCTACGATGAGTTACGGGACTATGACAACTCATATATGTGGTGGAAAACTGCAATAGGCTATGAGGAAACAAGTCCAAAAGTATATGCAAGTTTCTTACGTTCGGCAGAACTAAGTGGCAATCTGAATGAGGCGAAAGCCTTACTTACAGCAAAGGAATACAGTTCTGCAGATAGTGCGGCAGTTCAAGAGTTATTGGCAAAAAGACCATTTTATACCCCGATCCCTGGACTGAGAAAAGTAAAACTGGAGCCGATGAGCGCGTTAAACTCTGAAGGTTCAGATTTTACTTATGTCAAAGATGCAAATGGGAATGTGTACTTCACCTCGGATCGAGGTGGAGAGTTTGTAGATAAGATGCCTGGGATTCGAATCGATGGACGGAACAAAATTTTCAGTGAAGCCAAGCAAGACAATACTGGTAGAGAATACTTTAGTGTCTACAGGCAGGACAGCACCGGAGTTATAAGCGAGATGATCTCGAATGTACCGAATACCTACAACTTCGGAGATCCATACTATGCAAAGGAGGCAGGTCTGATGTTTTACTCGGTGACCCGCGGGATCACCAAAGAGAAGAAAAATAGAAACGTGGAAGTCAGTCCGGAGATCTATTACAGCACCTTAAATGAATCCGGCCAGCTTGAAGGATTCTATCCGGTGCCGTTTAATGATTCGACGGGCTACTCCGTGATGCATCCCTTTGTGGATGAAGAAGCAAAGCGATTGTACTTCACCTCTGATATGCCTGATTCACTTGCTATGGGAGGCTATGACTTGTACTATGCCGAATACGATGAGAATATGACCTTTGGACCGGCAATCAATCTAGGCCCAGAGGTCAACACCGCAGGTGATGAGAGCCATGCGTTTAGAAGAGGCAATAAGTTCTACTTCAGTTCCACGGGCCACAAAGGCATGGGAAGTATGGACGTGTTTGTGGCAGACTACAGCGAAACAGCATTCAGCAATGTGAAAAACATGGGTACACCGATCAACTCGATCGCAGATGACTTTGCATATAGGGAGTTAGACAATAAAGAAATTTATCTTTCTTCCAATCGTAAAGGTGGAGTGGGATTGGATGACCTGTACCAGATTGCTGATTTATACAAAGCCTTTTTGGCAAGAGTGATCGACTGTGAGGGTTTGATTATCAGTGATAGTTATTTGGCTACGCTGACTGACAAGACCCAGGGAGGAACGGTACAGACCTATAGAAATGGAGATGGTACGCTTCGCTCAGAGCTGGAGCCGGAGAGTGATTTTAATATCACGATAAGTAAGCCAGGTTATTTCAGTGTAACTGACGATGCAATCAGCACGAAAGGCTTTGAAGGAGACACGATCAAGCGGGAATATAAGTTGATTCCGATCCCGTATCAGTTGCCGGTGTATGTTGACATTATTTATTATGACCTGGACAAGTTTAAGATAAGAGACGATGCAAAGCCAGCTTTGGACAAGTTGGGACAGTTGATGAACCAGTACACATTCTTGGATCTTTTGGTATCCTCGCATACCGACTCCAGAGCTAGTGACGAGTACAACATCCGTCTGTCCAATGACCGGGCCAAGGCAGTGACCGAGTACATGGCCCAGCACAACATCTCTGCGGATCGAATTCGCCTGGAGTGGTTTGGAGAGCAGAACCTGGTGAATGATTGCGGAAACGGTAAGCCATGTTCAGAGTCAGCTCATCAGCTAAACAGAAGATCAGAATTATTACTTGAGGCCTTCCCTGATCCGAGCAAGAGTTATGAAATTCCTGAGGAGTTGAAGAATCTGGACTATTGTAACCCTGAAGCGATCATGGATTTGATTCAGAAGGAGTTGAGAGCGATCCCGACGATCTATTTTGATTTTGACAAGAGCATGCTCAGATCAGCAGATAAGCTTGAACTGGAAAGAACGGCTGTGATGCTTAACAGAATGCCAAACTTGATGCTATTCATCGGAGGTCATACCGACCAAAGAGGTAGCAATGATTACAACGAGAAGCTGTCCGAGAAGCGGAGCGAAGTGGTGATGGAGTACCTGAAGAAGCGTGGAGTCGAGGAGAACAGGATGGATTACGAATGGTTTGGAGAGACTCAACCGGTCCATGACTGCAATGCAGTGACCTGCACCGAGGCGATGCACCAGCTGAACCGCCGCACTGAGCTGAAACTCGGGAAAATTCATAGTTCTACTCCGGTAGGAAGAAAAAAGTAGATACTATGGAATAATAGGGTTTTTTTAAAAACTTAAAATCCTTGAAAAACAATAAATAGCTTCTGCTGACTACAGGAGCTATTTATTTGGCCAACTCTAATGTTTAAATAAATATTTGGATAATCATTCTTGAAAAATTGCCAATGAGCCAATATAAGAGGATCGATATAAGGTTTTCTCCTAGGATAAAATCATCTATGGAAGAAGCAGATGTGCTTTTGTTCTATTTTAGACACCTAATCTATATTTAATTCATTTTTTAAGAATTTAACTGAGTAACCAATTTTGGATGCAATTTCCTCTAATGACAAACCTGATTTATGGAATTCTTGCGCCTGCTTTAACTTTACTTTTTTCAGAAATTTGCCGGGAGTAGTGCCCATCTTCTTAAAATTTCTATTTAACTGAACGGGATTTGTTTCCAGATACTCAGCTAAATTTTCCACCGTAAATATTCTTTGTTCTAGGATTTGGGTTTCCAAATCATTTAGGTCCAATTCATTTTTATTGGATAGCCTTGAGCTAAATATGCTTTCTTTAGGTATTCTTGAGGAGAAATAATACCATGTCAACAATAGGGATAAGGCAATAAAACCAGCAATTACCCAAATAGACTTCCTCTCCTGTAAAGGGATTTTCACTGAGCTAAGAAGATTTGGTAAGTAGGATTTTTCAATTTCATAAGTATTTAGTGTATATAATCCATCTACTGCGCCTACATAAAGCAATTCTCCGGAAAGTAATAACGCTTCCCTATTAAATTCTACATTAGGAATAATAACAATGGGATCTGGATAATTTGGAGTAAGAATATAAAGACCATTTTCTGTTGCTATCCAAAGATTTCCGAAATCATCAAAAGTAGTCATTACGCTATTTAGGGTATTAGCAATTTTCTTTAGACTGTTTTGCTCACCATTATTTAACTCATAAACCCCAAGGTCAGAAGCCAATAAAAGTCTATTCCCAATGGCAAAGAGATCTCGTATCCTAGATGGGATTTTAGCTAATGTATCGACTTTCGTTCCGTCCCATCTCAGACAAAGCCCTTGAAAAGTTGAAAAGATGAGGTCATCCTGATATACTTCTAAATCCAAATATTCTAATCCCTGATGAATAGGCTGGAGTTCAAATTCGGGAAGTACTTTGGATACTAATTGTGTATGAAGAGCAATAGTATGGTCATTCCAGGGAATTAGTTTTCTGGCTTTTCCTGCAAATAAACTAGTCCCGTTTGGAATCACTCTGGAAGAGTCTGGAGGATAAAATTTGCTTATCTCGTCCCAAACCAAAAAGTAAGAAGAGTCTATTTTTACAAGTGGACCATTGGAGTAATTTGGATTATTCAGTAAGATGGAATCATTTACATATATACCCGAATAGGTTGAAATGACCTTTAATCTATCTTCTATATAAATATCACGGATGGACATATTGAAGTAAGAACGCGTATAGTGATCCCTAATCTCGTATTCGAATAATTCGCTTCCACTGGCTACAAAAAATCTTGAACCAGCTCTTGCAGCAGTTGCAATGAACTTCCCTTTTTGTGGTATAAGTTGTTTCATGGAGCTTATTTCAAATAATTCAGATTTGGGGATAAAGTCAGATTCGTAAAAATTTTCTTTATAAAACACATAGGGCTTTGAAAAATCCTCATCAATTGGAACCCACTCTTTGTTATCTAATTTGAACAATTCAGTAGTTGTTTTTGCAAAAATTGTCTCTTTTGCTGCAAAAGTATTTTGAACTGGGCTATTGAAATGGTGTTTGTTCACAAATAATGTGTCCTGTGAAAAAACAGGAAGTAGTGTAAATCTGAGTAGAAAAAATATAATGAATGTCTTCATATCTTAAGAAATAACAAACTAAAATAACGCTTTTAATAAAAAAAAACTGGAACTGTTATTTTTAAAATATAGAAAAAAACATCTGTTATTTCTGGATTGACGAAATTCCAATTCAATTTTAAACCATTCATTATGAAAAAATTATGGATTTTAACTGTTGCTCTTAGCCTAACAGTTTTTTGCGTACATGCCCAAACTCAGATTAAACCTGGTGTAGGTTTTAACACTACAAGTTTATCAGCAGGTGATGGAATTTCAGTCTCTGGAGAGACTGGGTGGCAAGTCGGAGCGAGCGTTGCATTTGGAGAAAAGTTTTACTTTGAGCCAGGTGTTTTCTATCAGAAGTCTTCTTTCAGCTTCACCTCGAATGATCCGGGAGCAGCAATTGATGGGAGTCACAGCGGCATTAGGGTTCCTTTAGCGGTTGGCTTAGATGTATTGGGGAATGCTGATTCTGTAGCTGGACTTCGAGTTTTTGGTGGAGCCTCTGGTTTTTTTGTCATGAATAATACTGATGACGATGATATTCAATCTCCACAGGTGGGCATATTTGCGGGCGCAGGTTTAGACATAGCCATCTTCTACCTAGACGCTTCCTACCAATGGTCTTTGTCCAACATTCAGGCTGATGTTACTCAAATTGACCTTGGAAATGGTAGAGGGTTTTTCCTTACTGCAGGTCTGAGATTTTAATAGACTAAAGAAAAAAATTGACCGCCAAACTTACCTAAAGCCTGATTATTCGGGCTTTAGGTGTTTATAACGCTATGAAAAATTTATTTATTTCCATGTGCCTTGGCTTGTGGATAACTTCCTGCCAAAATCAAACTTCTACTAAAGTAGTAACTGACCAAATTGCTTCTCAGGATGGTATATCAACAATGCCCTATACTCAGGATGATCAGGAAAATATTACCCGGTTAATTGGGATGACCTTAAAGGATCAATTCAAAGAAGATTTAGAAAAGGAGTGGATAGATACTATAAGTCGAAAGTTTAAGTATGAGCAATTTGATTTGAATGGTGATGGCAAAAAAGAAATTTTTGTTGGACTTACAGGACCATATTTCTGTGGTTCCGGAGGGTGTACGATGTTTTTACTCTCAAATCAAGGAAATGTCATTACTCGATTTACCGTAATAGACTTTCCGCTTTACATCAGCACTGAAGAAACGAACGAATGGAGAGATCTGATTTTGTACAGTAATAAATCCTACAGAAAAGTATCATTTGAAAGTAATTCTTATCCATCAAACCCTTCAACCTTGGATGTTTATTCAGGTAATTTGGATAACTCACTAAAAATTCTGGATTGGGAACAACTTGAGTTTTTCAAATTTTGAATAGGCAAGTCCTTGAAAAATTAAATGATATGGTTTACAGTATTCTCTATTTAGAAAAGCAGCATTTAACATTTACTCTAAACACTAACAATAATCAAAATGAAAAAGCTAACACATATAAACATGCCATCCTTTTTTAGAAATTGGGCTTTAGCTAGCCTAGTGTTCCTATTGATTCCATTGCTTTCCTTCGGCCAATCTTCTCAAAACGACTTGGTAGGTATAAAATTGGAAGAAGCTGAGAATCTTCTTGCCGAACGAGGCTTCGAAATCGCAGGTTCTTCCCTGTTTAAAAAACAACAACTTTGGTACAATGCAAAGGAGAATAGTTGTCTCTCGGTTTCCTTTGAAAAAAAGGGTGATCATGTGGTTACCGAAGTGACAGCCGGCGATGAAGGGAAATGTAAGGCTGGGATAGAAGCATCTCATAAGGTAATGGATGCCTACCACGATGGAGCAGCACCAGCAAATTCTGCGGCCATAGAAAAGGAGCGCCAAAAACTAAAAGATAAGGGACTTGTAGTCTCGTATTGGATTCAGGATATCGCTCCTGGCCGAAGTACGGAATATTGGAAAAATGAAAGCACGCAAGCTTGCATGCATATCGTGTGGAACTCTGCAGATCAAAGCGATGTGAGCTCTGACTCTTGTGATTCAAAGTATAGAAACAATCCTTATCCAAAGGATAATTAGAAGTGTAAGCTCTATTCAATTTGAGACTGATCGGAATGCTTTAGAGGCGGTCAAATCGTAGCCTTGGATTTTCAAAATAGACAAGATTTATCAGAACCAATACACATGGAATTTAAGTGAAATAAAGTTGGCTAAGCTTTAATCAAAAGTCTTCGAACTACCTGAAATCAAAGAATTTAATTCTGCTAATTCCTTTTCTGTCAAATCTCTCCATTTTCCGACTGGAAGATCCAAATGAATGTTCATAATTCGGATTCGCTTGAGTTGAACGACTTTGAATCCTAAATACTCGCACATTCGGCGGATCTGACGATTTAATCCCTGGGTAAGCGTAATCCGGAATTTAAACTTGCTGATTCGTTCTACTTTACATGGATCTGTGACTGTATCCAGAATAGGAATTCCGGCCCCCATTCTTCGAACAAATTCATCATTTACCGGTCGATCTACCGTAACGACGTATTCTTTTTCATGATTGTTTTTGGCTCTTAGAATCTTGTTTACGATGTCTCCTTCACTAGTAAGAAAGATCAAGCCTTCACTGTCCTTATCTAATCTGCCTATCGGGAAAATCCGCTGAGGATGCCCGATGAAATCAATGATATTATCCTTTTCGCCTTTGACATCCGTGGTTGAGACAATACCGACTGGTTTGTTGAATGCAATATAGGTGTGATTTTGGATAGGTCTTCCCACGTTTTTACCATCTACAGCGACTTGATCTTTTGGACCGACCTTGGTGCCGAGTTCAGGAATTTTACCATTTAAAGTGATTCGTCCCTGTTCCAAAAGTTTATCCGCTTCTCTTCTGGAGCAAAAACCCACTTCACTTAAATATTTATTGATTCGGATGTAAGATTCGTTTTCCACCTTGAAATGTATTGATCCTGCAAGTTAAGATTTCACTCATGATTCTCATTTCCAAATTCGGGTGATTAAGCTTTCAAAGCATGAAATCAAATCAAATGGTTATTTTTACCTCAAATTATTGATGCTTTCAGGTTTTTGTTGTTTTGAAAGACCTCAACAAAAAAGGAGTTGAAAGCCAAAATCTGGCGTCCAACTCCTTTTCTTTTTTTAGAAATGAGTAAGTATTTAATCTCCGGCTGGGCTGTTACCAGAGCGGGTTTTAGCTACTAATTTTTCAGGTTCTCCAGCTAGATTTATAGAAGCCAAAAGCTCCAGAGATTCAGTTTTCTTTGCATTGAAAGCTACAAGATTTGCAGCCAGAATAGGCTCAGATGGTGGAATTTTCTCTCTCAACCAATCTTCTTGTTTCCCATTTTTCCAGAATCTAAAGCAAAGGTGAGGTCCTGTCGCCAATCCCGTACTACCAACATATCCAATAACCTGTCCTTGTTTTACTCGCTGACCGGGTTTCATACCTTTAGCGATTTTAGACATGTGAAGGTATTGTGTAGTGTAGGTGCCGTTATGTTTGATCTTTACATAATTTCCATTTGCGGAAGTATATTTTGCATCTGTCACGACGCCATCTCCCACAGATCGGATTTCAGTTCCAGTTGCTGCGGCATAGTCTGTTCCAAGATGTGCTTTATATCTTTTTTGCACAGGATGAAATCTTTTCAAATTGTATCGTGAACTGATTCTGGTGTATTTAAGGGGATCTCTGAGGAAAGCTTTCTTTAGGGAATTCCCTTCCTGATCGAAGAAATTCATTTCTCCGTTTTGTTCGAAAGGGATAGCATGGAATTCCTCTCCTTTGTGCTCAAAATACGCAAGTTTGATATCTGAAACGCCCACTACTACTCCATCAATTAATTTTTCTTCGTAGACGACTTTGAATTTGTCACCTTTCTGGAGTGCTCCAAAATCAACAGACCAACCATAGAGATCAGCAAATTGATCGACGATATCATAGGTGATGTTCTGCTTTGACATGTCTGACGATAGATTGCTTTCGATGATTCCGCCAACTTCTTTGGTTCGATATTCAGCAGGTTTCTCTGCTTTGTAGATATCTATAGAGTCTAGATTGAAGACTACATATTCGGCTGGATTTGGCTCATAAATAAAAAATTGAGCTTGTGTGGTATCTGCCGGAGTGATTACCGTGAATTTTTTATTGAAAGCGATGCCTCGAACATCAAAAATAGATTTTGATTTCTTGGCTAGCTCGTCAATGATTTGATAGGGGACGTTGAAAGGAGCTAAAATTGAGCCCAGAGTTTGGTTTTTTGCTACAGTCCCTTCTATAATATTAAGACCTGTAACGTCGATTCCATATAGGTAAACCTTTTCATTTTCTAAATCGGAGATAGGAAATTCCAATACCTCAGCATCAGGTTTGTCTTGGGTCTGAAAGTTAAAAAATGGTAGAGAGGAAGCCGCTCCTATTAGTATTACTACTGCAGCAATTCCGATCCATTTATTTTTCATAAAGTGTTGATAATAAGGGGTGATTGTAATTAGACCTCAAAAAAGGAAAAAAGAAACTCTATTCCAAGTTTTTGGAAAGGATTTCTTAATAGCGAAAACTCGCAACTATAATGCCAACGAAATGAATTAAGGATTTATTTCGTTGTGATCAAATGTGAAAAAAACTAATAGAATGATTTTCAGCCAATTTTTTTTCAGGTAAGTACAAGAGAAAATGAATTTTCTAAAATATATCTCCCAAATCCTTACGAAAATTGCAATCAAAGCTGTGTTGTCAAAGTCAATTCTTTATCTTTGACCTCCCAAAAAATGACAAAAAAATGCTTAGAACGCATACCTGTGGCGAATTACGCTTAGATCAAGTAAATCAAGAAGTGACACTAGCCGGCTGGGTACAGCGGGTTAGAAATAAAGGAGGGTTGATCTGGGTTGATCTTCGTGATCGCTATGGTCTGACTCAACTGATTTTTGAAGAAGAATCCACTGAAAAATCGGTGATTGAAAAAGCTGCCTCTTTGGGTAGGGAGTTTGTTGTTCAAGCGACTGGAAAAGTAATTGAAAGAACTGCTAAGAATGATAAAATTCCAACTGGAGATATCGAAATAAAAGTTTCTAAGTTGGAAGTTCTCAATGCTGCAAAAATTCCTCCTTTTATTATTGAGGATGAAACTGACGGCGGGGATGAGCTTCGAATGAAATACCGCTACTTGGATCTTCGAAGAAATGTGGTTCGTGAGAAATTGCAGCTGCGTCATCGAATGATGCAGGAGACTCGAAAATATATGGATGCGCAAGATTTCATTGAAGTGGAGACTCCTGTTTTAATCAAGTCTACTCCTGAAGGCGCAAGAGATTTTGTTGTACCATCCCGAGTAAATCCAGGTGAATTCTATGCCTTGCCTCAATCTCCTCAGACATTTAAGCAGTTGCTTATGGTCTCTGGTTTTGATCGCTATTTTCAGATTGTCAAGTGCTTTCGTGATGAAGATTTAAGAGCTGATCGGCAGCCTGAGTTTACTCAGATTGACTGTGAAATGGCTTTTGTAAATCAAGAGGATATTCTTTCCACGTTCGAAGGTTTGACAAAACATCTTTTCCGGGAGGTGAAGAAGGTAGAACTCGAGGAGGTGAAGCGGATGACTTATGCAGATGCCATGAAATATTATGGCAATGACAAGCCAGATCTTCGATTTGATATGAAGTTTGTCGAGCTCAATGAGTTGGTAAAAGGAAAAGGGTTCCCAATTTTTGACGATGCAGAATTAGTCATAGGAATCTGCGCTAAAGGAGCTGCTGAATATACTCGTAAGCAACTTGATGCATTAACTGATTGGGTCAAAAGGCCTCAGATTGGTGCCAAAGGACTGGTTTATGCGAAGTACAATCCAGATGGGACTATCAAATCTACGGTAGATAAGTTTTATTCCGCTGAAGACTTAAAAGGCTGGGCTGATGCATTTGGAGCAGAGCCGGGAGACTTAATGCTTTTATTAAGCGGTGATGCCAATACGGTACGAAAGCAACTTTCAGAATTACGTCTGAAAATGGGCGAGGAGCTTGGATTGCGTGATCGAAATATATTTAAACCACTTTGGGTAGTTGATTTTCCATTGTTGGAGTGGGATGAGGAGACAAAGCGATTCCATGCCATGCACCACCCATTCACCTCTCCAAAACGTGAGGATATACCTTTGCTAGAGACAGACCCAGGAGCTGTTCGTGCCAATGCCTATGATTTGGTAATTAATGGTGTTGAAATAGGAGGTGGATCGATCAGAATTCATGATCGTGGGACGCAGCAATTGATGTTTTCACATTTAGGGTTTACTCCAGAAGAGGCGCAAAAGCAATTTGGATTTCTGATGGAGGCCTTTGAATATGGAGCACCACCACACGGAGGTATCGCCTTTGGTTTTGACAGACTTTGCGCGATTTTCGGAGGCTCAGACTCCATCCGAGACTACATTGCTTTCCCGAAAAATAATTCAGGTCGAGATGTGATGATCGATTCTCCAAGTACAATAGCAGATGATCAGCTTGAAGAACTTTCAATTCGAGTAAGTTTAAAAAAATAATTAAAAGAGGCTTAGGCCTCTTTTTTATTGTGGTTGGATTAAATGTGCCCGAATTCCCATCACGATAAGCAGTTGAGCAATTGCATAGGTCCCCATCACGAGCACATCAGCTTCAGGAAATGAAATATAAAACCTATTGAGAGCAATCAGTCCATCTGAAATAAAAAACAGAGAAGCCCCGATAAATACTTGCCAAAATGAAGCGGGGTTACTTTTTCCAAATCGTTCTCTTGCCGTGGTGACCATGCTTACTATTGCGATCGTATATACAATTACAGGCATTTTGTAACCTCCAAGATTAGGATGGATCAGATAATATAAGTAGGCTGCTACCAAATAGATAGGTAGATTTATGAAGAAAGTTTTTACAAAATTATGATTGAAAAGTGATTCAGGTGCTTTTTGGGCTACTTTGAATCCAATGATGTAGCAAACTTGTGCAATCAAAAATGCACCCAAACCGAATAGAAAAAACTCTTCCCAAAGTAGTAGTATATCACCTATCCAGGAAAATAATAATGCAGAGAGAATTGTCCTTGTGAGAAGTGTAGAAAAAACTGTCCTACTTATCTGAAAAAAATATATTCCTAAAGACAAAATAACCAACGGTTTAGAAAAAAATCTTAACTCGTTATTATGCTCTAAAATAAACGCTATGTCCGTTAAAATGGCTATCAAAAACACGTAAAGCCAAATGATACCTTTTCTAGTCAATGGATGATTATTTTGAGTATAAAATTAATTCAAAATTTTGAAAACCTGAAATGACTAAAAACCAAATACTATTTTGATTTTCTATCATTTAACAATTTGATAATATTTAATAAAATCTACAGAATATTATTGGGAGAAAAGTAAAAATAAGTCCACTCATCGAAATTTTTGACCTTTCAAAATACTTTTTTATCGAATATTTCATGATTGCAATGTTAAGTTAATGTTAAGAAAAGTTAATTTTGTATGTGAAAACTTAACTTAAACTACCCAACCAATAATAATGGTGGTTTTACCTTTGTGTCGAATTACATTCAAACCAACTTACATAAATCAACAAATTATGAGGCAAAATTTACTTAAAAATTTATTGTCCTTGTTACTCTTGGTGTTGAGCACAGGAATCGCCTTCTCTCAAGGTGTAACCACTGCAAACATTCAAGGATCAGTAACTGACGAGACAGGTGAATCCCTTCCGGGAGCGAATATTGTGGCCACCCATCAGCCATCAGGTACCCGATATGGGGCAGTAAGTAACTTAGAAGGCCGTTTTGTACTTCCAAACATGAGAGTTGGCGGTCCTTACACAGTAGTTATTTCTTTTGTAGGCTACGAAGAGCGAGTATTCGAAGGAATCGTATTAGGATTGGGTTCAACCTATACTATAAATGCAGAACTATCTGATGGAATGGAACTTGAAGCAGTTGAAGTAATTGCAAGTAAAGATGCATTGATGAATTCGGATAGAACTGGAGCTGCTTTGAACTTGAATAACGATAAGATCAACTCTCTTCCTACAGTCAATAGAAGCATCAATGATTTCACTAGATTGACTCCTCAGTCTAATGGAACATCATTTGCAGGAACTTCAAGCAGATTCAATAATTACACCATAGATGGTAACATCTATAATAACAACTTCGGTCTTGGATCAGGACAATTTGCTGGTGCAAATCCGATATCACTTGATGCAATCGAGGAAGTTCAAGTTAACCTCGCTCCATTTGACGTTCGTCAAGGTGGTTTTACTGGTGCATCAGTTAATGCGATTACCAAATCAGGTACCAACGAATTTTCTGGTTCAGCTTATTATTTCCTAAGAAATGATCAAATGATTGGTGATAAAGTAGGTGATACTCGACTATCCGTCGGCGATTCTAAAAATGAGATTGCTGGATTTAGAGTTGGTGGCCCAATCATCAAAAACAAATTATTTTTCTTCGCTTCTTATGAGAAGGAAACAGAAGCTGTACCTAGCTTTAATAAAGTAGCTTCTCGTCCAGGACTTACGCCTGATGGTTTGACAATCTCTAGAGTGCCAGCCTCGGAATTGGAATTTGTATCCCAAAGGCTTTCACAGCTCTATGATTACGAAACTGGGCCTTACGAAAACTATTCATTTGCATCAGAGCAAGAGCGCTTTAATGCAAGATTGGATTGGAACTTAAATGACAACCATAAAGTATCTTTGAGATATAATAACTACACTGCTTTTACTGATGTGCCAACTAATGGTAACTCCATCAGATATATTTCTACTAGATATAGAAATACTACCAGAACTGGTATCGAAGCTATGAACTTCAGAAATGCAAACTATACCAATGACAGAAAAGTACAATCATGGGTGGCAGAAGTAAACTCGAGAATTGGAACAAATATGTCCAACCAAATTAACATTGGATATACTTCAATTACTGACCCCAAAAGAGGTATTCCAGGTGGCCAGAATTTCCCATTTATTGAAGTATTAGAGCCAGATGCTTCCGGTAATTTATTGTATTACATGTCTATGGGTAACGAATTGTTTACAGTAGGTAACTTACTTGAAAACAATATTTTCAACTTTACTGACAACTTCTCTATATACAAAGGAAAGCACACGTATACTTTCGGTGTTAACTTCGAGTATATGACTTTCAAGAATGCATTTAACCCGGTATTTAATGGGTTCTATAGATTCAATTCCTATGCGGACTTTGTAAGTACTGTGATTGATCGTACTCCAGGTGCTTACCCTGAAGCTTTTGCAAAAGGTTATGCATTGGACGGTTCTACTACACCTCCAGTGGATAATACCAATTTCGGTCAGTTTGGTATCTATGTACAAGATGAATATCAAATTAATCAAAATTTAAAAGTGACTGGTGGTCTAAGAGTTGATTTCCCATTCTATCCAATCAATATTCCAACCAATACTTTGTTGGATAATTTGAATAAAACGTTTGATACTCCTGACGGAACAATCACTCCTGACGTAAGCCAATTCCCTAAAGTGAATCCTCTATGGTCTCCAAGAGTAGGTTTTAATTGGGATGTAAATGGTGATAGATCTACACAAGTAAGAGGTGGAACAGGTATTTTCTCAGGACGTATTCCTTTCGTATGGTTGTCAAACCAGGTGAATGGTTCGGGTGTAGTAAGAGGTGGTCTTGGTTATGAGGGATCTGGTGTAGAAGCTGCTTTAGGACCAAACTATGTATTCAACCCAGATGTAACTTACGGTAATCCTGAGAATCCTGATCAGTCTCTTTCGAATGAGCTTAATTTAACAGATAGAAATTTCAAGCTTCCTCAAGTTTGGAGAACCAACTTTGCAGTGGATCAAGTACTACCTTTTGGGATAATTGGTACTTTAGAATTTATCTATTCTCAGGATGTATCTACTCCAATTGCTTACAATCCAGTGGTAAGAACTCCTGATGGAACGCTATCAGGTCCAGATGAACGACCTTATTGGAATGGAACTAACTATTCGAATGATTCCGACTTTAGAAACGTGTTCTATTTGACAAATGCCCGTGAGAAAGCAGATTATTACTCTATCACAGCTCAACTTCAAAAGCAATTTGATAACGGTTTCAGTGCAATGGTTGCTTACACAAGATCTAGATCTAGAGATTTAGATGCAGCAGGAGGATCACAAGCTATTTCACTATGGCCTGCAACTGTTCAGGTGGACAGAAATAATCCTGAATTAGGATTTGCAGGATTTGATATCCCTAATCGAGTGATAGGTTCATTGTCTTATCAGACAGATAATACTACAATTACATTGTTCTATGAAGGTTCTGATGCAGGTAGATTCTCTTATACTTATTCTGGAAATTTTGGAGATGCATCTAATAGATTGATGTATATTCCAACTAACGCAAATGAGTTGGTATTCCAAGAGTTTTCTGTTGGAGGAAGAACTATTACAGCAGCTGAGCAAGCACAATTGCTTAACGCTTACATCGATCAAGATGAGTATTTGAGTCAAAACAGAGGTTCGATTGCTGAAAGAAATGGTGCTTTGAGACCTTTTGTAAATCGTTTTGACCTTAGAATCACTGAGGATCTTGTTCTTTCTAAAGACAAGAAAAACAAACTTCAGTTCTCTATCGATATCCTTAACATTGGTAACTTATTCAACTCTTCTTGGGGAATTCAGAAATTCGCTTTCCAAGAAAATCTCTTGAATTATAGAGGAGTAAATAGTTCTGGTCAGCCTCAATACAGACTGAACACCATTCCAGGAACAAGTAACTTCCCAACTCAAACCTTCAGAACCTCAACTTCTTTAGGTGATACTTGGAGAATGCAACTTGGAGTTAGGTATATATTTAACTAATCCTTACAAGTTTTCAATTAAAAACACCCCAAATTCGGGGTGTTTTTTTTTGCTTTGTTCATCCTAATTCAATTTATTATTTGATCAAATTCTGCGATATGAAAAAATTTCTAATTTTAATATTTTTCGCTTTTTCAGTAGGATCACATGCACAGACTGATTCTCTTATTTTAAGTAACAATGATTTGATCGTCGGAGAGGTAAAAAGTATGGATAAGGGGGTATTGATTATAGAGACGGATTATTCCGATTCAGATTTTAAAGTTTCTTGGTCTGGAGTAAAGAAAATAATTTCAAAGACAAAATTCCTGATTACACTTTCCTCTGGAAAACGCTATAACGGAAGCATTAATAGTGTCGATTCGCTTCATGCGATTATAGATACCTATGATCCACAAGAGTTGCTAAATATTTCCCTGAAAAAGAAAAAGGAGGATAAAAATCTAGAAAAACCATTGGGGGGTAAAGTACAGGTTGATCTGCAGGAAGTTGTTTATTTGAATGCCCTTGATGATGGTTTTTGGAGCAGATTATCTGCTAATATTGACCTTGGCTGGAGTGTTACTAAAGCAAATAACTTAAAGCAGTTCAGTGTTAGAAGCGGGTTGGGGTACTTAGCGGACCGTTGGAAATTAGGTTCCTCCTTCAATTCACTACGATCAAATCAAGATGGAGTCGAACCCGTAAAACGTACCGATGCAGATATTACATTTAATTTCTTCTTACCAAAAGATTGGTTTCTCCTTTATAATATCACCTTCTTATCAAATACTGAGCAGTTGATTCGATTGCGAACAGGTAATAAAGTCGGGGTTGGTAAATACGTTATTCATACTAATAAGACCTATTTCGGATTTCAAGCCGGTGTTAACTTTAACAATGAAACTTATTTTGATGATTCACCAAACAGAAGATCAGGGGAAGCATTTATCGGTTCAGAATTGAACTTATATGATATCGGAGATTTGAATTTACTTACCCAAGTAGTAGCCTACCCAAGCTTTACTGAAGAAGGCCGTTTTAGAACAGACTTTAAGTTTGATTTGAAATACGACTTTCCAAAAGATATCTATCTAAAGCTGGGAACTACCTTAAACTGTGACAATCAGCCGATAGAAGGTGCTACAGCATTGGATTATGTCTTCCAGACTACCATTGGTTGGAGTTTATGAGTAATAAGTTGTTTTATGAAGGTTTTTTTAAATAGCTGAACTTTGGATTCCCTTGGTAATTGATTCTCAGTAAATGATTTGGAAAAATGGAAATTTTTGAATGGATATTTATACAACAGCCTTTTTGACGAAATAAAACACCCTTTTAGTATCTCGTCTAAATCTTATGAATTTATTTTTATGAAAAACTTAGGATAGATATCCCATTATTTTTCCTTTGATGTTTAAGATTTGCCTCCAGTACTTTTTATGAAAAAGATGCTATAAATACTCGTAATTTTACTTTTCAGAACCATTCACTAGTTGCTTGAGTTAACCTTCCATGTTGTATTACAAGAAATTTGACCATCAAACGAGTAAAGAATGGGTAGTTTTTATCCATGGCGCAGGAGGTTCCTCTGCAGTATGGTACAAGCAGTTGAAGGATTTCAAAAAACAATTTAATCTTTTACTCATTGATCTGAGAGGTCATGGCAAATCTGTGGATCTCCCAAAAGCGATCTATAATGAGGAATACACCTTCACTGCTGTTACTGAAGATATTATTGAAGTGCTCGATGAATTACAGATTCCGCCTGCGCATTTCATGGGAGTTTCTCTCGGAACAATATTGGTCAGGCAATTGGCAGAATTAGAAAAACATAGGGTAAAATCGCTTGTATTAGCAGGCGCAGTAACCAGATTGACAACCCAATCGAGAATCTTGGTTTTTCTAGGAAACGCCTTTAAGCGAATCATTCCTTTTATGTGGCTTTATAAGCTCTTCGCTTTTGTCATTATGCCAAGAAAGCAGCATGCTGAATCTCGGAATCTATTTATCCAAGAAGCCCAGAAACTTTGCCAGAAAGAGTTTATTCGATGGTTCAAACTTACCAAAGATATAAATCCATTATTGAGATATTTCAAAGAGTCAGATCTTGGGATTCCAACATTGTATGTCATGGGTGATCAAGATGTAATGTTTTTGGAGCCAGTAAGGCACATTATTAAATCTCATAAAAATTCAATATTAACCATTCTAGAAAAATGTGGGCATGTGGTGAACGTCGAACGTCCCTACGAATTCAATCATTTATCGCTTGCATTTATTCAAAATCACAGTAATTAAGCTCCAACTATTCTAAATGAATAAGCAAACCAAAACCCTATTAATCGTAGCATTAGTCGCCATTATCGCGGTCATTTACATTTATCCAAGATGGAACAGTGGTACTAATTCAGGCCCGGCTGCTCCTTCTGGTCCTCCGGCAGGAGCTACAGAATTACCAGTCACGGTAATTACGTTAAAAAAGGAAACGTTGAAGAATCAACTGAACGTAACTGGGACTATTCTTCCCAATGAATCGGTATCACTGAGACCTGAAGTTTCAGGCTTGGTCACGAGGATTACCTTCAAAGAAGGACAATATGTCTCCAAAGGTACGCCGTTACTTTATTTGAATGACAATGATCTTCAGGCACAATATCAAAAATTAGAGTATACCCAAAAGCTATTCGAAAGTCAGGAGAATCGTCAGAAACAACTTTTAGCACGTGAAGCTATCAGCCAGGAAGAATATGACATCGTCTTGAACCAATACAACACAACACTCTCAGATCTGAAATTAGTAGAAGCTCAAATCCAAAAGACTATTGTCAGAGCTCCATTTAATGGGGTATTGGGTCTTCGCCAGGTCAGTGAAGGTAGTGTGATTGGGTCCAATGATATTATAGCAACTGTAGTAAGCATGGATCCTATTAAAATTGAATTTTCTATTCCAGAGCGATATGCAAACATGGTAGAAGTTGGTGCTCCGGTTTTCTTCTCAAGTGAGGCAACCAAGGATGAGGCAGAAGGTAAAGTTTATGCTTTTGAACCACAAATCGATGCAGCTACCCGGACCTTGAAACTAAGAGCTCAAAGCTCTAATAAAGGAGGTAAATTCCTTCCAGGAATGTTTGTTAAGATTCGATTTGTATTAGGCGAAATAGATGATGCATTAATGGTGCCTGCAGAATCGGTAATTCCGGAGCTTCAAGGTTATAAAGTCTTTGTGGTAGGAAAGGACCAAAAGGCTGAAGAACGAAGTGTAGAAATAGGAACTCGTACCGAAAGTCAAGTTCAAATCACTAAGGGTCTGGAAGAAGGAGATATGGTACTTACATCAGGTGTGCTTCAGGCTCGGCCTGGGTCCCCTTTGAAAATCACAAATACAAACTAATATGGCAAGTCTTTCTAGTTTGAGTATCAATAGGCCAGTATTGGCCATCGTGATGTCGATAACAATCGTTCTTTTTGGAGTGATTGGTATCAGTTTACTCGGCATACGAGAATATCCAAGCGTGGATCCACCAGTAATTTCTGTCAGGACTGCTTATACAGGTGCCAATGCAGATGTCATCGAAGCCCAGATTACCGAGCCACTCGAAGAGGCTATTAATGGTATTCAAGGGATCAAGTCCATGAGCTCTACCAGTAATGATGGAACTAGTAATATTACCGTAGAATTTGATGTCGGAGCTGATCTTGAAGCTGCGGCAAATGATGTCCGGGATAAAGTTGCAGGAGCTCAGCGAAATTTGCCACCTGATGCTGAACCTCCAGTAGTATCTAAAGCTGATGCTGATTCCAACCCAATCATTTATTTGAGTGTCCAGAGTGAAGTCAGAAGTCTTCTTGACGTTTCCTATTTGGCAGATAATATTTTCAAAGAGCGACTTCAGACTATCCCTGGTGTAAGTAGAGTACAGATTTGGGGAGATAAGGAATATGCCATCCGTCTCCGTATGGATCCCCTTAAAATGGCATCCTACGGAGTGACTCCTTTAGATGTTCTCCAAAAAGTACAGAGTGAAAATGTTGAATTACCTTCTGGAAGAATCGAAGGATCAACCATTGAATTATCGGTAAGGACAAAAAGCCGTTTGAGTTCACCGATGGAATTCAATGACTTGATTATTAAAGAAGATCAAAATAATATTGTTCGTTTTCAAGATATTGGCAAAGCAGAACTTACCGCTTTGAATGAGCGAACAGTTTTGAAAAGCGACAATACTCCAATGGTTGTGGTAGTTCTAGTACCCTTACCTGGATCAAACAGTATTGAGATCGCGGATGAATTCTACAAGAGAGTTGAAAGCATTAAAAAAGATCTTCCTTCAGATGTAACAATCGAAGTTACTTATGATGCGACTAAATACATTCGAAATTCAATAGCTGAAGTACAAGAGACGATAGTTATTGCCTTCTTTTTGGTGGTTGCAATCATCTTCCTATTTCTTAGAGATTGGAGAACGACTTTCATTCCAGTCTTGACAATTCCTATTTCCTTAATCGGAGTGTTCTTCATCATGTATTTGATGGATTTTTCTATCAATGTCTTGACACTTTTGGGGATTGTTCTCTCCATAGGCTTGGTGGTTGATGATGCCATTGTCGTTTTGGAGAATATTTATACCCGAATAGAGAAGGGAGAAAATCCACAAGAAGCTGCAGAAAAAGGATCTGAGGAAATTTTCTTTGCAGTTATAGCTACTACAGTTGCTTTGGCAGCGGTATTTCTTCCGGTGATTTTCCTGACGGGAACGACGGGAAGACTCTTCAAAGAATTTGGAATTGTAGTGGCTGGGGCCGTGATAATCTCCTCCTTCGTAGCATTGACTATGACCCCGATGCTAAGCTCTAAATTGCTCAAAAGAAGAGAAAAGCATAATGCGTTTTACAATTTTACTGAGCCCGGATTTGTCTGGATCAACAATCAGTATGATAAAGCCTTAACCGGATTTATGAAAGTTCGTTGGGTTGCATTTGTATTCATTGGATTGATGGGATTTGGGATTTATTGGTTATTCAACAATATCCAAACAGAGCTAGCCCCAACCGAAGATCGGGGAGAAATACGAATCAATATGGCTGGTCCTGAGGGAGCAACTTTTGGCTATATGGATCCGGTAATCGATCAATTGACCCGTGATTTCATGGAGGAAATACCACAGGAAGAACGAATCAGAATGATTAGTGTGACTTCACCAGGTTTTGGTACTGCAAGTACTAATTCTGGGTTTATCCGAATGATTCTGACAGATGCGGATAAGCGAGAAAGATCCCAACAACAGATCTATGATCAAGTTAACCAGAAGCTGAGAACCATTACTTCTGTTAGGGCTTTTGCTTCTCAAGCACAGTCTATTGGAGATCGGCGAGGTGGTCTTCCAGTGCAATACGTCATACAAGCACCGACCTTGGACAAATTGAAAGCGGTCATACCTACCTTTTTGGAAGAGACCAGTCAAAGTCCTGCCTTTATTTTCTCTGATATAAATTTGAAATTCACCAAGCCTGAGTTAGAGATTGAGATCGATCGTGAGAAAGCAAGAAATGTTGGTGTTTCTGTACAGGAAATCGCTCGTACGCTTCAGCTTTCTTACTCAGGGCAGCGATTTGCCTACTTTATCCGAGAAGGAAAGCAATATCAGGTAGTAGGTGAAATGCAAATTCAAGATAGAAATGAGCCGGTTAATCTTCGGATGCTTTATGTAAGAGCAGACAATGGCGAGCTAATTCAACTGGATAACCTTGTCCGTGTAGTGGAAAAAAGTACGCCACCACAATTGTATAGATATAATAGATTCGTAAGCGCGACGGTTTCAGCTAATCTTGCTGAAGGATATACCATTGGAAATGGATTGGATGAAATGGATCGAATAGCGGCTAAAGTCCTTGATGATTCTTTCTCTACAGATGTGGCTGGACCTTCCAAGGAATTTCGAGAAAGCTCCAATAGCTTGCTATTCGCTTTCATTTTTGCTTTGATTTTGATTTATCTAGTTCTTTCTGCTCAGTTTGAGAGCTTTAGAGATCCTTTGACGATCATGTTTACCGTACCACTTGCGCTCTTTGGAGCCTTGTTCACGCTATGGTTTTTCGGCTATACCTTGAATATTTTCAGCCAGATTGGAATTATCATGTTGATTGGATTGGTGACAAAAAATGGAATTCTAATCGTTGAATTTGCAAATCAGCGAAAAGCACAAGGAATGGATGTTAACGAAGCAATCTTTGGAGCAGCTGTCGCCAGATTCCGACCGATTCTAATGACTAGTTTATCAACTATCCTTGGTATTCTTCCAATTGCTTTGGCACTTGGAGCAGGAGCGGAAAGCCGAGTGCCAATGGGAGCGACTGTAATTGGAGGATTGGCGTTAGCGACTATCTTGACTTTATTTATTATCCCAGCTATTTACACATACTTGACTTCAAAAGAAGCTAGACTAGCACGAATTTAATGAAGAGAATTACCCTATTGCTCTTATTGAGTAGCATTTCTACCTGTTTATTTGCCCAAAGTGAAGAATCTCTTGATTTGGAAAAGGCGATTCAAATGGGTCTGGAAAACAATTTGCAGGTGAAAATTGCAGTGGAAACTATTACGCTACGCGAAGGAGATGAAAAAATTGGCACTGGAGATTTATTTTTACCTCGAGTCGATGCGACTTATCTGAGAAACTTCAGTAAGGAGGACGTCACTCAAAAATTTGTAAACGATCCTGAGCCTAGACAGATAGACAATGCGAAATCGAGAAATGAAAATTTCACCGTAGCAGCGATTTATGGCTTTAGGCCAGAGAGCTTTATTGTCATGAAGCGCCTAGGCCAACTTACAGAGATCTCTGAGCTAGAGACCAAAGTTGTGGTAGAGAATACTGTTGCCGGAATCTCTTCAGCTTATTACAGACTAGTGCTGGAGCTACAACGCTACGAAGTCCTTAAAAATACTTTGGAGCTCAGCCAATCCAGATTAGATATTGCACAGGCTCAGTACGAACTCGGCGGTGCAGGCAAGAGAGATTTTCTGACTGCTCAGGTAGATTACAATTCAGATTTGACTTTGCTTTTGACCCAAGAGCAGATTATCCAAAATGCTCGGGTGAATCTAAATGAATTGATGGCATTGGACCCGAATGTCAAATTCACTGTGAAAGACACGATTTTGATTGGTGATCCTCTTCTTCTTCTTGATTTGGAGGAAAATGCATTTACCGAAAACAAGAATTTATTGATTGCCCAGCGAGCAGAAAATGTTGCATTTCTTCAAATGAAGGAACTTCGTGCTTCTAGATTACCAATCTTAAATCTAAATGGGAATTACGTTAATAACACTTCCAATTCAGATGCAGGATTTTTGATTCAGAATCAGCGTCAAGGATTCAATGGTGGAGGTAATATCACTGTGAATCTATTCAGTGGATTGACACTGAATAGACGAATCCAAAATGCAAAGGTCCAACAAAAGATCCAGTCTTATGCGACTGACCAATTTGAAGTGCAACTCAAATCGGATATTCATCGGTCTTACAATACCTATCTGACGAACAAGAACCTTCTTGAGGTAGAAAAGAAGAACTATCAAACTGCAAAAGAAAGTACAGAAATAGCCTTGGAGAGATTCCGTTTGGGAATTTCTTCTTATCTCGAATTCAGAGATGCACAGGTTAACTTGCTTACTGCCCAGAATCGTTTGATTACTTCCATTTTCAATATTAAGGAACAAGAAATTGAGCTTAGAAGACTTTCTGGGAAAATTTTCTTCCAGAATAGTTTTGCCCCTTTTGACATTCCTGCAGAAAATTAAATATACTGGGCAGCTGAAAATACGGCTGCCCATTTTTTTATTTGCTTTTTTTAACAATTCCTTACTTTTTCTTTTGGCATAGCATTTGCCAAATGGGCTTCAGAACATCCTGGGTTTCAGTGACCCAACTTAATGAAAAGAGCCTCTATTCTATTTACTTTAGTTTTTGTACTTCTTTTCTTTGGGGTACAATGTACTTTCCTCGAGAAGAATTTCGGGGTCAAATTGACTAAAGATACCTATATCCTTGATCTCCCTGGAATTCAAAAGAGAGGATTTATCCGCGCAGCGGTAGATAATAACACCACAGGTTATTATATCTATCGAGGGAGAAGGATGGGTTACGAGTACGAATTGCTAAGAGATCTTGCCAAGCGATTGGATGTACAATTAAGACTGGTGTTGGTTTCTGATATTGATGCGGCCTTTGATTTCTTAGAAAATGGAAAGGTTGATTTGATTGCGATGAATCTGGAAGAGAATCCTCAGCGAGCCCTAGGAAATTCCTTTTCTATTCCCCTTGGTAATATGAAAACCCTTCTGGTTGGACGTGAAAAAGAAGGGAAAATCAAATCTTGGGAGCAGTTAGCAAATGATACCATCTTTGTAAGAGAAGGGACTGTGTATCAAAGTAAACTAACTGCTATAAAAGATTCCCTTAATCTCGCATTTACGGTAAAAGCATCTAAAGATCAAGAAGAAGTACTGATAGATCAAGTTGTAAATGGTCAAATCAAATGGACTGTTGCCGATCAAAATATTGCGATGGCAAATGCTACCTATTATGAGGGCTTGGATATTTCTTGGAAAATAAGCGATGAGGGAAAAGTTGCCTGGGTCGTTCGTGAAAACTCACCGATTCTGCTAGAAAAACTGAATGAGTGGATGGTGGAAAAGCAAAAGCGATTTATTCCAGACCTTTATTCAAAGTACTTTAGAAACTCAAAAAACTCTTATTTCCGAAATACAAGTCCTTTCTCTTCCCTTGCAGGAAATCAAATTTCCGAATACGATGAAATAATCAAAGTGGGAGCAGAGCAACTGGGGTGGGACTGGAGATTACTTGCCTCATTAGTATATAAAGAATCGAGGTTTGATACTACGGCTACTTCCTATGCCGGTGCCCAGGGTTTACTTCAATTAATGCCTGTAACTCTGGAACGTTTTGGAGTCACCAATCCAAATGACCCGCAAGAGTCACTTCTTGGAGGTGTCAGATATCTTCGCTATTTGGATAAGTTTTGGATTGAACGAGTACCTGATGTCAATGAGCGATTGAAATTTATCCTCGCTTCATACAACATTGGTCACGGGCATGTCGAAGATGCCTGGAGACTTACTCTGAAATATGGAAAAAGTACTCAGAGCTGGTCCGAAGTATCTCAATTCTTAGAATTGAAAAGTGACCCAGAATATTACAAAGATCCAGTTGTCAAAAGCGGTTTTGCAAAAGGGCACCTTGCCGTCAACTACGTCAAGGATGTCCTAAGTATTTTCCAATCGTACAAATCCCTAGTGGAGCATTAAGCTCCCTCGTGAAGCTCGAACATAGCCTCGATTTCTACTGGTATATTATCAGGCAATGAACCCATTCCTACTGCAGACCGTACCCCTATTCCATTTTCTTCGCCCCAAACTTGGGCAAATAATTCGCTGGCGCCATTGATGATATAGGGGTGCTTTTCAAAAGTGGATATACAATTTACCATCCCGAGCACTTTGATTACTTTTTTGACTCGATTCAGAGAACCTAGATTGGCTTTGATAGTCGCCAGCATAGCCAATCCCACTTGTCTTGCGGCAAGTTTTCCATGTTCTTGATCCATGTCTTCACCGATTCTTCCGATGATCAATGTGCCGTCTGATTGGACGGTTCCGTGACCGGAGAGGTAGAGATATTTGCCATCCACAAGACAAGGCTTGTACACTCCTAAGGGCTTTGGAGCAGGCGGTAATGTTAATCCAGTTTTAGTGAAGTTACTTTCGGGGGTTTCCATTATATTCTATTTAAGAGTTGAATTTATACGAAAAGGTCAAGAATTAACACTCCGGCAAGTCCTATGACTGCTACGAGTGTCTCCATCAAGGACCAAGATTTGATGGTATCTTTGATGCTCACGTTGAAGAATTCCTTATACATCCAGAATCCGGCATCGTTGAAATGAGAAAACATTAAACTCCCAGCACCTATTGACAGCACAAGAAGATTTGGATCTACATTCATTGTAGTCACTAGTGGGGCGATTATGCCCGCTGTGGTCAATCCAGCTACGGTTGCAGATCCTACACAAACTCGAATGATTGCTGTGATGATCCATGCTAGGATCAGCGGATGAATATCCCAAGTCTGCAAGCTTTCTGCAATCACTTGACTTACTCCGGTATCCGTAAATATTTGTTTCAAAGCTCCGGCACCTGCCACTATCAGCAATATCATTGCGATATCTTTGGTAGCTATAGTGTAGATATCCATGAGCTGAGGCATGCTGAATTTGCGGCGCAAACCCAAGGTGTAGGTCGCTACCAAAACCGAGATCAACATTACAATACCCGGATTGGAGATGAAGCCAATCAGCTTTGCAAATGGACTCTCTTCGGGTGTATTTAAGCTGAGTGCTGTCGTGCCTACTAGGAGGAAAACAGGTAATAAAGCAGTTAAAAAGCTATTTGTTTTTCCTGGTAGTTGTTCTTCAGGTTTGGTTTCTGCCTGAAAAGTCTTTAATGGTTTTGCCTCAATATTTTTAAGTGTTCTGGTGAAAATAGGTCCTGCAATGATGATGGTAGGGATTGCGATTAAGAATCCGTAAAAAAGAGTCAGGCCCATATTGGCTTCAAATTGGGCTACAAGTGCAGCAGGTGAAGGGTGTGGCGGTAAAAATCCATGCGTTACAGATAATGCGGCCAACAGTGGAATCCCTACATAGACTGCAGATATTTTATACTGATATGCTACGGTAAATGCTAAGGGTACCAAGAGGACGAAGCCCACATTATAAAAGAGTGGGATTCCTACAATCAGACCGGTTAGAGACATAGCCCAAGTGATGTATTTTTCTCCAAAGATTTTCATCAGGGTTCCTGCGATACGCTGTGCAGCCCCTGACTCCGCGACTAGCTTGCCTAGCATCGCACCCATTACGATGACGATAACCAGGTCCCCGAGGAGATTCCCCATACCTTTCTGTACAGATCCCGCAATCTGATCTGC